>NZ_JACJRU010000047.1 GCF_014697425.1 Nostoc sp. FACHB-110
GAGATTTTACCGCAGACCCATGAAACATTTGTGCAAGTTGCAATGATTCGGTTAATGCTGAGAAGACTGGCTTAATTGATTCGTTTAATACTTTCCAAACATCCTCTAAGAGTAGTTTGTCAATTCAACAAGATGGCGCAATTTCTAGGTTAAACTTTCAGGTTCCACACCTAAAGCTTTTAATTGTTCAGCCAGTAATTGCATTTTTTGTTCTGTTTGGATACGTAACTGTCGCTCAAAATTCAACTGTTCTTCCATTTCGTAAATACGTTCTTCTGGGGTAAGTAACCTTTGTCCTTGCTCGTTATACCAATACAACCATTCTCGTGCAATACCTTGATAAATTCCTCGTTCTCTACCAATTCCTAAACCAATTTCTGGTAGCCAAATGGGGTTTCCTGGTATTAAAAAATATTCGCCATCTTTTAATTGATAAACTTCCAGAGGTGGCTTTTTCTTACGCAGAGGTTTGTAGATAATGTAGTATAAAACACCTAATTCTTTAGCGTAAAATTCTTTTTTGGTACTATATTCGCCATGACTGATTTGAGAAACGACCTCTAGTGCTAAGACTGGTGGTTGTTGTTCTTCCCACATCACATAACTCAGGCGTAGGTCGCCATCAATAAAGCGTTTAACTCCTACGCTGAGAAAAGCATCAGGCGCGATCGCAGCTTTTTTCGGGTCATAATAAATTCCCATCTTCACCCCAAAAAACCAATCCCAACGCTCAGACCATGCAAAAGCGAGTGTCGATTTTAGCAAGCTGGGAATTAAATCTTGTAGTTCATTATCCACAGGTGTATCCTCTGAGTCTGGTAGCTCTTCGGAAGATGGTAAACAGTGTAACGGGTTGTAGTTTAACATGAGTGGTATTAGTAGATGCAATTTCTAGAAAGATTTTAGAAAATAATGGAATTTTGATGTATGTAGATATCGCAAAGTTTTAATATCTAAATTAATAATTTAGTTTTAGTGAGAATCAAACTGAGCCACAATTAAATTTAGGTGAGATAATTTTTGTCAAGTACCATACAGTCAATTTACTATAGAAATTTAAATGAGGTGGGGAAAATTTTAGGCATTATTAAAAGCTTTATCGAGTCTAAGAATTAGCTGTATACAAAAAAGGCGAGTATAAAACCCGCCTAAAAAAATGAATTTTATTTACAAATCTCTGACTAATTACCAATTGTTGGCGCATTCAATGAAAGCTTTGGTGCTTCTTCTTTTTTCTGTGCTAACGTCGGCACAGAATCGCGCAATCTAGCTGTCAATTGTACGGTTGTAGAGTCGTAAATTTGCGTCAGCAATTTGGGATAGAAACCAATACCAATAATTGGTACTAGCAAACAAGCAATGATAAAGACTTCGCGGGGTTCGGCATCGATAAGTTTTTGGTGAGAAACCAATTCTTCGTTTTCTTTGCCGTAGAATATTTCCCGCAACATTGATAGCAAATAAATTGGCGTTAAAATCACACCAACTGCCATCAAAAATACCACGATGACTTTAAAGGTAGAGCTATAAGCATCGCTAGTGGCAAAACCCACAAATACCATTAATTCTGCAACGAAACCACTCATTCCTGGCAATGCTAAAGAAGCCATTGAACAGGCGGTAAACATAGCAAAAATTTTCTGCATTCGCTTACCAACCCCACCCATTTCATCTAGCATCAGGGTGTGTGTGCGATCGTAAGTTGCACCTACCAAGAAGAACAAACTCGCCCCAATTAAGCCGTGTGAAACCATTTGTAGAACTGCGCCACTCAAGCCTAAATCGGTGAAGGAAGCGATACCGATAGTTACAAAGCCCATGTGGGAAATTGAGGAGTAGGCAATTTTGCGCTTGAGGTTGCGCTGGGCAAAGGATGTTAAGGCGGCATAGATGATGTTAACTACCCCTAAGATGACGAGAACCGGGGCAAAATAAGCATGGGCATCTGGTAACATTTGGGCATTCATCCGAATCAAGGCATAACCGCCCATTTTCAAGAGAATACCTGCTAGTAACATATGCACAGGTGCTGTAGCTTCACCGTGGGCATCAGGTAGCCAAGTATGCAGGGGAATGATGGGTAATTTGACGGCGTAGGCAATCAAAAAGCCAGCATAGAGTAACAGTTGGAAATTGAGGGCGTAATCTTTGAGACCGAGAGAGTGCATATCAAAGGTGACTGTATCGCCATAAAAGGCCATCGTCAACGCGCCGACCAAAATAAACAGCGAACCGCCAGCAGTGTACAAAATAAACTTGGTCGCTGCGTATTGCCGCTTTTTACCACCCCAAATTGCCAACAGTAGGTAAACCGGAATCAATTCCAGTTCCCACACCAAGAAAAATAGCAGCATATCCTGGACAGCAAATACGGCAATCTGTCCGCCATACATCGCCAGGATTAAAAAGTAAAACAGCCTGGGCTTGAGGGTCACAGGCCACGCTGCTAAAGTCGCTAGGGTAGTAATAAATCCGGTCAAAATAATTAGGGGCATAGATAAGCCATCTGCCCCTACTGACCACTTCAAATCTAGTTGTGGAACCCAGGCATAACTTTCAACTAGCTGCAAATCTGGGTTGGAGAAGTCGTACCCGGTGTAAAAGGCGTAGACAATCAGCGCGAAGTCTATCAACCCGACAATCAGGGAATACCAACGCACTGTTTTACCATCTTTATCCGGGATAATCGGAATCAAGAGTGATGCCGCAATCGGCAAGAGGATAATTGTCGTCAGCCACGGGAAATTAGCTGTATTCATCACAATTTGTCTACAATCAAAATCATGTTTATCAAGGAAGCCCTAGCTATTAAGTAGCAGCTTTTTGGGGATTTGGCATTCCTTGTTAGGTTGATTTAATTAAGTGAACAATCCCCATTGGTGGTTTTGGTAGTATCTTTTAACTTTAGCGGTGACTCAGTATCGGTGAGAATACCCGCTTTCAGCCTGTGATTTACCGAAAATTTTAGGACTGCGATCGCTCCAATCACTACAATTAGTAATTATTTTTTATTTACCCCTGGCAAATTCAATGCTCTTGCGTTAAATGAATGGGAATTGTAATGATAAATTCCGCCCCCTGTCCTAAAGAGGAAATACATTCTAAAGACCCTCGATGTCTGTTAGTAATAATTTGGTAACTAATAGACAAACCCATCCCAGTTCCTTTACCTACAGGTTTATTGGTATAAAAGGGATCAAATATTTTTTGCTTGACTTTATCTGACATCCCAAAACCATTATCGATAATACTGATTTTGACTTGTTTGGGGTTAGGCATTTCTGTACGAATATAAATAGTTGGTGTTTGCTGCTGATAATTTTCTTCGATAGCATCAATAGCATTCAGCAAAATATTCATAAATACTTGGTTAAGCTGCCCAGCATAACATTCAACTAAAGGTAAATTACAATATTCTTTGATAACTAAAATATTGGGTCTGTTTGTTTTCGATGTCAGCCGATGCTCTAAAAGCATTAAAGTGCTTTCAATCCCCTCATGTATATCAGTAAATTTTAAATCAGACTCATCCAAACGGGAAAATGTACGTAGCGAAGTCACAATTTCTCGAATGCGGCTTGCTCCCAGCGTCATGGAAGAATAAAGTTTTGGCAAATCTTCCACTAAAAATTCTAAGTCAATATCTTCTGCTGCTGCTTTAATCTCTAAGGCTGCTTCTGGATAATGATATTGGTAAAGCTTGAGAATTTTCAGCAAATTTTGAGCATATTGATAGGCGTGTTTGAGATTACCAAAAATAAAGTTAACTGGGTTATTAATTTCGTGAGCTACACCTGCTACTAGTTGACCTAGAGAAGACATTTTCTCGCTTTGAATCAGCTGTAATTGAGTATATTGCAATTCTTTTAAAGCTTGCTCAAGTTCTTTGGCTTTGTTGCTCAGTTGGGCTTCTGCTTGTTTGCGCGCAGTAATGTCATTGCGAATAGCGACATATTGTTGAGGTTTACCTTGAGCATCTAATAATGGCACAATAGTTGTATCCACCCAATAATAAGTACCATCTTTCGCCAAATTGTTCACTTCACCTTTCCAAACTTGTCCCTGACTAATAGTTCGCCACATTTCTTGAAAAAAGGCTGGAGAGTGATAGCCAGAATTGATGATTCTATGGGTTTTACCAATTAGTTCTTCTGGGTTATATTGCGAGATTTGACAAAATTTATCATTGACATATTCAATAATGCCTTGATTGTTGGTTATAGCGACAATCGATGATTGGTCTAAAGCAAATTTAATATCTGCGACTTCTTTTAGAGATTTTTTTAAAGTTATTTCTGCTTGTTTGCGAGCAGTAATATCATTGCGAATAGCGACATATTGTTGAGGTTTACCTTGAGCATCTAGTAATGGCACAATAGTTGTATCCACCCAATAATAAGTACCATCTTTCGCCAGATTTTTGACTTCGCCTTTCCAGACGTCTCCTTGGCTAATAGTTTGCCACATTTCTTGAAAAAAGGCTGGAGAGTGATAGCCAGAATTGATAATTCTATGGGTTTTACCAATTAGTTCTTCTGGGTTATATTGCGAGATTTGGCAAAACTTATCATTGACATATTCAATAATGCCTTGATTATTTGTGACAGCAACAATCGATGATTGGTCTAACGCAAATTTGATATCTGCTGCTTCTTTTAGAGATTTTTTTAGAGCTATTTCTGCTTTTTGATAAGCCGTAATATGTGTATTTTTATGATGTGTAATGTCTTCAATAATTGACAAAAAACCAGTTAGATTTCCTTGAAAATCAATCAACGGAGTATAATGCCACTCGCAAGTAATAATTTTGCCTTCTTTCGTAAAATTTTCATGAATGCAGCGAGTTGCTTGTTGTTGCTTGAGGAATGTAGATATTAATTGGTTGAGATTGTCTTTCGCTTCGTTAGGGATAATTAGTTCGCTTACATGACGATTCAGTGCTTCTTGTTTACTATAACCAAAAATACTTTCGGCTGTGGGATTCCAGTTGATAACCTCAAAGGCCGTGTTCCACTGAATTATTCCTAAAGGATGATGCTCAATCAAGAAAAACAATTGATTTTGCGTTGCTTGAAGTGCTTGCTGTGTATTCTGTAAATCTACTATCAGCTGATCTCTGGGCTGGTAAAAGTTTTGTAACTCTTTATCCATAGATTCAGGAAACATAATTATTCATCTCCAAACAAATTAGAAGCTATTGTGCGAAAGCACTAGCTTCTGGTGTTCTTATTATTAATATTTCCCAATTCAGCCTTAGTAATTCACGCTTGTAGTAAACTAGAAAATCATCTAATCGGCAATTCAAGTTAATTGGCAACTAAAATCAATAGCACTCCTTGATTACGCATAATCCTACATTCAGAGATAATTCAATTTAGTTGAAGTAAGCTTAGTGGCTAGCGGTGCATCAGAAATTTGCTAGGGCAGAGAGATTAAATTAAACCAATAACATCAATATTAATGATGATTATTCAGTTAAAAATCAATTTTAATTATTAAATCAAAATCTTGAACTGAGCGCGGAATTCTTTGAATACTTCTAGGGGGTAAGAAGTCTTTGTCAATGTACTTCTTACCCCCTTGATTTGGTTGATCATTTTGTCTCTCAAAACAGAGTCTCATTAAGACTCGGAAAAAATTTAGGGGCGGACATCTGCCCACCCCTAGAAAAATCAGGTGATACCAAAAACGATCACCAAGCCTAAAACTGCACCAAACACAATCAATGCATAGAATTGAACGCGACCGTTTTCTAAATATTTCAACCCTTCGCCGCTGACTAGGGTGAAAAATCCGGTCAAGTTAACAGCACCATCAACAACGCGGAAGTCCACTTCCATGACTTGTCTAGCTAGACGACGCAAGCCAAGGACGAAGACGCGATGGTAAATGTCATCAAAGTACCACTTGTTGAGGGATAGCTCATACAGGGGTTTGATTTTCTCAGCGATCGCACCTGGGTCAATTTTCCCACGCAAGTACATCAAGGAAGCCAAGGTAATCCCAATCAAGGAAATTCCGACAGAAGCCCCCGCCATAATATAAAATTCCGTCGGCTCGAATTCGGCGGCTTTTTCTATAACTTCGGTAAGAGTTTCGTTGGGTGAGTAAATAAATTCCTCAAAGTAGTTAGCAAAGGGAGTCCCTAGCAAACCAACTAAAATCGAAGGCACAGCCAAGACAACTAATGGCAAGGTCATCGTCCACGGTGACTCATGAGGAGTATCGCTGTGATGACCGTGGGAACCATGATGGTCTCCTGTGGCAGCTAGTTCACCATGTTTCATCGCCCCAGGGCCAAAATTGGGGGCTGGTTCAGCTGCTTCCAGTTCCAGGATGATTGTAGAGGCTTTTTTAAGCTTGTCTTTGATTTTCTCGTCAGTACCCCGGAATTTGCCTTCAAATGTCATGAAATACATTCTGAACATATAAAAGGCAGTGATACCCGCAGTTAGCCAGCCAACTATCCACAAAAAGGGATTCGCCGCAAAAGCTTTACCGAGAATTTCGTCTTTTGACCAGAAACCAGCAAAAGGAGGAACACCAGAAATTGCCAAGCAACCAATTAAGAAAGTTGTGGCGGTAACTGGCATATATTTTCGCAGTTTACCCATCAGCCGCATATCTTGGGCTAATGCAGGGTCATGGCCAACGACTCCTTCCATTCCGTGAATCACAGAACCGGAACCCAAGAACAGCATCGCCTTGAAATAGGCGTGAGTCATGAGGTGAAACAAACCAGCACTGTAAGCACCCACTCCCATCGCCATCACCATGTAACCCAATTGGGAAATGGTGGAGTAAGCCAAGCCTTTTTTGATGTCGTTTTGCGTAATCGCAATTGTCGCCCCTAAAAATGCTGTAAATGCACCAGTAAAGGCAATCACATTCATCGCTGCGGGAACATGTTCAAAAACAGGGTACATCCGCGCGATTAAGAACACACCCGCCGCCACCATTGTGGCGGCGTGGATTAAGGCAGAAATGGGGGTTGGCCCTTCCATCGCGTCTGGTAGCCAGACGTGCAAAGGGAATTGCGCTGATTTGGCAACGGGGCCTAAGAAGACTAAAATCGCAAACAGAATGGCGAGGAAATTGCTCACTGTACCTGCTTGCACTAGTTGAGCGAGGCGATCGCCCATAATATCAAACTCGAAGCTGCCTGTTGCCCAAAACAGCCCCAAAATACCCAATAACAGACCAAAGTCACCAACACGGTTGGTGACAAATGCTTTTTGACAGGCATCTGCGGCTGACTTGCGATCGTACCAAAAGCCGACCAGCAAGTAAGAACACATACCTACTAGTTCCCAGAATATATAAATTTGCACCAAGTTAGGACTGACCACCAGACCCAACATCGAAGAGCCAAATAAGCTCAAATAGGCGTAAAACCTTACATATCCAGGATCATGAGCCATATAGCCATCAGTGTAGACCATGACTAAAAAGGCTACGGTTGTCACAATTACCAGCATCAGGGCTGTCAGGTGGTCAATAGTGTAGCCCATGCTCAGATGAAAATTTCCGGCTGCGGCCCACTCCAAAGTTCTTAGATAAGTTGGGTGTCCTTGAATTTGGCTCCACAGCAAGGCAAACGACAAACCCATCGCTGCTCCCATTAAGGAGATAATCAACACAGCGTTGAGCTGTCGCAGGCGGTTAGTCACCTGATTGATCGAAATTAATCCCAAACCGACCAGCATTGCCCCTAAAAGCGGCAAAACCGGAATCAGCCAGGCATATTCATAGATTGCTTCCATCACTGACGCGTACTTTTAGAATTCTTGACTAGCTTAGGACAGTTTTGCGGCGGCTGTCCTCCGCAGGCAACTGTCCAGGTTGGAACTGTTAATAATTGTGACACACACCCCTGACGATAAAATACCCCACCTAAAGGCAATTAGGCGGGGTAATTAAGCATGGTTTTAGATTTGCTAAATGATTTCACCAAGTGCATAGTCAAAAGTCAATGGTCAATAGCAATTAATTTCAACTATTGACTATTGACTTTTAAATTAATCTATGCAGTTCGACATTCTAAATCTGCCATTTGATTGTATATTTTTGAATGATTGGTATAGGTAAGTTTGATTTCTTCTAAAGCCATACGTAAATCGTCTCTGCCACGAAAACCTTCTAAGCGATGACGGATTGTGCCGTTCTCTACTAAAAGTAATGTGGGTAGTGACTTTAGTCGATAAGTGTTAGAAAGTTTAAAATTTTCGTCAGCATTTACTCCGACTAATTTTATTTGATCCCCACATTGAGATTTAAATTGCAGTAATAAAGGGTGAATAATGCGGCATAAGCCGCACCAAGGTGCTTCAAAATTAACTAAAACAGGTATTGGAGATTCTAAAACTTCTTGAGTAAATGTCCGCTCACTAACCGACAACACCATGATGCCTCGAAAATTATAGGGTTTTAATATCAAACTAGCTATCAGCAAGGAGAACTGGCAACCCAGTCAGCACCTAATAGAAGCTTTCAGGATGAAGATGATGACACAACTACTTCCGTTTTGATTTTAACTCTGACAAAAAAGCCAGCACGAAAATCGCGGTGGCTTTTTTATTTTTGAAATCCTGATTGCCGTGAACTCGTGTGAGATTTTAGATTTGAGATTTTTTGGTTGCTACCCTGTTCCTTGTATCTGGAACAAACACAAAAAAGTGGATAGGGTCAATCCCAAAGCGGAAATCCAAAATCCAAAACTTGGTTGACCTGCGACATACCACTATCAAAGACTTAACTTGGCTGAGTGTACTCCCACTGACAACTAATTGATTAGATCGTACATTGATTCGGTAGCAATTGATAAGTTTAAATTAGCAACTACGCGAATTTTTTGTTGATATGGGGATCGATAAAAATCACCATCCTAGCTTACTAGTTCCCACGATTAACAGAGGATGTGACCACCACAACAGTACTACAAAAATTGCTACTCCTAAATAAGCAGGACGTATAAATTCCTGCCATAAGATAGATTGACGACCATCAATAATTGCTTTAAAGGGAATGATGGATGTTCTTTGTTTTACTTCTGTAAAAGCTTCACCGTAGCGTTGGCATAAGCGGCGATCGCCATGCCAAACTCCGAATAGGTGGTGTAAAACTAATCCCATCGAGGTGACTAACGTAAAGCTAGTACCTAACCACAAACTGTGAGCGACACACCAAATAATTTGCCCCACCATCTGTGGATGTCGAGTAATTCTCATAATCCCTGTTTCATACAAATGGACTTGGGGCTTTTGAATAGCAGCAATTTCTAGTAGATTGAAGGTGGCAGGATACAAAAACAAAAATGAAATGGCTGATAAAACCCAAACTATCGCCTTGACTCCAGGCAACCCCTGTAACTGCCAAATTTGCCAGCCATCATAGCGGTGATTAAAAAAGTAAGTAATTAGAATTACAGCCAAAGGTAAACTAACTAATGCAAACAAAATGCGATAAAGCCTTGCTCCTATACGCTTCTCAGCCCAAGGACGTAAAGCGGCCCCGCCGCTATGGGCGATCGCAAAAGCAAATTGTAACCCCAACATGACAAAATGACTGGGAGTAAACCAAGGATTCGGCATCGTATACATGGATGAAGTTATTTAAAGAAAAATTAATCCAGTACAACCAATAACACAAAGTATTCAACAGGGGACTTTAGTAAAGATGTTGTTGTACTGTCTTTTTCGATTAAAGTCTCCAAGTTTGCAATAAATTACTCTCACTTTTAAGCGGTGAAAGCAGATTTATTGCGAAAGCCGCTCCTTTCAAGTTTGTGGGTTGAGCCTTATGTCTGACCTTCCTTTCACTTTAGATCAGTTACGTATTCTGAAAGCGATCGCTGTAGAAGGGAGCTTCAAGCGCGCTGCTGATAGTCTTTACGTCTCCCAACCTGCCGTTAGTTTGCAAGTGCAGAACCTGGAACGGCAGCTGGATGTCCCCCTATTCGACCGTGGTGGCCGTCGCGCACAATTAACCGAAGCAGGGCATCTACTTTTAAGTTACGGTGAAAAAATACTGAGTCTGTGTCAAGAAACCTGTCGTGCCATTGAAGATTTACAAAATCTCCAAGGTGGGACATTGATTGTCGGTGCTTCACAAACCACCGGAACTTATCTATTACCCAGAATGATTGGGATGTTTCGCCAAAAATATCCAGATGTGGCAGTCCAACTCCACGTACATTCGACACGTCGAACTGCTTGGAGTGTAGCTAATGGACAAGTCGATCTGGCGATTATTGGTGGTGAGATTCCCGGAGAACTAGCAGAATCTTTAGAAATTATTCCTTATGCTGAAGATGAACTAGCACTCATTCTGCCAGTGTTTCATCCCTTTGCCAAACAGGAAACAATTCAAAAAGAAGACCTATATAAACTACAATTTATTGCCTTGGATTCACAATCAACAATTCGCAAGGTGATTGACCAAGTGCTAGCACGCTGCGAAATTGATACCAGACGTTTCAAGATTGAAATGGAATTAAATTCCATCGAAGCAATCAAAAATGCTGTGCAATCAGGTTTAGGAGCAGCTTTTGTTTCCACGTCCGCTATCGCCAAAGAATTACAAATGGGTGTACTACACAGCTCCCCCATTGATGGCGTGATTGTCAAAAGGACACTGTGGCTGATTTTTAATCCCAACCGGTATAGATCCAAAGCAGCAGAAGCATTTAGTCAGGAAATTCTGCCGCAATTTGCTACTCCTGGCTGGAATCAAGACCTGTTAAAATTGTCGCAAAAAAAGCTAGTAATCAATACATTAGATGTAGCAGCAACCAACTCTGACGAAGGCTAATACTATAGTCATTAGTCCTCTGTTACAAAGTTCTGAGTGGAGGAATCCTCCACTCAATGCCAGTGACGCTCGCAGGAAGGCTTCGCCTAAGTCGGCAGAGCCTTTCTGTGTTACTGGCTTGGCTTTGTGCTTTGTTCTTCGTCCTTGGTTTTTTCCTAATGACTAATGACTAAAAACCAACATGGAAGTTTATTGCACTCGTCCACGTTGTCCGCGTCCAAAAAATTATTTTGCGGATTTGGATGATGTTACAACCCTAAAAACAACGCAACAAAAATATTGTGCTACCTGCGGAATGCCTCTAATACTTGATGGTAGATACATGACCATCAAATTGTTAGGGCGTGGAGGATTTGCATCGGCTTTTCTGGCACGCGATCGCCGGATTCCGGGAATGCGTTACTGTGTAATCAAACAGTTTCAACCAGCAGGAAATGTCAGTCCAAATCAGCTAAAAATAGCACAACAGCTGTTTGAAAGGGAAGCAGAAGTATTAGCACAAATTGGTAGCGAACACGAGCAAATACCAGATTTATATGCTTTTTTTCCAGTAACAATTTCTAGCTTTAATCATATAAATCACGAAGACCAGTTTTTTTATTTAGTACAAGAATATATTGATGGACATAATCTGGAAGAAGAATTATCTAAAAAAGGAACATTTTCCGAAACCGAAGCTGTATACGTATTACAAGAAATCCTCAAAATCCTAAAATTTGTCCACAATAAAGGCATTATTCACCGAGATATCAAGCCTTCTAATATTATGCGCCGACAAGATGGTAAACTCTATCTTCTTGATTTTGGTGCAGTCAAACAAGTGACAAATGCTGCTGCTAGTGCGATTAATTCTTCTACAGGTATTTACTCAATGGGATTTGCTCCACCGGAGCAAGTCAATGGAAATCGCGTATTTCCTTGTACAGATTTATACGCTTTAGCAGTCACGGTTCTCACTTTACTCACAGGTCAGCCAGCAACTCAGTTAATCGACCCTCTCAGTAACCAGTGGATTTGGCGATCGCAAGTCACCCTTAACCCATTCTTAGCTGATATTTTAGATAAAATGCTTTTACCTGCGGTTAATCAACGCTTTCAATCTGCCGAGCAGGTACTGGTCGAGCTTTATCGTCGCTTAATTCCCCAAACAGTCTTACCCACCAATACACAACTTCCTTCACAACTAAAATCAGCAAAATTAAATTTTTCTACCTGGGAATTATTAACAGGTGCAGCCTTTAGTGGATTTGAAGGTACATTAATTGCGATCGCCATTTTAAGTTTAGTCATCTCACCTATTGTGACAATTACAACAACAATTGTGATTTTAGGTATACTGATTTTCGCTCAGACTCAACGCTGGATTCGGCAAAAAAGCCTATTATTTATTGCCGCTATCACATTGGCTGCTATTATTTTTTTCCCCTCTTTGCAGGCAGGTTTGGGTATTTTTCAAGTAGTATTATTATCAACTACGGCTAGCTTAATTGCTATTGCCTTGACAACACTTTTTCGTCTAATTTATAAAATTCTCTCTTCAATTTTTTAATTGGCAGTGTTCAATCTATTTCCAGCCTAGAAATAAAAAAGTTTCCCTACTCGTTATGAGTTTAAATTAGCTAAATAATTAACACAAGTAAATTAAAGTTTAATTAATCTTTAACCTTTAGTTACTCACAAAATGAGAAATTTCTTTTAAGGCGTAACAATAGATAACCAACTATGTCACAACAAAATAGAACTAATGAAACTACCATCTTGGTTCTAACGCTAGCAATTACAATTGGACTAGTTGGTGGTTTGTTATGGTGGTTTTCTAATAGTTATCGCCTGAAAGGCGATCCTTTGACTAAAGCTCAGGTAGAAACGCCAAATAGTGATACCTTTTCTCAAGTAACAAAAGTTCCTTCAGGATTATTTAGTTATGGTGGTAGCACCACCTGGGCCCCTATCCGTACAGAAGTAGATTCAGCAATACAAATTGTTTGGCCGAGATTTCAGCTACGTTACACCAATCCTGCTCAAGCTACACCTGGTTCTACTACAGGAATTAAGATGTTACTAGCTGGTCAGTTAGCTTTTTCTCAATCTTCCAGAGCGATTAAACCCGAAGAAAACGAAGAAGCAAAACAACTGGGATTTTCACTGAAAGAGGTTCCTGTCGCCATTGATGGCATTGCGATCGCGGTTAACCCTAATCTGAAAATTTCTGGACTCACAGTTTCTCAGCTAAAAGACATCTATACAGGCAAAATCACCAACTGGGAACAGCTAGGCGGACCAAAATTACCGATAACACCCTATTCTCGTCACTTAGAAGATAGCGGCACAATCGAATTTTTTGAAGACAATGTGTTAACGGGAGAGAAATTTAGTAGTAGCGTGCAATTTATCCCGACTACCACACAAGCCATCAAAGAATTAGCTAAAAATCGGGGTGGAATTTACTACGCCTCTGCTCCAGAAATTATCGGTCAGTGTAATGTCAAGCCCTTAGCTTTGGGACGAGAACCGGAAAAACTGATTTTGCCTTACAAAGAACCTTATATTCCTTCAGAAAAATGCCCGCAACAGCGTAACCAAATTAATACTGATGTATTTCAAAGCGGTCAATATCCGATTACTCGACGTTTATTTGTGATTATTAAGCAAAATGGTCAAAGTGACGAGCAAGCGGGAGAAGCCTACGCAAATCTACTGCTCACAGACCAAGGTCAAGAATTAATCGCAAAAGCAGGATTTGTCAGATTGCGATAACTACTCAAACTATTATTTAATTTGGATACTCAACAGATTTGCCTATTGTGTGTTTGCTGCTGCAACACATTCAAAAATGACAATTGGAGCCTGGTGGCTGGCTCCAATTTTACAATGAATACTTTAATACACCACTGATACGACAAAACAGACAATTTCGTTTCAGAAGTATTAGGCAATACTTTAAATCACCAAATTTTCTCCAATTGGGTGAGATTTTTAAGAGAATCCACGCACGCTTTTGCCTCAAGATTACCAAACTTTGTTGAGGCACACACAACTGCTTGTTTGTGAAGATTTTGTCAAAAAGCGAACTTTACGCAGAGACTTTTTCTTCTAGCAAAGTACCCGATTACACACAATCTGTTTGTGGTGGTCAAACAGATTGGTTAAACCCAACAGCAAGAAGGTGTTGCTGCGCCAACTTACTGATGACTGATCGGGGTCAAGATTTGACAAATGCCATTACAGGCAATCTAAACACGCCTTAGCTGGCTCTATTAATTGATTCTGCTGGTAAGCAAATGAGATTATCCCCTTGAGTCAGGATTAAGCCACGTTGACGTAACTTACCCATTAAGCGAGTCACAGTAACACGAGTCGAACCGATCGCACTACCAATTTGGGCATGAGTTAGAGGGAAAGGTAGACAATAACCACGAATGACATCGGGATCAGTTTCACTCATTGCCGGTTCGCCATATTCCTCAATCAACAAGGTGAGGAATCCTAAGAGTCTGTCGATTGTACGTCTTTGACCCAAGGCACTCAGCCAAAGTAACTTACGTTGATGCTGGTACCTAAAGGCATCCATAACTTCACGACGGAAGTGAGGCCAATTATCTAAATCATGCCAGTACATCCACAGCACCGCAGTTTGATCGACGTGCGCGTATGCCTGAAGCGTGAATGGTGACTGAGCCACGATTTCAAATGGTTGTCCCGCTCCCACAAAACCCAAGAAGGCTTCTTCTGGAGTTCTATTGATGCGCCGAGATGTTAACTGACTGGCAGTAGCACTCACTTGAGCAGTGCCTACCATACGGATTGCACCTCTTTGCACTAAATACAGCAAACCAGGTCTAGCTGGAATGCGTTCATCTTTGCTAAAGGTGCGGCAGCGGTAGTGTTCTTGAGCCCAATCAAGAATCCGTTGCCAAGTCAAAAAAGGGCGTGATGCCTCAGAAAAGGAGGATGGAGATTGCATAGGTAACAAAGAGCGTTCGGCTGAAGACAAAGACGTTAAAAACAAGGTGCAAGGAGTGTCTTTGTGTTGACGGGTAGGCTTAACGCCTAACAGCGTCAGCCATCCAAAGAGTAGTAAAGCAATTTTGCCCCTACTCTTTTGTTATACTTCTTACTGTACAATGATGGTAGTAAAGTTTACTTACTATTCATCGAATATTCATTAAATTTTATCCTCTTCTCATTTTTCTTTATATAGATTAAACCTATTCCCTAGGGAAGATGACACGTAGAGGTTTATTAAGTAATACAAAGCTACCTATATTGAGACTAAGTGCATAGTTGGCTACTAGTAAGCAAATACACATCACTAAAAAGGTTATTATACAGCAGTTTAGTGGAAGCGGTAAATGCTTATACTCAGGATACTAAAGAGGAAAGCATAAAATTAAAAAAAATACCTCTGTATAAAGGTAGAGATAATAGCAAAATTTTATATATCTCAGGGGTAGCACAACATTTATCCAAATCTCATAATTCCATGACTATGGAGATAGCTGATGGTATTGCTTGTCAGCTATTAGCACTCGGTGGCGACGTTTTTAATGTCAAAATTGTTCCTCCTGGTTGGATTTATTTAGAACTAACCCAATCCTACTTGGCAACTTGGCTAGAAAATTTAGCGATCGCCCAAACAGAAAACGATGGCAAGATTATCATCAGCGAGCCTTCAAGACAGAATCTCGCCTCTGAGAATCTGGCAAACTTATTTACTATTCAATATGCTCATGCGCGCTGTTGTTCATGGGTGTTATTGGCTCATCGGGAAGAATTGCTGAAATTGACGACAACATCACTTCATTATCCAGAATTGTGGCAGCTAGAGTTTCCCCAGCCTATACCGTGGTTAACCCAAGACAATCAACTCCGACTCAATCAACCTGCTGAAACATATTTAATAGCTATATTGGTACAAATAGTAGATGATTTGATGTGTTCTGATGCTAGTAAGAAAATGAATTGGCAAAAAGCAGCCAGGGAATTAAGTCAGGCTTTGGAGAATTTTTTTTCTCAATGCCGAATTTGGGGTGAGGTAAAAATTGCTTCACCAGAACTAGCTCAAGCTAGACTAGGTTTAGTCATGGCTACTGGGCGTTTGTTGCGGTTTTTACTATTAGAAAAACTAGTGAGTTCTGCGCCTTTAGAACTGTAAACTCTTGATGTTTAGGATGATTTTTTAGGTAAAGCTTTGCAGCCAAATCAAATTTATTTGAATGTCGGTAGTAATTAACAGGTTATTCGTCAGTGGTGTTTCTAATACGAAATCTAACAATTTTGCTCACAAGCATTGACGCTTGAGAGTACTTCGACTAGAATTTCACTTGTGTGAGGAGCGAACCAGCAAGAACACCGAGACGAAACACGGCCAGTCGTCGGTGTTCTTTCTGATTTCATACCTCAGATAATATTCAACATAGTTTTTTAAGATAGTAAAAATTTTTTGATCGCTACTGCGGCTCCATCTTTCTCTACATTAGGCGCAACCCATTGAGCGATCGCTTGTACATCTTGTGGTGCATCTCCCATCGCCACGCCAATACCAGCATATTCCAGCATTTCTAAGTCATTGAAATTATCGCCAATTGCCATCACATTATTTCTTTGTAAACCGAGGAGTTCTTCAGCGAAATAACGTACAGCCGCACCCTTGTTGACAGAGGCATTTGTAGCTTCAAAAAAAGTAGCCACAGAGGTTGTTAAGTAAAGTTCTGCGGGTGTGTACTGTTGACGTAAATTACCAAGTAACTGGTGAATTACCTCTGTGTCATCGCACAAAGCTAAAACCTTGGTCGGTTCATACTCTGTTAATACTTTACGTAAATCTCCGACAGCAATTGGCTTAATTCCAGACCTTTGTGCATAAATTTTGGTTTCTCTGGTTATCTCTCGCACATACAGTTCGTCATTGATGTAGAAGTGAATCGAAAGAAGCGATCTCCACTGTGGTTGTTCAAAATAGTCCAGTAATTGGTAAGCTATTTCTCGACTCACAGGCAAATGCTGATGGATTTTTTGATTAGCTGGGTCTTGAATCCACGCTCCTTGATAAGCGGCTAAAGGTAGAGTCGAGCCAATTTCTTGGTGAAAGCGCAAAGCAGAACGATACATCCGACCTGTAGCGATTGCGACATGAATACCTTGAGCTTTTGCTGCTGCGATCGCTTGTTTGACGGGTTTGCTTAAAGTATTAGATTTGCCGGCGATCGTGCCATCTATATCTAAAACTAATAACTTAATATCTTTCGTGGTAGCTTGATTTTCGGTAGATGCTGATTCAGCCACAGATGCTTGATACATAAATCCCCAAGGTTTCAACTCCTAGTAAATAAGAGGTTAACAGGATAAAGGAAACCGTGGGGAATATTCAGCTTCAGATAGTTTGCTTTTTTGTTGATTACTACTAGAAAGCCGGAAATAATTAATAAATTTTTTAGACAAAATAAAAAACCAGAATGTTTAAAATCTGGCTTTTTGTATTGCTATTTATCTTATTTAACAGACACTCTTAAGGTTTAGGTGATATTTTGTGCTTAATAAATCACCCATTACACCGAGTTTATGATTTTGCAGTTTTAAGCCATTGTTTTTTGCGGTTGGACATGATGCCAAACCCTGCAACTAAACCCATAGCAACGAGCGCAGAAGGTTCGGGAGTTGCTTTAGGATCGTATTCGTAGGTAACATCAAAACTTCCCTTGGCAAGAGTTGTGAGCAATGAACTATAGTTACCTGAAGATTTTAGTCCTGATTCAGCCGTAGCAGAGAGCAAAAAGTTTAAAGTACCTTTGCCAGTGAATACGTTCAAAGAAGATAGATCACTAAAAACTTTACTGCCTGATTCTGAAGCAGTGAGTCCATCAAATTTTACACCTGAAGTTCCCGCATAATCATCTATACCATCATATTTATCGAGCGAGAACTTTGAGGTTTTTGTCGGATTGAGTTCAAAAAGTGGGTCTGGAGTTAAACCATCTGCTTGTAAAGTTAATATTCCATCAAGTGTCAGTGTTGGTGTAATTGATTTGCTGCCTTTGTTTTCTATACCGCCACTTCCAGTTATATCAGCCAGAAAACTCACAGTTACTTTTTTCAGTGTTCCTAAAGACGAATCAAATTTTTTAACGTTGAAAGTCTTATCAAAGTCAGCAGTGTCGTAACCACCTGTGTTGTACGAATAGCTCAAAGAAGCAGCACTGGCGGTTCCAGCTGTTGCAATAACCCCTGCCAAAGTTGTAGCAGCTGCTAGAGTGTGAAATAGTTTTGTTGTCATGGGAAATGATTTTCTCAAACTGGATGATCAAACGATTGCTAACCTATTTCTAACTCTGAAATTTTGCTGACAGTCTTGATAAAACTACGTAACTTTGTTTAAAGCTTTAATGACGAAAATACGTCGATAAACAAGGCTTGCAATAGTTTAGATAAAGTTTTGTTAAGGATAAATTGTTCAGTTGAGATAAGTAATGGAAGTAATTTAGACAAAAAACGCCCTATTTCTGCTACTGAGTCTTGATTTGCAATAAGTTGCGTAGATATACAGCAGTATAGAGAATTATCTATACATTAAATAGGTGGATGGGCAATGTAGACTTACTTGGTATGCTGAACAAGCATTAAAATTACCCACTCTCGGTGGTGAGAGCTTCTGGCTACAATAAGGCTATGTCTGAAACTTCTACTTCTATAACCACAACACGTCCCACGTTCATCTTAGTAGATGGACATTCATTAGCTTTTCGTTCTTACTTTGCTTTCGCTAAAGGACGAGACGGGGGATTACGTACCAAGACGGGAATACCTACAAGTGTATGTTTTGGCTTCTTGAAGTCTTTATTGGAAGTCATGGCGACACAGCAGCCACACGCAATGGCGATCGCGTTTGATTTGGGTTTACCAACTTTTCGCCACGAAGCTGACGATACTTACAAAGCTGATCGTCCGGGGACACCAGAAGATTTTGTCCCTGATTTAAAGAATTTGCAGGAATTACTCGCAGGGTTGAACCTAAAAATTTTTACTGCGCCTGGTTACGAAGCTGATGATGTGTTGGGAACTTTATCGCAAAAAGCCACAGCATCTGGATATAAAGTGAAGATTCTCACAGGCGATCGTGATTTATTTCAACTAATTGACCCAGATAAAGAAATCACAGTTTTAAATTTTAGTCCAGATGCGCTCAAACGCGCCACAAATAGCATCACCGAATTTAGTACAGAAGAAGTTAAAGAAAAATTAGGCGTATTACCAAACCAAATTGTTGATTATAAAGCTCTTTGCGGTGATAAATCAGATAACATTCCAGGAGTTAGAGGAATAGGGGATAAAACAGCAGTTCAACTGTTGAGTACCTATGGTTCTTTAGAAAATATTTATGCTGCACTAGATAAAATCAAAGGTGCAACTCAAAAAAAATTAGCCGAAGGTGAAGAGGATGCCAAAAAATCCCAGTATTTGGCAAGAATAGTTGTAGATGTACCGCTAGAAGTTGATTTAGAAAATTGTAAATTAACAGGATTTGATACAACTGTCCTCACTCCTATTTTAGAGAAACTAGAATTCACTACTTTTTTAAAGAAAGTCAACGAACTTCAGCAGAAATTTGGTGGCACAGTAGAAGAAACTTCTGAATCTAAAGAAAGTACAGAGACATTCGATAATGAAAATGAAGACGCTGATTTATCATTTTTTACTGCTGCTGATACAGCCGCATTTCAACAGCAACCTGTTTTAGAAATTCAACCAAGAATAATTGATACCGAAAATAAACTTACTGAGTTGGTGAGTTTGTTAAAAACATTTACTGACGCAGCACAGCCTGTGGCTTGGGATACAGAAACGAGTGATTTAGAACCACGAGATGCTGATTTAGTAGGAATTGGTTGTTGTTGGGGAACGGAACCTGATGAATCAGCTTATATTCCTTTAGCACATAAAAATGGCGAAAATTTAGATAAGGAATTAGCACTGGCCGCATTACGTCCAATTTTAGAAAGTGCTGATTATCCTAAAACATTTCAAAATGGTAAGTTTGACCGTTTAGTTTTTCGCTGTCAAGGAATTGACTTAGCAGGGGTTGTATTTGACCCGATGTTAGCTAGTTATGTTTTAAATCCTGATACAAGCCATAATTTAGCTGATTTGTCTTTGCGCTACTTGGGGTTAACTATTCAAAATTATGTCGATTTAGTACCTAAAGGCAAAACTATTGCTGATATAGGTATCTTAGCTGTAGCAAATTATTGTTGTTTACAAGTTAATGCTACATGGCAATTAGTAGCTAAGTTGCGAGAAGAACTAGATAAACAACCAGCTTTATCTAATTTATTAACAACTGTAGAACAGCCTGTAGAAGCAGTTCTATCAGAGATGGAATATACAGGTGTGCGTATTGATTCGAGTTATCTGAAAGAACTTTCACAACAACTGGAAATAGATTTAAAAAGATGGGAAGAAGCTGCAACTGAAATAGCTGGAGAAAAATTCAATTTAGGTTCGCCAAAAAAATTGAGTCAAATATTGTTTGAAAAGCTGGGATTAGATACAAAATATTCTCGAAAAATTCAAACTGGTTATTCAACAGATGCTGCAACTTTAGAAAAGCTCCAACAGGTTTATGAAGATAATAAATTTATTGAAGCCATAATTGAATACCGCACGTTATCAAAATTAAAGTCTACTTATGTAGATGCTTTGCCTGCACTAGTACGTCAAGATACTCAGCGAGTCCATACAGATTTTAACCAAACTACAACATCAACTGGTCGATTATCTTCTTCTAATCCGAATTTGCAAAATATTCCCATTAGGACGGCTTTTAGTCGGCAAATTCGCAAGGCATTTTTACCACAAACAGGTTGGTTAATGGTGGCTGCTGATTACTCACAAATTGAGTTAAGAATTTTGGCACATTTAAGCCAAGAACCTGTTTTAGTGAAAGCATATCAACAAAATGAAGATATTCATACAGTTACGGCTAGGTTGGTGTTTGAAAAAGATGATATTACACCAGATGAAAGAAGAATTGCGAAAACGATTAATTTTGGTGTGATTTATGGTATGGGTTCGGTAAGATTTTCGCGCTCAACAGGAATAGATAGAAATATTGCTAACGAATTTATTAAGCGATTTAACGAGCGCTATTCTCAAGTTTTTGCCTATTTAGAGGGAGTTAAAAAACAAGCGATCGCTCAAGGATATGTAGAAACTATTCTCGGTCGGCGGCGATATTTTGAATTCACTAGCAATAGTTTACGCAAGTTAAAAGGTAATAAACCTGAAGATATTGAATTGAGTAAATTGAAAGGTTTAGGTGCTTACGATGCTGGATTATTAAGAGCAGCGGCTAATGCGCCAATTCAAGGTTCTAGTGCTGATATTATCAAAATTGCAATGGTGAGATTGCATGAGGTATTAAAGCAATATCAAGCACGTTTGTTGTTGCAAGTTCACGATGAATTAGTATTTGAAGTTCCACCTCACGAGTGGGAAGAATTACAAGTACAAATTAAATCTGTAATGGAAGAAGCTGTGTCTTTGAGTGTGCCTTTATTAGTAGAGGTACGTGCGGGTGAAAACTGGATGGAGACGAAGTAACTAGCCAGTTATAAATAATTCTAAAAAATTTAGAGATGCCTACTGTAGAACAATTAAAGACATCATTTATCTTAAGTTGTTGGGCTACAAAAATGTATTTACCAGTATTTTTGGTGAGAATAGATGAACGAACAAAAAATATTGTAATTCTTGCTGGTGAAGAAAACGAGATGATAATTTATCCAAACGGGAAGTGGAGGTATCTATGAGTAAACCAGACTTTACAAAAATGTCCCGTGCAGAATTACGGCAGTATATTCTCGACCATAGAGAGGATGATGAAGCTTTTCAAACTTTTTTAAAGAGATTTACTTCTGAAGACGCTGTTATTTTCCCAGCCCCGCAGTCTATAGAGGACTTAGAAAACTTTCCCGAATTACATCAACAGAATTTGGAGAGGCGAAGAAAGCAAGCTTGACTAAGATCCGCTTCCAGTTACAAATTAAGGTATTTAGCAAATTTGTAGAGTGGGCAAACAGTTGTTTACCCAAAAGATATTAGACAGAAATAAAGTTATAAGGCAGGATTTCCCTACCTTATTTTTTAACGAAGACGACAGAATTTGCGATCGCCATCATGTTCAGGATATTGCCAAGAATAAGCAAAATGACTAACGCCTTTCAATTGGGGCGCGAATTTGCGTAATGCTTGCATTTGGGCTTCTAGGGATGGGCGATTGCTAACTGATTGTCCCCATGTGCCTGCTAAGGCTGGAATAATCTTTGTACCTGGTTTTGCCATACTGATAACGCGTTGTACTTGCTCTGCAATGCAGCCAACGTCATTACAAGTTGCATAGGCCATTGGATGCCACTCCATCGTACTGGGAAATCTATCCCAAGGTTGCAAGCGCGAATCATAGCCTTGTCCTACCATTTGGTTGCCATCGGGGAAAAAAACTACGCCAGAGGGAATTTTTAACTGCTGTGCTGGGTAACTAGCAACGGCGACAAAATCAAGAATACCTTGCATGGCGTGGGCAACCATTAACTGCCACAATTCAAATTGTAAAAGTGGTTGCCTGTCCGTTGCCGGGAGCAGAGCTTTTTGTTGTGTTGGTGGGATACGTCCTTGCCACATTGGTTCCCCTTCTTGGGGATACAGTTTATCAACTTGGTCTATATCTGCTACTGTAATGTATCCTTGGCTCAGAAACCGCCGCATCAAATCTAAACCTTTAGAGTTTAAAGCGCGACTAAATAAAGCTTCTTGAGTTGCGGGTGTAAATAGCCATAAATCCGAAACTTTGGTGGCGATAGAATCGCTGCCTGTTTGCCGGGGGTAGCGCACGTAATCAAATAGTATGCCATCAGGGCGACGACGTAGTACTTGCTGTACCATTTGGAAGTAGTCGCGCTTGGCCTGCATATTGTAGGGGTCAATAAATACCTGGGAACTGTTATCTACAACATATAAACTTGTTTGGCCTTTACCATTACGTGCGATCGCACTTTCTCTATCTGCACGCTGGGCGTAAGTATAACCAAAATTTGCTGTGAACATCCAAGCATAAACTTTTAACCCTCGTTCTCTTCCTTTTTGAATTGCTAACGAGAGTAAATCAATATTCTCTGCGCCTGGGGTACGGATGATAGAAGGCCAAACAGTGGAGTTATCTTTTGCAGGTAATAATACCTGCCCGTCATAAAATGTTTCTATATAAATTTGGTTATAGCCACGATTGACCATACGATCCATAATTTGGTCTATTGTCCCTGGTTCAATATCACAGGGATACAGGCGTAACCAAACAGCTTGAATATTTGGCCAATTCTTGCTACGGCAAGCTCTTAACTCTTGTGCGTGCTGTTTTATTAACTGTTGGTAGCGTTTTTGCGCCTCTTGACTACCACTGAGTGCTGACAAACGCAACTTTTCTTTTGTTTGGCTTGCTGCTGTTGATAACTGACAATATCCATTGATTTGCGCCTGTACAGGTTGGTTGATCAAGTTAGGCATCAAAAGACTACTGCTAAAAACAACAGCTAAAAAGCTTTGCCACAATAATTTGGTTCTAACCAGGGTTAAGGGAGGGTGAGCCATGCGAAAAGGTAGATGTACAAATTGAGTGTTAACCCAATTGATCTGAATTGGGAAAGGGTGTATAAAATGTTATAGTCCAAAAATAAGGGCTTGGAAGCCTATTTTTTAGAGACTACCAAACCCCAATTACTGTTGCTAAATTTTTAATTTTTTGAAAGTTCAAATTGTAAATTTGAAATCTGAAGCTGAGATTGAACGAAATTAAGAGTCCAATATGGCAACTTTGGACTCTCAATTTCCAGCCAAGGATAATGGTATTTAAGCACCACGATTTAGGGCTGATTCTACCTGTTTAAACTCTTGTTCTAGGCGATTTTTCAGTTTTTGGGGAACTGGACGGTTTGGGTAAGAACTGTAGTGTCCCGCCAGGGAATTGAGTGCTGTACGCATGGTTGTAAAGGAACTTGAAGTAGAAATAGAGCCAGCCCTTTGATAACGGGCGGAAAAATCATTTATTTTTTGACGCGCTTCTGCTTGAATTGCTGTTCTATCTGGTGAATCTTCAGATAGTTCTAGGGCTTTTCTGAGGGTACTGACTACAGTCAATGTGTCTTGGCGATAGTCCCCTGTCAAACTATCAGGACTAGAACAGCCGATTAAACCGATGGCTAAAACCAAAACCAAAGCAAGCAGACGCGACCAATAGCGTTTCATAAGCATTATCTGAAACTACACGTAAATCAACGTCCATCCTATCTTGGATTGGTATCTAGGGGATCATGAGAAGAATGAATGATGATTGATAAAAGATAAAATCAACACAGAAATTTATAGTTTATACGTAACTCTTTACACTTTTTGATAAAGTGTATCTCTTTGTTGGTAAGGTCGTTTTAGAGATGCGATCGCAGTTTGTAAACTTTCGACTTCCATACAAGTACCACCCACAGCACCAGCCATTGTGGTGATGTGTTCTTCCATCAACGTACCGCCGATGTCGTTGCAGCCCCAATTTAATGCTTCTGTCGCCCCAGCTAAACCTAACTTGACCCAACTAGGTTGATGGTTAGAAATCCAATTACCTAAATAAATCCGGGCTATAGCCCCTAATAGCAAAGCATCTGCTAACACTGGTTGGTCGCGCCCAACCCGACGGCGTAAGGATTTTGGGGCTTCTTGACCGACGAAGGGTAATAAGATAAATTCTGTGATGTGTGCTGGATAGTTTTGTTTGATTGCTTTTTGTTGTAGCGATCGCAATTTTTCTAAATGTCCAATTTGCTGCTCGGGGGTTTCAATATGTCCCGATAGCATAGTGCTAGTGGTGGGTAAACCTAATTTATGGGCGGTACTGACAATTTCTAACCAAGTGGCGGTGTCAATTTTTTCAGGACACAACACCCGTCTCACTTCATCATCCAACACTTCGGCGGCTGTACCTGGCATAGAACCAACACCAGCATCTCGCAAAGCTGCAATCACAGTAGCATAATCTAGCCCGTCAACTCTGGCAATGAACTGCACTTCTTGGGGAGAGAAGGCGTGTAAATGGAGGTTAGGAAATGCTTGCTTGATAGTTTCGACTAATTTGATGTAATAAGGCAAAGATTTACTGTCAATCTGCGCTTGGGGGTTTAATCCGCCTTGCATACAGATTTCCGTCGCCCCCCGTCCGACTGCATCTTGGGATTTTTCTAAAATTTGCCCCCAGTCCAACCAATAAGCACCTGTATCACCCTCATCTCGCCGGAATGCACAAAAGCTACAGTGCTGTTCGCAAATGTTAGTAAAGTTAATATTGCGGTTGATTATATAAGTTACAGTATCGCCTGCTTGATTATAGCGGAGTTGATCGGCTGTGCCACGAATGGCAGCGATCGCTTCGGGGTCAGTTTGCTTTAACAACATTACTCCTTCTTGAGGAGATAAATCGTAACCCATCAAGGCACGTTCTAAAACTGTGTCAACAGTAATTGTCGTCACAATAAATCCCAAACAACTAGATGATTCCTTTTCTCATTGTGTCACTAATAGGGTGTAGGGTGCAGGGGGTAGGGTGTAGGGGAAAACGACGTTGGACAGAGCTTGAACTCTGAAGGAAGCAAGCGTCTTGACTCCTACGCCCAATCGTGGGTGGTCTTTTAACTCAGCACTTTTCATTGTTTGAGAAATACACCAACATCAGCTGAATCCCAAGCTTTAGTATAACTTTTGTCTTTAAATAGAATATTTTCGCGTTTTTCTAGCTTACTTTTTTTGGTTTGCATTACCAAAATTCCGCAAGGTGCAAAATTTTGAAAAGGCGGTTCTAACGATTTTTTAGCAGAAACATTAGTTACATTAATATGTTGAAATTTTACTGGGTTTTGGTTGTGCTGTGCCAGTACCCAAAAAGGATATTCCCACGGGTCGTTGCCTAATAATAAGCCAATGTTAGAGCATTTATTGGCGTTTAAAAATTCTACTGCTTGGATATAGGTATTTTTGAGATAGGGTCGATTGCTGAAATATTGTTCTGTTCTGCTGAGTTGAAAAATACTATGACTACTGATGATTGGTCTATATCTATTAAAAAATACCCAAGTTAAAGATGAACAAAGTAAGAGCGTGAGTAAGGCGATCGCTACTTTTTTATTTTTGATTTCAGCCAGAACTAAACCTATAAATGGCGATATTAATACAAAAAAAGGTAAATGTAAACGGCTATTCCAAGCTTGCCACTTAATTACATAACAAAACAATAAAAATGTGCATATAACAGTAACATAGTAAGCAAAAATATATCTTTGCTTGCGAAGTGACTTTTTACCAGCAAAAACGAAACTGGTTAAGCAAAAGAATAATACATGAAATAAATTACCAGCACTATTTTCATTACCAGTTAAGCCAAGTGTTGACCAACCTCCTGGTACAAAAAAGTTTCTTGAAAAAGTGGTGCGTGTATCTGCAACATCAAGTCCTAAAAATATATGTATTACTTGGATTAATTTATTGAGGTTGCCATTAAAAAATCCCAAAGGTGTACCTAAATGTAGAGATAAATTTCTTATTACATTAGAAATTAAGACGTTAATTCCTAAATTATCATTTTCATATATACTTGGTTCGCCTAAAACCGAAGCAAATAAATCATAGTTACGTAAATAATGCCCAATGTTTAGTAATAAGCTAATAAAGCCTATGATTAAGACAGGCTGCCATACTTGCCAACGTAGACGTTTAATATAAGCCATCAATAACCAAACAACAAAGGGAAATACATAAAAATAAGCCGTTCCCTTAGTTAAAATAGCTAATCCTACACTACTACCGATATAGAAACAATTAGCCCAACTGATTTGTTTACCTGCTTGTGTAACTAGCAGCGTATAGTAAGCAAGACAAACTATCCAAAACGCTACAACATAATCATTTTGGGTGCTAGATGCTTGCAAAATTCCCATAGGAATAGTTGCAGCTACAACAGCACTAAAAACCTGACCGCGTAATTTCGCTCCTAATTGTTTGGCGATTAATGACACTATAATAATGCTGCCAACCATGCTCAACCATTGAACTAAATTGGCAAAATAATCACCACCACTTAAAATTTGCAAATGCAAAATTGCATATTCTGACCAAGGGCTTTGATATAACTGGGGTGTGTAACTTGTAGGATAATGAGCAATGCTATGATTTTGCATCCAATGAACAACACGACTCATGTGATAGTCCATTGAATCCCAATTATTAGGCGGTGAAATGATGGCAATTAATCCAACAACTGCAATGATAAAAATTGTGCCGCCGATTAGCCAAGACATTGACTTTTCGGTTGGGAGATGAAATTTAAATTGCCAGTTAGTATTTTTTTGCAGTACTTTAGCTTTTAATTTAAAAACCATCAAACCCAAAATGATATCAATCAACCCCCAGATTCCCAGGAAACTAACAAAGTTAATTGATTGCATCAGGCTGAGTAATTCTGTAATCCCAGTGATTAGTATTCCCCAAATCAGAGCCGTTGCCGCAATAGACCCTCGCCAATCTACATTCTCTTTATGAACTAGAGTATAAATAGTTATTAAGGCGATAAATGATAAAATAACAAACATAGCATTAACAATTTGATTAATAAATACAAATTAATCCTTTTTCCTCGCTATTCAATAATCTAAGATTTTTAGGTTAAACTTTCAATAAAAAACCAACATCATTTATTCAGGACTTACGCAAAATTATGAAAAAACGAACCGCAAAGGACACGAAGTTATAAGAGTTCGAGAGGGTTCTTGCGTAAGTCCTATTATTTTTGGCTGAATTTTAGATAAAATCTCAATTAATGTTGGCAAGTACTGTAAAAATTGCGGTAAATTAGAACTCGCTTTTCCTTCCTGTGAATAAAAGTTGGGATTATAATTAAACGGATTCTGTTCAATGCCTAATAGTCAAAGCAACTCACTGTTAACAGTCCAATCTGATATTTTGCAGATTCCTGATTCTCCTCCTACTGGTGCGGGTGTCAATGGCGAAACTATACATTTTTCGTTGATCATTCCTACTTATAAAGAGCGTGAAAACATTCAAAATGTGATTCAAATACTAAGTAGGCTGCTAGATGAATATCTTCCAGGAGATTACGAACTGATTGTGGTCGATGATGATAGTCCTGACCGCACTTGGGAAGTAGCGCAATCTCTGATGGCAGAATACCATCAATTGCGGGTGATGCGTCGCCAAAATGAACGAGGGCTGTCTTCTGCTGTTATCCGTGGCTGGCAAGTAGCTAGAGGAAGAGTTTTAGGTGTAATAGATGGTGATTTGCAGCATCCGCCCGAAGTGTTGGGGCAGTTGTTACGCAGCATTGAACAAGGTGCAGACTTGGCGGTAGCTAGCCGTCATGTTGACGGTGGTGGTGTCAGTAGTTGGAGTGCTATTAGGCGTTTTTTGTCTCGTGGCGCGCAAGTTTTGGGGTTAATTTTATTACCAGGGGTTGTGGGGAGAGTTTCTGACCCGATGAGTGGTTATTTTATGGTGCGGCGCGATTGTATTGCAGGTGTCACACTTAATCCTGTAGGTTACAAAATTCTTTTAGAGGTCATCGGTAGAGGCAGTATAGAAAGAATTGCGGAGGTGGGTTATGTCTTTTGCGAACGTCAAGAGGGTGAAAGCAAAGTTACGTGGAAGCAATATGTAGAGTACATTCACCATTTATTGCGGTTGCGTTTATCCACAGGAATTTTAGGACGAGTGAATCAAAACATGGGTTTTCCGATACGTCGATTTCTCCGCTTTGGCTTGGTAGGACTAAGCGGTGTATTTGTCGATATGGCAATACTTTATTTGCTGAGTGACCCAAGCACCTTAGCTTTACCCTTAACGCGCAGTAAGATTATTGCTGGTGAAATTGCGATTTTCAATAATTTTTTGTGGAATGATGCTTGGACATTTGCTGATGTATCGATGCAGCAGAAAGAATGGCATCACCGCTTGAAGAGATTTTTGAAGTTTAATATTATCTGCTTGGCTGGTTTAGTTATCAATGTTTTGGTGTTAAATTTAGTGTTTAATTTTGTGATTCCTAACCGTTATATTGCTAACTTAGTTGCGATCGCAGTTGCTACTGTCTGGAATTTTTGGGTCAATTTAAAATTGAGTTGGCGTGTGACTGATGTGAAATAGGCGAACTTAAATTTACAATTCAAGTCAAAATAGCAAGAGTTGATTTGTAAATGACGCGGCTATGAAAGTTTTGTTTGGGAGTGCATCGAAATTTTTTCAACAGACAACCTTGTTTTTCTCTGCCTTTGGGAACCGCCGCGTACCTTTAGCAGATGAAAATTCTATCCCAAAACAGATGTCGGAAAATTGGCAGCCTGTTATCAATCAACCCTGGTTTCATCCTTTGCTATTACTGGTTTGGTTTTTGATAGGTTTGGGTTTGCGTTTGACTAATTTAACGGCTAAACCCCCTTGGACTGACGAATTTTCGACCTTAGTGTTTAGTTTGGGGAATAGTTTTTTACCAGTTCCTCTAGATCAGGCGATCGCACCTGATATTCTATTACAACCACTACAACCACAACCAACGGCTAGCATTTCTGATGTTTGGGCGCACTTAAGCTATGAAACTAATCATCCACCACTTTATTTTTTCTTAGCCCATTGGTGGATGCAGTTATTTCCGACACAACAAGGCCTAGTTTCATTATGGGGGGCGCGATCGCTTGCGGCAATCTTAGGTGCAGCATCAATTCCCGCAATTTATGGTTTAGGGTGGTTAACTTTTCGTTCTCGCTTGATTGCACATTTAGCGGCTGCCATCATGGCAGTATCACCTTATGCTATCTTTTTGGCACAAGAAGCACGTCATTACACTTTGGCGATTTTGTGGGTAATTGCTTCTGTTGCTTGCTTTGTCATCGCTACACGTCACATTCAAAACCGTACTCAAATACCCATCGCCACAACATTAGCTTGGGTTGTCATTAACGCTTGTGGTATTGCTAGTCATTACTTTTTTGTTCTGACTTTATGTAGCCAAGCCTTAGTTTTAATTTTTTTAGCTTGGCGACAACGCACTTTTTTATCGCCTCCGTGGTTGCGAATTTACGCTGCAGTTGTTGGTACTGTTGTCTCTGGTGTAGTTTGGCTACCAATATTTTTACACAATAGCTATGGTGATAAATTAACCGATTGGATACAACAACCGCGTCAGGGTTTAGAGTGGATTAGCCCACTTTTTCAAGCCTTTGCTGCTTGGGTGACAATGCTTTTTTTATTACCAATAGAATCACCACAGATAGCAATTGTGATATTATCTGGGTTGGTAATGTTGATTTTCTTTATCTGGTTTTTACCTAAATTAATTCGGGGGATAAAAGTTCAACTAAAGCAACCAGAAACTCAGATTTTAAGTGGATTTATTTTAAGTGCGATCGCTTTATTTTTTGTCTTTACTTATTTTCTCGGAATTGATTTAACTAGGGGCGCTCGCTATAACTTTGTTTACTTTCCAGCAGTTATAGTTTTATTAGGCGCAAGTTTAGCCGTTAGCTGGCATTCTCCAAATAATGGCAAAAAAGCTGTAGCAATAGTTTGGCTGATGGGATTTTGTAGTGCGATAACTGTAATTTGTAATTTGGGTTATCAAAAATACTATCGCCCTGACCTATTTTTACAACTGGTTAACAACACATCCCAAGTTCGGGTAGTCATTGCAACAACTCAAATTACCCATGTCCAAATTGGTGAAATGATGGGGATAGCAAGAGAATGGAAACTCCAAGATTCATCCTCACCATCACTGCAATTTATTCTCGCCCATCAAGATAGAAATCCCCATACTTCTACTACTACCCTCAACAATATTCTTCAGACCCTACCAAAACCCTTTGACTTGTGGTTAGTCAATTTCCACGCACCCATAGCAGCAGAAGCAGAAAAATGCCTAGCTGATACTCAATCATTAGCAGCAGTTAATGGTTACGAGTACAAAATTTATCATTGTCGTTAAAATTTTTTTTTAGCCGCTTGAATTAGCAACAATATGTCTACTTCTACCCCCATAATTTTAATTATGGGGATTTCCCTATTGTCTATTGCTTGTTCCCTCTTAAAAGTACTAAGAACAATATGATTTTCTCAAGAAAACGCAGAATATTTGTTGTTCAGTCATTGCTGACTCTACTACTATTTACCATCACTTTATTCTTCTTTACTCCCTACAATTCTGCCACAAATATTTATCCAATCCAGCAAGATAATAATCCGATTATTATTGAAAATCGTAAACGCGGTACTACAGATTGGCAGTTAACTCATCCTGCAACTAAAAGAGAAATTGAAGGCTATGCTTCTTTGACTAGTGTAAATCGTGGTGAAGAAATTAGGCTATTTGTGAGTACTAAAGACCCAACCTATACAATGGAAATTTTTCGGATGGGTTGGTATGATGGTGCAGGTGGAAGGCAAATGGCAGCTGCCATTAAGCGAGTAGGTTTCAAACAAGCACCTCCTATTGTTAATCAAGATACTGGACTGATTGAATGTAATTGGCGAGATCCATACACTTTAAAAATTCCCAACAACCCTAAAGATTCCACACAATGGGCTAGCGGAGTATATTTAGTGAAATTAACTGCGGGTAAAAGTGGTAAGCAAAGTTATATTATTTTTGTGGTTCGTGATGATAGTCGTCCTACAAATATTCTCTTTCAATTGAGTGTCACGACTTACCAAGCCTATAACAATTGGGGGGGAATGTCTCTTTATCGATGGAATAGTCGTGGTAAACAAGCTGACAAAGTTTCCTTTAATCGTCCTTATGCAGCTAGCCCTAATTTAGCTGCAAGTTATGGAGTTGGTGCAGGCGAATTTCTCACTAATTTTCAACCAAAACGCCGAACTTCTAGTGCTGGCTGGGAATACAATATGTTGAGATGGCTAGAACGCTCAGGGTATGATGTCAGCTATATTACCGATATTGATACTCATAATAATTATCTAGATGTTGAGAGTAGCAAGCCAATACTTTTGTTACATAAAGTATTTCTCTCTGTAGGACATGACGAATATTGGTCATTCAATATGCGGCAAAATGTAGAAGCTGCCAGAGATAATGGAGTTAGTTTAGGCTTTTTTTCTTCTAATACTTGTTATTGGCAAATTCGCTTTGAACCAAGCTTAATTACCCAAGAATTAAATCGAGTTATAGCTGCATATAAAGAAAATGCCGCTTTAGATCCATTTAATCGAGATAATAATCCAGATAATGATTTTTTAGTCACAACTTTATGGCGGAGCAAACCTGTAAGTAATCCAGAAGAAGCAATGATTGGAGTGATGTATGAAACTTTTCAAGTCAATGCTGATATTGTGATTAATAAATCTGCCCCAACTTGGTTAATTTCTGGTACACAACTTGATGATCCTAAAGTCTCGTTAAAGCAAAATCATCAATCTTCATTAAAAGAAATACGTCTGCAAGGATTATTGGGGTATGAAGTTGATCGGATGTTTCGTTATGCTCCCAATAATACTATTCGTGTTGCTCATTCACCTTATAAATATAAGGGTGGTAAGCGATATTCTGACATGACAATTTACACTGCTGATTCTGGTGCAACTGTATTTGCAACTGGTTCAATGCAGTGGAGTTGGGGATTAGATGATTACAATGCACCGCAATTACGTCCTGCTTTATTGAATGCGGATGCTCAAGCCATTACACAGAATGTTTTAAACTGGATGATTGCTAAATAAGTAGAATTTAATTGTTGTAGTTGTCTGGGATACCCACAGGCGATAAAAGTGCGATCGCCTTCAAATTCTGACAACGAATTAATTCAGTAAAATTTAACCCAGAATGCCCCTCTATTTTAGCTACAGTTTCAATTGCAGATAATAAATTTTGGGCGGCTTCGGTTTCGGCATAACCCCGGCGTTGGGCTATTTTAATCGCGGCTACATCTGCATTTAACTCTGATTCTGGTGATTGATTCTTACGCCAAATCCGCCAAAATGCGATCGCACTTAACCCAGCAGCCACCGCCACACCAACTACATCTGATTGAGATGATTCTACCAATCCAGCCAACAATCCCAATAGCACTACACCTTGATAAATATCCGGCTTAAACCACCGCACCCCTGTTAAAGCACTAACTTTCTGTAACAGCAGTAAATCTCGCTGTGGTTTAGATAGGCGACTCCACAAATCAAAGTTAATGTAGATTGGTCTATCTTGATTCCACGGTAAGGGAAAAGCCGCATCAATGACCTTGGCTTGTTCTGGTTTACTAACTATTTTGGTTGTCATTCTCCCAGAAGCAGGCATCACATCTAATAACCGCCGAATTTCCAGGCTTGGCTCCATAATTAAGAGTTGTAAAAAAAACAGATGAATTTATCAAAATATTAGCCAAACAGATATATATTAATTCGGGCTTATGTCCTGCTTGTAGGTACTGAGATTAAATTGTAAACTACATGGACGCTTTTGCTCCCGTCCCACCTGAATGGACAAGTAAGGCAATTCACGCCTATGAATTCTGCTGTCCTAACTGTCGTTCTAGTAGCTTAGAAGCATTACAGGTTTGGCTCAATCGGCGATCGCCTGTAATCTCAGAAGAACATCGTCGCAAATGGCAAGAGTTTTACCATTGCCATTGTGGTTGTGTTTGGTGGGCATGGAGTACTGATCGACCTCCATCAGATTTGACCACTCAACCAGACCAAGATGATCTTCGCGCATAAACAAAAACCCACCAACTGGTGGGTTTTTGTTTATTTCATGTCACTTACTAAGTGCTTTCATATTACTCAGCACTCTTAGAAAGTGAAGGTGGTACGGAGTGTACCAACGTAGACAGTATCGTTGTTGTCGTTATGTTCGGGGTTGAAGATCACTAACACACCAGGTGTAACTTGAATATTGTTGCTTACCTTGACTTTGTAGAGAGCTTCGAGGTGATAAGCATCATTTCGGTCTTCACGCGCTGCATCATCATTGTCGGTTACTTTTGGTGGCTGACCAAACAAAATGCCTAATACGTTACCTTCTTTACCAAAGTCTTTGATGCCTAAACTTGCTGCCCAGTAGATCACATCTGCATCTCTACCTCTGTTGACACCAGATTCTGCTATGGCATTGGAATAACCAAACCAACCGCCAACGGTAAATTTAGAATTGGGTTGGAAGGTAGCTTGAACACCGTAGTGATTCCCTGTGGTGGCAGTAGTCGTACCAAAGGGGCTAATTGCAAATGCACTACCTGTACTGCCTGTAAAGTTTACGTTATTACTAGCCAGACCAGTAGGTGAAGTAGTTCCACCGTCGTAGGTATGGGCGTAGGCTATACCGATATTCAGTTGTTTGCTAGGTTTAAATTCGATTTGCCCAAAGGCTGCATAGTCACCATCAAAGACACCAAAACCATCATTCGGCGAACTGGCTTTAGGTGCTAGATAAGCTCCTGTCAAGCTAAAAGTACCTTTAGGATTAAAGGTAACTGTTAAACCCGCACCGCCAGAACCTTGACGATAGATGGGGCTGAAACGTCCATAACGTGAAATAGCACCAGTACCACTACTTCTAAAATCTGGGTTGAAAACATTGGTGTTTTCGTATAACTCAGCACCGTTAGCATCAATTTTGATGCGAACTGCATCACTCAGATTGAAAGCGTAGTTAATTTTATCGATTTGAACTTCGTTGCCGCTTGTACCTGTAAAATCGGCATAAGCCAAACGGGTCATGTTGGTTCCAGTTACGCTAGCATTGTTGACGATGTTGCCAGCTTGTAAGCGGACTTGCAACTGATCTTTGCCTGTGAAGCTACTCAATAAATTTAAACGTACCCGGTCGTCAAAAGTAGTGTTGGCATCTAAATCTCTAGTTGGATTAGCATTACCACCAACTGCTACGCGATCGCCAAAAGCCTGAGAAACATCGAAAATTGCTTCCCCAACTAACTTGGTGGTGGTAGAAAATTGATTAGCTTCTAATTCAGCCGTCCGCGCTTCTAAAGCATCTACACGACCGCGTAGGGTTGCGAGTTCTGCGGAAAATTCTTCTTGCAAGCGTTGTAAAGTCGCCAAATCTTCTTTGGTTACTAAGTCAGCGGTTGCTGTGGCAATCAGTTCGTTAACTCTGTCTAAACAAGCATTCAAACCAGCCGCAAACTCATAGCGAGTTAAAGCGCGGTTGCCTCGATATGTGGCGTTGGGATAACCTGCAATACAACCGTAACGCTCTACTAAAGACTGTAAAGCTTGGAATGCCCAGTCTGTAGGTTGTACATCAGAAAACTGTGAAACAGATGTCACCTGTGCCATGCTGTCAGATGCTTGAGACAACTGAGCAACGTTGGTTACTTGTTCGTTAACTTCCGATGCTAAGGCACTGTTGGCAGCGAATAAAGTCGCAGCAAAAAGTACTGGACTTACTTTTAAAACATTCCAGAAAGATTTATTCATGATTTAACTCTCACTCACACCCGTTAGTGTAAATTATGGATATATTCGTTATTTTTCTTCAGAGAATATACACATAAACACAGTTATTAATATATCAGACTTGATGCTATTTACACAAGTAAATAATTAGAATTTTCTTCTATATTTTTTTGGTAAATTTATTTGGTAATCGCAGAATAATTTGCCGCTTGGATCTCAACAAGACACCTTCTTCTTCAAATTGCTGTAAGAGTCTAGTAATAGTGACTCTGGTGGTGTTTAAAACTTCAGCAATTTCTTGGTGGGTGATGCTTAAGTCGATGACTTTACCTTGTTCTAGATTACGCCCAAATTTGTCACCCAACCAAACTAAAAATTTCCATAGTCTTAAAGAAATTGGTTTGAGATGAACTATACTTAAAAGCTCTTCTGTTTGTTGGATGTGCGTGAATAAAGCATTAATATTCTGATGCCAAATGTAAGAGGGGATAATACTAGCTTCGACGCTTGTCAAGCACTCAATTTGGTATGGTTGAACTTTAGTTAACGCAGTCCCAATCAAATCTCCTGGCCCCCAATAACCCAAAGTGATGAATGTTCCATCTTCCGCCCAAGTGAGAGTGCGAACTGCACCGCGCTCTATACGCCATAATATATCGTTACGGACAGGAATTGTTTCTTTGCGAGCAAATATTTTGATTGATTGTTGTTCGCTCAGAGGTGCAGGTGATAATGTCGGTGTCAAGCTGCTGGTAGCCATTATGAATTCTATGGTATCTAGTGGAAATTTGAATTATTTTGTCAGCGATCGCCACAATTATGCTAATCATTTAAAAGAATTTATTGCTTTTTTTACAGCTAATTGCTTGATAAATTGGAGCGAATAATTAATAGATTTTATTTGATATAACTAATTAAAAATTTGAATGTTAATTGTCAGTAATTCGAGATTGATTTAAGCCTTGGCGATCGCAATCACCGCTGGTTTTGGCGGGGAATCAGGCTTGTTATCAGGCCAATTAGAACCCACAGGAACTTTGCGGGTTTGCCAAAATTCTTCGCCTGTAGTAGCAGTAATTAAATATTGTCTCATTTCTAAAGCTTGGCTTTTTCTCGCACCATTTGTTTCTCCTGGGTGTTGTATGGATAAAAACAAAGTTTGTTGATCGGTTGTAAAACAAGGGCCAGTCGCTTCGCATTCCATTGGTGCGATCGCAAATAAAAAGGCTTTACCTGCATCTGCACCACTAGTAGGAATAAACCACATAGAATTATTACCAAACACACCAGATAAACTGACAGATTTACCTGCTGTTGCATTGCGGCTAGCGACAGGATTATTTAGTTTTGTGGTAGAAATATCTGTCACCATCCAGACATCACCTTGAGGGTCGAGGAATAAATTATCTGGGTTAGCAAAACCCATTCCACCTGCGGCTGGTTCACCACCTGTAGCTAACATTTGCCAACGAAAATTCATTGCTGCTGGGTCGTTATTATCTTCTGTTAGGCGCATCACCCAGCCATATTCATAGGGCGCTTCCCCTTTGGCACTTTTAAAGATGCGTAAATCAGCACCACCTTGTTTATCAGGTGTCCCAGAGGTAAAGCTGATGTATAAATCACCATTGGGGGCAATTTCTGTATCTTCTGGACGTGCTGTGCAGGTAGCACCAGCAGCATTAGCGGCGTAGTGGGCATCAATTAAAATTGCGCCTTGCTTTTCGTCGGCGTTACCTAGATATAAATCGCCGATGGTGCGATATTTTTGTTTAAATTGGGCGATCGCCTCATCTTTGGTAACTTGTAAATAAGCTGCTTTGGAGTCTGCTTTTTCAGGTTGTGGCCCCAAGGGTAAGAGGATGATATTACCACCGATTTGACTAGGAACATCGGGATTAACTGGCGTTTCGGCTTTGAGGGCTATCCAACTACCCGTACCATCAGGATTAAATTTGGCTGCATATAGCATTCCCTGTTGCAACAACTGAGAATTAGCTTTATCTTGGGGATTTGTGACTGGATCTCTACTAACAAATTTATAGATATGTCCACCCCGGCGATCGCATCCTGAATAAAAAGCTAGGGGTTTTCCTGCAGCGACGCGCACACCTACAGCTTCATGGCGATAACGTCCTAACCAAGTGTGTTTAGTTCCCTGGTCTTTGGGGTTCGCCGGATCAATTTCCACAATCCAACCATATTTATTCCCTGCTAAACCAAACACATTACCTTGTCCGAAAAGTTCTTCCTCACCAAAGGCAAAAGGCAGTGTCTCAGGGTCAAATGCTGTCCCATCAGCGTGAACCGGTTCTGGTACTTGGGCTTGAAAGTTTTCTTCTGCACTTAAAACCGTACCCCAAGGCGTTGTCCCCCCGGCACAATTAGCGAAAGTCCCAATAATGCGATCGGCTAAATTATCTATATAACCCTGTCCCTGTTGCTTGCGAAATACCGCCACAGCCGGGCCAGTCGCTTGCAAATAACGCCCATCGCTTAACCCAGATATGCCACTAATACGTCTATCTGCTGTAGAGTTGGTTCTTTCCCAATTACCATCGCCTGTTTGACGCAGCGAAATTACCCCTAAACCTTGGTCTAATAATGCTTCTTGGCAAATTTCTCGAATTTGCGCTTTGAGAGGATTAGTTTCTGGCAAAGCATAAGCATTAATTTCATTTTTGCCTGATTCTGCCATTTCCAAAGCGACCTTCACTTCAGTAAATGGCAACGATTTACCAATAACTTGCTGATATGTTTCCACCCAAGGAACAGCACTGATGTACTCAAAATTAACTGTCAAATAACCAGTTTTTTCTGCTGTCGGGATAAAAGATAAATAATCGTTGTTGTAACCAAACCGCGAATCACCGACTTGATCGCCCCAAGCCGCAATTACTTGATATTTAAATCCTTCGGGTAATACAACATCATCTGCTACTTCATAGGAGCTATATTGAGCTTGTTGTTCTTCTAGATTCAGTCCGGCTGTTTCTAAGGGAATTGGGCCTTTAATTGGTGTAAATGAAAACTTTGACCCTATAACTTTTGATTTGCTGGTTGTTTGCGTCGTACTATTTTGTTCGCACCCTACAAGATTACTTAGTGCTAATGCACTGACGCTACTACCCATTAACAGTAAGAAATCTCGACGCTTGATACTCATTATTTGATTACATCAGCTTGCTGATTACAGCAGTTTTTATTGTGCTTTTAGACACTCTAAATATGTAAAATTAAGATTAGGTTAAATTTTAGTGAAATCTAACTTAGTTAAGCAATTTTTAACTTTCTACTTTTGGAAAATCAGATACCCGACTTCTTTAAAAAGTCGGGTTATATTTCAATACAGTTAAGTTAAGGCAACAACTTAGACTGGTGTAGGTTGGGTGGAGGAACGGAACCCAACATTCAGGCATACTTTGTTGGGTTACGCTATCGCTACACCCAACCTACTATTCTCTTAACTGAACCGTATTGGGTTATCAGGACTTACGCACAAGCTACTGAAAATCGTAGACGCGATAGCGGCTTGCCGCAGGCTACCACAGAGGCGCAGAGTTCACGGAGAAATGAGAGTTTGAGAGATATTTTGCGTAAGTCCTAGTTATATTTATATTCGCAGAAGTTTGATGAAAAATAAAAAATCGAGAATGGCGTGTATAGATGTACCATTCTCGATTTTTAAATTGGGATTTAGTCACAAAAAATGCTCTGACAAATCTATTTCATAACTGACAAAAAATATGGGCAAAGCTGTATTTGGTAACAATGAATAAGTTGGATTTTCCAAGACTTTTACCGAGGATTTAACTGCGTTGGCCAGTCACAATATATGCAACTCTCTGACCAATATTTGTCGCGTGATCTGCCATACGCTCTAAACAACGAATTGCTAAAGCTAGCAAGATAATTGGCTCTACCACACCAGGAACATCTCGTTGTTGGGCTAAGGTTTGATAAAGGCGATCGTAAGCATTATCGACAGCATCATCTAAATGTTTAATTCCGCGTCCGCCGGCTTCATCTAAATCTGCCAAAGCTACTAAGCTAGTCGCTAACATTGCTTGTGCATGGTGCGACATCACTTCAATTTCTGGCAAAGATGCATGAGGCGGATAAGGAAAAAGTTTGACTGCAATTTTGCCTAAATCTTTGGCATAATCACCAATACGTTCTAAATCTCGTACTAATTGCATAAAAGCACTCAAACAGCGCAAATCTTGGGCTGTTGGTGCTTGGGTCATAATTGTTGTACAGTCTGATTCTATCTGTCTATAAAAGCGATCGATTTTTTTATCTAATCGGGGGAGTTCTTCAGCAGCAGTTAGGTTACGGGCAAATAAAGCTTGGTGGCTAAGGCGACAAGATTGTTCTACCAAAGCACCCATTCGTAAAACATCCCGTTCTAAACGCCTGATGGCGCGTGTTAACTGAGAACTGTCGGGATTGGAATTATAAAAGACAGCTTCCACACTGGTATTCTCAAAACTGAAGATACTATTAACTATAGTCTTGGCTTTGAGAGTTCGCCACAACTTCGGGAAGTATCACCTGCATCCAAGCCCCACCAGTATCTGGATGGTTCATGGCTTTAATTGAACCGCTATGCGCTAAAAGAATTTGCCTGACAATCGCTAAACCTAAACCATTACCCACAATTGATCCTAAAGAATTAGTTTCTGTTAAGGCAGAATGTGTCCGGGCCTTGTCTCCTCGATAAAATCGCTCAAAAACATGGGGTAAATCTGCTTCGGAAAAACCTGTACCCGAATCAATTAAATTTATTTCTAAGATGGAAGGGATAGAAATATGTTGATGGTTCTCTTCGGGAAATCTAATTTTTGCTTCTACGCGAATGTTTGTATTAGGACAACTGTACTTAATGCTATTGTCTAGTAAATTGAGAAAAACTTGATAAATGCGTGCTTTATCTGCTTTTACCCAAATGTCTTCTGGGCCAGAATAGCTAAGAGATAAGTGTTGTCGTTGCGCTAATGGTTCTAAAGTTTCCCAAACTGAGGCGATGAGCGATCGCACTTCCACTGGTTCAAGTTGCAACTGCATATTCGGGTTAGCTTCGATTTGCGTCAGTTCTAACCAGCCTTGAACCAAGCTAATTAATCTATCCACTTCTTGCATCAAACGGTCAACCCAACGGCTTAGGGGCGGTTCTAGGCGATGTTGTAAAGTTTCGACCACCAACCGAATCGAAGTTAAAGGTGTTCTTAGTTCGTGGGCTAAATCAGAAAAAGAGCGATCGCGTTCCTGATTCATATCTAACAGTGGTTGGCGATTTTCCAGAAAAACTCCGACTTGGCCATTGGGTAAAGGCAAACCCGAAGCGCGTAAAGCTAAGGATTTAATTGTCGGTAATTCTGCTGCATTATCACAAGAAGGATGAAATAGCCATTCTTTAGTTTGAGGTTTTTGGCGATCGCGTGTTTGCTCAATCAATCGATCCAATTCATAAGAACGCACCAACTCTAGCAACAAACGCACCTGTCCTGGTTGCCATCTTTGCAGATATAAAATTTCCCGCGCTTGTTGATTGCACCACAGCAGTTGATTTTCTTCATCAACCTGTAAATATCCCATTGGTGCAAAATCCAATATGTCTTGGTAAGTTTGCAGGGATTTTTGCAAATCCTGACGCTGCTGTTTTAATGTTGAGATTTCCTGACGCACCCGTGGTAACAGTGGCAAAGTTACCTTAGCAGAGTCAGATAATGGTTGTAAAACTCGTCCTAGGTAACGGTTTAGTTGAACTTGTTGCCAAATCCAAAACCCGATACCTACCGCCAAACCCAAAATAAATCCCAATAAGACCATGTGAGTCAGAGTTGTTAGTTGCGTCGTGATTAATCAAAACTAACAACTATCTTCACAAATTATCCGAAACGATAGCCAAATCCTCTTACAGTCACAATATATTCAGGGTGGCTGGGGTCTAACTCTAACTTCTCACGCAACCAGCGGATGTGAACATCCACAGTTTTGCTATCGCCAACAAAATCTGGCCCCCAAACTTGATCTAGCAATTGTTCCCGCGACCAAACTCGCCGCGCATAACTCATAAACAATTCCAACAAGCGAAATTCTTTCGGTGAAAGATTCACTTCTTGACCCCGCACTAACACGCGACATTCTTGAGGATTTAAGGTCACATCTTTATATTTGAGAACTGGTAGCTGCTGTAAAGTACTTAAACGTTGTCTACGCAACAAAGCCCGACAGCGTGCCACTAATTCCCGCATACTAAAGGGTTTGGTGAGATAGTCATCTGCGCCAACTTCTAAACCTAACACGCGATCGGTTTCACTACCCTTGGCACTTAACATCAAAATTGGCACTGGATTACCTTGATGACGCAGCAAGCGGCAGATATCTAGCCCATTGATTTGCGGCAACATCAAATCAAGAATAATCAAATCAAAGGGAAATTCGCCTGAATTCGGTTCAAAACTTTTGAGATACTCAACAGCCGCCCGTCCATCTGGTGCTGTTACCACCCCATAACCTTCTTCTTCCAATGCTACAGCTAGCATCTCTTGGATTAACTCTTCGTCTTCTACCACTAGAATCTGGTTAGTGTGTCCGATATCTGCTCTAGCAGAATACTTGGTCGATTCACTGGTGTACATTGATATCACAAAAGTCTGCCCTGTGCTTGTATCAATATGAGAATTGAGTCAATTATCTAACTTTGCGGTGCATTTATGGTTGCGCTGGAGCAAATTAATTTGCAAAAAGTAACATATATGACAGTAGTATCTAGATTATAAATCAAAGTGGCTGCACATTTGCAAAAATTTTAGACATAAAAATTTTAACCAACTATCTTACTTACTAGACTGCTTTTTGATTCTTTTGGCTGAATATCAAGCATAAAACCAACTTTTATTTGGTTTTTACGCTCATCCTTAGAAATACATTGCATTTGCTATTGACAATAGCAGATTGACTTTAGTATATTTATAGTACAAAAATACTATTAAACTTACAAATACAAACCATACCTAGAAATTGAGTACGTTGAATTTACGACTGACTCAAGCTTTAGTATTTCTTCACTTTAGTAGTTGTACTGAACAAAAACCAATGTTCTAGAGGTTACGCTGATGTCTGCATAGGGTAGCCACGGGTATGTCTTGCTACCTGTTAAATTCATTAAATCATTAAGGGAGTTTGAGTATGACTTCAGTTGCAGTTAAAGAAAGCCAACAGCAACTAGTACAAGCATTTCAGCAAATTTTAGCAGAGCGAAAAAAAATAGAATCAAAAATTGCCACTAAACAAGAAGGAGCAGAAAAAGCAAAAAACCAAGAAATTTTAACTGCGGCTTCTGCCTACACCGTTGATAGCATTGTTAAAGGTTTAGCAGACTTACAACTAGAATTTGGTAGTGTTGTTAATTCCCTATCAGAAAAATTAGCTAAAGAAAATTCCAAATTAGATGAATTAAACCGAGCCATAGACATTGAAACACAACATCTGCAAGAACTTAAAAGGATCAGAATTGTAGCAGATATTTTAGATATACTCACTCAAGAACATCAAGAAAAATTAAAAATACTGGAACAAGATATAACCAGTAAAAAAGACGCAATTGATAAAGAAATTGTTGTCAAGCGGAAAGAATGGCAAAAAGAAGAATCTGAGCATGAAGAAGCTGTAAAAATCTACAATGATGCCACTGCTAAAGAACGTCAGCAAGAGCAGGAAGAATATCAATATAAGTTAGAAACCACACGCAAACTTAATACAGATGCTTACGAAGCCAAGCAACGTAACTTACAAAGAGAAATTCAAGAAAAAACTCAACAAAAAGCAAAAGACTGGATAGAACGAGAACAAATCTTAACTAGCAATCAAGCTTTATTTACAGAATATCAGCAAAAAGTGGCATCCTTCCCTGCGGAGTTAGAAGAAGCAGTGAAGAAAGCTAGAGAAGAAGCCATTAAAGATACTAGCCAAAAAGCCAAAATTGAAGCTGATTTATTTGAAAAGGAATGGGAAGCAACCAAACAAAGCTATGAATTAAAAATTCAAGGTTTAGAAGAAACAATTAAGAAGCAAGCAGAACAAATAGAAAGCATTTCTACGCAATTACAAACAACCTTAAAACAAGCACAAGATTTGGCTATGAGAGCCTTTGGCAATTCTGCTGCTAAATAAATTTAAATAGCAATCCTGGTGGAATTTTCAATAGAAGAGTGGGAACAGGTAGTAGATATGTTCGCCACTATTTGAAGATTGCTATATCTGACTAATTTGAAATATTTGGAGGTTGCGTGTGGCTGGTAAAAAACTTACCGATAAAAATACAAAAGCTGAAATTTTGCAAGCGTATGAAGAGTTAGCTAAAGAAAGCGCAGGATTAAAAACTCAACTAACTCAAATACAAAAAGATAGCCAGACTGTTAATAAAGATAAGCCCAAGGTAGAACCAACTACAACTATGAATAAGCCAGCTACTATCCAGCAAAAAATGAACTATACAATTGAAAGTTTAGCTAAAATTCAATTGGGTTTTGGTAGTGCGGCAAATGAATTATCAGAACAGTTAACTACCCAAGCTTCTAAATTAGGAGAAATTAGAAAAGATGTAGAAACTGAAATTACCGAATTAAAACAATTACATAACTTAGAGATTGCTGACGATACCTTAGATACACTGATTACAGCCTATGACGATAATTCTAAGGCATATCAAGAAGAATATAGTCAACGCTATGAAGTTTTATCTCAAGAAATTCTCGAACAACGCATTGTTTGGCAAAAAGAACAAGAAGAATATAAAAAGACAATTAAAGAACGCAATGAGAACTTAAATAAATCACGCCAAAGAGATACAGCAGAGTATAAATATGATTTAGAACTCCAACGAAAATTGGCAGCAGATGAATATGAACAAACACAAAAAGGATTATATAAACAATTAGAAGAATCGCAAGCAGCAACAGAAAAACAGTGGGCGGAACGAGAAAAGCAAATTGCTGAAAGAGAAAAGCAATTTGAAGAAGCAAAAGCTAAAGTAGAGGCTTTCCCAAAAGAGAAGGAAGCTGCTATGAAAAAAGCGACAGAAGAAGGCAAAGGTATTGCCCACTATCAAGCAAAAGTGAAAGCAGACTTATATGCTAAAGAGGTAGAAGGACAAAAGCGATTTTATGAGCAGAGATTACAATCTTTAGAACAGACTATTACTAATCAAGAAACGCGAATACAAAACTTGTCTAAACAACTAGAATCTGCATTACAACAAGTTCAAGATTTAGCAGTTAAAGCAATTGAAGGGACTGCAAATGTGAACTCATACCAAGCAATTAAAGAAATAGCCTTAGAACAGGCCAAAAGCCAGGTAAAAAATAAATAGTTAGGTTTAATTCAATATTTTCAGGTGGGTTAGGTGCTGATATTTAGATGTAATTTGGCACTTAACCCACTGTTGTATAAGCTCATGCTAATGCTGAGAATTAGTGGTCTGTTTTATTTGGTTTACCATTATTCAGAGGTTTTTTGCGATTAGTGCTAGTTGTGTTGGATTGTTGATTAGGTTGGGGCTTGGAGTTTGGTTGTTGGTTAGACATGAGACTTCAGTAATTAACTATAAGTTGATATACAACAAGGATATTACTTAATCCAGAAATTAGTTAAAAAATTTACAAGTACAAATAAAAAGAGACGCTATTTTGTTCGCGCCTCTGTTACAGAAGAAACCCATTACTGTAAAAATATGAGAAAATATTGTAAATGTTATTTGATATTGATTAAATTTGCTTAGTTATTTCATCTGATCAGGTTGATTGGTTTGTGATTTATCAGTTTTGTCATTTCTATTGATAGGCTGAACCAAACCTGGTTCTGTTTTCAATGGCTTACCTTTTTTGGGGGGTGTTGGACGAGACATAAAAATATACTCACTGTTTGTAAAATCTTTACTATTTGAACTACAGCAGTAGAAATAACTATTCCGGAAATTATCTGCGGCTAAATTTAGACAACCTATTGATTTAGCCGCGATTTTGGATACAGCCAATTTTAGGCGAAGGATGAAAAGCCAAGATTTGGGGGAATATCTTGAATGCGTCCCGGCCCGATCGCTCGCAGTGCTTCTTTGAGTAAAATATCGCCAGTATACAAAGCACGTCCCACAATTGCACCTGTGACACCTTGTGGTTCTAAAGCTAACAAACTCAACAAATCAGTCACAGAACTCACACCACCAGAAGCAATGACAGGAATAGAAATAGCATTGGCAAGTTCGCGCAACGCTTCAATATTGGGGCCACTCAAAGTGCCATCACGGTGAATATCAGTGTAGATAATAGCAGCTGCACCTAACTCTTGCATTCGCACAGCCAGTTGCGTTGCCAAAACTTCCGAGGTTTCTAACCAACCACGGGTGGCTACTTTGCCATTGCGCGCATCAATGCCGATAATAATCTGCTGGGGAAATTCTTGACAGAGTTCTTGGACTAGCTGCGGTTGTTCGACGGCGACAGTTCCCAAGATGGCCCATTGTACACCCAAGTTAAACACTTGCTGCACACTAGAGCGATCGCGCAAACCACCACCAACTTCAATCGGTACGGATATTGCTTGAGCGATCGCTGCAATAGCTTTCAAGTTTACTACTTTACCTGCTTTTGCTCCATCTAAATCTACTAAATGCAAGCGAGTTGCACCTTCATCTACCCATTGTTTAGCCACATCAACCGGATTTTCACTAAAAACTTGCGATCGCTCATAGTCTCCCTGATACAATCGCACACATCGACCTTCTAATAAATCAATTGCTGGAATTACGTCCATTTAACTTTCCTTTTTAAAAGTGCTGAGTGCTGTTAGCGGTAGCGGGGCGTTTAGCTCGTGCTGAGTGCTGAGTGCTGTTCACTGAGCGTTCGCGCAGCGTCTCCAACAGGAGAAGTCGAAGTGTGAGTGTTGAGTAAAAATACTCGCCTCTAGTCCCTAGCCTCTAGCTTCTCCTTCACCGCTTGGCGAAAACCAATCACAATCAAGATGTTGGCTAACGTTAAAAATACTTCCGCACCACCATGTAACCAGTCAACATTTGCCAGAGACTCTCCATAATGAACTTTGGCGTAAATACCTGCGGGGATGGTAACGCCAACAAACACCAGCGTACCGTAAAATCCATACAGTGCTAAACGCGGCATTTGCTGACTGCGGCTAATAAACCACAAGAAACCCAAATAGGGAAATAGAGAAAGGGCAAACAGGGTTTCTTTTGAAATCATCGTTCTGATTTAATAGATGGAACTGCAATAGAATTAGAAGCATTTTTGGCAGACTTAGCAGAACGCCAAATCCACACCGCAGCTGCCCATAACGTAAAATTACCAACTAAAGTCATAGTAGCTTGCAGCGTTACCAGCCATTCTAAAGATTCAGCATTGTCAAAATAATGCCAGGTGCAAGCACACATAGCACTAACTAAAGCTGGTAACATGGCTAGGGACAATCCCCACCAACTACGATTACCAGTGAGTTCACCGTAAGTCCAGATTAACCAAATCGCGGCAATCCACTCAATAACGCTAGAAATATGAATAATCCAAGTGGGAATTGATAGGACGTGCATAAAGAAAGGCTGAAGTATGAAGTGTGAAGTATGAAAGGGGCTGGTAAAGAATGCTATGAACTCTCGTTCTTCAGCACTCATTTCATCTTCCCACAAGGAAATTCATCTTTTGTGTCCCAGATGGCTGACATCCTAGGAACGCTGAGGAAAAGTTGATAATCTTAAATCCAAAATCTCAAGATGGGAAATATGCGGGCGTTATTATCTGGATATTACGGCAAAGGTAATGGTGGCGATGAAGCTTTACTGGCGACGCTTTTACAAATGTTGCCATCTCATGTTACGCCTGTAGTGCTGTCTGGTAATCCCGAAGAAACACACAATCGCTACAATGTAGAAACTCACAACCGGATGGCGATGCTACCTGTAATGAAAGCAATGCGTTCCTGTGATGCTTTTATTTGGGGCGGTGGTAGTTTAATTCAAGATGTTACTAGTACAATTAGCCCTTTGTATTATGGTGGATTAATGACATTGGCGCAAACAATGGGTTTAAAAACCATTGCTTGGGCGCAAGGTATTGGCCCCTTGGTGCGTCCGCAAACTCAGTGGTTAGCCAGACGCAACTTTGCAGGCTGCACCAAAGTTAGTGTACGCGATCGCGCCAGTGCTGCTTTATTATCAAATTGGCAAATTCCGCATATTATTGCACCTGATCCGGTTTGGGCGTTGCAAGGTAAACCCGTACCAGGACTAGCAGATTTACCTGCGCCGAGGGTAGCTGTAACATTGCGATCGCATCCTCAACTTACCGACACCCGTCTAGCTAACCTAACCAAGGCATTAGTTGATTTTCAAAAAGCTACTCAAGCATTTATTTTACTACTGCCATTTCAAAAAAGTGAAGATTTAGGTATTGCTCAAACAATCCAACCTTATTTACCCGAAGTTAGCCAAATATTGTGTTTAGAAGATCCACAACTTTTAAAAGGTGTGTATCGTGGTGTAGACATGGCGATAGGAATGCGCCTGCACAGTTTAATTATGGCTGCTGCTGAAGGTTGTCGCTGTTTTGCTTTAAGTTATGACCCAAAAGTCAATCGCTTGATGGAAGATTTAGCCATACCTGGTTGGGATTTAGTTGATTTACCAGATGATGTAAATGTAATTAGTAAAACTTGGGTTGAACATTACGCCAATGGCGAAGCATTATCATCAGAAAAAATTCAATCTTTAGTAGATAGAGCCTTAATGCACCGCGAATTGTTGATTGAAGCTTTGAGTTAAATATTAGCATTTTATGAGTATTAGCTATATGTTAATGAAAGTTTCAGATAAATTTTATATAGTGAATTCATAAATAAAAAGTAAATGATAAAAATTTACAATAATTATAAATTAAAAATTCTTTAGAGTTACGCCATAACAAAATTAGACGAGCGCGGATAAATCAATATGACACAGGTATCACAGCCAAAACGCACCCGCATTTTACCAGAATCAAAATTAATACCTGAAGACATCCACCACCATCGAGAACAAAGAGATGCTCTTGCTGTGCGTTGTCGTCATATCTTTGAGCGATTACGTCCAAATCTCATCGAGACATATTATAACTGGCATATTGCGATTGAGCCTGAAACAGAACAGTACATAATTGATCCAACTCTTTTAGGAATAACACAAAAAATCCGTGAAATTTATGGCATAACTCACGAAGTAAAACTCACCATTTTTAGATTAAATGAAACAGGAACCTGCGGTAGATTATGATTGCAGGTTCATTTGGAAATAATGGTGAGCTATTATTTGAAATTCAGCTTGTTGCTAATAATGATGAGAGCTTTACTGTTGAAGCTTTACTCGATACTGGTTTTACAGATGGATGGTTAGCTATTAATACTCAGGGAAGTATTGGCGTGGCCATTAATAGCAGCACAGATTGAAATGCAGACAGCCAGAGGAAATGCACTATTTGATATCTACGAAGGCATAGTTATTATCGACGGGATTGAATTTACAATTCCTGTCCATATCGGGGATGAAATTCCTGATACAGTTTTGCGAGTATTGTGGCTAGATATTATGCAATTAATTGTTAATAAACCAAACGGAATATTAACGCTGGAAATAGTGAAATAAAATTAAACTGTATAGTCCAATTAAATAAAGTTAAATGAATAATTAAAAAGGCTTTCTATTCTCTAAGTTTCTCTTTTAGAGAATAGAAGCGTTTGTCAAATTCTTATTTGCGAGCTTTGCTTTGCGCCTTTGCGTCTTTGCGCGAGAAAAATAAGCATTTATGCTAACTATCCAGTAATAAAAACCTAAAACTAATTACTGACAATTCCTGACCATTGAACTTTTTTCTGTTGTTCTCGGCGGTAAGAGAAGAAATGCTCTGGAGTTTGGTAAGTACAATAAGGTGCGATCGCAATTTGTTCAACACTAATTCCTAAGTTTTCCATTTGCAAAGCATTCACTCGCCGCACATCAACTCTCACCTTTCCTGGTTCTGGGTCGGCTAATAAGGGAGAATTGGGTAATTCATGTAACGCCTGGACAGTTTTTTGTGCGTCATTATATGGTAGAATACTGCATCCGATTTCCGCAGCTACCTCAACAGAAACTTGGTAAACTTCACCAGCGATCGCTGGCCCCATTGCAATTCTCAAGTCTTCTAGTTGGCTACCTTGGGCTTGTAATCGGGCGAAAGCTTGCGGGACAATTTTCGCGGCTGTACCCCGCCAACCCGCGTGTAATGCAGCTACCTGTCCGGTTCGCACATCCCCAATTAATACAGGTGTACAATCTGCACTGGCTACCCACACCGCTTGTAAAGGTTGTTCGGTAATTAAACCATCAGCTAAGGCAAAAGCAGATTCTTCATCTCCGGCGATTTCGCTGATTTGCGATTCAACTTCTTGCGGAGTCAGAACTGTATTACCATGTACCTGCTTCAAGCGATAAGCTGATGCTTCTGGGTGCAGCACTTGTGTTAAATCTTGAGGAGATCGCGGCCAGAACTGATGAGTAAAAAAGCCGTGTTGCCAATTTTCTAAAAGACTACAAGTAAGGTATGGCAGTCCTTCCCAATTGCGCCAGTGCCAAGTGTACATCTTCAAACTAAACCTAATTAGAGGGTATTGAATATTGGGTTTGAGGAATTAGGCAGGAAAAAATATTTTCTGCCTCTCATCTCTAGCCCCTAGTCCCTTTTATCAAAATCAACCAATTAATGCTAACTTGAACAACGGGATTTGGGTTAATGTCTGTGGAATTTGATTGCCAAAAATTTGAAATAGCCCTAAAAAAAGCAACAAACAGGGAAAATTCTCCGTTTTCGCTACATGTATTTGACAGCGTTCCTTCCACTAACCAAACACTTTGGAAAATGCTCGCCGAGGGAGCAAAACCTTGGTCTGTAGTCATTGCCAAACAACAAACTGCGGGTAGAGGACAGTGGGGCAGACAGTGGATTTCTCATACTGGGGGATTATACCTTTCAGTAGCGATCGCGCCTAAACTAGAAGCTAGTGCCAGTTATCAACTAACTCTTGCAAGTGCTTGGGGCATTGCATCCCAACTGCATCAGCTAGGTGTAAATGTAGGGATTAAATGGCCCAACGATCTCGTCATCAATGGCCGCAAATTAGGCGGCATTCTGACAGAAACCAAAATCCATCATGGATATATTACCCAAGCAGTAATTGGAGTTGGCATTAACTGGACAAACCCCGTACCCGAAACGGGAATAAATTTAGAAATGTGGCAAGCCTCCTACGCTACCAAACCGATTTCTTGTCTAGAAATTCTCACTTGGGCCGTTTTACGGGGAATAGAATCCGGTATGGAGTGCCTTGCTCAAGAAGGAGTAAACATACTCTTGTCTCGCTATCTGGAATTTCTTTCTAATCTAGGTGACAAAGTATACATCAATGATTTGGCAGGCACTGTAGTCGGCGTTAATTCTCAGGGTAATTTACGTGTTTCTCTGGAAACTTATGATACAACAGACATAAAAACAACAGAACTTTATATTGAACCCGGTACAATCAGTTTGGGATACCGTAATTCTTCTGTCCCATTATAGGTTTGTTATTAAATTCGCTCTTTGGGCAAGACAAACCACTGGCATCATCTCTTTAGGCAAATTTAAAATAACTGAGAGAAACAATGACGCAGCGCAATACATCTGCCCATAATCCTGATCAAAACTCTAAGCAGCAAGGTTTAGCAAAAAAACGTTTTGTATCTACCCTGCCAGCCCAGAGTCTCTGCTTACTGAGTAGCGTTAGCCTGCTCAGTGGTGGCTTCGTGTTTGCCCAAACAGATACATCAATAGATAACATTGTGCCTGTGGAAAACTCCCAACCCACAGGCAGAACAAATTACATAAAAAAAGATATTGTTATCCCTGAAGCACCAAAGGCGCAACCAGAATTTTCGCAACGCCGCGCTAACCTCACACAAAGACTCCGCAAGCCCCAAGTTGCCCAATCACAAGAGCCACTGAGGCAGTCTCAACCCCAAACAGAAACAGCTGTTGAGCCAGTTTTCACTCCCAGGCGCAGCAGTGCTGAAACTTTGCCAAAAAAACCAGTTAGCGTCCGCACAGCCAAACCCAAACTGGAAGTTTCTCAGCCAACTGCCAGCGTTCGAGAAGAACCAAAAATTGAAGTAGCCAAACCTGTTGTGCCTCGCGTCACACCCGAAAAGCTGCCAGAAGTTGCTCAACCAGCAAATAATCATACCTCTGTGGGCGCGGTTAATGGTGGGTCAACAACAGATTACAACAATGCCTACATTGACCCGAACGATTACGGCACATCAACCACCAATACCTACAAAGCACCCGATTCTGTCATCTTGACAAATCGGACTAGTGGTTGCCGCACAATTTTGCCCTCAGGACAAGTCATATCAACTAGTTTTTGTGAGCAAAGCCAGCCTACCTCGAATCAACGCGTAGCTAACTCTGAAAGCAAATCAGCCCCAAATTGGCTCAAGAAAAGTCAAAATACTCAGTTAGCCAACGTCCAACCAATTAGGCCTTTGGCTAGCACTAGTAATGAAACTAACTGGCGCGCTCCTCGTGTTGTTTCTGGTGGTGAAGTCAAGACGGCTTTTCGTCCGAATCGATTTATCCCCAGCCCTAGCGAGTTTGTCACGACAAAAGTCAGTGCAACTCCTGTTGCCCCTAGTGCAGGTACTTTACCTCCGCCGATGATTGAGGGGAATTTGGCTCCTCGCCCTGGTATTGTGGCTTACGATATTCCCCTAGCATCAGTTTTACCCCAAATACCTTTTAGCGGTGCGATCGCTTATAGTGGTAGTACCTCAGGAATCATGTATCCCTTGGCTGTACCTGCGCCCATTACTTCCTTGTTTGGTTGGCGAATACATCCCATCACAGGTAATCGTCGCTTCCACGCTGGTACAGATTTAGGTGCGCCTATGGGTACACCAATTTTGGCAGCTGCTAAAGGTCAAGTAGAAACTGCTGGCTGGGTTGGTGGATATGGTTTAACAGTCATCCTCAATCATAGTTCGACACAGCAAACTCTTTATGGGCATATGTCGGAAATCTTTGTGCAACCAGGCCAAATCGTCGAACCAGGGATGATGATTGGACGAGTTGGTAGCACAGGTAATTCTACAGGGCCACACCTACACTTTGAAGCCCGCCGCCTCACACAAGATGGATGGGTGGCAGTTGACCCCAATGGAGAATTACAAGCTGGTCTTAACCAATTGTTAAATCCCCTACGTACAGCCCAAGTACCTTAAAAAATATGAAGTCTGAAATTTACCTTTCAGACTTCATACTTCATCATTCAGAATTTTACAAATATCCGTGTTCTGCTAAAAATGTGGGTGTAATCTCATTAAATCCGTCATCATCTGTCGATGTTGCTGGATGTTTACCAGGGTAAAGAAATTTTTCTACATATTTGCCAAGAATATCCCCTTCTAAATTCACCCAACTACCAGAGACAAGATAGCGCAGATTGGTGTCAGCATAGGTAAGGGGAATGACAGCCACCGTAAACTGTGAAAGTTCTGGCTCGTAGGCAGCAACAGTCAGACTAATACCATTTACCGCAATGCTACCTTTAGGGACAATGTACCGCGCGATCGCTTCAGGTGCAGTAAAAGTCATTTCCCAAGAAGTCGCCGTCTGTTGAGCGGTTAATAATCGACCTACACCATCTACATGTCCCATGACAAAATGACCGCCGACTTTGCTACCCACTCGCAGCGAAGCTTCTAGGTTGACATATCTTTGTTGTGTTTCCTCTAGCCCTAGAGTAGTACGGCGCAGAGTTTCTGGAGAAGCAGTGGCAATAAACCCGTCTTTTAAAATTTCTTCAACTGTCAGACAAACCCCATCTACGGCAATGCTGTCACCGTAGGCTAAATCCTGCATAATTACATTAGATGGCTGACTCAAACAAGTAACTTGCCAAGAATCACCCCCTAAGGGTTTTATCGTTCCTAAAGTTTGGATTAATCCTGTAAACACGGCTGTTCTTTGAAACTATTTCTATTTATTGCCTAATTCTGACTAAAATCAACTGGTATTTCTGACAAGAATGCAAGATATTTTGAGTATAATTTCTGACTCCTTTTATTATAAGGTGGATCACACATTTATATCTTTCTCAAGGCATACTTGTTTAATAAGGTTATTGTCTAGGTAGACTCCTTTAACTTACTCTGGTTTTCACAGCAAGTTAGGGGTTTAATAGAAGCAATTATAGAGAACCTGCCTATGTTTATTCGTTTTCCATTTGACCCAACAAAAAGTATAAAATGTTACTCATGTCTCACGCTATCCCAGGATTGTAGAGGCTTCGCCAATGATTGAAATGAAAGTCGCTGGCATAGCATTAGATGCCATAACTCGTAGCCCAATTGTACTTTTGAAAGATGCGTCAGATCGGCGCGCTTTACCAATTTACATTGGTCAAGAACAAGCAAGGGCAATTATGGGTGCGCTAGAGAATCAAAAGCCACCCAGACCATTAACCCATGACTTGATTGTCAACATTCTAGAGGCTTGGAATATGACCCTAGAAAAAGTTATTATTCATTCCTTACAGAAAGATACATTTTATGCAGCCTTAATTGTTCAGCAAGGCGAGGTGAAAAAAGAAATTGACGCACGTCCCAGCGATGCGATCGCAGTTGCCCTGCGGACAAATTCACCTATTTGGGTAATGGAAGAAGTCATCGCTGATGCCTCAATCCCTGTAGATCGGGATGCAGACGAAGCAGAACAAGAAGCCTTTCGTGAATTTATCTCTAATCTCCGTCCCGAAGATTTGATTAAGCGATTCGGTAATGGCGATAGCTAGAAAAGTACTAATTCATGAGTGCGGAGTGATGAAAAAGAAAGAGTCCAAAAATAAAACTAGCAAAAATTTTTCTTTCTTTTTCGCACTTCATTCTCAGTATAGACATTATTTCTTGTATTTATACTCAGAATCTAGCACTGAATTTTTAGAACTTTAACTAATGCAATACCGCCGCTTTGGAAAAACCAATCTCCGCCTTTCTGTTTTTTCTTTGGGGACAATGCGTTACTTAGCTGATGCTGAAAATGCACAGCAAACCATCGCTCAAGCCTTAGCTCTAGGAATTAATCATATAGAAACAGCCAGAGGTTACGGCAGAAGCGAAGAATACTTTGGTCTGGCGGTGAAAAGCGGCTTATCTGTCCCGCGTTCCCAACTGCACATCACCACAAAAATTCCCCCCACCTCTGACGCTGATAGTATGCGTCGGTTCATTGATGAATCTTTAGAACGATTACATCTAGATTATTTAGATTGTTTGGGAATTCATGGTTTAAATAATTGGGAGCATTTACAGTGGGTGCAAGCTAAAAATGGCTGTATGCAAGCTGTACAAGCAGCAATTACTGATGGTCGAGTACGGCACGTTGGCTTTTCCACCCACGGCCCATTAGAATTGATTTTGGCGGCAATCAATACAGATTTTTTTGAATTTGTCAATCTGCATTACTATTATTTTTTTCAACACAACGCCCCAGCAATTCAACTCGCTGCTCAAAAAGATATGGGTGTATTTATCATTTCTCCGGCTGACAAAGGAGGGCGACTTTACAACCCGCCACAAGCCCTTAAAGACCTATGTCAGCCCTACTCACCCTTGACATTAAACTATCGATTTTTGCTAAGTGATAGCCGCATTACTACATTAAGTATCGGGCCAAGCAAACCAGAAGAATTAATTGAACCTTTAAAAGTAGCTGACAGTATTAGTGAGTTAACATCAACAGAAATTTTGGTGTTTCAACAGTTAGAAAATCATCAAAAAAAAGTTTTAGAAACTGAAAATTGTAGTCAGTGCTATGCTTGTTTACCTTGCCCAGAAAATATTAATATTCCCGAAGTATTACGGTTACGTAATCTGGCTGTAGCATATGACATGACAGACTATGGTCAATATCGTTATGGAATGTTTGAAAATGCTGGTCATTGGTTCCCCGGAATGAAAGCTAGCAGATGTACAGAATGTGGTGATTGTTTACCAAGGTGTCCAGAACAATTACAGATTCCCGCTTTATTAAAAGATGCTCATGAAAAATTAAAAGGTAAATCTGGTAGAAGATTGTGGGGGTAATTAAAGACTAGTACAACAAGGCAAAAGTAAAAGGTCAAAAGGAAAAAGAAACAATAGTGAGACCACAAGCCTTTTAGAGGTTGTTTTAAAAGTTTTGGGCGAATAGAATTCGCCCATTCTTTTTCTTTATCTTATCCCTGCTCGCTCCTCAATCCAATCCTGTAAAATTGGGTTGACTAGCTCAGGAGCTTCATCTTGCGGGCAATGTCCCACTCCTTCTAAGGGAATAAACTTTTCTACTGTTGGGTAATTAGCTAACTCTCGACCTAGCTGCAATGGCTCCCAAGGGTCTGCTGTTCCCCATAAAATAATTGCCGGACAGGGTAGTATGGGTAGCAAATCTTCTGGTAACGGGCCTGTAGAGTAAGAAGTAAAAGCTAAAAACACAGCCACCGCCCCAGGATCTTTTGCAGGTGCAGTCAGAATATCTACTAACTCGTCGGTAACTGTGTCTGAATTAGCATAAGCTTGTAGCAAGATTTTCCGCACTGTTTTTGGTTGGGCCAGTTGCTTAAAAAAGAATTGCCCAATCGGTTTAACAGATAACAAACGCTGTAAAATTGGTGCGCCAGCACGACGAGACCAAGGTAGGGTTGCGCGTTTGCGATCGTGCAGTAATCTCAAAGAGCAATTTAGCAAAGCAACTCCTAAAGCCATATCTGGCGCAGTCACAGCAGCTTGCATCGCCACAATACAGCCAATGGAATTTCCGACGAAAAAAGCTGGCCCACCCACAACTTCACGACAAAAATCTGCTACCTGCTGTCCCCAAGTTTCTAAAGTGTAGGCAATTTTTTCGCCTGGTTGCGGCTTCGCAGAACCACCAAAGCCAATTAAATCTATTGCAAAAACACGGTTTTTTTGCGCTAATATAGGTATATTTTTACGCCAGTGCCACCAAGAAGCTCCAAAACCATGTACGAGAACAACTGCTGGCCCAGTAGTTCCTTGAGTGTGATAAGAAATAGGGAATCCTTGCCACATCCAAGTTTTTGCTGTCAATGTAGTTGTCGAATTAGTCATTGCCATTTATTTTTTTAGAAAAGTTAATAAAAATTAATAATTTCTGCAATTTATTTTAAATTGTAAAAGCCTATTGTAAAGACTGGACAAAATATCTTTTGCTAGACAGAGCAAACTTAGTAACTCTATTTACTGAAATTATAAGTATTAAGACTGTTTTATTTTTCTTAATAAACTATGTAATCTAAAGCTATTAGATATCTGGAAAAATTACTTATTTATAGGATATTGTAATAAAATTAACTTCGGATCAATATTCAGTAGTTTTACAATTTACTGTTTCTCCGTATGTCTCTACAATCATTTGGTATCTCGCATCGGCGTGAAGGTGGTTGGCACTAAAAAAATGACGCTGAAATTCACCTAGATTTTTGTTCCTAGTTCCTTCTGGATGGCGGCGATGAATATACTAGAAACAATTGATACCCCTGTTGGCGGCTACGCTCCGGATTTTGAACTGCCAGGAATTGACGAGCGAGTACATCATCTTAGACGTTATTTAGAGATGTACCGTGCAGTTGGCGTTGTTTTTATGTGCAACCACTGTCCTTATGTCAGTTTCTATTTAGACAAGCTCAAAAAAATTCAAGCGGAATTTTCGGGGAGTGGTTTTACCCTGATTGGCATGAATGGCTGTGATGTTAACCGATACCCGACAGAAAGCTTTGAACATATGAAAGCTTTTGCCAAACATCATCAGCTAAATTTTCCTTACCTGTGGGATTCTACTCAAGATGTGACGCGGAGTTTTGGCGCGATTAAAACTCCAATGGCGTTTTTGATCGATAGTAATGGTGTGCTGCGCTATAAGGGTAAAATTGACAGCCACCCCCAAGCCCCATCAGCTATGAGCGAAGAATATTTGCGAAATGCGATCGCCTGTTTATTCAAAAATCAAGCAATTATGCTGCCAGAAACAGAGCCGATTGGAACCTCATTGATTTGGCGCAACTAGACATAGATAGTCACAGTACTGTTATCTTAAATTGGAGGCAATTGCAACTTTTTCGATAAAGCGTAACTTCATGGGAACGAATTACCGACGGGTTTTACTTAAACTGAGCGGTGAAGCCTTGATGGGCAACATGGGCTATGGAATTGATCCAGAAGTGGTCAAAGAGATAGCACAAGAAGTAGCAGAGGTGATCGCCACTGGTGTTCAAATCGCCATAGTCGTTGGCGGCGGCAATATATTTCGGGGCGTGAAAGCGGCATCGGCGGGAATGGATAGGGCAACCGCTGACTACATAGGCATGATTGCCACGGTAATGAATGCCATGACGCTGCAAGATTCGCTAGAACGAATAGGGGTACAGACGCGTGTACAAACTGCCATCGCCATGCAAGAGTTAGCAGAACCGTATATTCGTCGCCGGGCCATCCGTCATCTTGAAAAAGGGCGGGTGGTCATTTTTGGTGCTGGTTCGGGAAATCCCTTCTTTACTACAGATACTACTGCCGCACTCAGAGCCGCAGAAATCGATGCAGAAGTGATTTTTAAAGCCACTAAGGTAGACGGAGTGTACGATGCAGACCCGCAAATTAATCCTAATGCCAAACGTTATACTAGCCTCACCTATGCTCATGTTTTGGCACAAGATTTACGGGTAATGGACAGTACTGCGATTGCCTTGTGTAAAGAAAACAATATTCCAATTCTGGTATTTGACCTAACAGTGCGAGGCAACATTCGCCGCGCAGTTTTAGGCGAATCCATTGGTACCCTTGTGGGAGGTTCTTGTGAAATTAGATGAAGCTCAAAGTAAAATGCAAAAAACTGTTGAGGCAACTCAACAAGCTTTTAACACAATTCGGACTGGTCGGGCTAATTCCAGTCTCTTAGATAAAGTGTTAGTTGAGTACTACGGTACACCAACACACCTAAAATCACTGGCGAATATTACTACGCCAGATGCCACGACAATTCTAATTCAGCCTTACGACAAAAGCAGCTTAAACCTGATTGAGAAAGCCATTTCCCTTTCTGATGTAGGTTTAACACCCAGTAACGACGGTTCTGTGATTCGGTTGAATATTCCACCCTTAACAAGCGATCGCCGTAAGGAATTTGTTAAAGTGGCAGCTAAGTATGCTGAAGAAGGTCGCGTAGGCATTCGTAACATCCGGCGTGATGGGATTGACTCAATTCGCAAACAAGAAAAAGCTTCAGAAATCTCTGAAGACGAAGCCAAAGACCTACAAGATAAACTACAAAAACTCACAGACAAGTACACTGCCAGAATCAACGAATTGTTAGCAGAAAAAGAAAAAGACATCACCACTGTTTAAAGTGTGAAGTATGAAGTGTGTAGACGCTTTTAGCGGCTTGCCGCAGGCTAGTATGAAGTTTATAATTTCAGCCTTCACACTTGATTTTTTTGAGGGTTAAGGTGTGTGGTCAAATCCCCGACTTCTTTAAGAAGTCGGGGATCTCGCAAAGCATTACGCCCCCAATAACTAATTCAGCAACAACATTCAGCCCTATGTATGACACCATTGTCGTTGGTGCTGGGCCAGCAGGTGGCACAGCAGCATATCATCTAGCCAAAAAAGGTAGCTCAGTATTAGTTTTAGAAAAAGAATCTTTACCTAGATATAAACCCTGCGGTGGGGGTGTGTCACCTGCGATCGCGCAATGGTTTGACTTTGATTTTAGCCCAGCTATTTCTCTAAAAGCCGATTTCTTCCGCTTCACCTGGAATTTGGGCGACCCTGTAGAAGCAAAAATTGGCACTAAAGAACCTATTTGGATGGTGCAACGAAATATTTTTGACCATTTCTTAGTGCAGCAAGCTCAAAAGCAAGGGGCAGAACTAAGGGATAACACAGAAGTCACAGGAATTGAATTTCAAGGCGACCACTGGCAAGTAAACACAGCTAATGGCCCAGTCACAGGTCGCTATCTAATTGCTGCTGACGGTGCAAAAGGCCCAATGGCAAAATGGCTAGGCTTTAAAGAACGTAAACGCTGCCTTGCAGGGGCATTAGAGGCAGAAGTTCCAGCAGATGTTACTGATACAACCATTTACTTTGAATTTGGCTTAGTCAAAAACGGCTATATGTGGAACTTTCCCAAAGCGGATGGATATTCTCTTGGCGTTGGTACATTTATTGGTGGTCAACCCCAAGACTTCAAAAAGATTTTGGATGAGTACGCCAAATCTTTTAACTTAGACATCAAAACTAGCAAACAATATGGTTATCCCTTAACTCTTTGGGATGGCACACAAAAACTGCATACCCAAAATGCTGTTTTAGCCGGTGAAGCAGCTTGTGTAGTTGACCCAATGACCGCAGAAGGCATTCGCCCCTCGATTTTTAGTGGCTTACTAGCAGCAGAATTTGTCAGTCGGGCAATTGCTGGGGACATCAACGCCTTAGAAGGGTATAGCGAAGCCATAAACGAACAATGGGGTAGTGAAATGGCTTGGGCGAAAAAATTAGCACAGGCATTTTATCGCTTTCCTGGTGTTGGTTACAAAGTAGGAGTTAAACACCCTTCTAGCATTCCAGTTATGGGTAAAGTCCTTTGTGGTGAACTACGTTATGCTGAAGTTGCTAATCGTGCGTTGAAGCGGTTAATTCCTGGTGTGGGTAGTTAGTGACTCAGGATTTACGCACTAAAGTTTTCTGTTGGTGATTGGGTGTAATACCATTTCACGAACCTCCTGATACAAATCCATTGGTTTTGAAGCTACATTCCGCACCTGAAACTCTCACAAACAGGACTTACGCAACTGTCACAAGCAATGGTGCGGTTGCGCCGCATCAAGCACCAAACAACTAGACAATAAACATGGGAACATCCGGAAGTTTTAGTTATGACAGTTGACATACTCACCGACCTAAAGGTGCGGTGATTCTTGACGCTTCACCGGACTGTGCTGGCGAACCAGTCTTACCTGTCCTCTGCGCCCGTTTAAGGTCGTGCCGAT
>NZ_JACJRU010000048.1 GCF_014697425.1 Nostoc sp. FACHB-110
ATTGCTACGGTATGCTTTAGACATTCGCTCATAAGGTGCTGTTTTCTACAAATTTCAGCATACGCCTTGTGAGCTTTCTTACAATAGTCCCCTACTTTTAAAACATCCTCTAAAAACTGATTAGCTAATGATACACCTAAGGCAAAAGGTACACTTTCAAAAATTATTTTTCCTAAAGCCTCTCGTAAGGGTGTAGCTAATGTGATTTCTCGTAAGATGAAGAGGATAAAACTAGAACAAACTATCCCAATAGCTAGTGCTTCTATGGTATCAGTCAACGCTTCGTATGGCTTTAAAGTATATTTGCGTTTTCTAAAGCCTTCAGTGCGGTTGAGTAAAAAAACAACAATAAAAGTTACGGCGATCGCCATCATGATTAATTGCGGTTTTGCCTGTGAACCAACCCACCACACTTCCATTGTGTAAAGCAATGGGACACCAAATAAAAAACCTCCACAAGCACCACGAATAATATCATTGACCTCACTTAACCAAACATTCTTTTTCGGCTTCTTACCCACGTATATTCCTTATTCACCTTTACTAAATTAGCAATATTATTAACTTTATCTACAACTATTTTTATTCATAAAATTAATTTTATATAGGACTCATATTTGATTTTTGAACCAAATCTGTACCCACAAAATCACTCTTTCATACCCCCTAATCACAGGCTACGCAGATAATTCCAATAATCAAACCGGATTTCTATATATTTAGTTTATATTAATCCTTTGAGTTTAATTTGAATTGTCTAATCTAGAGAGTATTTTTTATTTATTAGATTTTTACGATATAAAACGTCAACTATCTTAAGGAGTAAAAAATATTTTTTAATTGCTCATTCCCATGATAGATGTACTCACTAGCTAATCTTGGTAGTTTCTCATTAGTTACAGTAAATAACCAGGAAAAAATATGAGTATTGAGAACAGAATAGAAGCTACTGCTAAAAACATTGAAGGCAAACTGCAAGAAGTAGTTGGCGAAATCACAGGAAATCCCTCAGATAAAGCTGAAGGTAAAGCTAAACAAGCTGAAGCTCAAGTGATTCACACTACAGAAAATATCAAAGATGAAATCAAGAAAGTTGTAGAATAACTGCAATTTTCAAGTTTACAGCTATAGCTGAATAGAGTAGTTGTATTTTAGGGTTGATGCTTTGATAAAAAATACTCCACTTTAATTTAAAGTGGAGTATTTATATAATGAAATTGTAAATTATTGGGTTGGTAATTTTGGTTGTGCTGATGAATATTTCGCTACTAAGTTAGAAATTTCTGGATTATATAGTCGCAGATAATTCCAGTAGTTACCAAAAACTTGCCGCACATAATTTTTAGTTTCGTCAAACGGAATTGTTTCAACAAATTCATCGGGGTCTTCTTTGGGAAGAGTTTGGAGCCATTTAGAAACATTGCCAGGGCCTGCATTGTAACTGGCTATAGCTAATAATGAATTATTGCCATATTGCTGATGGGTATAATCTAAATACCAAGTACCTAACATGATGTTGTCGTTAGGATTGGTTAAATCAATTGTTTTGCTATCTAAGTTAGTTTTTGAAGCTATCCATTGTCCTGTACTTGGCATTACCTGCATTAGCCCTGTAGCACCAACAACAGATTTAATTTCTGGCTCAAACCGAGATTCTTGGCGGATTAAAGCAGTAACTAATAGAGGATTAAGTTGGCGTTCTTTAGACCATTTTTCAATTTCTTTGAGATAAGGAAAGGGATAGCGAGCTTGCCAATAAGTGATTTGTTTACTTAAAGCTTGATATTCTGTTTGTTCTTGGGGTGTTTCTCGGTCTTCCAACTTAGAAATTGTGTCAATTCCCGAAAGATTTTCGCCTCTGGCAAGTTGCATCAATCCTTCAGTAAATTGTTCGGCAACTGTGGGCTGCTTTTTATTGAGAAATTCTGTTTCCCACTGTAACCAAGCATCACGGTCTTGACCCAACAAATACAGTTCTTTAAAGGTGTCTGAACCAGCAGTAGGAATTGGACGCTGGCGCGCTACTACTTCTGGATTCATTTGACGCACACTATTAAAGTCGCCAACATTTAGCCCTAAAATATTTGCCGATCGCCAGGCATAATAAGAGTAAGGAAATTGGCTAATGACATACTCAAAAGATGTTTTGGCATCTTGTTGTTTGCCAAGTTTCATCGCCCATTTACCTACCCAAAATCCGGCTCTGGGAGCCAAAATACTGTTGGGATTATTCATCGCAATGGGTTGTGCCCATTCCCAAGCTGTAACGTAATCACCTGCTTTGGCTTTATCTTGCGCGATTTTCCAGCGATACTCTGCTGCTTCGTCTGATTTAGAATATTTGCTAATCAATAAATCCCACGTTTGTTGAGCAGATTTAGCATCTTTGAGACTTTCTAGAGTTTTGCCTTTGGTGGCTAATGCTGTTGCAGCTTGTTCGGGAAATTGAGTAATAACTTGGTTGAGATAAGGTATGGCATCTTTGCGAGTTTTGGCCATATCTGCCAAACGTAATAATGCTGTTCCTGTTTCGGAAGCTTCGGGGAATTGCTGGACTATTTGTTTGTAAATCGCGATCGCTTTTTCTCTATCTTGGCTTTGTCCGCCTACTTGCAAGCCGCGGGCTATGCGGTAAAGGTTGCGAGCCGTTACTGGTGCTTGAGAATAGGCGATCGCCCCTTTACGAAATTGATTATTATCCCAATAAGCTGTGCCGATAATGTCCCAATCTGCGGGTTTGAGATTTGGCTGTTTGATTAACTGATCTAATATGCCGACTATGCCAGCTTGGTTATAGGCATATTTCGCCAAAATTAATTTTAATTGTGGCTGATTGGGGTTTTCTTGCAGCCGCTTGCGAATAATTTCCCAACTGAGGGGATTAGACGGAAATTGAGATATCGCTTTATTTTGATTTTCTGGTTGACCAATTAAATAATGCGCCTTCGCTGCTGCTGCGTCTTTGGGATAGAGTTTTAAAACTTTTTGCCGTAAATCCGAAGCTTTACCTGCTTCACCTAAAATATCTTGCGCTTGTGCCTGTTTTAGCAAGATATAAGGAGCTAAAACCGGGTAGTCTTTTTCTAGACCTTGGAGTAAATCAAGGGCTGGTTGTGCGTCTCTGGTTTCAATTAAATCGCTAGCTAAAAGATAACGGGCGCGATTGCGGTCTGCTGAAGCAAATCCTTTGGCGATCGCTTCTAGCTGGGTTGCCCGTTCTACTGGAGATTTAGACACCAGTGGAAATACAGCCGATTTTACCTTGGCTGCGTCTGATAGCTGTTCTGATTGATTTTTATCCAGCTTGAGCCATTGACTTAATGTTTTTCCAATTTCTGGTGCTGAGACCATTGCCCCAGCGGAAAAGGCAAACACTGCCGCGCCAATAATTAAAGGAACTTGGTTTTTCTTGAGTTGCTTCAGCATTGATACCCGCTGAAAATTTTGACAGATTTTTGAAACTCTAGCACTATTGGCCAGAAGTGTTAGGAATTTTTAATTTTTTGGGACTTTTCAATTTTACATAGCAACTTTCCATGATATATCCAGTTGCTGAATTTAGCCACAGCCTTGACAAAGCCAACTGGCATCTATTGTTTACAAATTGCGATCGCTAGGACTAGGAAAAACAATCCTAATTTTCTGTTGCACTTTCTACATAATTGCTATTTTCACATCTATCCCAAGACTAAAATAGGCATATTTAAACCCAATCATTGCAAATAATATGGGTACACTTATAGGTACATTTTTGACGTTTTTACTCGTCTTCGCTGTATCTGGATTGAAGTTAGACCGAGAATATCAGCGTGGGGTAATTTTTCGTTTAGGGAGAATTAATGGTGTCCGTGGCCCTGGCGTATACTGGGTTTTTCCTCTCGTTGAGCAAAAAAGTCAAATTGATATTCGTACCAAAACTGTCACTATAGAACCACAAGAAACCGTGACAGCTGATAGCGTTACTATTAAAGTCAATGCTGTGCTTTATTACCGCATTCTTGACCCTTCAAAAGCAATTAATAAAGTAGAAAACTACCAAATTGCTGTTTATCAAACTGCTCTGACAACTTTAAGAAATGTTGTCGGACAGAATATTTTGGATGATGTTTTACAAAACCGCGACAAAATTAACAGCAAAGTTCAAGAAATCGTAGACGAAATTACCGAACCTTGGGGAGTTGTAATTGAAAGGGTGGAAATGAAAGATGTCGAAATTCCCACCGCTATGCAACGCGCTATGGCCAAAGAAGCAGAAGCCATTCGAGAAAAGCGCGCTCGGATAATTAAAGCAGCCGCAGAACAAGAAGCATCAATCAAACTAGCAGAAGCTTCTAAACTCATTGCTGAAAATCCCGCCGCTTTGGAATTACGAAGACTACAAATGCTCACAGAAGTAGGCGCAGAAAATAACACCACTACCTTAGTTATGATCCCTTCTGATTTTATTAATCTGGCAAAACGTTTATCAGATCAAGTTCCTCATCAAGAGCAGCAGTAAAAATACTTACTAATAGGATGATTTTGTTGGTTTTTTGGGACGGGCAATGCTCGTCCTTCATATTTCCATTCAGTCTAACAGAGAAACTTTCTTGAAAAGATTTCATTGTTTGATGGTGATTTTGCTGACTCAATCATGAAATATATTGTAACTAAGTCATGATATCTTGACATTGCTAATTTTAGAGAATATATACCTATAGCAAATTTTTTATCAATAAATTCTGGCTGATTAAAATGGCTAAAAGTTTTACTGGATAAGGATTTCTCTAAATTAAAGCTGACTCCAAAAACCTCTAAATTCAATTAGTGCATACTGGATTGAGATGAGTAAATATACCGAAAAAGCAGCAATCATTGTCTCGCGTTAAGGTGGGGAATCAGCTTTCATAATTCATGCTTCACCAAAAACAGAACATTCTCCAGCCTTAGTTTTTCAGAGTTTTAGCTGAGGCTCTTTGTTTTACATAGCTGAATTTCCTACAAGATCATAGATTTAGTGACCTTCTATTTGCAGGAATTTGACAATCTATTGAAGTGATAAAAATAAAGTTCTACCTTGTAATTAAGCACCTATCTCCCAGCATTTAAAATTTTAGGAAGTTACTTATATGATGATTGAACCTACACTCACTACATTAGAAGCTGGCAAACAAAGCTGCATCGAATGTCACACTATTTGTATTGATACCCTGAAATACTGCAAAGACCAGCGGGGTAAATATTTAGATATGGCTATGATGTCCATGATGCGCGACTGTGCCGAAATGTGTATGATGTGCATCAACATGATGAATGATGGTTCTGAATTCATGGGTAACGCTTGTAGTTTGTGTGCCGAATTGTGCGATCGCACGGCAATGGCTTGCGACCAAATGAATGAAGATCCTAAAATGATGTATTGCGCTGCAATTTGCCGCAAATGTGCGGAATACTGCAAATCAATGGCCTTAAATTCAGCTTCGTATTTCCGCAGAGCGAGTTTAATTGATGAAGACGCTCTTTTGCCTAGCTAATTTGATTACTGCAATCTCAAGAACAAATTCTTAACAAAAAAGTGGCAGTATTAATTTTTATATCGCCACTTTTTTATGGTTTATTCGTAATCTTCTCCAAAAATTTAAGGAAGAACTTGAATTAACTGATAATCTCGCACTGTACCTAGAACACGATGGCAGCGAGATAAATCTGGTGGATTTTTTAAATAAATCCAGGCGTAGCTAGAAGCTGGTAGTTGAGAAATTGAGTTTAACCTAGAACCTTGAATGGGAGTGTAAAAATTCAGTAAGACGGCGTTTTTTCCCTCAACCTGGACAAAGTAAATGGGATAAGTTTGCAAAATTGAGGCGATCGCTCTTTGTTGAAAAAACGTTCTAAAAGCGGGATTATAATCACCTATTAAGCCCAAACTTCCAGCTACAGCTAAAGCCAGCCAACAAGGAATCAACCAACCAGCCAGCCAATAACGTGCTGTAAGAAATTCATAACCTAAGTGATGACGATCAACCCACACCGCAGGTAAAATTAACCAACTCAACCCAATAATCAAGCCAATAACCGCATATCTGTAGATATCTGCATTACCCCAACTTAAAACGCATATACCCGCTATAAAAAGTAAAATACCTAATCCACCAAAGCCATAACTCAAATTACGAGGAAGATTTGTCTGTGGTTTTGTCTTATCGTAAACCTTGCCCAACCAATCTAAACCTAAAGCTGCCAACATTGCCATAAAAGGATAAAGGCAAAGACTATAGTGTGATAACCGCGTTGAAAAAATGCTGAGTTCTATAAATAAAACGATAGGGAATCCAACTAGTAATAAATGATAATGACGGATGGGACGGCGAAATGCAACAACCAATCCCAAAATACTAAAAAATACCCAAGGGAATGCTTTTAAAGGAATATTCCAAAAATAAAAAATTATGCTGTTTCCACCACGTTCTTTTGAGCCTAATTGTAAAACAAACTGCAATAAAGCATCCCAACTTCCACTACCGAAGCGTTGCCAGCTAAACCACAGCCACATTAAAGTCGGAATAAAACCTAATATTAAACCTACATATAAAATAGGGCTAGTAAGATGACGGTGGCGGCGATGTTCACCAATTAAATAAGGTAATAGTGCTGCTGCTGGTAAAACAATCATAAAGCTTCTGACTAAAAAGCCGCAGCCTAAACATAAACCTGCAATCAATCGCCAAATGTTCGCATATTTAGGGTGTAATTCTGCTTTTAATAAAGAAAACATTGCCAACAATACTAAAAATATCATTGGCATATCTGGCGTACCTAAACGACAATATTGTAGCCAAAGAAATTCTACAGGTAAAATTACTGCTGCTAACCAAGCTAACTTTTTACCAATGAAAATTTTGCCAATTTCATATATTAATAATAAGCAAAGTATCCCGGCGATCGCACTCGGAATTCTCGCACTAACTTCACTCATCCCAAATATGTTGTAAGCACTGGCAATTAGCCAATAAGAGCCGGGGGTTTTATGATGCACCGTCCCCCAAGGTGCTATCCAATCACCAGAATCAAACATTTGCCTAGCACGCCACGCATACAACCCTTCATCATGGGCCATAACGCTATTCTGCCCAGATGTGAAGAGTAATAAAGGTATGAACCACGCTAACAAACTCAGGTAAGGAAAAGCTGCTGATACGCGAAATTGCCACCAAATAGACTGGATGAAGTGAGTTTTAGACACCATTAGTTGGAAAATTCTCTTTCTTTATGGGCAGAGTTATGCAAACGTCTTTTATTAAAATATGTAACAGATGACTTGTACGAAATAATTTTTGTAAAAAAAATTTTCAAATAGATATTTTATGATGCTCAGAGCAAATCAACGCCAAAAATTAGACGAGACAGACGATAAGCTATTTTATGCCTATCCCCGGTTTGTGACTCATGTTGATGATGGATTTATTCAACAGCTAACAGATTTATACCGCGATCGCCTCAAACCCAACACCCGCATCCTTGATATGATGAGCAGTTGGGTATCTCATTTGCCAGATGAAATTCAGTTTGCCCATGTTGAAGGACATGGACTCAACGCCGAAGAATTAGCCAGAAATCCCCGCTTGAATCATTACTTTGTCCAAGATATCAACGCAAATCCCCAGCTACCTCTACTAGATCAAGATTTTGATGCTGTGGTGATTTGTGTTTCCGTACAGTACATCCAATATCCAGAAGCAATCTTTTCGGAAATTCACCGCATCCTCAAACCCGGGGGCGTTGCTATTATTAGTTTTTCTAACCGGATGTTCTTTCAAAAAGCAATTCAAGCTTGGCGTGATGCTTCCGAAGCCGCAAGAGTTGAATTAGTTAAACGTTACTTCAACTCAGTACCAGGATTTACTCAACCTGAAGTAATTTCTCGCCAGTCAGCAGTACCCGATATTTTAAAGTGGATGGGTATTGCTGGCGGAGATCCCTTTTATGCGGTGATAGCGTCTCGGAATTAAACTATTAATTAACATTTCATATATACAGGACTTACGCAAAATTCTGAAAAAACGAACCGCAAAGGGCGCAAAGGACACGAAGTTATAAGAGTTCGAGAGGGTTCTTGCGTAAGTCCTAATAAATTCTCCAAATCCCCAACTTCTCAAAGAAGTTGGGGATCTAGCTTCTCACGAAATGATTTAGTCTTGCTATATGTTTTCTCTTTATAACAGGGGAAAAAAGATATATGCTCAAACCCCATCCCATCAGAAACGAAGCTGATTATCGTGCAGCACTTGATGAAATTGAAAGATTATTTGATGCACAACCAAATACACCGGAGTGCGATTTATTAGAAATTTTAACAACGTTGGTGGAAGCATACGAACAGCGACATTATCCCATTGAAGCACCAGACCCAATTGAGGCAATTTTATATTATCTCGAATCCCGTGGCTTGTCTGGGCAGGATTTAGAGTCTATTATTGGAGGCCAAAGAGAGGTTGAAGAAGTTTTGAGTCGCCAAAAACCGCTAACGCTAGAAATGATTCGGTGTTTGTATTCTTCATTGGGAATTCCGGCAGAAGTTTTAATTAAACCATACTCTCTGATGAAAAACTCAGCTTAACAAAAGTGTGAATTTAACTTTCGTGTAAGGTCTGGCTAACTATACAAGCAGTTAAACACACTAAACCTACGGCATAGCCAGCTACCACATCAGTCGGCCAGTGTACTCCCAAATAAAGCCGACTAAAACCAATTGCCAAAATTAAAGCAGCACTCAAGGCTAAAATCTGCTTGCGCCATTGGGGAAATTCTTCGGCTAGGGTATATCCCATCAACCCGTAAACCACCATTGACACCATTGCATGACCACTAGGGAAACTATAATGATTGACATTAATGATGTGATCCCATAATGCAGGGCGTGTCCTGACAAATAGTTCTTTGAGTAAGTAATTTAAGCTGATAGCACCAACAGCCGCTATACCAAAGGTTGCTGCTTGTGTTTGACGCTGACGATATAGCAAGTTAGTTTCCCATACTAAACAAGTCAACACTAATGATGGTGGTTGTCCTAAAGCAGTAATGGCCACCATGATGCTGTCTAGCAGGGGCGTGTGCAGCTTTTGAATTGCTAATAAAATACTTGCATCTAAAGCATATCTGTGTATCAATCCTGTACCGAAGGTGAGGGAAGAAAAAGCCACCGATGCTGGTACTAGTTGGCTACGCCATTGATTTATGGGCTTGTCTAAGACTGTATTTTTAGTAGAGACTACATTCGCTAAAGTAAATTTTGGTGCTGTGCTGGGGGGTAATTGTCTAATATCCCTTCTATAGTCTAAAACCATATTTTGCAACAGCCAGGCGATCGCTTGTAAGTTAACATCTGGGTGAAACAGCACCAAAACGTTACCTGTTAAGTGATTAGCACTAGCTTGAAAAATATTTTCTGCTTTGGACAATCTAAATTCGAGATACTGTTTGAGAGCTAGGGAATTATGTAATCCTCTGACTTTATATCTAGCTCTGCCTTTGATAGAAGTATGTATGGCTCGAATGACAGAATTTTTTGAAGTGAGATTGTCCACATCAATGTTCATTTGCTTGCTTAACAAATTGTTGTAATAGTATCACCAGTGAATAGACACTAGAATCCCTTTTTCCCATAGTATCAAGGCTACTCTGAGATTCCCTATTCCCTAATCCCTATTCTCTTGGTATCTACAATAGTTATCAAAAAGTAAATTTAGTGGCGAAAGTTGGCAGCTGCGCTGATAATTGCCTCAAAGCTCAAGCATGAGGAACCAAAACATGAATTTATATCGTGGGCGTAAGGTGATAGCTGTTGTATTGCTCTCAGTATTGTTACTGACAACAGCTTGTAGTCCTAAAACACCTGGACGTTTCGACCAAGTACAACAAGAAAGCACCAGACAAAAAAGTGGTCAAGCAGTTGCTAAAACGGCAACTCAGGGAAGTGAATTTAACAAATATTTTCCCAAATCGGGCGGTGGTTACAATCGCGTCTATACCCAAGAGAAAAAAGGTTTTGCGGAAGCAGCGTTGAAAAAAGATGGTAAAAATGTAGCTGTACTTTCGATTTCTGATACTACCAGCACGCCTAGTGCAGCCGCTAAATTTTCCCAAAGCACCAAAAAAATTGATGGCTATCCAGCAGTAGAACAAGGTTCAACTGGTACTGCGGTTTTAGTTGGAAATTATCAAGTAAAAGTACAATCTCGTGATAAATCATTTACATCTAGCGATCGCGCTGACTGGATTAGTAAATTTAATCTTGATGGATTAGCAAAACTCAAGTAATCTGCACTCAAAATATTTAGATAAAAAACTCGCAGTCAGGAGATTTTTGTGAGCAAAGCAATTTTTGAATTAGTTGATGAACTACCAACCGGTGGTTTAACTGTATCTGTATTGAAAGCTTTGGATTTTGTTGCTCCTGGTGAATGGCAAAATACTGTTGGCTTCGTCAATACTATTAAAACTGTCACTGGTGAAACTGACGAAGAGTTAATTCAACAAATTGGTGAACGAGCGATTTATCTTTATAATGATCGCTCTCAAGGTTATCAAAGAGCTATGTGGCTTTATCAAACTGTTGACAACACAGATAAAGCTCTCGGTGCAGCAGCTTTGGCTAATAAAGTCGGTGAAAAAATTCCACTTTTAGGTTTTCTTAACTCGGTTACACCCAAACCCGATAAGGCGCAAACAATTGATTTGTGTTTAAAACTAGTAGCTGAATTAGTCGCTTTCTGTCAAATTAATGGCATACCAGGAGACAGCATCGGCGATTTTGTCGCTTCGTTAGGCGAATATAGTGGCGAATCACTCATCAGAATGGCGGCTTTAGTTTGTATTGATGGGTTGATACCTTTAGGCCCAGATTTTATTAGCAAAGCCTTATCTTTAGTTAGTCAAACTAATCCCCAAGAACTAGAACAAAACTCCACATTTCAAGGAATTAAGGATGTCATTCCTGGCAACAATGCTGGCAGTAAACTCAACTTTATCGGCGAAAGTTTTGATTCGGTTAAAGGCTGGATGAATGGCTTAGTTGTGAGTCATAATCTAACACCACAAAATGTTGTTGGACACTTACAAAACTTCATGGAAGTTAGCGATAGCAAGTTAGATTATTTGGCAGCTTTTTTAGATGTGTCTACTAATTATTACGAGCATACAGGCACACAAACTCTAGCACGTCGCTTAATTGAACGGGCTGTAGCTGAAATTTAAATTGGACAAATTTTGCTGCTCAGATACCCGATTTATTGAATAAATCGGGTATTTTATTATTTATAGTAATGGCTAACTACCATTAATAACTGAGAGATTTAAATTTTCAGCGATCGCATAATAATAAGGCTGAAAAATTAACAGATTCTCTAATTTCTCAAACTTGCCTGTAACTGCACCCGGATCGAAAGAAGTACTAATTACATAAAGTGTTTTGCCATCATAAGCAACATGACTAATATATTGCTCTTGTAATCCACCTTCTTGTTTAATACCTGTAAAACCATAACGAACCCCCGGCAATTTTCCTACTGATACTTCTTCTAAAGGGTGAGTTGAAAAAGAAATTTTATTGCCGTAACCTTTTTGGCGGTCTTTTAACAAAGAGGTATAGTAATAAGCAACCCAAGCTTTCAAAGCTGATAGAACCTTAGTTTGGTTGCTGGGATTTTTATAATCTAACTGAGTGCCAAATGGAACACCCGCTTCTTGGAGATCCTTTTGAAAATTGGGATTATTGCTGACTTGATAAACACCAATCTCCACAGTACCCAAAACTTCGCCTTTGGAGGAAACACACAATAAAGGTGCATTGCCTTGACAAGGAGCTATCTGCCAACCATGCGGAGCTATAGGATTTTTACCTAGAATTTTTTGCCAAATGTTTCCCTCTATTGAGTTAGAGGAAGCTCCCGGCGAAATTAAAGGAGAAGTTTTTGAAGTTGGCGCAGTTACAGAATTCTTTTGTTCTACCTTGTTTGGAAAAAAATAGGGAAGAACAAACTTGAACCCCAAAGGTGCTAAAAGTAACAAGACAACAAGCAGGAAAAGATGATAAACACGCAGCATTTTTTCTGAAAATCCAGAGCCAAGATGCTCAAATTAGGGTAGAGATAATATTTTGTGAGTGTACAAGAAGATACATATATTATTATGGCTGGAAATTTTGCCTAGGAAATAATTGCAGATTATTAAATAGGTTAGTTCAAATAAATTTAACTATATAAATCTCAACTCTGTCACCTGTCACCTATTGCCTCTTGCCTAATATAAATACCCATATACAAGCGTAGTAGCACTATTTTTTAATTCTTAGTGCTACTACAAGTGGTTATGTTAATTAATCTCTGCTTAATTCTAAAGATTAGTTAACCAAATAAAAGTTGAGAAATGTTACTTGAAGCGACGAGAACCATTGCTGCGATTTTGCTTATGTCTTGCAACTGCTTTACGCTTTTGTTTTTCTAGCGGTGTCTCGAAGTGACGCTTCTTTCTCATGTCTTGGAAAATTCCAGCTTTAGAAACTTCCCGTTTAAATCTTCGCAAAGCTGAATCAATACCCTCGTTCTCCCCCAAGACTACTTGCGTCATTCTCATTCCTCCCTTATGTGGATGAATAGCCGAACTTAGAGAAAAATAAAATACTCCAGCAGAAATGAGCCTTTGGCTTACCTGCTGGAGACTCTGGATGTTAAATTTTTAGTTCAAAAGTTTAGTAACGACCGCCACGACCGCCGCCGCGATTATTATTGCCCCAGCCACCGCCACCGCCACGAGAAGGACTTCTTTCTTCACGAGGTTTAGCTTTGTTAACTTTTAAGTCACGACCCATCCATTCAGCACCATCAAGTGCTTCAATAGCAGCAGTCTCTTGTGACTCACTTTCCATCTCTACAAAGGCAAAACCACGAGAACGGCCAGTCTCACGATCAGTTGGTAACTGAACGCGACTTACCTTTCCGTACTCGCTAAAAGCCATTCTCAAGTCGTCCTCAGTGACTTGGTAGGACAGGTTTCCGACGTAAATTGACATATAATGTCTCCGAATTCAGGGAGTGTAGAGAGTTAGATTCGGAGAGACGCTTTTCAAAATCAAAACGAGTTACTCAACCGAAAATAATCTTTATATGCCAAAGTATAACACAACCTTCCAAGAATCAAAATTATCAATTACTGAAAAAAACTTTACATTCTTCAGTGAATACAACGGAATTTTTTAAGTATATATGCTGAATTTAATCATTTAAATTTTAAATATTATATGGATTTATTACTTTTAGTAGATTGATTTTTCTTGGTTTTTTGGTTATTGCTTTCATGACAAATTTAGCCACTGCACTCCAAGCTGCGTCACCAATAGTTTTTTGATATGACAAGTCTTTAAATTTATCTATGGAATAACTTGGAAAATCACAGTTGCCCTCCAGTTAAGTTTACTAGACAAAGTTATTTTAAGTTGTCTACCTCCGACAAAAGTTTCTGTGCGATATCACATAAGTTTTCATGATATTTCGTATTACTGGCAAGCAAACCTCCCCACTGATTAATATCACCAGTGTTATACTGCAAAGGGCTGCCGTCAAAATGAGTAAACTTACCACCAGCTTCAGTTAAAATTAATTCTGGTGCGGCTATATCCCAGTCTTTAGGGGCAGATTTGCCAGAAAGCGATATATAAATATCTGCTTGTTGTTCCAAAATAGTAGCAATTTTGCAACCTACACTCCCAACACTTTTGTGACTTTGACAAGGCAAGTGTTGTAGTAAATAATTTAACCTTTCGTTGCGATGAGAACGACTCACAACTAAAGTTAAATCTTCAATTTCTTTGTCTGATGTAAGTTTGATAGGTTGCAATGCTTTTGGTGTTTCCACAAATGTACCACCACCAATGGTTGCGTAATATATCTTCTCTGCTTCTGGTACGGCTACAACTGTTAAAATAGGGCGATGCTCTTGAACTAAAGCAATATGAATTGCATAGTCTCCAGTTTTATCAATAAAATCACGCGTACCATCCAAAGGATCAATCACCCACACTAACTTAGAAGCATCTTGATTTAATGGTAATTTGTAAGTCTCTTCGCAGATGTAAGCAAAATCTTCTTCACCTAAAGTTGTTTGTAATCGTTGCAAAATATATTGGCTAACGGCGATGTCTGCAAGAGTGACAGGCTCATTTTGTTTGTATTCTACTTGCAGATTTGCATCTGGAGCAGTGCCATGATAATAAGAGTGTAGTATATCGGCTGCACCCCAGCTGATATCACGAGCGATCGCTAATAATTCTGCTAAATCTTGCATTGATTTACTCCATCCAGCGACGTGTGCCAAAAAATTGACAAGAACTAGCTGCGACATAGGCGGCTTGTTCTAAAGCATCAGTGAAATTTTCACTTAATATATAGTGGCAGAAAGCACCATGAAAAATATCTCCAGCCCCTAGTGTATCAACTACTGGAATCTGCGGTACGTTGATCGTGCCAATTTGATTGATAGTTAAATATGCAATTGGTTGTTCACCGTGAGTGACAGCAATGTGAGGAATGCCAAAACTTTTGAGATAATCAAAAACTTGTTCTTCTGTTTCACAACCGGGAGGATGGAAATTTGCTGAACAAACGGCGTAATCTACAAAAGGCAAGATTTCCTCAAAGCCAGGTTTCCAACTTCCACCATCAATCACTACTGGGATATGATTAGCTTTGGCTGTTTGCGCGATCGCTCTACTCACTGCCATTTGATGTCCATCAATTAATACAATATCAATATCTGACAAAATATGGGCTGGGATAGATGCGACGCTGGCTTGAGTTTTCGCTGCATTAATGGAAATTACTGCCCGTTCACCCGTTGCTTGGGTGACGATAATTGAAGAGACAGGTGGTGGGGTGAGTTTGTTGGGTTCCAGGTCTATGATCGCTACTCTATAATTTTCTACATCAGTGCGAATTAGTTGCGTCATTGGGTGAGAACCAACCACACCCAAAATTTTTGCTTGATTACCTAAATGAGTGAATGTTACAGCCGCATTCGTAGCCGGGCCACCTGCTGCTACAGTATAGTCAGCAGCCACCATCTTCTGATTATTTTTAGGGGCAGAATCAGCAAGATATATCAAATCTAAAGTTACTAAACCAACAAATAATCCCCGATGCGATTTTAGATTTGTCACCAGATAGTACCAATGCTGTATTTAATGACGAATAACGAATGACAAATGACAATTCCAAACCAGGAACACTTTACGTTGTTGGCACACCCATTGGCAACTTAGAAGATATTACCTTTCGGGCGGTGCGAATTTTGCAAACAGTAGATTTGATTGCTGCGGAAGACACACGCCACACAGGGAAATTACTCCAACATTTTCAAGTGAAAACGCCCCAAATTAGTTATCACGAACATAATCGTAATAGTCGTATCCCAGACATATTAGAGCATTTAAATCATGGTAAAGCGATCGCTTTAGTTAGCGATGCGGGTATGCCTGGTATTTCCGATCCTGGTTATGAATTAATTAAAGCTTGTATTGACGCAGGAATAACAGTAGTACCAATTCCCGGTGCAAGTGCGGCAATTACCGCTTTGAGTGCGGCGGGTTTACCAACGGATAAATTTACGTTTGAAGGTTTTTTAGCACCAAAAGCACAGCAAAGACGGAAACATCTAGAAACTTTGCAAACAGAATCCCGTACTTTAATTTTCTACGAATCGCCCCATCGTTTAACAGATACGTTACAAGATTTAGCAGCAGTTTTTGGGGATGAACGCCAAATTGTGCTGGCGCGGGAATTAACTAAATTGTACGAAGAATTTTGGCGCGGTACAATTGCCGAGGCGATCGCCCATTACCAACAACGAGAACCCCAAGGTGAATATACTTTACTTGTTGCCGGAACCCCAGCCACCCAAACTTTATTAACCGAGATACAACTCAAAACCGAATTGCAACAGCTAATTAGCCAAGGAATCTCTCGCTCTCAAGCGAGCCGTCAACTAGCCAACTTTACCTCGCTTTCCCGCCGAGAAGTCTATCAATTAGCCTTGTCTATCGATGTCAATGCTGAGTAGTTATAGAGGCCTCATATTTGATTTTTGAACAAAATCCGTACCTCAAAATCACTTTTTCCTACTCCCCACTCCTCACTTTCAGTCTGAGGGGTTGATTTAGGGACTTCCAAGTAAAAAAATATCCAAAATTTTCTTGTGGGCTGGGTGTCCTCACCCGTCCATTCCTGAGGGCGGGCTGTCCGGCCCATCCCACCCCACAAGATGAATAACGTATTTCTTGGAAATCCCTTATGGAATGAGTATAAACTCTATCACCTATCCCCTACTATAAAAGTCAAGCTGAATATTCTATGCTCTAAGTATATTTGCTGAATAAAACATTGATTTTGAATAATTTTTTACGTTAATCTATAGTTTTTTATTAATAGTTCAAATATAATAAACCCACACTAACTTTAGATTTAGCTAAGGCGAATCCAATAATTATGGGTAGGCTTTTCAACAAGCTTATAGGCTTAATTTTGTTATTTGTAGGTTTATATTTTTTCGGTCAAAACATCATATTTGTTAGCGGATACTATTCGTTTTTCTATCGGAGTCTCCCGGCTACTGGTTCAGTTCTGGCAATTATGGCTGGCATCTTTTCACTAATTCTCTTTCCCAGACAAACTGGTAATTTTGGTTGGATATTACTAGGTCTTGGGATAGTACTAGTTTTCTTAAGTGGTGGAGTTATTTTAAGACCGACTAGTTTATGGAGTTTTTGTGTGGCCTTTACTGCATTAGCCGCAGGATATAAATTATTAAATCAGGGGAGAATCAACTTTTAAGCAGTATCAATGATGACATTTAGGCAACACAGCGTCTATTTGGACTCTACATCAATCACTAACTTTTGTAACTAAGTCCTATAATACTAATTTGTCATTATAAATAGTATTTCTCCATCTGTACGCAGTAAACTTGCCAAAACTAGTATGTTTTAACGCAAGCTAGCGGCGTTTGGCTAAGTCAGAGGCTACTATTACAATGGAAATTATCCATAACGAGGAAACAGAATGACCCAAGTGGTTCTAGGCGAAAACGAAGGAATAGATTCAGCATTACGTCGGTTTAAGCGTCAAGTATCCAAGGCTGGTATACTTGCCGACGTGAAATATCATCGGCACTTTGAAACACCATTAGAAAAGCGCAAACGTAAAGCTGTAGCAGCAAGACGCAAGCGCCGTTTTAAATAAATATGGATGGTTTGGTACTGGCTTTGCTTCAAGAAATCATTCTCAGTTAGCAACAGCACTTTGCCAGAGTACTCAGATGAAATTTAGCAAGATTTACCCATGCCTGACTAAGGTTTGGGTATATTGCTTTGTATGAGGGCGTAAGGGAACAAATGACAAATGACAAATTACAAATGACTACTCATTATTAGCCACGTTACGGCTGTTACAACGATTCATCGCTTTTTCGACTCCTTGTTTTAAGCTCATTTCTACGCACTCGACGACAAATTCAAGAACAGCAGACATCAATTTAGTTTCGGTAGCAGAAAATTTTCCGAGTACGTGAGAGACTGTTTCAGAGTTGTCGCTATTATCTGCATCTTTTGGTTTGCCGATACCGATACGTAAACGTGGAAAGTTTTGGGTGCTAAGATGAGCTATCGCACTCTTCATTCCATTATGCCCACCCGCAGAACCAGAAAGGCGCAGGCGGGTTTTGCCCAAGGGTAAATCCATATCGTCATAAATTATCAATACCGATTCTGGCGGCAATTTATACCAACTTGTGACAGCTTGGATTGATTGTCCTGAGCGATTCATGTAAGTTAATGGCTTAAGCAAGCGGATTTTACTTCCAGCAAATGCTATACCTTCGCCATACTCCCCTTGAAACTTGCGATTTTCCGCTAAAGAAATTTGCCAAGCACGAGCAAGCGCATCAACAGCAGCAAAGCCAATATTATGGCGTGTTTGTTCATATTTTGGCTCTGGGTTCCCCAACCCCACAATTAGTTGAGGAATTACCAAAGCTGGTGGTGTTACAGCTTCTGTCATTTCACTTACAATCAATCGATTCGCAGAACTATGTTAAGGGGTTAGAGACTAGTACAAAAAGGCTGAAGTCTGAAGTCTGAAGTCTGAAATGAAAAACCCTTATAGTCAGATTTTCAGCAATTGATAATGCGCGTTTTATTTCCGCAGACTGTACTAGTTTTTTACTCAGCACTCAGCACTCAGCACTCAGCACTCTAATTAGCAGTATCATGCTGTGGTTGAGCAGGTTCGATTTGTTTGGGTTCGATTTCAGCAGTGGTTTTTACAGCTTGTTCGATTTGTTCGGCTTCGCGTTTAAATTCGTTTTGAAATTCATTAGAAGCTTCTTGGAAACCGCGAATTGCTTTTCCGACACTCCGGCCAATTTCTGGGAGTTTCTTAGGGCCAAAGATTAACAGTGCCACTATCATAATTAATGCCATTTCTGGCAGACCGATACCAAATATATTCATGCGATCGCTCCTATAAGTATACAGACAGACAAACTGAAAAAGTGGGGATGACAATGAAAAGTTCTTTATCAATATTATGCTTACTTGTTCCAGGCTAACCCTGTAATACTGAATTGGGATAGATAGAATTGTTTGGCAGGACTGAAAATACCTGCTGATTAGGTGTTGTCATCCAAAATCCAAAATTGGATCAGGCTATAACAGACAAAAAAACCCGGACAAGCCGGGTGTAAGTTCGCTGAATACGCAAGCTTGATTGCTATTTTCAATTAGCCGCCTAAACTGCGCCAATCAACCAACACATCCTGAATTGCAATTGATCTATTGTAAAGTTGCAGAATGATCAGCAAAAACACAAAAAATAGCCCCATAAAAACGGCCATTACTGGGGTAGTTCCCCAGCCAGGAGCCACTTTACCATACTCAGAATTCAAAGGTCTCAGGATATCTCCCAACCTAGTCCGTTGTGCCATAGTTCACCTAAGATTAGTTGCCAAAGCTTTTTTTAATCTTCTGTAATATTCTATAAGAATAGCACTCATAATCAATCTATATTTTATGGAACCCGCAATAGTTCTTAGCATTTCTGTAGGCGCGATACTTGTAGCCGTTACTGCGTATGGAATTTATACCTCGTTTGGCCCACCAAGCAAGGAGTTAGCAGATCCCTTTGAAGACCACGAAGATTAGAAGGCAGGAGGCAGGAAGCAGAATGTCTAGCTACCTGCTTCTGCTATCTAAAAAATCACTCTGGCTGTTGTATCACTTTGACAGTCGTAATTTTCCAAGGTTGTATTATAAGTAACTGCTGATTGCCAGAAAATTCAGCATTATCTAGGGGACGTTCTAATAAATCGACTGTCTGTCCCAGACTTAGCCCTAAATCACTCTGTAAATACAGTTCGGCGATTTCTCCTTGAGATTCGTAACATCGCAAAATCCACTCTTGGGGATGATCTTCTCCTGGCTTCAAGGCCATTAAGATTAAATTTTGAGAAGTTAGATTTAAGAAACTGATTCTGTCGGGAGTATTGAGTGCTGTTAGCGGTAGCGGGAGTTGAGCAGCGTGCTGAGTACAGACGACTTGTAGGGGAATGTTTAGTTCATAGCCGCGTTGTACTGTCTGGGCTGATTCCCAAGTACCAGCGTGAGGATACAAGGCGTAGGTGAATTGGTGAAAACCTCTATCGGCTTCTGGGTCTGGCCAGTTGGGGCTACGTAATAATGATAGGCGTAGTTGATTTGCTTGGGCATCGTAGCCATATTTACAATCATTGAGCAAGCTAACACCGTAAATACCGATTTCTGATTCTCCGGTTAAGTCTGCCCAACGTAAAGCAGGTACTTCCCATTTGGCTTTTTCTGCGGGGGTTTGGGGCTTGGTGGGGCGGCGAATAGCACCGCAGGGAATTTCATAGGTGGCGAAGTCTGCTTCGACATTTAAGGGAAATGCAGCTTTAACGAAAACTTGATTTTCGTGCCAATGAACTGTGGTGGTAATTTTTAAGATGGGTGAACCTGCTTGTAAAATATAGTCTTGACAAAATTCCGATTCACCTAGTTGACGCATCACACGCAAGCGATGTTGTATTGGCCCTTGTTCTAATACCCGAATCGATTTGAGGCTGGTGGCTGGTAAGGGATGTTCTGCATAATTGGGGTCAATATTCCAAGCATCCCAATATTGACCACTATCTTTAAAAGCTTGTAATTGATTTCCCGCACCGCTTAAGACTTCGCGTTGATGAGTTTTATCAAAAACGCTGGCTAAATCTCCTGTATCTGGGTCAATAAATATCCGCAAAAATTGATTTTCGAGGACAAACTCAGGGATAAGAGATGATGAGTTACTAGGAATTTGGGATGTGGGAACTAACCAAAATAAACGATAACCGACAGATGGGATATCGCTTGCTAAAAATAAGAGTGTGGATGGTGGGGTGAATTGCGAGATCAGTTGATTTCCAGCGACATCGTAGATTTGCCATTCTGGGTGAGTTGGGGGTAAAGTAACGGCAACTACCTCAGAACGTTGCCAGTTAAGGGCATTAAATACAAAAATTGGTAAACTATTTGGTTCTGGTGGTTCAGGTAAGGTAAAGTGAGATGCGATCGCCTGCATCGACTCTGCTAATATTCTTGTCCCGACTTGTTCAACTTGCTGACACTCAACCAAAGCATCAGTATAAACTTGCGTAATGGAAGAACCAGGTAAAATATCGTGAAACTGGTTAAATAAAACTTGCTTCCAAGCCGTTTCTATCTCTGCTTTCGGATATTTCGCGCCACACGTAATAGTTGCTAAAGTCGCAAATAGTTCAGCTTGATAAAGTAAATTTTCACCGCGTCGATTCCACCGCTTTTGATCACCATGAGTAGTGTAACAGCCGCGATGAAATTCTAGATATAATTCATCATCCCAAGTGGGAAAGTCTGCTTGATTAATTTGTTGTAAATACTTTTCGGCAGTCGTAAATTCTAATTCTGGAAAAACTGGAGAATGTTGCCAGCGTTGAGCAGTTTCCAACATATCACGGGTCGGGCCGCCGCCGTGGTCGCCCACACCAGGCAGCCAGAGTGATGCTTGTAAACCAGTTTGACCTTGCCATTCTAGCGTGTAGGATGCCATTTTAATCGGGTCAATACCTTCCCCGACAGGCGCAGACATCAAACTAAATACTTGACTACCATCAGGCGATCGCCACCAAAAAGCCCCATAATCAAATTTAGTAGTATCATTCCACCGCAATTTTTGAGTAACAAAATACTCCACACCCGCATCAGCAAAAAACTGCGGTAAAGTTGCACAAAAACCAAACGTATCAGGAACCCAAACTATCGGCGACAGCTTACCGAATTTTTCTTGATAATATCGCTGACCATACAATAACTGACGAACTATTGATTCACCACTAATTAAATTTAAATCTGGTTCTACCCAAGTCGCCCCCAGAATTTCCCACTTTCCAGCAGCGACAGCTTGTTGAATGGCTGCAAATAAATCTGGGCGATGTTCTTCCACCCAAGCATAAAGGGCAGGCGTAGAATGACAGAAAATTAATTCAGGAAAATCTTTTTGTAATTTCAGAACCGACTCAAAAGTATTTTGGGCTGCATTCCAAGTTTCACTCACAGGCCACAGCCATGCTAAATCTAAATGGGCGTGACCAAGTAAATTGATTTGGTATTTTGTCCCACCGTGCAAAGAATTTAACAGATATTGACGCACCCTCTCCGCGAACTTTGCGCCTTGGCGGTTCGTTACTTTTTCTATCTCCGCAGCCAAACTATCCAACCCTTCCGGCGCAAATTTTTCCAAATACAACTGCGTCACCGCCAACTCATCAGCGACAAAACCGGGGTCAGGCTGATTATAATCTGTAGACTCGTAGACTAAGAGCGATCGCATCAAAGCCCCATCACAGTGGCCCGGACTAGCCAAGCGCAAAGCTAAGATAAACTCATCCCCAGGAGTCACACTCCGACTCAGCAACACCCTGGGCGAACAATCAAACAAATCTCCTGCTTGGACTAATTTCCCATTAACATAAATCTCAGCAGCATCCGCCCACCAAACCAAAGCCAACCGCAAACACAAACCCGCCAAAGGATAACCCTGTAAATCTTGCGGAACCACTAGCTTTTGTACTAACCATAAAACTTGTTTTCCGCCTGTCCAAGCAATATTTCCTTTAAAATTTAGCTCTACAGGTTGCCAATCAGACCAATTAGATGTCATAACATCCGTAATATTTCGGTCAGATTCTTGGTATAACCAATTAGACTGAATATTAACTTGACAACAAGAGCGCAATTGCTCAATAGTTTGGGAGATTAAATTTGTCTGGGATTGAGATACAGGAGAGGTCATATTTTCGCTAAGATGATGGCACTTACGATGATTAACAGTTTGTCGTTATCTATTTTTGGGCGGGAGTCTCACAACTAAACAAAACTCCAACTTACAAATCACAATCATGTCATCTGGTTCTTCTGGGCGTTATCAAAGCAGACTCTTTAACTTTGTCCACCAGCAATCTCGGCGGTTGACACAACAATGGGAACAAACCTTCCGACAAGTGCAAGTTGCTACTAAGTGGGGTGTAGAAGCATTACTTTACCCTCTGTTTCTACTATTGCAATCAGCCGAGTCAAAGGTGAAAACGCTGTATACTCAAGAACCACAACCTAGGCTAAAGTTACAACCAACTGCGCCCGAAACTAGCTTAACTACTGATACGCCTATACAGCGTGTATTAGAAGCTGTTCAAAATCTTCCATCTGAAGAAATAACCACTCCTGTTAAAAAATCAGCACTTTTAAATTCCGTGGGTACATGGTTGAGCAAACCGTTTCAACATAGTGCCACAAATGACCAGTCTTTGCCGCAATACTTAACGATTTCAGACAATTCGCTGTTAGGCTATTTACCAGAAGTGAGGGGAATTGCATCAAGTTTAGGCGATCGCAATTTAGTTTTAGTTGCCAGCGATAATGAAATTCTCGATATTTTGTCACCGCAACAACAGGCAAAACTGAGAGACAGAATTATTAGCGAAGTTGCCAATTACTGGCATTATCAGCAGTTAATTGCAGATGAAAATGCCTTGGATTTATTACCAGAAATTAATCGGTTATTAGCTAAATTAACTGGTGAAAATAACCACGATATTCCAGAATTACCTCCCGGTATTAACACAAACTCACTGAATAATCGAGATTTCTTAGAATTAATCGATAAAGTTGTTGCCAAATTAGAAGAAACTACCTTAATTCCTGTGCAGCAACGCAGCCAAGAACTTATCAAAATTACACACACACAATTGAATATATTGCTTTACGGTAAAGAGCAGCTAAACTCTCAAGGAAATATTGCAGTCACATCTGAAGGTATAGAAACACAAATGCTGCATTTTCAAGCTTTAATTGAAGCAGCATTAAACTACTTTTTTGGTGTTGGGAAAGCGAAAAAGCTGGCTTCAGGGAGTACAAAAATTCACACCCAAGGTAAATATTTACGTCCTAAAAATAGACAGTTAAAAAATCAAGATGCAACAGCAGAAACTTGGCTGACTTGGCATGATTTGTTTGGTAACTCGCCAACAGTTGCAGATAAAACATTGACATCAACACCACAATCTTTAACTCCCAGTCCACAAATTAGGCTATCTCCAAAGCAAAAATTGACCATAACACAACCAAAAGCTGGTGCTGGTTTAGTACAAAGAAAAAAACAAAGCCGCCACTTGACCCAAAGTCAAAAAATATCTGGTAAAGTTGCAAATGTCACCAAAAGTGAAATTTACACAAGCGAAATTACTCACCAACAAAACAAAAATTCTCATCAAGTTGAGGCACAGCCTGACTGGATAGAGATTAAAGCCACTTCTATGGGATACGATCAACATTTTCTAGAAAGAATTTTAGTATGGCTCGATCGCACTATGTTGTGGTTAGAAGAAATCTTAGTGAAAGGACTTAGATTCCTACAAACACTTTGGCAAGGTAAGTAATGAACAAAAGATTATAAGAGAAAATAAAAAATAATCCATGACGTTGAGTATTAACTACCGTGAAAGTTCTTGTTTACTGTAAATACTTCAATTTCAAAAATCCGTTAGATAAACCGAAGATTGAAACATTTGTGGTAGATTTGCCACAAATACCAAAGGTGGGTGAAACAATTGTTGTGGAAAGAATTTCACCGCAAAAACAGTTTGTGATTATTTTTGAGTACATTGTGACAGCAGTACAATTAAACGCATCAAAAGAGTCTGTGGATGCTGCTGATGCTCAAGTAAACGCATCTTTAAATCACTGCTGGGAAGGAACATCAAATTTTAAAATTAAGAACTTTTTAGAAAAATAATCTTGGAGTTGTGTTGAGGGTTAACAGTTAACAAAAGTAGGGTGTGTTGTCGCACAGCGCAACGCACCATTTTGTTATCTAGGTGGTGAGTTAGACACTATGGAATCACAAACCCTACTCGATTAACTACGCCTTAAAACCAATATCAACAGGACTTACGCACAAGCTACGGAAAATCGAACCACAGAGGCGCAGAGTTCACGGAGAAATGAGAGTTTGAGAGATATTTTGCGTAAGTCCTAATCAAGAATTTAGGCTGATATTAGTACCATTTGCTTCCGGGACATTAGTTGCGCCAACAGCCATAACTTGCGACCATTCACTGACGCGGTTGTCATCTAAAACGGCTCGGACTCGATAACCAAGCTGAATTTTGTGCATTAATAAGATTAGGTCACGGTTGAGTAATCCTTGAGATTTTTGATTCTCATTAGATGCAGCTTGTAAACGAAAACAGCGATCGCTTTGACGCTTCAACTTAGGAGACTTACCCTCTACAAGCACCGTTTGTAGTTCATATTCTTTCGCATCAGGATACGCTTCCCAACACATTTGCCAGTAAGTTGACCAGCGAATTAAATCTGCTGACAATTCCTTAACTTCATCCGACAATGTAGATACAAGTCCTGTAACTGGAGGCTGCACCACCTGAGGCTGATTCGAGGATATTTCCGTTTGTGCAGCTATGGATGAACTGTCATCAAAACTTAGTACCAGTCCCCATATCAAAGTGAGCAGCAGAATCAATCGTAGGCATTTTAACTGCACTACTGATAAGATTTTCCAATTCATAAATTATGTAAAATTCAGTTGCTTACACCTGGCATAGGTAGAATTGTTCAGAAGTCTAGAACTATTTGATGCTAAGGATTTTGAATCTAAAATCCAAAATCCAAAGTTGGTATTACCATTCCACGCGGGAAATTAGGCTGCCATTGTCGGCATAAATCACCCGAGAACGAACATAAGTTCTCGAAGGTAGTGTAGAGTTGAAGACTGCGCTTTTTTGCCCAACAGCTGATTTACTGCCAATAGCTGAACGGAATATAACGGAGTTTGGCCCTAGACCGACAAAATCACCAATGCTGGTTTCCGGGCCATTAGCAACACCATTAACAACCTGCCGACCACCATGAACTAACGCACGCGGCCCATAACCAACGAAATCACCAACAGTCAAGCTAGTGGTTTCTAAAGCGTGAAAGACAACATCGTTGGCCATCCCAGCAATTTGTCCAACATTAAAAGGTTCACCCTCATCAGCGCGCAGAGAAATTCTATTGCCTGTTTTGATGTTGATACCTAATAAAGAATCTTCTAAAACGACATTGCCAATAATACGGTTACGGAAGTTAGGATCGCGAGTGCTAACTCCAGCTAACTTTGGCAGACCTCCAGAGTTAAAAGAGGTAGCTGGGGCGTAATTTATACCTGTTACGTTTGTCAAATCGGTTCTGGCTAAGTCAGTGTAACCTTGGGCAAATGCTTCATTAACTTCAATAATGCCTTGCATTAATGCAACATCGGCTTGTGTCAGGTTTGCGACTTTCCCCAAAAGACCACTTGTAGCTTCTAGGTTAGTAGTGACGTTTTTACCAGGCAAAACAACTTTACCAGCAGGTAAGGTGACACCAGGGCCAACCCTTGCCAAAAAGTTAACTACCGTGTTTCTTTCTACTGTTGCGCCGTCGATTTCACAGTTAAAGGCGAGAAATGTCTCTGGAACAGTGTTGCTAAATTGAGTATTGCTAACTGGGTCAGTAAACGGCCCGGTTGAACCTTGAGTACCGATTTTGGCTGCACCTTTGATAGTGGCCATGTGTGCCATAATTACGCGCGGCCCTATCTCTACTCCCGTTCCCGAAGCTGTAATATTTACCTGGTCTTGAACGTTGGAATCTGCTGCAATGCTAATAGGTGCATTAGTCGCGTTTAACTTCGCAAATGGGGCAATGTAAACTTTTTCGCCCAAGGTAATATTTGTAGGATTGGTAACTGTTGCAGTTGGGTCAATAAAACTAGCTGATGTTGAAGGTGCTGTACTAGGACATACAGGTAGGTTAGCCACTGTTGGATTACAAGTTCCACCAGAAGCAAATGCAGGTTGTATATATAGCTGTGTGCTAATGACAACCGTTAGGATAATTGCAGCTAAGGCGCGAAAAATTGCGCGAGGTCTGAACATAGAAAGCTCCTCACGTTTGGAGATATTTGGTTACAAAAAATTTGCTTTGATAAGTTGTACCATTTCACCCAAATGCTGATACTCCAGCCTCAATTGCAGGGCAGCCCATCTGTGCGCCCTGACTAAAGTATGTGTAGCATTGTGAAAAATGGTATTGAAGATATAGTGAGGCAATGTCTGGCGACAATACGCAAAGCGTCTACGCAGACAAGAAATTACCCAAAATTACACTGCAAAAGCCCTTATTTTTGGCTCTTTATATAGAAATGGACAGGGTTAACCACCCCAAAAACCTGTCAAGCCGTAGACTATTTGTAAGATCAGTGATAGCAAAGGCCCTAATAGTGGAACATCAATGATTGTGGTTGCTCCGGCAACGGCATCATCGTAGACCGTCTGCCAAGCGTCTGGGCCGCTAGCAGATTGTCCATAAACTTTTGTCCCAACGGCCAAAGTGAAGCCGAGCGCAGCTAGACAAGCTAGTAGTGTGCGACGTTTAAACATTATTTTTTGATACCTAATAGTTCGCCACGTTTGTTTGGCAAAGTAAACCGAAAAGCTATAGAAAAGGCTGAAACTTTTCGGTTTACCTCACCTCATCACCGCCATATTTAAGTTCATGAAGTACTATTCGCTACAAGCGGCTGTTAACAACTTATTGTATTATTATTTGCTGCTTTATACTAGAGCTTTTTCTATTGTTAAAAATTATGTTGTAGATAAAAACTTTAGTAAAATTCCAAGTTTGTTAACAATAATTATCTATATTAAGGAGGATGTTTCTTTGTTTTTGACTGCAAATATCACCCGTCAAAAGCGTTGTGATCACCACAGTATATGGTTGAGAAAGTAACGTAAAAGTTTTATTCCTTTAGGTTCTTGATAATTAGATGGTAGTAGAGATACAATCGCGTTCTCCAAAATTTCTAAAGTAGTTTCTACGTCTTGTCGAGTAGTTTTTGTATGTGCAGAAAAATGCAACGGTTCACCAAAGCGAATAGTTAACTCTTTTCTTAAATAAAGATCATAAGAGCCTATTATCGCCACCGGGACTATTGGTACACCAGCGCGTAAAGCATATATCACCGTTCCTCGCTTCAAGGGAAGATGCAATTTACCCTCTGTACTTCCCAACCTTCCTTCAGGAAAAATCATCATGCCATCGCCATGAGCTAAAATTCCCAAAACAATGCGGTCTATTTGGCGTAATGTTTGGATATCACTACCGGAAGGAACATTTTGTTCAATAGCGGCGGCTAGTTCTGTTAAGTCTTGTCTCCCGGCTTTGGCGGCTTCCATAACAGCGACTTCTTCTTTCCACAACCGCGCTAGCGGAATGACACCGCCAGCAAAGCATAAAACAAACCGCTTCCACCACTTGTTATATAAAGTGCGAGCATCGCCCAAAATATAGTAATAGGGATGGCTGGGGAGTTCTGCCAACAACAGCAAGGGGTCAATGTGGTGGAGATGGTTAACGGCGAGAATTGCTGGTGTCTGCGGTAAGTTGGCGAGGTTTTCTACTCGGACTTTGAATAATGTATGAATGAGCGATCGCAAAACAAATCGTCGTACACTACCATTAATTTGATGTTCTGTATGCCCTTGCTTAATTGCTTCAAGACGAGTTAAAGCTTGTTTAATTGTATTACGCACAGTGCGATCGCTAGCTGCTGCTACACCTTCTTCTACTCTTTTAATTGCAGCAGCATCCAAAAGCGGCAAACTATCTGACTGATGGTTAGAGGAATTTTTAGTCACTCACTCATCATAGTGGGCGATCGCTTTTTATTAACCCATCTGGAGTTATAAGTCCTTACAATGTACCTTAATTAGCTGTAACTAGCTAAAAAACTCATCAAAAATACATTTATATGATTGAGCGTAGCGAAGGCAAATTTGCGGGTGTTGGCAAACTTGATTTGTATTACCAAAATTGGCAACCACAAGGGAAAGCCAAAGCAATATTAGTTGTTGTGCATGGGTTGGGAGGTCATAGTAGCAAGTACGGTAATATAGTCCAGCATTTCATCCCCAAACAATATACTATCTATGCCTTCGATATGCGCGGTCATGGACGCTCACCCGGACAGCGAGGTTATATCAATTCATGGGCTGAGTTTCGGGAAGACCTGCGAAAATTCATAACTTTAATTCAAACTCAGCAGCCAAAATGCCCGATTTTTCTATTAGGGCATAGCTTAGGCTCAGTTGTTGTTTTAGACTATGTTTTGCGACACCCCCAAGAAGCGGCTGCACTGCAAGGTGTAATTACTTTAGCCCCAAGTTTAGGCAAAGTTGGAGTACCGAAAGTCAAGTTACTTATTGGACAATTGATGTCACGGATATGGCCGCGTTTTAGTTTGAGTACTGGTCTTGATTTAGCTGCTGGCACACGCGATGAAAAAGTATTAGCCGCCTACGCCCAAGACACGCTGCGGCACACTTTAGGAACTGCGCGTTTGGCTACAGAGTTTTTAGATACCGTTGCTTGGGTGAATAACCATGCTACTGAATTGCAATTACCATTATTAATTCTTCACGGTAGCGCAGATAGAGTAACATTGCCTGAAAGTAGCAGAATTTTTTATGAGCAAGTAACTTTTACAGATAAAACAAGAATTGAATATCCTGAAGCTTATCACGAACTACAAGATGATCTTAATTATCAAGAAGTATTAGCAGATTTAGAAAATTGGCTAGAAAAGCATTTATTAACGGAGACAAAAACTATTAGCTAGAGTTTCTTTTTTCTAACCAGTAGCAAATTCCGTAAATTTGCGCTTATAGGGGGCATGAAAACCTAAAACAATATCTTGTTTCGGTACACCAGCCGCAACTAACTCATTTGCTACTCCTATCTCAGTTCCATCTCGTTGAATCCAAATTTTGCCATCTTTAATATCTATATGAATGATGCAGCCGTAAACTCGCCGCAGATTTTCCCATCCCAAATGAAGTAGTTGATAATGATCTCGCTCTATATCAAATATTAATAGCAATTCTGTATCACTATCAGAATGATAGTTGGCATGATTTTTAATAATTGTCTGAATTAATTCACGGTAATTTATTCCTTCCATAATAAAATATCCTCTGTAATAGGTTCAAAAATTAATAGCTTCAACTTATATTCTGAAACTACTTCCTGAATAAATGGTCGAATAAATAAATCTCTATATATATCTTCAGAAATTGCTAAATATAGAACTCGTTCAGGTTGTTTTTTATTTAATGCTGAACGATATGTAAGTGTTTGACCTAAAGCTACATAAAAATCACTGATTTCGGATGCACCTAAGAAAGATTTAATCTCAACTGCGATTTTTTGCCCAGCTTTTTGAGCAGCTAGCAGCCTCTCGGCTCCTAAGTCTATATAGAAATCAATTTCATCAACTTTAACCGATAATGGGTCATCGGTAATTATCCATCCATCTTTTTCTAAAGCTGAACGCACAGCGTTGTGAAAAATATCTTTGGCTGACATATTTTGATTATAAATGTACTCAGAACTAGCGTGAGGTTCAACTACCAAGGCAGTTTACTACCATCCCAGGAGAAAAATTCCCCACTATCACCCTCTTGGAGTTGCTCAATTACAGTCAATAATTGACTGACTGTACGTTCGACTGAAAATAATTTTTCTGGCGGGACATTGCGTTGAAACGGACGAGATAAACGTGTATCGGTTGTCCCTGGATGTAACATTACAACTAAGGTTTGTGGACAAGTTCTTTTATATTCAATTGCCACATTTCGCATCAACATATTCAGTGCAGCTTTAGAAGCTCGATAACCATACCATCCACCTAGTTGGTTATCACCAATACTGCCGACTTTAGCTGATATTGTGGCAAATACGCTGAGTTCTTTATGGCGAAATAAGGGCAATAAATGTTTAGCCAGCAGCACTGCACCAATACTATTGATTTGAAAGTAGCGGAGTAAGTTTTCTGAATTTATATGTTTTAAACTTTTTTCTGGTTGGATGTTGTTATCATGTAGCAGTCCAACACAATTAATGACTAAATGCAGCTTGTCAACCTCTGTACTGATATGCTGTATAGATGTAATAATTTGCGATTCTTCAGTAATATCCATGATTAAACAAGTTAATTTATCAGGATATTTTTCTGCTAAAGAAAGTAATTCTTCTGCGGTATTCTGATTACGATAAGTGGCATATATTTTGCTAACTTTTTCATCTTGTAGGAGTTTTTTAATAAAACCTAGACCAATGCCTTGGCTAGCTCCGATAATCATGACATTCGCATTTTGAATATTTGTAATAAAACTCATTATGTTCACTCAATAAATCTATAGTATTTTTTTAACGCAGAGTTTCGCGGAGGTTAGCGCGGACGTGCGCGGAGTTTTTCTCTATTTACCAATACAGAATCGGCTAAATATTCTATCTAAAACTGATTCTGTAACTTCTTCGCCTGTAATTTCTCCTAATGCTTGAATTGCACCACGCAAGTCAATTGTCCAAAAATCTAGGGGTAATTGTTGAGTAATTGTTGCTTGCACTTGTTCTAATGAAATTTTTGCTTTAGTTAATGCTGCGGCTTGTCTTTGATTAATCGCTAAATCCATATCAGCAGCTTGCACTTTTCCTTGTTGCACTACTTCTAAAATAGCTGTTTCTAAATCATCAATGCCTTGATTTTGCGAGGCGGCTGTAAGAATTTGAGAATCTAGATTTGGGATTTTGGATTGCAGAAGTTTGCTTTCAGCTTTATTTACTAAGTCAATTTTGTTAATTACTAAAATTAATGGACGGTGTTGCACCTGTTCATAAATTTCTTGGTCGCCTTCAGTCCAGCCAACAGCAGCGTCGATAGTAAATAATACTAAATCAGCAGCACTGGCAGCACGGCGCGATCGCTCTACGCCAATTTTTTCTACTTGGTCGGCTGTTTCTCGAATCCCTGCTGTGTCAAGGACTTGTACAGGTATGCCGCCGACAACAAGCTGTGATTCTACAACGTCGCGGGTTGTACCGGGTAAGTCGGTAACTATGGCGCGATCGCTCCGGCTCCAAGCGTTGAGCAAACTGGATTTACCGACATTTGGACGACCAACAATCGCCACTTTCAAGCCTGTACGCAAAAGTTCACCTTTATCTTTGGTTGCTAACAATTGGGTGATTTCTGCGGCGATGTTCTCAATTCCTGATATGATGGCGTTATCATCCAACGGGGGTAAGTCTTCCTCAAAGTCAATCCGCGCTTCGATTTCGGCGAGAATATCCAAACAGTTAGACCGTAACTGGCGGATAGGATGAGCGAGTTTTCCTTGCAAACCAGCTAAAGCAGTTTGGGCGGCTTGGGGAGATTTCGCCCCGACTAAATCAGCAATGCTTTCGGCTTGGGTTAAATCGAGTCTGCCATTCAAAAACGCTCTTAAAGTGAATTCCCCAGGCTGCGCTAATCTTGCACCCTGTTCTAGACATAATTGTAAAACCTGCTGCACGGCAATAATGCCACCATGACAATGAAATTCCACCACATCCTCGCGGGTGTATGAGCGAGGTGCTTTCATGATCAGCAACAGCGATTCATCCACTAGTTCTCGGGTCTGGGGATGACGAATATAGCCGTAAAGAATCCGGTGACTTTCCCAGACTTGTTTTCCAGGTGCGTGAAATAGAGATTGCGCGATCGCCATTGCTTGGGAACCAGACACGCGTACAATACTCACACTACCTTGTTGTGGCACAACAGCAGTTGCGATCGCAGCGATGGTTCCAGTGGTGGCAAAAATTTCTGACATGAAAGCTCGTTTTCGCAAAATATTGCATATATTATGGATAGCGTAACAGGAGTGCAGTCATCCAATATCCATAACAGTCATCAGTTAACAGGAAACTGCTGAGACTAGTCATAGCAAGACTCAGCCAAGCCAAACTCATGACAGATGACAAATAACCATTGTCTCATCGTAAAATTTAACTTACGGGTAGTAAAACGCCCTAATTTTGGAGAGGAATCGACTGTGGAGCAGAAAATTAATTGCGCAGAAGTTTGCGTCAACGGTTGCATTTTAGGGGATAAATGCCCCAATATCGAGTTTAGAGAAGCCGCCTCACAATTCATCAAAGAGACTTCTTTAGACGAAATGCTGGCAATTGCCGAAGAACGTCTGCGTAAAAAAATGACAGAACCACCAAAATGGGTGCTACCTGAAGATTAGTAGCTGTTAAATAGCGTCTGGATCGATATTCAATTCTCGCAGTTTTGCTGCTAGGCGATCAGCGCGTTGACGTTCTTGTTCAGCGCGCTGTCGCTCTTGTTCAGCACGCTGTCGTTCTTGTTCTGTACGTTGTACTTCCTCTTGCACAGCTTCTTCTGGTGTGGCAATTAGTTGTCCTTCAGGAGTGTAAAATCTTAGTTTCCCTTCAAAAACACCCAAATATAGCTCAAGTTGCTGACTCCACAACCAACCTTGAGGATTTGATTCGATTGGTTGATACTTGCCAGCTAATAAGACAAATCCAGCAAATTCTAAATTATGGGGGTCAAACCAGAAATATTCTGGTGTGCGAAAAGTCTCTTGATAAATTTGTTTCTTTAACCCTTTATCAGTTGCGGCTGTGGAACTTGATAGCAGTTCTATAATTACGTTGGGGTACTTACCATCTTCTTCCCAAACAACCCAGCTATTGCGAGGTTTTCTTTCAGTATTTAGTACCACAAAGAAGTCTGGGCCGCGAAAGTATTCTGATTTACGCTGATTTGGGCTGTAATAGATGGTGAGATTGCCTGCACTAAAAAAATCTTGGCGATCGCGCCACCACCAATCAAGGCACTTTAACAACAACAGCATCTGCTGTAAATGCTGATAACTTTCCAACTCTGGTTCATCACTGTAGAAATCTCCAGAGGGAAATATAACATCTTCTGGTGCGGGTAAATCTTTAGCAACAGACATAGTAGCAAGTGTCTCAGTAATTTAAGTTTAGCGTAGCGAAAAACCAAGAACTCTCAATTAAAATCAACTCTGTTCTTGATTTCTAATTGATTGGGCTGCGAGATAAATTTTTGACCATTCGCCCATTGCCTGATGAGTTTTGAGTTTTAACTGTTGGGCAACTGCTTCAATAGAGTTACCTGCTTTACGTAAATCTAGTACCTGCCTTCCAATAGGGGTAAGTTTGTCATAAAGTTGTTGCCATTGGCTAGGTGTTAGTCCCAGGTTATGTTCTTGCAAGGAAATTGATAACCAGCTATCTACAAGTTCTGGTTTACCTTTAAGGGAAAAAACGCGCACTGCATGATAGCTGATTTTTTCGCGCAGGCGATAGATTTCGCGGATGGATTTGCCCTGTTGTTTGGCAATTTCATCTTGAGTTTTACCTTGGAGATACAGCCGCAACCAATCGACTGCTTCTTGTCCCAGGTTTTCTTGGAGGTAATCAGCAAATTCTTGTTGAACTGTTTGCCGCAGTGATTGTTGTTCTTCTAGTTGCTGCGCTTCTTGATATTCGGCTATGGCTTGTGTATCTACTAAGTTGATGCGATTATCACTGTCATCAGTGAGACTTTCTTCAGATACCAGTCTCACTATGTCGCTACCGGGAACTTGGGTTAAGCCACCACGCTGTGTCTGGCGCAGGTAGTTGACAAAGCGATAGACTAATAACGGTTGATTGCGTATTGGTCGCAAAGCATACTCTTCTATGGTGGTAAACAGTAATGTGTCTTGCAGCCTTCGGTCTGTGGTAATTTCTGCAATATTAGCCATTTGCTGCTGCATATAAGTGTCGTTTTGCAACAATTCTTGGATGACTTCTTGTAATACATCCATCACACTGCGTTGGCGATCGCGGCTTAAGGCTACCCAAGTTTGAATTTTATTACGTAAAGAAACTAAACTGCCCAATCGGGTAATTAAGTTGCGATAAGCTTTATCTCTGCCAATTCCTAAGTAGCGTTGACGTAAAATTTTCCAGCGATACTCTATCGCTTGTTTGGCAATCTCTAGTTCTTTAAGTTCGAGTAGTTCAAACCGTTGTAAATCCCTGCCTAACAACCAACTTACAATACTTTCTCTTGTTGTTGCACTTTGCTCTGGACATTCTTCGGCTAGGCGGTTGCGCCAATATTTCTCTAGTTTTTCTACTTGTGAAAACCTAGCTAGATTCTGTTCTTCAACACCTCGCGTTTGCAATACTAAAACCTGGATATTAGAAGTTGTGTCTGGTAAATTCTCATCTGCAATTTCTTGTTCTACCAGTTTGTTTAGTGAAGTTTTGAGTTGTGAGCTAGCAAATGTTTGCTCTTCGGCAGGTATGATCTGTAAATCTTGAACTGGAATACCTTGAATTTCAGCAAGTCTACCGTCCCTGAACAAAGCCAAAATTCGCTCAAATCCCGCTTGAGAACCTTCTAAAAAAAGTTTTACACTACCTGCCTCTATCTTTTGTAGCGTTAACGATGCATCACCAGAAATTTGACGCAAATGAGCAATAATGGCTTCTGCTAGTGGTTTATTAATTTCATCGATAGTAGCACTTAGTACAAGGATGTATTTAGATTGTGGCGATTTATGCTCTCGGAATTTTTTTTTTCGTAAATTACTGGGGTTAAATGTTCAGGAATACCTTCTAGGCGAACATCTACACAGCCAAACTTGTAAGCCTCATTAATTGAACGATTTGCTCCAAGTGCTTTATAAAAACCCACAGCAAAGGCGATCGCAGCTTGATCACCGATGGCTTGGTTCATACCAATTACAAAATCGATATGCTGAGAAATAGCATCGGCTTGAGACGCAGAATCACAGGCATTTAAGATTACACAATTGACTTGTTCACTCACAAGTTCAAATAACGCAGCTAAAGCATCAGGTGGGACAGCTTTAACTTTGCCTAATTCATCTTCAAAACAAAGCTCGCTAGCATTTGTACCATGACCAGAAAAATGTACAATCTGAGGCTCAACATCTAAGATTGCCTGACTAATATCTGTGGGACGGACGCTCCATCGCTGTTCTAGTCTAAATTTATCTCTCTGTTTTGCCAGTTGTAACCTTTGTTGAATTTCTCGTAATTCTTGCCCTAAACGCAGCCGTGACGCATCAGTAGGTTCAGATGCTAAAAACAAAATTTTAATCAGTCTTTCACTGTTCATTTAAGGCAATTTCTTATAAATATAGCGTTTATTGACACCATTAATCCTTAATTTATTAGATATTAAATCCTAAATTATCTCTTTGTACTTTTGTCGATAAGCTGTTCCATATTTAACTTGCATCCAATTGGCAGACAATATGTCCACCCCCACAAGAGTTTGATGTAATTACAATATGCAAAATAGAGGTGTTTTAGCTTATCTAAATATCCAAACCTACTACTGTTAAATCGGGTGGATGTTCTAGCGTAAATTGATAATATATCTCTCGTCGCTCTTGCGGTGAAACGCTTAACTGCCATTCTAAAGTTCCCATTTCCCCAAGTTGAATTTGTGGTTGAATGCGCGTGAGGCGAACTTTTATTTGCTCATTGCGGCTAACGGGTAATTGATCGGTGATTTTTAAATTAATTTCATGATTGAGTAAGTTAGTAATCAATAACCGATAAGCGTAAGTAGTGCGACGTTGATTCACAATTACTTTTTTATCTACTTGCCGTTCTACTAAACTACGTTCAATTTTTAAACCTTCATCAATTCCTAAATTCAAAATAAACTCTTGTCCAGGCGCAATATTTTCTAATCTAGTTGTCCCTACAAAAATATCATCTCGAAAAATATTAGCTTTTCCTGGTAATAAAGTTGCGCCATCAGAGCTATTTTTGACGTGAGCTTGTAAATAAGCAAAGCTCACCAAGCGTGGCATGACTACATAATCAAAATTACAGGTATAATCATCATGAAAAATTGTGGTTTTATGGGGCGCGCCATCACTAGGAATATTCCCACCACTATTAAGTTTAAATGTAACTAAACTTCCTTGTTTGGAGACTGTTGCTCCGACATTTTCTGCGAGAATCAAAGCATCATCGGCTAAATCTTCCTCATTTTGGGAAAAAAATGCGTCAGCCGCAGCAGGCACAGCCGCTATGCTAGGCAGTGATGGACGAGGTAATACTCGTTGTAATGAGCGCGAACGTAAACTGTCAATATACCAAGGTTCTAGTTGTGGTGGTAGTGTACCTAATCCTGGTTTAGCAGTGGATAAGGTAAGAGCCACATCCTGCCAATCTTCGCCAGTATTTTGAGTGACTTCTGCTAGGTAGCTCAAATGTACTGTCTGGCTGGCACTATCTACTCGCAAATCATACAGTGGCATCCAACTAGCACGATTGACAATGTAGGATACTTCTAATTCAAATTCGCCTGCACCAGCAACTTCTACGCCAACAACCAAGCTAAAACTTTCTTTAGGATGGGGTGTTTGTATGTTGTGTAAGGTGGCGCGGAGTGCTTGTAATTGCTTGTCTAGTTCCTGCTGTTGGCTGTGACAATCACCAGATGCGATCGCATATTCACTATACTGACTGCCTAAAAAATTCAAAAAATCCAAAGTCTCGCTCAGGCTGAGATTTTTGCGGGACAAACTTTGAGCAAATGGTTCTTCGGTTTTTTCCCGCAAACCCTCAATAAATTTTGCCTGCAAAGCTAAGGCATCAATTTGCGCTTGGAGATTGCGTTTTTCCGCTTCTATTTGTTGAATTTGCCGGGTTAACTGTGCTACTCTTTCGGCTACTGGTTCGGTAGTGTAGATGCGATCGCTACTTACTCCCAACAAACGTACTCCTACCGTACCTTGACCACCTACCCTAACAGAATTTGTTTCTAGAGTTACTGGCAGTGAATTAATCACCAATTCCCTTTCCGCCCCTGTTACAGCAACGACACCTCGTCTTGTAACTAAGGCTTGATCGGTGTATACCGTCACAGTTACTACCTGGGTTGGGACTGTTTTTCTCAGAGAAAGAGTTTCCGGGTTTGTCACTGCCAGCTTTCCCCCATATCAAATGACTCTGCTGGTTAATTTTGTCACGGTTCAGATGCTACAAGTCAAGCAAATTGAAGCTTAGATATTAAAACTCAATCAACAGTGCTATAAACAGGAATCTCAGTCTGCTCCACAAATGTTTTGGCAGCATCCAATAAATACTCATAATAAGTCCGAGCGACAATTGATAATTGTTTACCCGCCGGATAAACCATGTACCAAGCTCGTTTAATCGGGAAGTGCTGCACATCCAAAATACTAAACTCCGAAGCATCTGAGAGTAAAGTATGGCGAGATAAAACTGAAATTCCTAAACCACCTGCGATCGCTTGTTTAATTGCTTCATTACTGCCTAACTCCAACTTTACATTCACCCTCACATTATGCTCTTCTAATAAAGCTTGCACAGCCCGACGAGTCCCTGAACCTGGTTCTCGCATAATGAAAGGTTCATCATTTAGCTCTTGAATTGGGATATTTTTCTCTTTTGCTAAACGATGATTTACTGGTGCAAAAACTACCAAAGGATTGTCTAAAAATGGTTCACAATTGACATCCAAATGTTCTGGAACCTGACTCATAATGTATAAGTCATCCAGATTATTCATCATTCGCTCAATGATTTTTTCGTGATTTGTGACTTGCAGCGAAATATCAATTCCTGGGTAACGCTGACAAAATGGCCCCAATAAACGTGGGATAAAATACTTAGCTGTAGTGATCACTGCTAAACGTAATTGCCCTTGTTTTAGCCCTTTCAAATCAGCCACTTTCATCTCAAATTGAGCAATCGTCTCAAAAATTTGTCGACAAGTAGCAAAAAGTTCTCTACCCGCCTCCGTCAAATACAAGCGTTTACCCACCTGCTCAAATAAGGGCAACCCCACAGATTTTGTCAATTGCTTGATTTGCATGGAAACTGTAGGCTGGGTCAGAAACAATTCTTCCGCAGCACGAGTAAAGCTACCATGTCGAGCCGCCGCCTCAAATACCTTTAACTGGTGTAGCGTCGCTTGGTTCAAGGGTAATTCTCCTCTAATAGCGATCTATAGATATAAAACTAGTATCACTAAACACCTGCCAATCATGCGGTGTTGCTCATACAAAGTTATGAGTTTTAGTATAGAGAAAAATCTATTTTCGCTATTAAAAGAAAGATATTTGATTTATAGTCCGTAAAAGTTATGATCAAAACAACAAGCGAAGCGTAAGATGCCTTCCAGCCAAGATGAATGCTGAATACTGAATTTTGATGAGAATTTTCCCACAATTCATCACACAAAATTCAAAATTCATCATTCATCCTTCCATAATTCTTCGGTAACTTTTGCAGGCAACTTCGCCAAATCTGGCAATTGCAGTACCTCCAATTCAGCCACTTGCTCCTTAATATTCACTGGCATCTTAATCGGTTGCCGTTCTTCTATCCAGCAACTTGCTACAGGCAAGGTTTGTTCCAACTCATCCAAAGGACGAGGAATCACCATCACCGCATTCAATTCCCCAATGCGTTCTGCCTCATACATTCCCGCTTCCACTGCTACCGCGACATTAGCTACCGAGCCACGAATAATAGCTGTACATAAGCCCGCACCGATTTTCTCATACGCTGCTAACTGCACATCAGCAGATTTCAACATGGCATCGCAGGCTCCTACCATCGCCGGAAACCCCCGTGTTTCCACCAAGCCAATCGCCAAATTACTCAGACGGCTATAACTGCCTTCCTCCATATATTTACTTAATCTATTTGTAATTGGCAGCACGACATCTAGATTAGGAAAAGGGCGAGGAATCACCAAACTCGAAACCAATTGACCAAACTGTTCAGCAGTTTGCACACCTGATTCTACTGCTAGGCGGACATCAGCAATACCACCCCGAATAATTGCCGTACAGTGACCGCTACCAATTTTTTCATATCCAACCAGGTGAACCCCGGCTGATTTCAACATCATGTCAGCAGTGCCAACAATTGCCGGAAAGCTAAGTGTAGATACCATACCCAAGGCAGTATCCTTGAGGTTATCTCTATCTCGCCGACGCGATGCGGCCCGAATAGTGCTAAGGGACTGTTGATTATATGTGTCCATGTGAATTCTCCAGGATACTCACAGTCAATGATGTAAATGCCCTTTTAGTAGCTGTCCCAAGGGTAAGCCAATGATTGAAAGTAAAAGGCAGAAGAATCAAGCATAAAGGATGAAATCAGTTTTATCATCCTTCATAATTCATACTTCACACTTCATACTTTAGAAGACAACTTACAATTAACACTTATTCAGGCGGTTCGTCAGAATTAGGATTATTCAAGGATTGCCTATGGGGAAATAATGTGGTTAATAGCCTTTGAATACTTCCTTGCCCATAAATTTGCGTGCCAAAAATCTCTGAAGATTCAGGGTTGGCTGAACTTACGTCTGATGAATTAGCCGCAGTTTTATCTTGCTCAGTAGGTGGTGGTTGTGCAGACGGTGTAGGCGAAGGTTGAGGAATAGAAACAGACTGGTGTTTTAATTCCCAAAAAGCGGCAGCCGAGAGATTCGTTGAGGATAGAGAAATTACTTTTTCCTTACTTCCCTCTAAATTATTGCCTTCTGGTTGTTGCTCTTGGGTATTCGGAACAGCAGCATTATTTGTGGGTGGTTCTTGGGGTTGAGATGGACTAATCTGACGGCTAGTATCTCCTAAGACCGAGCTTGGCGGTACTACTGCGCCTGGTTCCACAGAACAGTTAAAAACTGTTGTCGCAGCACCAATACAAGCATTAGTACCAATTTTGCCTGCCCCCACCATCAAAAAACCGGCTCCCAAGTTAGCCCCTGCTCCTACTTCTAGGGTTCCTGCATTGGCTTGGAGAATCGACCCCATACCAATACAGACACCAGGGCCAATAATAATTTTGCTGTTGGTAGCCGCTTGGAGTATCACACCGGGTGCTAGCACTGCACTGGGATGAATAATCACCTCGCCACTAATGTAAGGCTCAAAGTTATTGTGGAGGCGCAGTGGCGGCACAGACATGAAAAATTAAACCTCGAAAGATAGAAGGGCCGAGTGCTGAGTGCTGAGTGCTGAGTGCTGAGTAAAATTCAGCATCTTTAATCACTCACAGTTTATGGTTAGTGTGACTAAATATTCTGGTTCAAAGTTAACTCAATACTTTACAACTCAGCACTCAGCACTTTTAACTCAGCACTCAGCACTTTTAACTCAGCACTACTATGGACGTTGAATAATAGTTTCCAATACTCGACGTTTGGCTTTGGGGTCAATACCAATCAAGCGCACGTATTCACCTTCATATTCAGACAGGTATGCTTCTAATGCGGCGATCGCATCTCTTTCCGATCTTGCCTCAATTTGGCCACAGCTAGCCCAAGAACCTGTGCGGAAACGTCTTTGGTCTACGTGTTCGGCACTAATTTTATAACCGCTAGCCAATAATTGCCGTAATTGGTCTACAACTTCTGCACTCAAGCGGTTGCTAGTAGCAGTTGCGGTTGCTGTTGTTTTTGGCGCGCTAGCAATGCTGGAACTAGGATAGGATTTTTGGCCACCAGAGGGTGCAGCTGGGCCATTAGGTCTTTGAATAATGCTTTCTAACACCCGGCGTTTAGCTTTCGGGTCAATCCCAATCAACCGAACATACTCACCTTGATGGTTGCCAATACATTCTTCTAAAGCAGCCACAACATCATTGGTTGAAGTTGCTTCTATCGGCTTACAGCTAGCCCAAGAACCTGTACGGAAACGCCGCTCATCTACGTGTTCTGTACCAATTTTATAACCACCAGCCAACAGTTTGCGGATTTGCTCTACAGTTTCTCCACTGATAGAACCAATCCCAGCACCGTTACCATTACCATTACCGTTGTAGCTGCTATAGCTAGAACCACTTGTACTAGCAGGGGCTTTAAAGCTAGAGCCTGCTGCAACTACACCATCTGGGCGTTGAATAATTGTTTCTAATACCCGACGTTTACCTTTGGGGTCAATGCCAAATAAACGCACGTACTCGCCACTATGATCTGCCAAACAGCCTTCCAAAGCTGATAAAGCTTCATTTACCGATCTTGCTTCAATTGGTTGACAGCTAGTCCAAGAACCAGTCCGAAAACGTCTTTGGTCTACGTGTTCTGTACCGATTTTATATCCTTGCTCCCATAGATAACGCACTTGATCTATGGTTTCCGCACCCAAGCTATTGCTCGCCACTTCACTACTCCTTTCCAACTCTAAGACAGTTAAACCATTACTACTTGTATAAGATTTAGCTAATTCATCCCGGATGGGTGCAATACATTTGCTATCAGCAGCACAGAGATAACCAGCCCGCAGTGCCTGATTAATTCCTACTACATGATGAGCAAATTGCTGGTCTTGGTCTTGCACATCTGGCAGACGGTCAGCTTGCTGCTGGCTGGTAATTATCGCTCCCGATGGTACATATTTACCTGGGGGAATTTCTACATCTTGAATTAAAGCGTGCATCATCACAATGCACCCCGCACCCACTCTGGCATTAAATACTGTGGAGCGAAAACCAATAAAGCAATTTTCCCCTACATAAGCTGGGCCATGAATCAGAGCCATGTGGGTAATCGAAGCATTTTTACCAATCCACACCGAGTATTCATTGCCATCATCACCAATTACTCGGCCTTGCTCCAACCCATGAATCACTACACCATCTTGGATATTGGTATTCTCACCGATGTAAAAAGGTGTACCTTCATCCGCTCTAATCGAAGTCCCCGGAGCAACGATTACATTTGCACCAATCTGCACATCGCCAATAACCTTGGAGAAGGAGTGGACAAATGAGGTTTCGTGGATTTCTGGCTCAGCTAAAGTTTTTGACCACGGGGTTGGGGGTGCCGCCGTGCTGCTGACTGCCATTGCGAGATTCCTCCTGAATTAAGCTTTTTGTCCATAGTCAATAGTCCATAGTCAATAGTCCATAGTTGAGTGACTGTTGACTGTTGACCGTTGACTGTTGACTAATGACTATCTATATTGGTCTTTTTTACTGTAAATAAGGCGATCTTGAACATGAATAGTATCAATTATCGCCACCACTGCTGCATCCAAAGGGCGTTGTTCGTTGCCCAGGATTTGACGAGCGGCACTGCCACGACTGACTAGTACCCACTCATCTACTCCTGCTCCCACTGTATCCGCTGCTACCTCGTATTGTGGTAGGATATTCCCTTCTTCATCTACTAATTGCAACATCAGTAGTTTCACACCGCGAAGACTTGGTTCTTTTTGAGTGCTAACTACTGTGCCACGTACTTTGGCAATTTGCATTATATGTTATGGTCTTCTGCCGCCGAAAGGTCGAATTGCGTTCACATTTTCCCGGAATTGTTCTACGTCTTCTGTATACCGAATTGGCAGGACGTATTCTAAGTTTTCATGGGGACGAGCAATGATGTGTGTAGATAGCACTTGTCCGCCATTGACTCGCTTAACTGATTCCACACCTGCTGCTACAGAAGCTTGGACTTCGGAAACGTCACCCCGCACGATTACTGTCACCCGACCACTACCGATTTTTTCGTAGCCAACTAAGGTTACACGCGCAGCTTTTACCATCGCGTCAGCAGCTTCTACTACTGCTGGAAAGCCAAGCGTTTCTACCATTCCCACTGCAATTGACATTAGTTTTAATCCCTAATTAAATTTTCTCAAACAAACAAAAGCGCAGCCCAAGCAAGCAACCCCGTCAGTCACTTTGTATTCTCAACTGTTAAGTGCGAAACTGTTCTACTGCTTCTGTGTAACGAATCGGCAAAACATATTCCAAGTTTTCATGAGGACGCGCAATGATATGAGTGGAAACCACTTCACCACCATTTACTCTTCTTGCTGCTTCAATTCCAGCTGCGACTGAGGCTTGCACTTCGGAAACATCACCCCGCACAATCACGGTGACACGAGCGCTACCAATTTTTTCATATCCTACCAAAGTTACACGGGCGGCTTTTACCATCGCATCAGCAGCTTCTACTACTGCTGGAAAGCCCTTTGTCTCAATCATTCCAACTGCAATTGGCATCGCAGAAACTCCTAAAAATTAAATCCAATCAGTACTGTTGTTTGAAAATTTTGACGGGGAAGCTCATCTTGAGCTAAAAGACACTTCCAAAATAAGCATAGGAAAGCTTGGCTCCCCTGGCAATATAAATTAGTATAATAGTTTATAATAAAAAAGTTTTAAAAAACTTAATGCTTTTTGATTCCCGGATTCTGCTCGCTTTAAATCGGCTCATTCCAAGAGCAGCCGCTTATGCTTTATAATTTTTTTATTACATATACAAAACAAAGTTCATAACCAAGACTTATTTTGTCTGGTGAGGAATGAGCAAAAGCTGTATCTATTGGTGCTTCTGTCTTTCCTCAGTTTTGTTGTATGTGATCAATGATGCCAAAAAAATATATAATTTTTTTAAATATATCTTATAAAGTTATCTGCTAAAAGTAGAAATAGAAATTTCCCAACAAATATTATCTAATGGAAATAGGAGTATTGAAATATGTAACTTAATTTTTATCCTAACTCTGTGAGAAATATCTCAGGGAAAAATACACATTTTTAGTTTAGTTAAAAAATTAATATAAAAGTCCAAACTTTGACAATTTTTTTATTACACAAACAATGTTTAAAAAACTTACTGATAAAAATCAAGGCTGAGTCGTCAAGGGAAGCAAATTAAATGAATGAATTTCTATTTTCAACAAGTTGGTGGATACCCTTATATAGCTTAATGGGTGCGATTTTCACGTTGCCCTGGGGAATGGGAATTATCAGACGTACAGGCCCCAGACCAGCAGCATATCTTAACTTGTTGACAACCCTTTTGGCTTTTGCCCATAGCTTATTTGTTTTTAAAGATATTTGGGATAGAGAACCAGAAAATTTGCTGATTCACTGGTTTCAAGCAGCAGATTTAAATTTATCCTTTGCTTTAGAAATATCGCCAGTGAGTGTTGGGGCAACAGTCTTAGTGACAGGGTTAAGTCTGTTAGCGCAAATTTATGCCTTGGGATATCTGGAAAAAGACTGGTCGTTAGCACGCTTTTTTGCCCTTGTTGGGTTTTTTGAAGCGGCTTTAAGTGGGCTAGCAATTAGTGATTCCTTATTTCTCAGCTATGCTTTGCTAGAAGTCCTCACACTTTCTACCTACTTGTTGGTGGGATTCTGGTATGCCCAACCGTTGGTGGTGACAGCAGCGCGGGATGCCTTTTTAACCAAGCGGGTTGGTGATTTGTTGCTCTTGATGGGTGTAGTCACACTTTCTACCTTAGCTGGCAGCTTAAACTTTTCGGATTTGTATGAATGGGCGCAGACAGCGAATTTAAGTCCTGTTACCTCAACTTTATTGGGGTTAGCTTTAATTGCTGGGCCTGCGGGGAAGTGCGCTCAGTTTCCTTTGCATCTGTGGTTAGATGAAGCGATGGAAGGGCCAAACCCCGCTTCTGTGATGCGGAACTCCCTGGTGGTGGCGGGTGGTGCTTATATGTTGTACAGGTTGCAACCAATCTTAGCACTATCGCCAGTGGCGTTGAATGCCTTAATCATTATGGGGACGGTGACAGCAATTGGCGCAACTTTGGTATCCATAGCCCAAATTGACATTAAACGAGCGCTATCCCACTCTACAAGTGCATACATGGGGCTAGTGTTTTTGGCGGTAGGGCTACAGCAGGGCGGTGTGGCTTTGATGTTGCTGTTAACTCATGCGATCGCCAAGGCGTTATTATTTATGAGTTCCGGCTCAATTATCTACACTACCCACAGCCAAGATTTAACCGAAATGGGTGGTTTGTGGTCAAGGATGCCGGCTACAACTACTGCCTTTGTTGTCGGTTCAGCCGGGATGATTACCCTGTTACCACTAGGCAGCTTTTGGGCAATGTTATCTTGGGCTGATGGTTTGGTAAAAATTAGCCCTTGGGTAATTGGTGTTTTAGTGATTGTCAATGGCTTGACGGCTTTAAACTTGACAAGGGTATTTCGATTAGTATTTTGGGGTTCTCCACAACAAAAAACCCGACGCGCGCCAGAAGTTGGCTGGCAGATGGCATTTCCAATGGTGACATTGACAATATTGAGTTTGCTATTGCCAGTGATGCTTCAGCAATGGTATCTACTACCAAGTTGGGAAAGCATTGACTGGTATGTAGTATCAGTGCTATTGTCTTCCACCATTTTGGGAGTAGGCATCGGTTCGACAATGTACCTCCACAAAGCTTGGTCAAGATCAAGAATTTTGGCTTGGCGATTTGTACAAGACTTATTAGGTTACGACTTTTACATTGACCGCATCTACCGTTTGACAGTTGTGAGTGCAGTGGCATTGCTGTCTAAAATATCGGCTTGGAGCGATCGCTATGTAGTCGATGGTTTTGTGAACTTAGTAGGCTTTGCGACTATTTTCGGGGGTCAAGGCTTGAAATACAGCGTTTCTGGACAATCTCAAGGATATATGTTGACTATCCTTGCGGTTGTCAGCGTTCTGGGCTTCTTTATTAGCTGGTCATTAGGGCTTTTAGATAACTTGCATTTCTAAGAATCTTAGTGCTACGTGTCTCCTTCTCTCTTCATCTCCCCATCTCTTGTTTTGTTTGTATGCTAAGTGCCTTAATCTTGCTGCCACTTTTAGGTGCGGCGTTAATCGGTTTCTGGCCTGCTGCCCTTGACAGCAAGTTAGCCCGGAAAGTAGCTTTTGGATTTGCCAGTCTCAGTTTTGTCTGGTCAGTATTTTTAGCCATCCAATTCAACCCCGGAGAAATTGCGCAACAGTTTAGTGAATTCCTCCCTTGGGTAGATGCGATCGGGCTAAGTTATAACCTGGGAGTTGATGGTTTATCTTTGCCCTTGTTGGTGTTAAATGCACTTTTAACCTGTATTGCGATTACCAGTAGCGATGGTGCTATACAACGACCAAAATTGTATTACTCGCTAGTATTACTGTTAAATACTGGGGTAACTGGAGCTTTTCTTGCCCAGGATTTACTGCTATTTTTCTTGTTTTACGAATTAGAACTAATTCCCCTATACTTGTTAATTGCGATTTGGGGTGGTGCGAGAAGGGGTTACGCAGCAACAAAGTTTCTGATTTACACCGCCTTATCCGGCATTTTGATTTTGGCCAGCTTCTTGGGGATGGTTTGGCTGAGTGGTGGCTCTAACTTTGCCTTAGCCAACTTAAATGCCCAATCTTTACCATTAGCTACCCAACTGATTCTACTGGCGGGGATTTTAGTTGGCTTTGGTATCAAAATTCCTTTGGTTCCTTTCCATACTTGGTTGCCAGATGCCCACGTTGAAGCCTCAACACCCATTTCTGTACTGTTAGCTGGGGTACTGTTGAAGTTAGGCACTTACGGCTTACTGCGGTTTGGGATGAATTTGCTACCAGAAGCTTGGCACTATGCGGCTCCTTGGTTAGCGACTTGGGCAGTAATTAGCGTACTTTATGGTGCGTCTTGTGCGATCGCCCAAACTGACATGAAAAAAATGGTAGCCTACAGTTCAATTGGACATATGGGCTACGTTTTACTAGCCGCCGCCGCCGCTACACCCCTTAGCGTCTTAGGTGCAGTCATGCAAATGGTCAGCCACGGCTTAATCTCCGCCTTGTTATTTTTGTTAGTCGGCGTAGTTTACAAGAAAACAGGTAGCCGTGATTTAGACGTTCTGCAAGGACTATTAAACCCAGAAAGAGGTTTACCTGTGATTGGCAGCTTGATGGTACTGGGAGTAATGGCCAGTGCAGGTATACCAGGGATGGTTGGTTTTATTTCGGAATTTATTATTTTCCGGGGTAGTTTTCCTGTATTCCCAGTGCAAACCTTGCTGTCGATGATTGGGACAGGGTTAACAGCAGTTTACTTCTTAATCTTGATGAATCGGGCCTTTTTTGGGCGCTTATCTGCCCAAGTAGTAAATTTACCACGAGTCTATTGGAGCGATCGCTTGCCTTCAGTAGTTTTAGCTGTGTTAATTGTAATTTTTGGCATTCAACCTGCTTGGTTATCTCGCTGGACTGAACCAACAATCACCGCAATGATTAGTGTAGATAAAGTCGTGGCCACAGTATCGGTAGAAAAGGTAAGCCACAAAAATTAAAGTCAAACGGAAAAATTAAAAGGTAAAAATCTGGTTATTTTTGCCTTTTTACTTTTTCCTTTTGATTTCCTCATTCCCAACTTGGAGAACTTGCAATGGTAACAATGAAAAATCAGCCAGCTAAACATCCTTTAACTGAGTATGTGGAAAGGTTGCGAACAGGCGGCGCATTACTTCCTAATAGTCCGGAAAATGTTTTAGAAGTAGTCGGCATTCTCAAAAGTTATGGTGTTGTTTTAGATGCCTACTCCAACAATCTTATCTACATTGCTGACCATCAATTTTTAGTATTTTTTCCCTTTTTTAAATACTTTAATGGGGATTTTTCCTATAAAAAATTATTCCGTCATTGGTGGCATGACCGCATCAATTATGAATATGCAGAATATTGCATGAAATCAATGATGTGGCACGGTGGCGGTGGACTAGATGCCTATTTAGATACCAAAGAATTTCAAGAAAGAGCAAAAGCAGTTATCACCGCTAAATTTAAAAATAATCCTTTTATTTTGGGCATTAATCAACTGTTTCCTGATTTTTTAATTGAACAGTTGCGTGTCTCGGCTTACTACAGTGGTTTAGGCCAATTCTGGCGAGTCATGGCTGATATATTTTTGAGCTTATCAGACCGCTATGATCAAGGCGAAATTACATCAATTGCTGATGTTGTAGACCATATTAAAGCTGGATTAGTCGCCGATGCTATGAAGCCAGTTACATACTCTGTCAAAATTGGCGATAAAGTCTACGATTTGCTGCCTAAAAAAGCTGGGTTAACATTTTTAGCAGATACAGCCGTGCCTTATGTCGAGGCAGTTTTCTTTAGAGGCACTCCCTTTGCTGGTACAGTTTCATACAACGCTCAAGCTTATCAAATTCCCCCAGACCAATCTCGATTCCAGTATGGTGCTTTGTATGCCGATCCTTTGCCTATTGGTGGTGCTGGTATTCCTCCTACCTTGTTGATGCAGGATATGCGCCATTACTTACCAGAATATTTGCACGCTCTTTATCGCCACAGTCTTCGCGGTGAAGATGACTTGCGGGTGCAAATTTGTATCACTTTCCAAAAGTCAATGTTTTGTGTGACAACAGCCACAATTTTAGGACTGATGCCTTATCCTGCAGATACTCAAGATCCATCTGAACAAAATTCCAACCGAGTTTATTTAGAAAAGTGGATGGATAGGTTTACAACTTCACGCTTAAGTGATGTGAATAGTTAAAAGTTAAAGTGCTAATGGAAATCATTTCACACTTCACACTTCACACTTGAGATTTCATCCCACACATCTAGTAGTTTCAATTTCCATTGCATCAGAAATGAAACAAGCTCCACCAAACCTACTGAGAGTTTGCCGAACATTTGATTCTACTAAAGGCAATTTGTCAGGTGAAAAAAAGGCAATGATATAAACGTTGTCTAGCATTGTCATGGCTAAATCGTTGGTAACTTTGCCTCTTGTACCTTTGCCTGCGACATCTTTAACAACTGAGTGTCCAAGTACACCTGCCTTTTCTAAGGACTCTAAAATCTTACCGAGTTCAACATAATTGGCAAATATTTCTATACGTTTGACTGGCTGCATTATCTTATCTCCAAAGAATATTAATGCCGTATAAGTAGAGGGGTATACCTACAATGATATTAAAAGGAAAGGTTACAGCCAGAGCAGCAGAAACATATAAACTAGGATTAGCTTCGGGGACAGTTAGGCGCATAGCTGCTGGTACGGCAATATAAGAGGCACTGGCACACAAAACGGAGAATAATAAAGTATCTCCTGGGGACATCCCGATCGCCTTGGCTATTAATAAAGCTATCCCAGCATTTAAAATTGGAATTAAAATCGCAAATAAAATTAGGAATATCCCTGTTGTTTGCAAATCTTTGATTCTTCTAGCTGCCAACAAGCCCATATCCAATAAGAAGAATGTCAACACCCCATAAAACATATCTTGGGTAAAAGGCTTTAGGGTCTGCCAACCGTGTTCTCCAGTCAAAAGACCCATTAACAGGCTACCAACTAGCAAAAACACAGAGCTATTCAAAAAAGCTTCTTGTAATACCTCTTTCCAAACAAATTCTTGCTCGTTTTTATTGGCACTAAATACATTGACTAATATTAAACCAACCACAATAGCTGGTGATTCCATCAGGGCCAGGGCTGCAACCATAAACCCATCAAAAGCCATACCTAGTTGAGTTAAGAAGGAACTAGCCGTGATAAAGGTGACGGCACTAATGGAACCATAGGTAGCAGCTATAGCGGCTGAATTATAAGTATCAAGTTTGAGCCGCAAAATAAAAAAGGTATAAAGAGGAACAACACAGGCCATAATCATGGCTGCCAAAAGAGTCAAAATAACTTGTTGATTAATGCCACTTTTGACAAGTTCTACCCCACCTTTAAACCCAATGGCAAAAAGTAAATATAAAGACAAGAGTTTCGGGATAGGTGCAGGAATTTCTAAATCAGTCTTGAGTAAAACTGCCAGCACCCCCAGGAAAAAAGCTAAAACTGGTGGATTCAAGATGTTCGACACTATCAAGCTGACATCCATTGCCACCATTCCTCCGCGTGACTAAAACTTAACTCATCAATCAGTTTAGAGTAATATCGTACACATTAATTAATTAACGGCGATCGCGCTTCAATTGCCACAAGGCTTTATCTACACACCAATCAAAATTGCGCCCAGGGTTACGCTTCATTTCATAATCAACTAGTCGATTGGCTGTAGCAACATCACCATGAACCAACCTCAGCAATTCTCGCCATTGTTGAGAATTAGTTTTTCTACCTCTAGGGGGAAGCGTGATTGGAAAAGTTCGGATATGCTTTGTTCTGTGTTTTTGCGTGGAAGATTGTTGAGAATTTTGTACAACTAAGTAGGCTAACCGCAGAATGAACAACATCAGCATGAGCCATAAAAATAAAATCACAAATTCCATCAGGATTAAAAGGTAAATGCTTTATTCCACGATGCAAGAATTAAGTTTATAACAGCATCGGAAAATACCCGCATTTGTTTTTGAAGCTTTCTTTGTCAATGGGGTTGCCAAAAAATAAATTATTTATCTTATAGGGTGAGTATCCTGCTTACCTTTGAGACGGTACGGGTAAGGATACCCACAAGAAAATTGAGGATATTCTGAGGGTAGAAGTATCCAATTTCAAGCGCGATCGCACTTGGCTTGCCCTAGTTTATACACTTTTTGGGAACATACATAATATAATGCAAGCAATTACTTACATTTGTAAGTAAGCACTTGCATGATAATTATGAGTAACTTAATTTCAAAACCAATGCTGGCTCGTGCAAGGTTGCTAAATGTGGCAAAAGAGGTATTTGTCAATGAATCAGGACTTATATACAAAAATTTGTGGTTGGGACTGGGTGTAAGGCTGAACTTGAACGCCTGAAACCTTTTTTCGCTAAACCTTGATTTGTCGTTTTCATACTTAAGTCCTATGAAATACTGCATTTTGGAGATACTCAAGATGCAGTTTAATTGCCTTAATACTTGCGTAGATTTATGAGCGTTTGCTCAAGCAAACCAAAAACTATAAAAAAGGCTAGAAATTACTCAACCCTCAGCCTTTTTCCCAGTCTGAATAAATGAGAAAACTAAAATGTCCCAAGCTGAGTTCCCTGATTCACAGGTTCAAGTCGAAATAGAGCAGCCTGTTGCTAATGATACTAGTCAGGCTCAACCAGAAAATTACTCACCAGAGCCAAAACCAATATCAGTAGCAAAAAAAAAGCGAATTTGGCCGATAATTTTAGGCATTGTACTATTAATCACGGGTGGGCGTGCAGGTTGGCAATGGTGGAAAACTAACCAAGCGAGTAATTCACAGCCTAAGGCGAGTGCGCCTGGTAAACCGATGGGAATCCCGGTAAAACTAGCCACTGTTGAGAATACAACTATCCAAGAAACATCTGAGTTAGTGGGGACTTTAGATGCTCCCCGTTCTGTCACCCTCAAACCAGAAGTTGACGGACGGATTACGCAGATTGCCTTTAAAGAAGGCGATCGCATTTCCCAAGGACAAGTAGTCATTCGGCTGCAAAGTGATGATGCTCAAGCCCAATTGCTACAAGCCAAAGCTGCTTTAGAGCAAGCACAAGCACGCCTGGCAGAACTCAAAGCAGGTAGTCGCTCAGAAGAAATTGCCCAAGCCAGAGCGCAGCTAGCCCAAGCCCAAGCGCGGCTCAGGGATGCTCAAGCAGGGGCGCAACCAGAAGAAATTGCCCAAGCCGAAGCCCAAATTAATTCAGCAAAATCTGATTTAGAACTAGCAAAATCGAGAGCGCAGCGTTACGCCCAACTGCAAAAAGAAGGCGCAGTTTCGCAAGATGCTTTAGAAGGTTATCTCAAAGAACAAAGCAGTGCTGAAGCTGCTTTAGTTGTAGCGCAGCGTCGGCTAGAACAACTCCGCAAAGCTAGAGGTTCCGATATTAGTGAATTAGAAGCAGCACTAGAACAGCAAAGACAGAATCTAAGGCAATTAGAGAATGGGGCGCGTCCAGAAGAAATTGCCCAGGCGCGATCGCAAGTTACCCAAGCCGCCGCTCAAGTCCAAGCCGCCCAAGTGCAATTGCAATACACCAACGTCCGCGCACCTTTTACTGGTGTCGTTGGCGATATTCCTGTCCGAGTCGGAGAATTTGTCAGTAAAGCGGACAACCTCACCACCCTCACCAGAAATGATTCCTTAGAATTAAACATCTCTGTACCACTCAATCAAGGCAAACAATTGCGTCTGGGCTTACCCATACAAATGCTCAATGACCAAGGTCAAGCAACTGCTACAGGCAAAATAAGTTTCATTGCGCCAAATGCCAACGCCAATTCCCAAACAGTCTTAGCTAAAGCCACCTTTGGTAATGGCAATAGACAACTGCTCAATCGTCAGTTAGTGCAAACAAAAGTAATTTGGAATGAACGCCCGGGAATCTTAATTCCAGTTACAGCCGTGTCGCGCTTAGGTGGCGAGTCATTTGTCTTTGTCGCGCAAGCACCAGAAAACCCCAAACCGGGCGCACCATCTTTAGTAGCTATGCAAAAAGCAATCAAATTAGGAGCTATTGAAGGCAATAATTATCAAGTTCTGGAAGGACTAAAAGCAGGAGACAAAATCGTTGTTTCTGGCATTCTCAACTTAACTAATGGCGCACCCATCAGCCCCGCTCCTTAGAAAAAAAAGTCTGAATGATGAAGTATGTTCGCCTTACAGCCCTAAGGGCATCCTACGGCAGGCGTTCCCGCAGGGGTACTCTGAAATTCTGCACTTCAGACTTCACACTTCAGACTTCATACTTCATACTTCACACTTCATACTTCATACTTCCTAATTTATGTTTGTTGATTTTTTCATCAAGCGACCCGTCTTTGCTACGGTCTGTGCAATTATTATCCTGTTGGTGGGATTAATTAGTATTCCAACTCTACCAATTGCCCGTTTTCCTGATATTAGTCCGACTCAAATTAACGTCACTGCTAACTACAGTGGAGCTAGTGCCGAAGTCGTAGAAAGTGGCATAACTAATATTTTAGAAAGACAAATTAACGGTGTTGAAGGTCTAAAATATATGACCTCCAGCAGCAGCAACGATGGTACAAGCACTATTACAGTTACCTTCGATGCTTCACGCAATAAAGACTTAGCTGCTGTTGATGTCCAAAACCGGGTTTCTGTAGCTGAAGCACAATTGCCAGATGTGGTGCAGCGTACAGGCGTGAGAGTTACCAAGCAATCTAACAATATTTTGCTGGCAATTGGTTTGTATACCGATAATCAAGAATATGACAACACATTCTTGAGTAACTATGCTGACCTTTATATTGCAGATGCTTTAAAAAGAGTCAAAGGCGTAGGTGATGTGCGGATTTTTGGTGAACGTCGCTATGCGATGCGCTTGTGGCTAGATCCAAATCGCTTGGCCAGTCGGGGATTAACCCCGCAAGATGTGACTACCGCACTATCGCAACAAAACTTGCAAGTTGGTGCAGGGAGAATTGGACAAGAACCTGCGCCTCAAGGGCAACAATATCAAATTGATGTGCGTGCAGCCAGTCGTCTGACAAATCCCGAAGAATTTGCCGAAATTGTGATTAAAACTGAAGATGATGGTACTTTAGTCAAACTAAAAGATGTTGGCAGAGCCGAATTAGGCGCAGAAAATTACAATACATTTTTGCGATTTCGCGCTAAGGATGCCGTGGGTTTAGGGATTTATCAGGTTCCTGGAAGTAATGCTTTGGATGTGGCAAAAGGCGTGAAAGCTGCAATGGCAGAATTAGCTCCGAGTTTGCCACCAGGAATGAAATATCAAGTAGCATTTGACACTACTGTGTTTGTCGAAGAGTCTTTGGCAGAAGTGCTTAAATCCTTATTGGAAGCAGTAGTGTTGGTTGTAATTGTCATTTTCTTATTCTTACAAGATTGGCGAACTACCCTGATTCCCGCGCTGACGATTCCCTTTTCTTTGATTGGGACATTTGCCTTTGTGAAAGTGTTTAATTTTTCGATTAATAGTTTGACCTTGTTTGGTTTGACTCTCGGAACGGGGATGGTGGTAGATGATGCGATTGTTGTGGTTGAGCAGATTAGCCGTTTTATTCAAGATAAAGGGATAAATCCCAAGCGTGCGGCTAGTGAATCAATGGCGGAGTTATTTGGTGCTGTAATTGCTACATCTTTAGTGTTGATGGCAGTGTTTGTCCCAGTGGCATTTTTCCCGGGAACTACAGGCGCGTTGTATCAGCAATTTGCTCTGACTATTGCCTTTTCTATTGCCATTTCTACTTTTATTGCTCTGACGCTTACGCCTTCTTTGTGTGCTTTGCTGCTGCGTCAAGGACAAAAACCTACAGGCTGGATAGGTTGGATTTTTAACCAGATTAACAGATTTTTGGACTGGGTGAGGCAGAGCTATCAGCGATCGCTAATGTTTCTCGCCCGCATTAAAAGTATCATCATTGGTTTATTTATCGTCACCTTGGGAATGACTGCTTGGCTGTATACAACAGTCCCAACGGCATTTCTCCCTGATGAAGACCAAGGCTATTTCATCACAATTATCCAAGGGCCTCAAGGTGTTTCGTTACAATACACCAGCAATGTTATGTCTCAGGTAGAAAAAGAAATTTTGCAACTACCTGAAGTCGTCGGCACTTTTGCTGTGGGTGGGTTTGGTTTTAGTGGTAGCACCGCCAACAGTGGGATTATCTTTACCACCTTAAAAAATTGGGATGAACGTCCTAAACCAGATCAGACAGTACAGGCAATTATTGGTAAATTGCAAGGTAAGTTTTTCGCCATTCCTGAAGCGAGAGTTTTTGCAGTTAACCCACCCTCAATTCAAGGATTAGGTAACTTTGGTGGTTTTACCTTTCAGCTGCAAGACCGCAGAGGTAATAGTGGCTTAGAAAATTTAGTCCAAACAATGGGACAATTGCTAGGCCGTGCTAATCAAACACCAGGATTACAAGCAGTATTTACTACCTTTGCAGCTAATACACCCCAGCTACTTGTAGAAGTAGACCGCAACAAAGCAAATGCACTGCAAGTTAATGTAGACGATATCTTTACCACCTTACAAACTGCTTTAGGTTCGCAATATGTCAACGATTTTAACCTGCAGCAGCGTAACTATCGGGTATACGTCCAAGCAGACGAACAGTTTCGCTCGAACCCCCAAGATATTGGTAAATTATACGTCCGCTCTCGTCGCAATGAAATGATTCCTGTGAGCAACCTGGTGAAAATTACCTCTACCACAGGGGCGCAAACCATTAACCATTACAACCTATTCCGCTCAATAGAAATCAACGGTTCCGCCGCACCTGGCTCTAGTTCTGGTGATGCTATTGAGAAAATGGAACAGACGGCGCAACAAGTTCTACCGCCAGGTTATGGTTATGAATGGTCAGGAACAGCCCTAGAAGAATTGGAATCAGGCGGTTTAGCCCCAATTATCTTTGGTTTAGGATTGGTCTTTGTATTTTTGGTACTGGCTGCTCAGTATGAGAATTACATTGACCCATTGATTATTATGCTTTCAGTACCTTTAGCAATTTTTGGCGCACTGTTAGCCCAATCAATGCGGGGATTTCCTAATGATGTTTACTGTCAAATTGGGTTAGTTATGTTGATTGGTTTGGCAAGTAAAAACGCAATTTTGATTGTAGAATTTGCCAATCAATTAAGAGACCAAGGGCTGTCAATTACCAAAGCAGTAATTGAAGCATCGCAAGAACGTTTACGCCCCATTTTGATGACAGCTTTTTCTACTCTTTTGGGGATTTTTCCTTTGGCTGTGGCTACAGGTGCAGGTGCAGGTAGTCGCCAATCATTAGGAACTGCGGTATTTGGGGGAATGTTAATTGCCACTTTCTTGAGTTTGTTTGTCGTTCCGGTTTTATATATTGTGATTAAGTCGTTGACGGAACGTTTGATAAAACCAAACCGGGAAGAGGTAATTTAATTAGGGGAAGAGGTTAGAGGTTAGAAAAATCTACCTCATTTAGATGAAATATACTGTATTGGTCATTTGTCCTAACGACAAATGACTAATTTTTTTGAGATAATGCCGTAATAAATGGCGCGATCGCACTTACAAATTCTTTGGTAGATTCATAAGGTAAAACATTTCTTCCTGGCACTTTTACCCCACTTCCTTGAGGTAATCTTGCTAGATAATCAGCTAAACGCTCATCGGGTGTTTCTTGTTTCCCTTCTTTGCTAATACTCGATGCTGTTTCACCCACAGCCACTAATGTTGGTTGCTGGATATTGGCAATGTCACCACTATAACCTTGTTGCCAAAATCTAGCTAGAAAAGAAAATACTGCATAACGGCTAGCTGTATTTTCTGCACCAGCAACTAACATCTTTAACCATTCACTATCTACATCATCACCACTCGCAAATAGCTGACGAGTGGAAAAAGACCGCAAAAATTTTTCAGTTCTGGCGTAGCGAAAAAAGGCATTTCCTAGAGGCGAATCTAACAGATTCCAAATCAGTTTTTGCTGTGTTGTTGACGACTGTTTGGTAATTACAGGCCAAGCTGGCGGCCCAGACAGTACCAAACCTTTAACTAAATTTGATTCTTTTTTGACTAATTCGATGGCAACCGGAAATAAAGCACCTTGGACTACTAAAACAACAGGCTTTTGGACAACTGTTTGTAAAAAATACTGTAATTGTTCTGCCAAATCTTGGGGAGTGTATGCCACATGAGGCATATCACTTTTACCACACCCGATTAAATCAGGATTGTAAATTATATTTTGGTTGCCTTGTGTATACCATTCATTCCAAAATCGCTGCCAAAATTCACCTGATAAGCCTACGCCAATTGGGTGAATTAATAGCAAGGGAATTCCGGCTGGATGAATATTATTTGGTTGGTAAACTTCGTAAGCACAACGATAATTTTGCCAAGTATAAAACTGGGTAGGAGTTGTGGTGATAGATGCTTGCATAAGTATATTGTTAATCAAAAATCATCTGGGGATGAATTAATTTGTATCCGGCATCTTTTATCTTTTGATTTGATACAGTTGCATTATAGGGTCGGTTGCTTTTTTGCGAAACATCCCAGGTAACTGTCGGTAAATTGTGTTTTTTAAATAAGGTATCTAAGAGTTCTTTGCTGGCTATATGGGCATCATCAACCAAATTATAAATCCCATCTAAGTGATAGTGACGGGCAAATTCGATCGCCGCGACTATATCATCTAAATGAATCCAATTGGTTACGTCTTGACCATTACCAGGGCGAGTTGTACCAGATGCACGACTAAATATTTTAATTAATTCTCTTCCAGGGCCATAAATACCACCCAAACGGAAGATGCAAACTTTCAGATTTTTGTTGGCGGCTGCTAGTAAAACTTTTTCTGTTTCTCTCAGAGGATGTTTGGAAAGTCTAAAAAAGCTCCAGTAACGCTATTGTGTCAGTAGATAAAAATGCGACAGGGTTACTAGAGCAATGTCTACATCATACCCAACAGACCT
>NZ_JACJRU010000049.1 GCF_014697425.1 Nostoc sp. FACHB-110
CTTTTATTATTTATCGTGCTAGATGTTGATTCTAGTTCATATGTTGATGCTAAATTATCTTCTGGAGCAGCAATTGAAGTGTGATTTTCCAGTTGCGCTTGAATGAGTGTTGGTTCTATACTTACATTATTTGTTGTGCTAGATGTTGATTCTGCTTCATATGTTGATGCTAAATTATCAACTGCTGTCTTTTCTTGCTCAACAATTGAAGTGTGATTTTCCAGTTGCGGTTGAATGAGTGTTGCTTCTACACTTGTATCATTTGATTGTTTACTAGATATCGATTGTGATTCAGATTTTGTATGTATACTATCAATTCCTGATAATATTTCTTGATGAGCGACTGAATCATTACTTTCCAGTTGTGCTTGAATGAGTGTTGATTCTACACTTTTATTATTTATCGTGCTAGATGTTGATTCTGGTACATATGTTGATGCTAAATTATCAATTGCTGTCTTTTCTTGAGCAACAATTGAAGTGTGATTTTCCAGTCGTGGCTGGATAAGCGTTGATTCTACACTTTTATTATTTGTTGTGCTAAATGTTGATTCTGGTTCATATGTTGATACTAAATTATCTTCTGGAGCAGCAATTGAAGTGTGATTTTCCAGTTGCGCTTGAATGAGGGTTGGTTCTACACTTTCATTATTTGTCGTACTAGATGTTGATTCTGCTTCATATGTTGATGCTAAATTATCAACTGCTGTCTTTTTTTGCTCAACAATTGAAGTGTGATTTTCCAGTTGTGGTTGAATGAGTGTTGGTTCTACACTTTTATTATTTATCGTGCTAGATGTTGATTCTAGTTCATATGTTGATGCTAAATTATCTTCTGGAGCAGCAATTGAAGTGTGATTTTCCAGTTGCGCTTGAATGAGGGTTGGTTCTACACTTTCATTATTTGTCGTACTAGATGTTGATTCTGCTTCATATGTTGATGCTAAATTATCAACTGCTGTCTTTTCTTGCTCAACAATTGAAGTGTGATTTTCCAGTTGTGGTTGAATGAGTGTTGGTTCTATACTTACATTATTTGTTGTGCTAGATGTTGATTCTAGTTCATATGTTGATGCTAAATTATCTTCTGGAGCAGCAATTGAAGTGTGATTTTCCAGTTGCGCTTGAATGAGGGTTGGTTCTATACTTTCATTATTTGTCTTACTAGATGTTGATTCTGGTTCATATGTTGATGCTAAATTATCAACTGCTGTCTTTTCTTGCTCAACAATTGAAGTGTGATTTTCCAGTTGCGCTTGAATGAGGGTTGTTTCTACACTTTCATTATTTGTTTTGCTAGATGTTGATTCTAGTTCATATGTTGATGCTAAATTATCTTCTTGAGCAGCAATTGAAGTGTGATTTTCCAGTTGCGCTTGAATGAGTGTTGGTTCTATACTTACATGATTTGTTGTGCTAGATGTTGATTCTGCTTCATATGTTGATGCTAAATTATCAACTGCTGTCTTTTCTTGCTCAACAATTGAAGTGTGATTTTCCAGTTTTGGCTGAATAAGTGTTGGTTCTACACTTACATTATTTGTCGTACTAGATGTTGATTCTGGTTCATATGTTGATGCTAGATTATCTTCTTGAGCAACAATTGAAGTATTATTTTCCAGTCGTGGCTGAATAAGCGTTGATTCTACACTTTTATTATTTGTCGTGCTAGATGTTGATTCTGCTTCATATGTTGATGCTAAATTATCTTCTTGAGCAGTAATTGAAGTGTGATTTTCCAGTTGCGGTTGAATAAAGTTTAAATCTGCATTAGTAGTTGTTGGTACAATAATATTTGTATTATTATTGACAGATGAAGGGTTAATATCTTTATCTAAAATAAATTTCTTATTTTCGACAGGATAGTTTTTACTTTGAGAGGGTGTTTGAACAATTGATGTTTTAGTATGAGATTTTTTTTGTATATCTGAATCTGAACTAGAGGATTTAGAAGGAGTAAAGTTTGTTTGTGATTGAGTTTCTGACAAAAATGGTGAATCTTGAAAAGATATATCTAATATATTAAAATCTATTGAATCATGTTTAAAAAAAATTGATGGATCAAAATGAGACAATGATTTAGCCCCTAATGGCAACAAAAATTTAGGGCTAATTAATTTTTGTCCTAAAGGTTTGTGAGCTAGTAATGGGTACTTGATTCCCAAGTTTAGATTTGCTATTTCTGGTTCTGAAGGCTGGGAGCCAAAACCCGATTCCAGATTTTCTGTCATATATTATTAATTGCTAGAAAAGTATCCTGAGCTATCGCGTCCTGAAAGAATTGATGCACCGCCAGCTCTGGTTTTATCAACTTTTAAGCCTTCGTAAGTTAAAGTTAATTCTTCAATAGCTACTGTGTTAGAATCTGCACTTAAACTGGGTGCTTTCCAGGAAATAGGTACAGCACCAATCAATGTCCAGCACTGCATTGTTTCTCCCGCTTGATTAAAAACTAAAATATTAACGTTGCGTCGTTCTATCCCACCACTCAAAATTTTATTAATCCAATTCCAAAATGTTAAGTCGTTAGTAATGCCGCGTTTGAGTGTAACATCAGAAAAGTCGGCGGGATTTAACAATACTCTTTGTTGGTCATTAACACCACCTTCGGCAAATTTTTCAGTTTTAATATTTACACCCAAGCCTTGGCATTCTGTAAAGCAGGCACTAATATTACTTTCTATCTCTACATAAAATCTATTAGCAGTAACATAGTTTAATTCTCGGCTACTATTAACCATATTTTTATTCCTGACTAATTTTTGATCCGCTCTTTTTGCTGCTGTAAGTCTTCAATCATCATTCTATAAATTTTATCTGTTAGCTTCCATAGCATTTGCCGATCGCACATTACTTTTGCTGCTAACTTTGCTAATATTTTTTGGTTATCTTGATTATTACTATCGTCTGTCATTTTGAAAAACTCTGAAATAGACTTAATCTATCAATCAAATTTATCTGTTGACTATTAGCCAAAAGTCTACTTCTGCTGATTGAGTGGTACTAAACCCGCTTTTTCTAATAGTTGCTGTACTTCTGCGGTTCTCAGCATATCAGCAAATTTTTGCCCAATAGGTGGTCGGTTATTGTCGCCTGGGTATAATACAACTAATGGATAGCTAAGGGGATAACTACCTGTTTTAAAAACTTGAATATCTGGTTGATAACTACCTTTATCATCACATAAATCTGTGTTGGGATTTATTGATTTTCCATTATCTTGAATTAAAGTTTGAACAGCAGGTTTATTGCCATTAACTATAGCTAAAGGATAAGCAGAACACTGTCCAAATACTTGACTGAGTGTAGCAAAGCCAATACTTCCAATATTATCTTCTTCAAAGTCACTTAATCCTTGCCGCAGCATTTCTAATGTAGGTAAAGTAGTAATATTGACTATTGGCTCTGTGATTGATTGATTTGATTTCTGTTGTTGAATTAAGTTGCGAAATTCTGCGATCGCACTTTCATTTTGCAGTACCCTTTGCTCAAATATTCTTTGTAATTCTTTATCTTGCGGTACATAAAGCTTAACTTTTAATTTGGGTAAATTAGCACCGTTTAAATTTTTCCAATTAGTTACTTTACCTGTATATAAATCTCGTAACTGTTCAATACTAATTTGTCCTTTTAATGCTTGGGGTAAACTTTTATCCCGTTTAGCATAACTAAAAGCCACAAATACAACTAAACCATCATAAGCAAATTCTTGATGTCGTAAATCAGGACTAAATTGCTCAACCATATTTGCGATCGCAAAGTCTGATTGCCGGGATTTTACTTTAGCGATCGCCTGTGCTAATGTGTCTTCTGGTTGATAATTTAATTGTAGTTTAGGCTGACTTTCTTTTAATTTTGCTTCTAATGTTTGATTTTGCAATATTAAATTGCTTTGTCGGCGGATAAAGCTCCAAGTGCTATCTTTTTCTCCAGTGTAGTTAAAGGTTCCTGGAGGTACAGCAGGTACATTTTCTAAACAACAAACTACTGTATTTTCAACTGCAACTTCTGGCTGTCGTAGCTTCTGAATTATCCACCAGATTAATGTACATAAAATTAATCCACCAAAAATACTCAATATTATTGTTGAAGGACGATATAATTTGTTATTTGTCTTTTCTTCTGCTGCTTGAATAATTAATATTTCTTTAGGTAATAATGTAAAAACTTGTGATAATGACTGTCGGGCTTCTTCTGCATTAGCAAATGGTTTATCTAGCTCTAATAGTCTGAATAAAAAAGCCTTAAATGCTGGTTCTATTGCAGGCCAGTGTGACTCAATTTTTGGGTCTAGCGGTAGATAATTAACTGCATCGACTGTACTGCCTGCTAATAAGTAAAAAGCTACATATCCCAAAGCAACTAAATCTTGAGCATAAGTAATATTGCTACTTTTACTAGTTGGTAAATCAAATAAACGCTCCCAAATTGCTAAATCACTTACATAGATAAAAAACTCTGGGGTATCTGCCATAATTAGCAGACTATCAAGATTAATATTACCGTGGGCAATTCCCTGCTGCACTTGACCAGTCGGAAGACTAAATTTTTGACCGTGGAGAAATTGCAGAGTTTGTAATACTTGGTCAAGCACACGGTAAACATCCCTTTGCGACATAGGTCTGTTGATAATTGCCAGGTATGTTCTTAGGCTAGGATAAGCATCTACATTGCCACTAGTAACAAGATAGCAACGTTCGGCAACTGGGTCAGCGACAGCATCCCAAGGAAAATTTAACCGGATATCTTGAATTCTGCCATCAGCTAAACTCAACCCCGCTAAACGTTCAAAAGCTTGTTTGCAGTCTCTAGCTTCTTCCGCATTAAATACCAATTCGGGAATTAAATACTCTTTAATAATTGCTGGTTGTTGGTCAGCTAACTGAGTACCATGATATAAACGGCCCATACCCCGACTACCAACATAACTATCTATGCGGTATCGCCCTTTATAGCCGCGAAATTCAGTTTTTGGGACTAAAATCGTCGGAAAGCCGCAATTTTGGCATTTTTTAGCCGTAGGATTTTGTGCTAAGGTTTTTTGTGTCCATTCACAGCTTACAGGGTTTCCTGTCCAGCAACGATACTTGCGGTAAATGGAATCGACTGCTAAATTTGCTGGCGGTTGCAGATTTACAGTAATAGGAACAGTCTCAGGTTCTACGATTGAAGGTTGTTGTTCTTTTTGGAACCATCCTTGAGGAAGTTTGGCCTTGATTTGTTCATAAACCACGACTGAAACCTTTAGCGATCGCTGTTAATTGCCGCATCCTATACTAATTCTTGGGCAATAGACATTAGACTTTCCGCTAAAAAGTGAGATTCCTATCAAACTTTTTCAAAGTTACAATAAGCCCATAACTACCAGATGCAGTAATTTCCCCATGTCCCTCGCCAAAGAATTAGATGCTCCTCAATCAACCCCAGAAGATGTTATCCTTCCTCCAGGTGATTTATACAGCGATGAACCCCCCTTGGAAACAGAACTGCATCTAGAGCAGATTATGCTCTTACTTAAATGTCTTAAATGGTTGTGGCGAGACAAAAACGACTTCTACGCTGCGGGAAATCTGACTATTTACTACAGTTGGAATAAACGCAAAGATGAACACTTCCGGGGGCCAGATTTTTTTGTCGTGCTGGACACAGAACGCAGAACTCGCAAAAGTTGGGTAGTTTGGGAAGAAGAAGGGAAATATCCTAACGTAATTTTAGAAATTCTTTCGGAATCAACGGCGAAAACCGATAAAGATTTAAAGAAAAAACTATACCAAAATACCTTCCGCACACCCGATTATTTTTGGTTTGACCCAGAAACACAAGAATTTGCTGGATTTCATTTAGTTGATGGTCAATATCAACCCCTAGAACCAAACCCTCAAGGCCATTTGTGGAGTCAGCAGTTAGGTTTATATCTGGGAATTCATGAAGGATTATTGCGCTTTTTTACACCAGAAAGTCAATTAGTTCCCACTCCAGAAGAAGCCGCAGAATTTGAACGCCAACAAAAAGAATTAGCTCAAGCAAGAGCCGAAAAATTAGCAGCGAAACTGCGAGAATTAAATATCGATCCCGAAACAATTTAGAAACAACAGGGTAGGGAATAGGGAACAGGCAACAGTAAAATAGATAGCTCAAAAAGTTTTAACCTACATCCATACACCCCTAAACCCTAATTTGGTATATTATGCGAACGATCGCCGAAATTAACGATAAAATCAGCCGCCAGCGTGCAGTAGTTCTGACAGTTGAAGAAGTCAAAGCACGAGTCGCAGAAGTCGGCGTGAGCAAAGTTGCAAAAGAAGTGGATGTAATTACCACTGGCACGTTTGAACCTATGGAATCAAGCGGTGCAATTATTAACCTGGGACATACTGACCCCCCCATTAAAATTCGCCGTTGTTGGATAGATGGCGTACCAGCATATACGGGGTTTGGGGCTGTAGATTTATACCTCGGTGCTAGTTGTGTTGTTGATGTAATGGACGGCGAAGAAGTCCGCGAACGTGGCGGTGGTCATGTTATCCATGATTTGATAGCAGGTAAACAAGTCAACGTCAGAGCGCAAGGGCAAGTTACAGATTGTTACCCACGGGCAACCTTTGAAACGACAATTACCCGCGACACCATTAATCAGTTTTATTTATTCAATCCGCGTAACCTCTATCAAAATTTTATCGTGGGTGTGAATGGTGGCGATCGCCCATTATTTACCTATCTCGGCCCCTTACAACCCCATTTAGGTAACGCCGTCTACTCTAACCCTGGGGCAATTTCTCCCCTATTCAACGACCCCGATTTACAACTAATTGGCATTGGCACGCGAATTTTTTTAGGCGGTGGTGTCGGTTACATCGCTTGGGAAGGAACCCAACACTTTCCCTTACAAAAGCGGTTAGCCAATCGCACACCCATTGGCCCGGCTGCCACCTTAGCCTTAATTGGCGATGCAAAACAAATGGATGCTCGTTGGGTGCGTGGTTGCTACTTTAAAAGTTATGGCCCTTCCTTGATGTTGGGTGTGGGAATACCATTTCCTGTGTTAAACGAAGCCGTAATTGAACACTGTGCCGTGCAAGACAAAGATTTAGTCGCGCCCATCGTTGATTTTTCCATTCCCCGGCGCGTGCGTCCGACCTTTGGTTTAGTGAGTTACGCCCAACTTAAATCTGGGCGACTCACCATCGAAAATAAACCAGTGCGAGCTGCACCTCTAGCCAGTATGCTTTTATCTCGGCAAATTGCCACAGAGTTAAAACAATGGATTGCCGCCGGCACATTTACCCTAACAGAAGCAGTCGCCCCCATTCCAATGGAGCGATCGTTTTTACCCCAAGACCGTTGGACAGATTTTTAATTTTGATAAGTGAAAGTGGTCAGATCCCCGACTTCTTGAAGAAGTCGGGGATCTCGCAGCCAAGCAAAATTAATGCGATAGACCACTAGGAAAAACTGAAGGATGAAATTTCATACTTCATACTTCACACTTCAGACTTTTGCTACTCTTGCGGTGGCTTTTGTTTCTTTATCGGTTTAGGAGTAGGAGCCGCGCTTTTGGGTAGAGGCTTGGACACAGTAGAGGCTTCGCCACCACCGATTTTTTTAACAGGGCGTGGGCTGGGGCTGTCGCCAACGTTGCGTCTGGGCGGGAATGGGCGACGACCACCGCCACCACCACCACCGCCACGGAACCCACCAGGGCCACCTCTTTGGGGTGGTCGGCGTTTTTTGGGTAAATCCGCTATAGCTTCAGCCGTTTCTATGGCTAATTGATCACCATCGCGTTTTGCTTGAAAGTCCCAGAACTTGCCCACAGCTTTCGTACCTAGGACACCTTTAAGTTTTAGCTTAAAATATTTGGGTTTTTCGTCTTGTTTGCGAGCAGCCTGCTTAATTTTGACAACCAAATTCTTGTCATCAAAAGACTGGTAAACTACCTCGCCACGCACAGAAAAACCGCCATCGGGAATATCTGATGAAGGTTTAATGTCGTTTTTATCAGTTGCAGCATCCTCGGCTGGTGGTGCTTCATTATCTGCCGAATCTTGCGCTTGCTGTTTCGCTAGATTTTCTGGTTCCCACACACCCACAATTTGAATGTGTAAGGCATCGCTTTCTTGCTTAGTCCGGGGATAAACTACCCACAGATGATTTTTTTCTAAATCAAGGTGATTCTTAACTAAGCTCATAATTCGACCGAGCAGAACGGCTTGGAGTTCTACTCCATCTGCCGTGAGCAGCGTACCTTGGGTAAACTGTTCCTCGGTAGCAATATAACGACCCCGAACCAAACCAATAGCTCGATACTGCATTGGTTCGCTAGGGGGGGGAATCGGTTGCTGCCGATTGGCTAAATTTCCATCGTTAGTAGTCTCGCTAGGGTCAACACTCAAATTTTCAGCCAAATTTTCAGATTCCGAGACTGGGGCTGCTACTGTTGGTACATTAGCGGTTGTCTCTAAACTGGTTTCGGGCTGATTGGACTCAGACAAATTAGAAGATTCAGGCGAAGGCATCAGGTCGGAATTCATAGAAACTCCTTGCGGCGGAGACACATCCCATTGTGGGATTTTACTAAGGCTGCTGGAAAGAGCGTTTGTGCGGCTGATGAAAGTATATTTATTTCCACTCTCGTCACATCAAAGCACCCAAGACAACCTTAAAAACGCTAGATTTACATTTATACTCTAAATGTTTAATCTAACGTCTAGACACTAGTTTCGGAAGCATATCATAGGTACAACTCTGACGGCTCCCCCTAAAGTCATCACTTACTTTAGCAGTGGAAATAGTTATTTGTTATAAAATTCACAGACAATTGGCGGTATTCCGCACAGTTTTGGAAATTTTTCATTTCCGATTTGTCAAGGAGGCAGGAGGACAAAGGCAGAAGGCAGAAGGGAATTTCTAGAAATAAATAGAGCTTTAACAACAAAAGAGACTCTTGATTTGTGGTGCGACACGGTTCAAATTACATTTGTTGACTTTGTTCATAAATAAATTTTCTTTTCCTGCCCTTCAGGTGACGCTCCTAACGTCGCTAACGCTGACGCTAACAGCAGTTGCTTATGGGGGAAACCCCCAAGACCGCACTGCTTCACCTCCTGCCTCTTGCCCTGTGCCTTTCTTCATTCATAATGTCATTAGAGTTCTGGAGAATTACACAATTGTGTCTCAACCGCGTAATCGTTGGATAGTTCGGGTAATCTTGGGATTAGCAGTTTTAATGTTTGTGGGTGTATCTGTAATTCCTATATTCGGCGCGTTTAATAATACGACATCTGCAAATCGCAATTCTGCTACTCCTCAAGGCAACTTAGCTTCCACTGACCAAAAAACAAAATTGCAAGACGAAGTACGGGGTTATGAACTAGTTTTGCAACGGGAACCCGAAAATCAAACTGCTCTTAAAGGTTTATTACAAGCGCGGCTACAACTTTTAAGTCTTAACCAAGGTGATATTCAAGGCGTAATTACCCCCCTCGAAAAGCTAGCTCAACTGAATCCTGAAAGGACAGAATATGGAGTTTTGTTAGCTCAAGCCAAACAGCAAATTGGTGACAAGGAAGGAGCCGCAAAAGCTTATCGCACGATTCTTGATACTAAACCCGGTGATTTGAAGGCTTTGCAGGGTATGGTGGTACTGCTTTTAGACCAGCAACGCCCAGAAGCTGCTGTTGGCTTATTGCAAGACACATTGAATAATGCCAACCAAGTTAATACAATTACGCCAGGAAGCGTGAATGTAGTCGCTGTGCAGGTGCTATTGGGTAATGTTTATGCTGCCCAAAAACGCTATCCTCAGGCGATGAATGTGTATGACCAAGCTATTAAGAAAGACCCTAAAGATTTTCGCCCAGTTTTAGCCAAAGCTATGCTCTTTAAAGAACAGGGCAAGATGACACAAGCCAAACCCCTGTTTGATAGTGCCGCAGCTTTAGCCCCGGCTCAATATCGGGACGAAATTAATAAAGCTGCTATGGCTGCCCCAACTCCTACCCCTGCTGCTACTTCTGTGCCAGCAACGACACCAGCAGCTACGTCTAAGCCATAAATAAGAGATGGGGGGCAGGGAGCAGGGAGCAGAGGGGAGGAATTTTCCCCCTGCCCCCTGCTCCTCCTCTCCCTGCCTCTTCTCACGCTCCTTCTATAGCGGCGACAACACCAAAAATTAAAAACAAGCAACCGCCAATCAATGTCAGCTGACGTTCTGAAATGCGTCCGGCGATGAGCTTGCCACCAATAACTGCGATCGCGGCACAAATTCCATGTCCTACAATGGCTCCAGTAGTCACCCCAATCGGGTTATAACTAGCAGCTAACGCAATGGTGGCAATTTGGGTGCGATCGCCCCACTCTGCCATAAATGTTAATACAAAGGCTTCTGTTATAATTGCCCAAGGTGTTTTGCGCTTTGGTAGTTGTAAATCTGCTTGTTTGACAGCCGCTTCCGCTTCTTCTACCACATCGTTATTGCCAGCAGCCGCAGGCATTTTACTCGCGTCATACAACAGCTTAATCCCGAAGGCAATAAACAAAGCGATTTCGGCATAATGAATGTAAACTTTTGGCAGCAACGATGCAGCTTGCCCAAATACGACAGAAAGAATCGTCATTGCCGCCAACGCAGCTATCACTCCTGCAAATACTAACCGCCGCGAATGGTGCATTGCCAAAATCACAGCGATGAAAAAAGTTTTATCACCAAGCTCGGAAACGGTAATTAATAATAAAGCTGCGGTAAAAGCTGTTAACACTCTCTCAAGCTCCTGAAGAATTCTTAGCGATGTGAGCTTGAAGAGAGCCAAAAGACCTCACCAAGCTCACATCTTGTCTGTGAACTTAGTGAAGGTCTCGCTTTCAAATACTTATATATTTGACATCTGAACCAGGTTCATCACCAGTATGTTGATTCAGATGGACTGGCTAGAAACTTTTGCCAGTAGCTACTCCCCTTCGATTAATAGAAATATTACATCTATCTTAGATTAGAGTCAATTATGAAGTATGAAGTATGAAGTATGAAGTATGAAGTATGAAGTATGAAGTATGAAGTGTGAAGTATGAAGTGTGAAGTATGAAGTGTGAAGTATGAAGTGTGAAGTATGAAGTGTGAAGTATGAAGTGTGAAATTAGTTTGTCTTCTTCACTTTAGCAAGTTTCTTAGCTCGTGTAGTGCGATCGCCCCCAATCTTTCTTTACTTTACTGAGTGCTGAGTAAATACAAACTACTCAGCACTCAACACTTTTAACTCAGCACTTTTGCTGCCAAACCAACCAATCTCTCACTCAAATCCCACAAACGTTCAGCTTTTTCATCATCGCGTGCTTGGGGCGAAACTCTCTGTACAAAAGACTTGCCATCTTTTTTCTGACGATTTCCCCAACTCCAATAAGCACCAGATTGCTTGTATTCTGGATCAATCACCACTGCGGCTACCCGTTCACCAGCCAATTCCTGAGACACATATCCCCCAGTGATGTACTTTTGGAACAAGGGGAAGATTTTTTGGAATAGTGGATAGTGGTTGCGGAATAATGGTGTTTCAGCTACACAGCCTGGATACAGAGAAGTGAAGGTAATGCCAGTGGAATTGTGATAGCGGCGATGCAGTTCGCGCATAGTCAGCACGTTGCAAACTTTACTATCTTTGTAAGCTTTGACTGGTTCAAATTTTTTACCGTCAATCATCGAAATCGGTGCTTTAAACCCAGCCTCAAAACCTTCCAAGTTACCCAAGTCAGGACGTGGCGGAATTTTACCACCAAGTTCATCGGGGTTGTGGGTCACAGTTCCCAAAATCACCATCCGCTTATCTGCTGCTGAAGATTTTTTCATATCCTCCAACAGCAAATTACACAATAAGAAATGACCAAGGTGATTTGTGGTCATGGTTAACTCGTAACCTTCAGGGCTGCGTAAAGGCTCTTTAATTAAGGGCATATAAATTGCCGCATTAGCCACTAACCCATCCAAAGATTTACCACTGGCTCTAAAGTTATTCACAAATTGCCGCACACTGTCCAAAGAACCGAGGTCAATGTGCATGATGGTATAGCTGTCTTTGGGTATGCCCACTTCTTGAGCAGCTTTTTCTGCCTTTGCCAAATCTCGGCAGGCCATAACAACGTGCCATCCTCTGCGAGCAAATGCTTTTGCAGCGTACAAACCTACCCCAGAGGACGCACCTGTGATTACAACCGTTGACTTCCGATCCTGTGCCATTTCTCTTCTGACTCTGTTAATCGCCTTTTACTATCTTTTGGATCTTACATCACAGAGTTATACAGATTATCTATCAATTTTTGCTTAATACTTGTTAACAAACAAGCAGATAAATTTAGAGTTACAGATAGTAGTTATTGCGAAATATTAACTGTATATCGAAATTATAATGCTGATACCAATTTAATGTGAAGTTGCACATATCCTCGCCTTCAAAAGGGGGACTTTGATTCTTGTTCCCCCTTTTTTAGGGGGGTTAGGGGGGATCGAATTCTATGCAGCTTTATAAAAAATTGGTATGAGTATAGATTTAAATGTAGGCGATCGCTTCCATACTATTAAATCAAGCCTAACTTTTTTAATTAGCAAAATCTTCAATTGAAAACAGGTATAAATTTTGAATTTTTATTGAATTTCATTGAAATTAAAATGGTGGGGACAGCCCACCAATAAGGAATTATTTAATGTTTATTTTATAATAAATATTCTCTGGTATGGTGATGATTAAAAAACATTTCCATATCATATTCAATATTATCTAAGATAATCGAAAAATTAGTTCTATCATATTCACCTTCACAAAAAGTCTCCATATATAGATTGTTGCCTAAATTATCTATATATACTTTCATGAACATAAATAATAAATTTAATTCATTCACATATTCTAAAAGACTGACTCTACTAACATTTAAGTCACAAGAGTAAAGAATTCTAATTAATACGCCTCGGTTATGGATATGTTTAACTATCAAACCATGCTTTCTGGGATGACGACATAACAATAATTCATCCTCTTCTTCAACATGATAGCCATTAAATTCTAAATGGTTACGGTATCTGACTAAGGGGTGAGCTAAAGAGTCCCCGATATTAACTTCTGACATTGGCCTCAACCTCACAAATTTTCCACCCAGCTACACTGGTTAAAATTAGTATTCCCACTTAGAGCCAATTTATAAACTAAATCTTGAGATAGCTAAGTGACTATCATTCAGGTAAATACTCATCATTTGTCACATCTAGGATGTCATAGGGACAAATACTTGGAAAAGATTCTACTGGCAAACCAGTTTCAGCTTTTGCTTGCTTAACAGCTTGTAAGTAAGATTCTGCAAAAATGCTGTCCAGATAAGATTGAAGACTAGGCGAATCATTGAGAGCTTCATTTACACGTCTACGATGCTCGATTATGCTTGCTTCCCAGCTACCGCTTCTTTTTTGGGGTTGAAATTGCCATTTGAGCAAATGCACCAGAATCACAATAAGATTACTTTTGAGCCTGCGACGCTCACTCTTCCCCATATCGGCAATTTCCTCAATTAAATTTTCCCAGTCCACGTTTGCATAGTCCTGACTTTGCAATTTTTCTACAGTTGCTTCTATCCATTGCAAGTAGTCGATATTGTATAAGGTTTGGGAATGAGCCTTTAAGGAAGACATAGAGGTTTCTGTAGGAGATAGTTAGACAAATTTTTACATAATTGTAGTTTGTGCAGGTGCGATCGCTGTAAGGTACATTTAATCCATCATCCAATACAGTTCAGATAAGATAATTAGCCTACCAATAACCTTTGTAGAGACGTTGCATTGCAACGTCTCTACAGATTCGGCAACATCACGAATCACCTTAACCCAAGCGTATTGATTCATAATCGCTTGATTTGTGATTTATCTTGTAAACACATATCTTGCACGCCTGCGACTGAAGTCGCAGCTACACAGACAAAACCCGCACTTCGACAAGCTCAGTGACCACCTGCGCGGGTTCCAAACCCTTGATATTGCGTTAGTCCGCGTGGTGCGCCAAGCGCAGCGCAAGCGCGATAGGCGGACTTCGTTTGTATAGCCGCGAATTCCATTCGCTGGGGCTAGGTGCAAGATGTGAATAAACAACTTGATGAGGAGTAAACTGTTATTCACCTATCCCCACAAAGTAGCTAATACTTCCTCTCCTGTGGCTCAAACATATTAATCACAACGGGGCGATATTGAATATCAATACCTGCGGGTGAATAGTAAGCCATTGTATGTCGGAGGAAATTGACATCATCGCGCTGCGGAAAGTCTTCGCGGAAGTGTGCGCCGCGGCTTTCTTGGCGATTGAGGGCGGATGCTAAAATTGTTTGCCCGACTACCATTAAGCTTCGCAGTTCTAAAGCTTCTACTAGTTCGGTATTCCAGCAACTACCTTTGTCGTCTAAGAAAACTTGAGAATATTTTTGTTGGATTTCGGTGATTTTTTGCCAGCCTTGACTCATTAATTCTTGGGTGCGGAAAACGCCGCAGAATTCGGTCATCGTATCTTGAAAGGCTTGGCGGACTTGGTTAATGCGGTATTGTCCTGGTTGTTCTAGTAAAGCTTGAATTTCTTGCTGGGCTTCTTTGATGTAACGTTGTTCTTCAATAGTAGGTAATTTACGTTTTTGGACATATTGAGCGATCGCTGCTCCCGTGCGCTTGCCATAAACTACACATTCTAAGAGCGAATTACTACCTAAACGATTGGCTCCATGAACAGAGACGCAAGCAGTTTCTCCAGCCGCAAAGAAGGCTTCAACAAAACCATCATCACTACTGCGAACTCTACCATCAATGTTAACAGGTATACCACCCATACAATAGTGAATTGTTGGGCGGACGGGCATTGGTTGAGTGACTGCATCAACACCGACTAAGCGGTGGGCTTCTTCCCAGCAGAAGGGAACGCGACTCATAATTTTTTCTTTACCCATATGGCGCAAGTCGAGATAGACGAAAGGGCCACCTGCGCTACCATCAGGATGAACGCCACGCCCAGCACGAATTTCATAAGCGATCGCTCGTGAGGTAATATCACGGGGGGCTAGTTCCATCCGACTGGGTGCGTAGGTTGCCATAAAGCGATCGCCTTCAGCATTAATTAAATACGCCCCTTCTCCCCTAACTGCTTCAGAAATCAGCACCCCGACTGGATATAAGCCTGTGGGGTGGAACTGCACAAACTCCATATCTTCTAAGGGTAAACCAGCGATCGCCGTCATCGCCAAACCATCGCCTGTAGAAGCGTAATCATTAGAGGTGGTGTTATAAACGCGACCATACCCACCAGTGGCAAACATTACAGCCTTTGCCCTGACCACCTCAATATGCCCATCCAAAAGGTGATACATCACCACGCCTTTAGCTTGACCGTCTTCTAAAATCAGGCGCATTACGTACCACTCTTGATAAATATGCACACCGTACCGCCGCAAATTATTGACCAATTCGTGCAAAATTGCGTGACCAGTTTTATCTGCGGCGTAACAGGTGCGGTTGTGGGAGTGTCCCCCAAAAGCCCGTTGGGCAATGCGACCATCGGGTAAACGCGAGAACAAAACACCCATATGTTCTAGGTCAATCACCACATCCGGTGCTTCTTGGGCGAGAATTGCGACAGCATCTTGGTCTGCCAAATAATCGGAACCTTTGACAGTATCAAAAGCGTGTGCTTGCCAAGAGTCTTCAGTATCGACATTTTTTAACGATGCTGCCATCCCACCTTGGGCAGCCACCGAGTGCGATCGAATCGGGTGAGTTTTAGCAACTACAGCAACATTTAAACTGGGATCAGTACGGGCAATTTCCACAGCCGCACGACATCCTGCCAATCCGCCCCCGACAATAATCACATCATGTTCCAGCATAACTAATCCCCGATTGCAAAAAGCTGCTGTTCTATTGTAAAGATGTGATTCACTCAGCAGTTTTACATCTTTACAAAAAACTTCCCTGCCAGGTGACAGGGAAGTTAATTATTTCAAAATGAACAATAATTAAAATCTACTATTGCCTACTATTAAACTAGTAAGTAGCTTGTATGGGTTGCTGCTGAGAGACATTACCAGGTATTGGTTCAGTTTTTGTCCCTGGTTCTATAGCAGTTAGTTCAATATGATTTAACAATGTAGTTACAAATGCGAACAGTAAGAACGGTAACGAAAGCAGAACAATTAGACCGACTGTTGCCAACGCATATACAGGTCGTCTCGCACCCATCAACGCCAAGGCAGATGCCAAACTGATAACGATTGTAATCAGCCAAACAATGATTTGACCGTAGATATCACCAAAGGTCAGAGTACAGACAAACCGATAGTTTTTAATATCACCCTTATTCATCACAATTGCCTCAAGTCTCTCCTATAGGTTCTACGTTAGAGCCATGTTTGGCTTGTAGACAATTTCTCAATATTTTTGCAATGTTTGTAATATCGCTTTACAATCTGATTGTTTTATGACAAATCTAGTTGATTGACCATATATCTAATTTCCCAATTAGATATAGCAATATTTGTAGAAATGACAAGCAAATTTGTGCCTGTAACCTATCTCAAGAAATATTTTTTGAAGAAGAATTGAGAAGCCAAGAGTCAGGAGTCAAAATGAATAAGAGAATGACAGAAAATAAAATATCCAATTTAAGAGAGAGTGTATTTTTCTTTTTCCCACAAGGTGATTGTCTATTTTTTTAGTTAGAAGTCCCTATTGATAAGTTATTTTCTGGCAGTCTTTGAGAATCAATTAGTAAACATTCATGAGTGTGAGTTATTGCAACGCTGAACGCCGCAACAAATAAAGGTGTAATTTACGGCTAATTCTGGTTTTTTTCCAACTACAAACTTTTCCTATAGCCGTAACACACCCCATAATTTAAGGCTGACTAATTTTAATGATGGAGATTCCTCTGTTCTCTGGGAAAATTATTGTTTGCAAATATATGAAATTAATCCTGCTGTCTTCTGCCTTCTGACCCCTGGCTACTACAACATCAGAGTCCGATATAATAGTGACTCATTCTTTGTTTTCCTAACTGGAGAAACCAATGGGTCGCGCCAAAAAGGTTGTCTTAGCATATTCAGGTGGTGTAGATACTTCTGTGTGCATTCCTTACCTCAAGCATGAGTGGGGTGTGGAAGAGGTAATTACTCTTGCAGCAGATTTAGGCCAGGGAGATGAATTAGAGCCGATTAAAGAAAAAGCACTCAAATCTGGTGCTAGTGAATCTCTGGTAGTTGATGTCAAAGACAGCTTTGTTAAAGATTACGCTTTTGGGGCGATTCAAGCCAACGCACTTTACGAAAATCGCTATCCTTTGGGAACTGCACTGGCTCGTCCTTTAATTGCCAAAATATTAGTAGAAGCAGCAGATAAATACGGTGCTGATGCGATCGCACATGGTTGTACTGGTAAGGGTAATGATCAGGTACGCTTTGACGTTTCCTGTGCTGCCTTAAATCCCAGCCTCAAAATTTTAGCACCTGCGCGGGAGTGGGGTATGAGCCGCGAAGAAACGATCGCCTACGGGGAAAAGTTTGGTATTCCTGCACCTGTGAAAAAGTCTTCGCCTTACAGTATTGATAAAAACTTGCTTGGTCGCAGTATTGAAGCGGGTGTGTTGGAAGATCCCACAAAAGAACCGCCAGAAGAAATTTATCAGATGACAAAAGCGATCGCCGATACCCCCAATGAGCCAGAATATATTGAAATCGGTTTTGTCAATGGTATCCCCACCACTATCAACGGTGCAGCTAAAAACCCCGTTGAATTAATTGAAACACTCAACGAGTTAGCAGGCAATCATGGCATTGGTCGCATTGACATGATTGAAAACCGTTTGGTAGGAATCAAATCACGGGAAATCTACGAATCACCAGCGATGTTGGTGTTAATTCAAGCACACCGCGATTTAGAAAGCTTAACTTTAACCGCAGATGTTAGCCACTACAAACGCGGTATCGAAGAAACTTACACTCAATTGGTTTATAACGGTTTGTGGTACAGTCCCCTTAAAGCTGCGATCGATGCGTTTATTCAAAAAACTCAAGAACGCGTCTCAGGAACCGTACGGGTGAAACTTTTCAAAGGTAACGCCACAATAGTTGGTCGTTGGAGTGACAACACACTCTATACCCCCGACTTAGCCACCTACGGTGCTGAAGACCAATTTGACCATAAAGCTGCGGAAGGTTTTATTTATGTTTGGGGTCTTCCTACCCGCATCTGGGCGCAACAAAATAGATAATTAAAAGCTGTGTTGGGTTTTGCTATTGCTCAACCCAACAAAAACTGAACGAGCAAATTAAGTGATTCACAGCTTAGAGGGTCTTGGCGATCGCAGCCAGCATAATATCATTAGTATTTGCATGGGTTCTGCACGAACTCAGCGCACTTACCTTGGGTCTTAAAATAATCAAGGTAGTTATCCCACTTTTTGAACTGGCTGAAAAACCTTTATGATTCCTCAGGAAACTGATGCAAAAGCAACGCCTACGTCATCAAAAACATGGCGTAATTGGCGAGAAAATGTGATTTTAGTGGCCATCGCTTTATTTTTAGCAGTGATCATCAGGACTTTTGTTGCCGAACCCCGCTACATCCCTTCGGAGTCGATGGTTCCTACTTTATATGAAGGAGATCGTTTAGTTGTCGAAAAAATGTCTTACCACTTTCACCCGCCTGTCACTGGGGATATTGTGGTATTTCAGCCACCAGAAGAACTGCAACGACGCGGCTATCCCAAAGACCAAGCTTTTATCAAACGGGTGATTGGCGTACCTGGAGAAATAATTAAAGTCGCCAACGGCAAAGTTTATCTCAACGATCAACCTTTGCAAGAAGACTATATTGCCGAACCACCAAATCAACCATTCCCACCTGTACAAGTCCCAGCAGACCAGTTTTTTGTTATGGGAGATAACCGCAACGATAGTAATGACTCCCGCTACTGGGGTTTTCTGCCAAGACAAAATATCATTGGTAAGGCAGTATTTCGCTTTTGGCCTTTCAACCGCATTGGCTTTATTTAATGATTCAAGTTTTCCCCTACATCACCAGTATGGGGATTCTAAAAAAACTCCGCGCACCTTTGCGTTTACCTCAGCGTTCCTCTGCGTTTCAAATGGTTAATCTAAAACCTCAAAAAATGCATTAACTGGGCGATCGCCTCAGCAGGTAATTGCAATCGTCGTTGAAAATCAGCTACATTACGATATGGCCCAGCTGCTTGCCGATTTTCAATCACTGCTTCAGCCAAAGACAAATCCATATATGGTATTTTCGCTAATGTTTCGACTGTAGCAGTGTTGGGGTTGACTAAATGGGTAGGGTCAATTATAGATTCATGATCGTAATAAACAAAATTCAGCAGAGGTTCTAAAGGCTTAAGTCGTTGTACTGGCAAACTCAGAGCCGCCGCAATATCTTCAATACAATAAAATTTAACACCTGAACGCGAAAGTTCCACCAGCGATCGCGCTTGGTGAATTGACAATCCTGGTAAACGTAGCCAATCATCTACAGTCGCTTGATTAGCATCAATCCGCATCCCTAATTGTGCCGCGATGGGAATTTCTTCTCCAGATTGCAACCGATAATAAGGGTCGTTGAGTAATTTAGCCCGCAGTTTTTGTAATCTAAAGTTTAAAGGTAGCCAGTTATTCATGGTTTTTCCTTGCATCAAGAAATTTGGTCGAGTAGCTGGCGACGCTTTTGTTCAAACTCATACTCAGAAATTAAACCATCTTGGCGTAGTGCATCTAACTCCCGTAAAGCACTAGCGACACTTTCGACTTGATTGCTTGTCTTTGGAGAAAACTTGACTGCTGATTTACCTTGATTAAAATTTTGGTCAAAAGCTTCCTCATCTTGAGCTAAATACCACACAGCCTCAATGGCACAAGCTACCTTAGGAATAGGTGTCCAAGAAAGTAACACATATAAAATTCCCCACACAGGCTGACCTAAATAAAATTTATGGAATCCTGAAACCAAGGGGATACCAGAAAGAGCCAAAATAGCAGCGATAGTCCGGCTTTTGCGTTTAGTTAACATACTTATTCTAAATTTACTACTGTCACAGTTTGCCTAATTAAACAGCGATCGTAGCAAAATCACTACATAAATTCAGCATTATATAATTCTGGCGAAAAACCAACATCTAAATATATTCTGATGCTATCTTAAAGTTTTCATCTGCAAAGCTGATTACGATGTCACAGAACACACTCCCATCAGCATGGCTAAAACTACTATCTGACCCTTTCGCCGTATTAGGAATCCCTGTGACTGCCGATGAGCGTCAGATTAATAAATGTTATCGTGCCTTAGCCAAACAACTGCATCCCGATCGCTATGCTCAAAGTGGTGAAGCAGAACAAAAATTAGCCACAAATATATTTACTCGCTTAATTAATCCTGCTTACGCACAAATTAAGCAAACCCAAAAATGTGCGGAAACCATAGCCATGCTGCGCTTAGAAGCTAAAAGTTGGCAGCCAAAAGCTGATTTGGCAAAAAATTCAGCATTAGAAAAACTGATTCAAGCCTCTGCACAATCAGCCGAGAGTATCTATGAACAAGCGATCGCTGACTATGCAGCCATTCAATATACCTCGCTACAACAAACCTACCAAATAACTCAACAGTTAAACCAGCTAAACTTAGCTTACTTTAGCTTGCAGCAATCCCAACCATCAATTCCTCAAGCCGCCCCTCCCGTAAGTTCCCCAGTTCAACCTCAACCAACACCACAGACATCAGAAAACACCCAACCAGTTCCCGTCAACTATGCTCAACGCCACTACCAACGAGCCATTCAATATAGTAAACAAAGTAAATGGTCACTGGCTGTTAGCGAACTGCGAGATGCTATCAAATTAGAGCCAAATAACAGCGATTTTTACGCCTTACTCGGATTAGTACATTTCCACCAAAATCTTTTAGGTATGGCTAAGGTTTATACTCGACAAGCATTAAAACTTAACCCTACAAATCGCCTAGCCCTCAAATATGCAGAGCAATTAAAAATTGACATGAAAGAAAACATTAATCCCCAGTCAATGGCCAAAGCTGTGGGTATTGCGGCTTTGTTAAGCAGGTTTGTTCCCAAAACAGAAAGCCACTAAAGTCAAGTGTTGGAATTTCGGTGAAAAACCGTACTTTAACCGAAGATAGTTTTTTAGATGAATCCCCTAGACTAGAATAAACATATAGGCATCACTCTAAGCGACTGAGTGACATCACTCAGTGAAGTGGAAGCAACATGGGATTCTTTGACTCTGAGATAGTTCAGCAAGAAGCAAAACAGCTATTTGAAAATTATCAAGCACTAATCAAGCTTGGTAATAACTATGGCAAATTTGACCGTGAAGGCAAAAAACTGTTTATTGATCAAATGGAAGCCATGATGGAGCGTTATCGCATCTTTATGAAACGCTTCGAGCTATCGGAAGATTTTATGGCTCAGATGACAGTAGAACAGCTAAAAACCCAGTTAGGGCAATTTGGTGTCACGCCACAACAGATGTTTGATCAAATGCACTTCACCCTAGAAAGGATGAAAGCCGAACTGGAAAAACAACCCTAGAAAATTTTAGATTTTAAATTGTGGATTTGGGATTGGTTATAACCTAAAATCCGTCTGGAAAAGTTGCGTGCGGGGGAAACCCCCGCACGCAACTTTTCGCAAAATCTCAAATTAATTTGACTTAGGGCGAGGAAACTGTGACGGTGGCTGAAATTTTTCCACAGGAACACCTTTAAGTGCCTGAGTCATGAAATCTTTCCAGATGGGAGCTACCATTACACCACCAGTAGCACCACTAGCTAACTGTCTGTTGTCATCTCTACCTACCCAGACAGCTGTCGTTAGTTGAGGTACTGTACCGACAAACCAAATATCCTTTTCTGAGGAAGTTGTACCTGTCTTGCCAGCGGCAGGACGACCTATAGCAGCATTTTTACCAGTTCCTTCAGTAATTACTGATGTCATTGTATCAATAATTGCTGCTGATGCCCAAGGATCAAGAACTAGCTGGGGTTTTGGTGTATTGTCTAGCAAAACATTGCCACTACTATCAGTTATCCGAGCAATAATAGTTGGCGGTGACTGCCAACCGTAATTAGCAAAAGTTGCATAGGCGCTCGCCATTTCCAATGGTGTGACACCAATCGCACCCAAAGGTAGCGAAGTCACAGGTTCCATCGGACTCATAATGCCTAAAGTCCGGCAGGTTTCTATGACCTTAGACATCCCTACAGACTTACCCAGCTTGATTACAGGGATGTTACGAGATACGGATAAAGCTTTACGAATTGTCATCGCGCCCCCGAAACTACCATCATAGTTTCTCGGAAAGTACCAACCGTCGCCATCTCGATAGCTCACTGGCGCATCAATCACGGTTGTATCTGGCCCATACTTACCAGTAGCAAAGGCAGTATAATAAACAAAGGGCTTAAACGAAGATCCTGGTTGGCGTAAAGCTTGAGTAGCACGGTTAAATTCACTGGCCTTGGGATCTACACCACCTACTAGTGCCTTCACAAAATGGGTACGCGGATCAATCGCTACCAACGCAATTTGATTTTTTGATAATCCTTGCCCACTGAGGGATTTGTGCCACTTTTTCACAGTGTCTTCCGCCATAATTTGGAATTTGGCATCAACAGTTGTTTGTACGCGCATCCCACCTTTGAGTAAGGCATCACGCCCAAACTTTTTCGCCAATTCCTGCGCCACGGTATTACTCACATAAGGTAAAGCACTACCTTGAAAAGAGCGAATTCTGCCTAGTTTGATTTCTTGCTTGAGGGCATCATCATATTCTTGCTGGGTAATCCACTTCAATTCCAGCATCCGCCCTAGCACTTCTTTTTGTTTCTGTTTTGCCAGTTTCATACTAGCAAATGGGCTGAATTGCTCTGGCGCTTGAATTAAGCCTGCCATCATAGCAGATTCGGCAATAGTTAAATTTTCGGCTGACTTATCAAAGTAAGTGCGGGCTGCTGTTTGTACACCGTAATTATTGTGACCCCAATACACTTGATTGAGGTACATTTCTAAGATTTGGTCTTTGGGGAGAATTTGCTCTAGGCGAATTGCCAATACAGCTTCAGCTAATTTCCGGGTAACGGCTCGTTTTTGGGACAAAAACAAATTTTTGACCAACTGCATGGTGATGGTAGAGCCACCTTCTTTCACGCCACCAGCTACTGCATTGACAACGATCGCCCGACCAATACCTGTAGGATTAATACCGTGATGATAATAAAAATGGCTGTCTTCACTAGCTAGTACCGCCCGTTTTAAATTGGGCGAAATTCTATCTAGCGGTACGACTTCCCGGTTAGCTTCCCCGTGGACGCTGGCTAACAGTTTTCCTTTAATGTCATAAATATAAGTTGTTTCTGAAGGCAAAAAGTTACGTAATTGTCTAACATCAGGCAAATTACGGAAACTAATCGCTAAACCAACCAGCCCTCCAGCTACAATAGAGCTTGTCAGCATGGTGATAGATAACAAAGTACCGCCAGTTATCTGACCTACGCCTTTCAAAAACTCAAAACCTTGTGAAGGCCGACGTTGTGGCTGCTTATTTTCAAGAGTCCTAGACGACACGGTGATATCACTTCCTCACTTGTAAATTTAACTGTAATTCATCGAAATGCAGCATGGTGGTTAATTTTTTGCAATTATATTATTTTGGCAGATGAAACAACGGACAAATTGCCAGTGAATATAACCAACCTAACTTCTCAAATAAAAAGTGTAGTTAATAGCGAATCTCCTATTATGGCGCAAGATTTTTCTTGGCTGCATCGTGGGGTAGTGGAAGTATTTCCCCAACCGACTGATATTAATAGCGAAATTGAAAGTTTAGAACAACGTCTAGCAAATAGTAACAAACCTCTGAGGGTGAAATTGGGAATTGACCCTACAGGTGCTGATATTCACTTTGGTCATAGCATACCAGTAAGAAAACTGCGAGCGTTTCAAGATGCTGGTCATACGGCAGTCCTCATCATTGGTGATTTTACTGCTCGTATAGGCGATCCAACAGGTAAATCTGAGGTGCGTCGTCAGCTAACAGCAGCTGATGTGGCGCAAAATGCCCAGACTTACTTAGACCAAGTGCGTCCTATTTTGGATTTTGACACACCCGGACGCTTAGAGGTGCGCTATAACTCCGAATGGCTTTCCCAACTGAATTTAGGAAAAATTTTGGAGTTACTCTCGACTATGACTGTGGGTCAAATGTTGGCCAAGGAGGGATTTGCTGAACGTTACAAAAAAGAGAATCCGATTTTCTTGCATGAGTTCCTTTATCCTTTAATGCAGGGCTATGATTCTGTGGCTGTTGAGGCAGATGTAGAATTAGGTGGAACTGACCAGAAGTTTAATATTGCTGTGGGACGGGATTTACAACGTCATTTTGAACAAAAGCCACAATTTGGACTACTGTTACCAATTTTAATTGGTACTGATGGCGTACAAAAAATGTCGAAGTCTCTGGGCAATTATGTTGGTTTGTCGGAACACCCAGGACAAAAATATCAGAAGTTACAAGGGGTTCCTGATAATTTGCTGAAACAGTATTTTGAACTACTGACAGATTTACCTTTAGATCAATTGCCAGAAAATCCCCGTGATCGCCAAATGCTGTTAGCTTGGGAAGTAGTTAAACAATACCACGGCGAACAAGCGGCAAATGAAGCCAAAGAAGCAGCAAAAAGCGGTGGTAAAGCAGGTGCTGTTCCTGAATTTTCTTTGGCTGGTGTGCCTCAATTTCCAGCAAAGTTAGCTTTTATACTCAATGCTAGTGGCTTGTGTAAAAGTACAGGCGAAGGACGGCGGAAAATTCAAGAACGTGGTGTGCGTTTAGATGGCGAGCAAATTACTGATGTTGATACTACTTTTGCCGAACCTAGTGAATTACACGGACGAGTGCTGCAAGTGGGCAAGAATAAGTTTGTGCGCTTAGTACCTTGAAAGTGTGAAGTATGAAGTCGGAAATTTTATTTTTTTGACCATTGACAAATGACAAATGACAAAATCATCGTAGCTTTGGATGTGCCGGATTTGGAGGGTGCGATCGCTTTAATTGACAAGCTAGAATCTGTGAGTTTCTGGAAGGTTGGGTTAGAGTTGTTTACCAGCACTGGGCCGAGCATTTTAGAAATTTTAAAGTCTCGGCAAAAGCGCATCTTTCTAGATTTAAAATTTCACGATATCCCTAATACTGTGGCTGGGGCTTGTCGCAGTGCGGCGCGTTATGGGGTAGATTTATTGACAATTCATGCCACAGCAGGCAAAGATGCCCTCAAAGCCGCCACAGAAGCGGCCCACACAGGTGCAGACCAAGCAGGTATGCAACCGCCAAAATTAATTGCGATTACGCTGCTGACGAGTATTTCGGCGCGACAATTGGCGTTTGATTTAAAAATTCCCCTAGAGTTGCCAGAATTTGCCCTAGAAATGGCATTAATGGCGCAAGCGTCAGGGTTAGATGGGGCGGTGTGTTCACCCCAAGAAGTGGCACAATTGCGCCAAACCTGCGGCGATGAATTTTTATTCGTTTGTCCAGGGGTGCGTCCAACTTGGGCAGAAAAAGGAGATCAACAGCGATCGCTCACACCTTCCCAAGCCCTGCAAGCTGGTGCAAACTATTTAGTAATTGGTCGTCCCATCACTGCTGCCTCTGATCCTGAGTTAGCCTGGAAAAAAATTGGTGATGAGTTAATTACAACTTGAACTAGACGCTATATCTGTAGAAACTGGGTGTAGGGGTGTATGCCTCCAAAACCCAGTTTTTCAGCAAAATTGAACCAGTCCTTTGGGTTTAACAAATTGTTGCAATGTCTATTTTAGGACTGCACGTCATGGATACTTGCTTTAAATCGACGCGTGCAGCTTACTACCAACAAGGCAATACCGTCAGGTCAGTGTAGGTAGTTCACCATCAATTACAACAAGCCAACCAGGAATTACAACGCCTGGCTTCTTTTGATGGCTTAACACAAGTAGCAAATCGGCGTTGCTTTGATGACACACTCAACAGAGAATGGCAAAAGTTGGCACGAGAAGCAGGCTGCTTATCTTTGATTTTGTGTGATGTTGATTACTTTAAGCTTTACAACGATACACACGGACATTTAGCCGGCGATGATACCCTCAGACAAGTTGCACAAGCGATTCAACAGGCCCTCAAACATCCTCATGGTTTGGTAGCTCGCTATGGTGGAGAAGAGTTTGCCGTAATTTTACCAAATACTGATATGACAGCAGCGATCGCAGTTGCAACAGAAATTCAAACTAATATCAATGCTTTACAACTCCGTCATCCCCATTCTCAAGTCAGCGAACACATCACACTCAGTCTTGGCTTGGCAACCATTATTCCCCATGAGCGCTCATCGAGTACTATATTAGTTGCTGCTGCTGACCAAGCGCTTTACCAAGCAAAAGCACAAGGAAGAAACTGTGTTGTACACATAGGCTGTGAAGATATTGAAACCAAATTTAGCTAATCACAACACGAATAAGCACCAACTTTGGTCAAGGATGAACGGAAAAATTACTGCCAACATTAACCAAGTTAATTCTGTTTCTTCCTCCGTTCACGTTAGTGTTGTCCTGGTTGCGGCTTTTGGGATACTATTGACCAACAATGCTGATAATTCCGCATTTTCTCAAACTTTGAAGACCTCTCCAGCCACAAATAGAAGTGAAACTTTTGTTTGTAGCGACAAAAATTTAGCAACATTAACTACTCAAATGTTAGCAGATTTACCTAGCTATGTTAATCGTGCTAGTCAACGTGGTCGTCGTCTGCGTAGAAGTAGTGATGTTTATAGCTATATGGTATTGGCTGGCAGACCTGAATTTCAACCTCTACCATTAAATTCTTTTAGCGGTAATTTGGCTGAACCAAAAAGTACAGATGCAGTTGAACAAGTTTTTTTTACTACTTTAGCTCGGCAGTATGCAGATGGAAAAGCAATTGAATTAGAAGAATTTCATTGGGCATTTTTAACAAAAACTCAACAACTTGGTTGGCGTTTAGTCTTAATGTTTACCCAAACTGATGGCTACCCAAAACAACAACTACCCACACCGCCACGGGATAGTAGTAATAGTACGGTGGCTCAAGGAATTAAAGCTTGGTTAAGAGATTGTCAAGCTGGGAGTGTGCGTATCCGAAAAAAGATTTAAGCTGATTGTTGGCGAATTTCATCGTATTTAGACCGCACAGCTTGAATATCTTGCCACATCAACCATTTAGGGCTGCCTTTTTCCTTTGAGGGGTTACGCAATAAGTATGAAGGGTGGAAAATTGGCATACACAAGCGTCCTTGCCACTCTAGCCATTGTCCACGAATTTTTGTAATTCCCTGCTTTTCACCAGTTAAACCTTTGAGTGCAGTTGCGCCTGTTAATAAAATAATTTTGGGGTCAACTAGGCGAATTTGCTCCAGTAAATAAGGCAAGCAAGCTGCCATTTCGCTAGGTGTGGGAACACGATTATTCGGTGGTCTACATTTATTGATGTTGGCTATGTAGACATCTTCTTCAGTTGTGAGGTTGACAGATTCTAAGATTTTGTCTAGTAATTGCCCGGATCTACCCACAAATGGTAAGCCTGTTTCATCTTCATGTTGACCTGGTGCTTCACCCACAATCATGATTTGCGCGTTGAGATTTCCTCTTCCCACTACTGCATGAGTGCGAGTTTTTCCTAATTCGCAACGTTGACACTGGTTGCAGTGCTGGGCTAATTCGCTCATCTGGTTATATGTTCCCGCAGGTATGGGAATTTTGGCATCTGTAGGAATTAGCTCTGTTGGGTTTGAGCTTGACTCATTAAAGAGGCTGAGTTGAATGTCGCTGCTCATGAAAATACGCTTGTTGGGGTCAGCACCTGAGATTTAATTTCAGTTTGTTGCTGAATACTGAAATTAGCACGAGTTCCATTGTAGCAGTGAATTACTGCTCATATTGCATAGCCTTAGCATAATCACCCAAGGCGTAGCAAGCGACTTTTAAGCTAGCGAGCGCTTGTTCTTCAATGCGGCGGTCATTAATGCTTCTGGCTAGCAGTAGTCTTTGCTCATAATAGTTAATTGCTTTGTTGTAGTCTCCTAGGGCTTCACAAGCCACCCCTAAACTGCCTAAAGATTGTTCTTCGCTACGCTTATCTTTTAATTCTCTGGCTAATTGCAAACGTTCTTCATAATAAGCAATTGCTTTGCCGTAATCACTCGTAGCATAGCAAGCATTACCTAAATTTTTGAGTACTTGAATGGCGCTGCGGGGATTGTTGAGTAGGCGGGCAATTTTGACACACTGTTCATAATAGGCGATCGCTTGGGGATAATTATCTAAAGCATACCAAGCGTTGCCTAAATTCTTTAGTACCTGTTCTATACCCCAATTATCTTGCAATTCTTGGACAATTTTTAAGCTTTGCTCTTGGTACTCAATTGCTTTAATAAAATTTCCTGATGCTTTATAAACTAATCCTAAGTTATTTAAAGCGGCGACTTGACTGCGCTTGTCTTGCAATTTTTGAGTTATTTTTAAGCATTCTTCTAAATATTTAATAGCTTTATTATGCTCACTCAGGTGTCTGTAAGCATTGCCTAAGTGAGATAGAGCTTGCATCTGCACTGTTAAATTGGGCTGATCTTTTTTTAAGGCTAAACACTGCTGGGCATAAACAATAGTTCGCTTATAATCTCCAGAGGCGTAAGTTACTACCGATAATAAAGATAAAGCCTGTTCTTGCTGCTGGATTTCTCCTACCGCCTGAAATAACTCCAGAGATTTTTGCAACGACTTCAACGCCGCCATTAATTCTCCAGCCTGCTGCTGTTGCACGCCTTGTCGCATTAACTGTGCTGCTTCTAATAGCTGAGAATCGTTTTCTTGCGCCAACGCCATATCTTCTGGCCCATGTTGGCCAAATTCATGAGTGATGGTGTTGCGCTTGATGGGTTTGATCTTAATAGCAGGCACTGGCGTGGGAGAGGTATTGTTGATGTTATTTTTCAGTTCAGCGTCTGACATCGACCAATTCCTATTAAGTTGGCTAGTGTAGCAGAAAGCAACTTGCAAAGCTCTAGCGTCTATGTTCTTGTGCAACTGCTGTAAATCAAGTTTTCCCAAAATTAAAGCCTATCTTTCATCGCTCATCATCACTTTAATTTGATGAATGAAACATTTTGCATTCAGCGAGCGCTATTCTCAACTCAATATATACAGCAAATATATGGCTACTGTAGATTCTTTAGGACTTGACTGTAATATCAACCGTGGATCTATTCATTGGTGTTTGTGTATTCCACACTTGTTCAAATTCTGCTTTAGTGATGCCAAATTCTTGAATATCTCTTTCGTCTAGTGGTTTATCACATAACATTCCGTAATCATCAAGAAAGTGACTACCATCATAAAACAGCACATTACCGTTTTCGTAGACTTCTATTTGTCTAACAGCATATAAATCTTGACCAATCTCGAGAAAATAGGTACTAGTACCCCAAGCATCAAACTCACCGCCTAGGGTTTCATCCCAGAACCATTTGCAATATTTCTTGACATTGGTTGGTAAAGACATAGTTTTTTCCTCCTGTGAGGGATTTCTATTCTCAACTCAAATCTACAAAAAATATAATTTTTCCATGTCGAAGCAAGCATATATTAGCCATATTATGGGATTTTTTAACTACTCACAGAAATTGAGCATCAATAAGTAGGAAGTAGATACTTAGAAGTCAACTTGTTGGTAAATTCTATCCAGACTGCTATATCTATTTTAAAGTATTAATTTATCGACATAATTTAGATGTTTATCTAATTAATGTCTTGATTAAAGATAGTTAAGCCTCAAAAAATCTTGTGCAGAAAATTCTTAACTTTGCTTTTATTAGCTTCAGCGCAGCATTTCTCGCACTTCCATTAATATTACTCCCAACATATTTTTCCCGCTACCATCGGCTCCACACCCCCAGTAGTAATCAATAGGTGAATTTTCGACAAGTTCTTCATCACCTGTAGACAGCAAAATTTCTCTAATATCTGGATGAGTGGCAAATTTGCGTAACACAGCTTGCTTCATCACATGATCTTTAACTTGCTCCCAGTCTGGGCGCAAAGGACGATTTCGTTCGCGCCCCATCTTGGCTGCTTCTTTAGGTGTTTTTGCCAGCCGAATTTGCTCTAAATGAATTGTACCGACAAACTTTTGCGCTTGAAAATAATGTTCGCTAGTATACCAATACAACTCATCTAAAACAAAGCCGTGGGCGGAAAAGTTGGAAAAACAGCCATATTGTTCACGAGTACTGTAGAAATAAATAGTCATAAGGAATCCCGCTTGATTTTGGGCATTATCTTAATGGTTAACCAATTCTTGCAACTTTGTTAACACAGCTTGGGCATGAGCTTTGGCTTTGACATTTGGCCAAGCATAGGTAATGGTTCTATCAGGTGAAATCAAAAAAGTTGACCTGACAATTCCCATATATTCTTTACCCATAAACTTTTTTAATTGCCAAGCACCATAGCTTTCGGCTAGTTGATGTTCTGGGTCACTTAATAGGGTAATCGATAAATTATGTTTAGCAATAAATTTGCCATGAGATTTACCTGAGTCTGGACTGACACCTAAAATTTTGGCTCCTAATTTGCTAAATTCTGGATGTAATTCGGTAAAGTCTTTGGCTTCTGTGGTGCAACCAGGGGTGTCATCTTTGGGATAAAAATATAGGACAATCCATTCACCTGAAAAATTATCCAGGCTAACTAAATTAGCGTTTTGGTCAGGTGTGGAGAAATTTGGTGCAGGCTGTCCAATTTGGGGGATGTTGCTCATGATGGAACTAAAAAAATTACGATCGCCTCAAAAATTTTACCTGGAGTTGGCGATCGCTTATCGGCTAAATGTTGATACTGTTAGGTATCCGCGATGGCAGTAAATATTTATACTCAACTCCAGTCTCATTCAAACGTAATTGATTGCGGGAGTTGATTTGATCTTCGATATCTACGAGTTCGTTTTGAAACACAGTAATAATTTTGTAACGATAATGACCTTGTTGCTCCTTAGAAGACATAATCTGCGCCTAGCTTAATATTCGTTAATAATTTATATAGACGACAAAAAATCAAACTGTGCCGTATAGGTTGATTGTCTACCCCGATGTTTATACATACTCAATTGTGAAAAATACCATTCATGCTACGTAAATTTACCAACCGTGAAGAATTCATCGCTTATCTGCGTGAACAGTTCCCCCAAGCCGCAGCCAGAGACAACCATATCAGCGATATTAAAGGGGGACGCAAAGCCGCCCAAAAAGCACTACAAAAAGTAGATCCCGCAGCCTACAGCAAAACACGTAACTTTTTAACAGGGGCAGTTACCAAGCTTTCACCATACATCCGCTACGGAGTTTTCAGCCTGGCAGAAATTAAAGAGTACGTCCTAGAGAATGTCAAACATCCTGATGATGCCACCAAACTGATTAATGAATTAGGTTGGCGGGATTATTGGCAAAGATTATATGTCAAGCTAGGCGATGGTATTTGGCAAGACCAAGAAGAATACAAAACTGGTTATTCACCCCAAGACTACGCCGCCGAGCTAGCCCAAGATATTCAACAAGGTAGTACAGGAAGAGTTTGTATAGATAGTTTCAGTAAAGAGTTACGTGAAACTGGTTACTTACACAACCATAGCCGGATGTGGTTAGCAGCTTACATCGTTCATTGGCGGCGCATTCGTTGGCAAACAGGTGCTAAGTGGTTTTTAGAACATCTTTTAGATGGTGATCCGGCAAGTAATAATATGTCTTGGCAATGGGTTGCTAGCACCTTTAGCCATAAACCATATTTTTTCAATCGGGAAAATTTAGAACGCTACACCAAAGGTATTTACTGTCAGAAATGCCCTTTATATGGACATTGTGATTTTGAAGGTAGCTACGAAGAACTCGAACAAAAATTATTTCCTCAAGGGGAATTTACTAAAAAACCCAATAGTCAAAGTTGGCAACATAGTAAGAGAGGCAAAAAATGAGTAAACCAATTATTTGGGTACATGGAGACTGTCTGAGTCCATCTAACCCGGCATTTCAAGAATACCCTGATGCCCCAGCAATTTGGGTTTGGGATGATGCGTTGATTGAAGAATGGCAATTAAGTCTAAAACGTATCGCTTTTATTTATGAATGCTTGCTAGAGTTACCCGTTGAAATTCGTCGCGGCAATGTGTCGCAGGAAATTTTAGCTTTTGCGCAAGAAAATAATGCCAATTTAGTAGTCACGGCGGAAAGTCCTAGCCCTAGATTTGATGATATTTGCGATGAAATAGAAAAAAATTTAGAGTTAGAAGTTTTAGAAGTAGAACCATTTTTTGAGTATGAGGGTTTTATAGATTTGAAGCGTTTTTCGCGCTATTGGAAGGTAGCGGAAAAGTACGTTTTTGAATGAATTTAGACCCATACTCTATCAACTTGCACTAAATAATGATTCTTCGCTTTCTTGGCGTACTTGGCGGTTCGTAATCAAAAAATTTTCTGCATCTTCATGAAGAATTGGTATTGGCGTGACATGACTAAAGTAGTGCATAAATATAACTCTTGTGGTGTGGACAGGAAAGCCCGCACCGGACAGGTCTAATGCAACATTTTGGCTGTGTCAGTCCACTACAATTTAAAATTTACTAATCATTAGGAATTGTGATTATTTAATGTTATTCTTGCAGGAATTGTTAATTACTCCAATTAAAAGCACATCTGTTAATCAGAAACAACGTAATTTGGTATCAGTTTTATTTTACTTAATTCTCAGTTTAGGATTTGCTTTATTCTACGGCTGGCTAGGACTGCAAAAAGCTTTTAGAGGTGAGTATGTTGTCCAAGATGATGCTAGAGAATATGTATTTTGGATGCAGCGTTTTGTTGATGCAGAATTATTTAATCAGGATTTAATGGCTGATTATTTCCAATCAATTACGCCGTTAGGTTATGCCAGTGTTTACAAAATTCTGGCATATTTGGGAATTCAGCCTCTATTACTGAGTAAAATCTTACCTATTTTTTTAGGTTTGATTATGACTATCTATTGTTTTCGCCTTTGTATGGCAATATTTTCAGTACCATTGGCAGCTTTTATCAGCACTTTGCTACTTAATCAAAGTCTTGGGTTTAAAAGTGAGTTAATTTCGGCTACGCCGAGGTCTTTTTTATATCCTTTATTATTGGCTTTTCTTTATTATTTAGTGCGCGAATCTCGGCTCAAAATTTGCCTGGTAATTGTATTGGCAGGATTTTTTTATCCCATAACACTATTCATTTCTCTAGGAATTTTACTTTTCAGGATGCCGAGAAATTATGCTTTAATTGCCACTACTGTGGGATTAGGATTTTTAGCGTTGTTGCCTTATGCTTTGATGTCTTCGCAATACGGGCCTAGTGTCAGTGCAACTCAAGCTTTAACTATGCCAGAGTATTGGCCTGAAGGTAGACATCCTTTTTTTAATCACAATCTTTGGCAGTTTTGGTTGATTGGACAGCATAGCGGGATCTTACCCCCTTTACTACCCCCTTTTATTTGGTTGGGATTGTTTTTGCCGATTGTGTTGCGCTATCCTCATCGCTTTCCTTTAGTGAGGTTTGTGAATAGTAACATCAAGTTATTGCTACAAGTTGTTATAGTATCTTTGATTTTATATTTTGCTGCCCATGCCTTTTTCCTAAAGTTATTTTTTCCCACACGCTATACAGTTCATACGCTAAGAATTGTGATGGCGATCGCAGGCGGCATTACCTTAACTGTATTATTAGATGGATTTTTTATTGCTGATCGACAAATGCAGGCTGCGGGAAATAAACGCAGATTCGGCTCCTTAGCGTTGACAATATTGGTTACTGCTATCCTATTTTTATATCCAAATCTATCAGGACGCTTCCCAACTACAGATTACAGGGTATCAACAGAGGGAAATTTATATCAATTTCTGCAACAGCAACCTAAAGATAGTCTAGTTGCAACTCTCGCAGATGAAGCCGATAATATTCCAACTTTTGCTCAAAGACCTATTTTAGTTGGTAGAGAATATGCACTGCCATTTCATATTGGTTATTACTCGCAAATTCGCCAACGCACGATAGATTTAATTCACGGACAATACAGTTTTGACATAACATCCGCACAACAATTAATTCAAAAGTATGGCGTAGATTTTTGGCTAGTAGAACGCACAGCTTTTCAAGTTGAGTATTTAAATAAAAAAACCTGGCTGAAAAGTTTTCAACCAGTGTTTGCGGAAGCTGTAGGTAATTTGCAACAAGATAAAATTCCGGCAATTGCAAAATTAATATCTCGCTGTTCTGTTCTAGAAACAGAAAGCTTTTCTGTTTTAAGAGCCGACTGCATTTTAACCTCACCCCAACCACAACCACCCTCTTCCGATAGATAGAGACAAGTGGTAAATTTTTACGTAATCAGTCTTTATGCAGATGTAGAAGTAATTTTAGTATTCTGTGCATCTTTCACTTTGAAGTAAGACAATGGATACAAAAGGCAAAGTCAATATTTGGTGGCAATACGTTCTTTTACTAGTGTTACTTTTAACAGTAGGGCCAACCACTCTCTTTATTCGTCAGGCTTTGCGAGGACATCCACTAGATATTAATTACTTTTGGACACAACTATCACCCTTTGGGTTGCTCAAGCAAGGGCTTTATAATGGCAACGGTGGCGCAGATTGGAAAATCGGCCAGCCAAAAGTGACGCTTTGGAATGCTGAACAGTTGCGGACTTTGCCAGAACTGGGAACATTCGCCTTAGAATTGGTGAACCGCGATCGCACTTTGAATCACTTAAAGCCTTTAAAACCAGACTCATTGCTTTCGCAAGCTGCACAATTCCACGCCCAAGACATGCTGGAGAAACAATACTTCAATCATATTTCTCCCGATGGTAAAACTCCCCGCGATCGCTTTTTGGACTTAGGGGGAAATCAGCGTGTCGGCGTTGGTGAAAACATTATTAAGGATGGCGTTCAAGGTTTAGGCTTTACTTATGGCACAGTCGAAGATTTTCAACGCGGTTGGATGTACAGCAATAGCCACCGCGAAAATATCCTCACTGCGGAATACACTAAATTTGGCTATGGCTTCGCAGTAGGAAAAAACGGTCAAATTTATGCAGTACAAATGTTTTCTGAATAAACTAGCAAAGGAATTCCCAACAAGACAAAACTCGGTAGAGTTTCTGGGATATCCTAAAATAAGTGAGAGATTTGCCAAAGAATAAGTAAGAATGAAACTGGCAGCAAGAGTAAGTCAGGTAAAACCTTCTTTAACCTTAGCGATCGCAGCTAAAGCTAAGGCCATGAAGGCAGAAGGTATAGATGTTTGTAGTTTTAGTGCTGGAGAACCAGATTTTGATACTCCAGCGCATATTAAAGCCGCAGCCGCAAAAGCTTTGGAAGAAGGCAAAACCAAATATGGCCCCGCAGCTGGAGAACCAAAGTTAAGGGAAGCGATCGCCCAAAAGCTGAAAACTGATAACGGTTTAGATTACAAAGCAGAAAATGTCATCGTTACCAATGGCGGTAAACATTCTTTGTACAACTTGATCGTCGCACTCATCGACCCAGGTGATGAGGTAATTATTCCGGCTCCCTATTGGCTGAGTTATCCAGAAATGGTAACTTTAGCAGGTGGTGTATCCGTAATTGTCAATACTGATGCTTCCACAGGCTATAAAATTACACCAGAACAACTGCGCCAAGCCATTACCCCCAAAACCAAGTTATTTGTCCTCAACTCCCCATCCAACCCGACAGGGATGGTTTACACGCCAGAGGAAATTAAAGCTTTGGCGCAAGTAATAGTTGATGCAGATATCTTTGTCGTCTCCGATGAGATTTACGAAAAAATTCTCTACGATGGCGCAGAACATATCAGTATCGGTTCTTTGGGTCAGGAAATTTTTGACCGGACTTTTATTAGCAATGGGTTTGCCAAAGCTTATTCTATGACAGGCTGGCGATTAGGTTACTTAGCCGGGCCAGTAGAAGCCATTAAAGCCGCCAACTCCATTCAAGGGCATAGTACATCGAATGTATGTACCTTTGCTCAATATGGGGCGATCGCCGCCTTAGAAAGTCCTCAAGACTGTGTAGCCGAAATGCTGACTGCTTTTACCAAACGGCGACAAGTTATGTTAGAGAGAATCAACGCGATTCCTGGCTTAAATTGTCCCAAACCAGACGGTGCATTTTATCTATTTCCTGACATCAGCAAAACCGGACTCAAATCTTTAGACTTTTGCAACGCCTTGATAGAAGAACATCAAGTTGCCGTCATTCCCGGAATCGCCTTTGGTGCAGATGATAACATTCGCCTTTCCTACGCCACCGATTTAGCCACAATCGAAAAAGGATTGGATAGGTTAGAAAAATTTGTGCGATCGAGGATTTAATTCAATGTAAGTTCTACGGATAGATCAGGTAAATCTGGAAAAGTCAGTAGACCGAAAACTGTTTCGTGAAGACAGGGGCTAGGGTGTAGGTGACAAATACGCGCTGTTGTGGTGTGATTAAAGGCTAATTAGGTCAATCATGGCTTTTTGATGATGAGAGATTGAATTTACTCACGCTAATTAACTTTTCTTCCCCTACACCCCACACCCTGCCTAAACCTTAGGCCACTTAATTTGTTTGATGACAACAATTTGTCGGTAACGACATGAATATGTCACTTTAAAAAGCAATGGACGTAACTGGATTCGAACCAGTGACCTCTACGATGTCAACGTAGCGCTCTAACCAACTGAGCTATACGTCCTTAACCACACAATCATTAATATTAGCGTATATTCATCCAGACAGTCAAGCATTAGGAGATTTTTTTATAATTCAACTTGTCTTCTGCTATTGGCTAACTCAGCAGCTAATTCAATGGCGGCTTTCATGCTGGTAGAGTCGGCAATTCCCTTACCTGCTATATCAAATGCTGTACCGTGGTCGGGTGAAGTGCGGACAAATGGTAGACCAATAGAAGTGTTAACGGCTCGGTCAAAGGCCATCAATTTCACAGGAATCAGACCTTGGTCGTGATAAAGTGCCAGATAAGCATCGGCTGGATTTTGTAGAGGAGAGTTCCCATACCAAGCTTGACCCGGTTTAACCCACATTGTATCTGGTGGTATCGGCCCACTTAGTTGTAAATGCGATCGCTTTTCTTGTTCTTGCTGCAACCAAGGAATTAACCAATCTAATTCTTCAGTTCCTAGCTGTCCCTGTTCGCCACTGTGGGGATTTAAACCTGCGATCGCAATTTTGGCTTCAACAATCCCAAAGTCTTGCTGTAAACACTCTACTAATAAATCTAGTTTCTTGGTCAACAATTCTGGTGTGAGTGCGTCGGGAACTTCGCGTAAAGGAATATGGGTAGTAGCGAGTAGTGTACGCAGTGTCCAACCAGTATAAGGCGATCGCGCCACAAATAACATCCCAAATCTTTCCACACCAGACTTTTGTGCTAGCAGTTCCGTTTGTCCGGGATAGTTGTAACCTGCGGCTTTCCAAGCAGACTTAGCGATAGGCCCGGTGACGATAGCATCAAATTTACCAGCTAGGGTTTCGGCGATCGCATCCTCCATATACGCAAAACTCGCTTTTCCGCTAGCGGCATTACCTTGACCGATGACAATCTCATCAGTAATATTCTGCTTTAACGGCACATCAATCACATTTAAGATGTCTGGATTTGCCAAAGGAGCTAAATTCCCACCTAAATTTAACTGCTCATATATCTGCACCAACAAATCTCGATTGCCAATCACGCTAATATCGTAATTTTTGCTCAACTCTGGGTCTGCCAACGCTTTTAAAATTACTTCTGGGCCAATTCCGGCTGGGTCTCCCAACGTCACGGCTAAACGTGGCAGATGTTCTCTGGGCGTGTCATTTATGAAAGACATACAAAAAAATCGCAGTGAGAGATTAGGGATATAAAAAGTTTAGAGGGATGGGGGATGAATCAGCAAAACCCTTACCAGCTTATATCTCATATCCTCATACCCAAGCTTCATCACTAAGCTTTATCGGTAAGTCCTGTAGGGATTGACCATCAAACTAGTTTAGAATTATTTACACAGGACTAATTCAACATTAACTGTTGAGCAGCGCAAGTAGACCTGGCCTTTACTTCAGTCTATCTGGAGTAATTAAAACACTTCACCTTGGTGTCTCAGGGCTGGTAAATATTAGATTTGAGCAAACAAGTCTAGTAGCAGCATACAGACCGAGAACCAGAAATTCTCAAGGTTTACTCTGAGAATTATTACAAACCATTCACAAAGGAGAGTCATCCCAATGGGCGGCGAAATTTTCAATGCAGCAATTCTGGCTTTTAGTTTAATCTTCGTAGGTTGGGCCTTAGGTGCTTTATTACTAAAAATTCAGGGTGCAGAAGAATAAACTCTCTGGAGTCTGAAAAAATAGCGTGTCCGGACAACGGACAACGCTGTTTATTTAGGCCATCAGTATTAATTAACTTCTGAGAAAAAGTGTAAACTTTTGTTTACGGATATAATTCTGTTAAGATTCATTTCATAAAACATTAATATTTAATACAACCCTCATGACATTATTAATCGTCGGTGCTACTGGCACCTTAGGAAGACAAGTGGCTCGTCGTGCTATCGATGAGGGGTATAAAGTACGCTGTCTTGTCCGGAGTACTAAAAAAGCGGCTTTCTTAAAAGAGTGGGGTGCAGAACTTGTAGTTGGAGATTTATGTTATCCCCAAACCCTGCCAGCGGCATTAGAAGGAGTAACCGCAATTATTGATGCGGCGACATCTCGTGCTACTGATTCTCTCACGATTAAACAAGTAGATTGGGAAGGTCAAGTAGCGTTAATTCAAGCTGCCAAAGCTGCTGGTGTCGAACGCTTTGTCTTCTTTTCCATCATTGATGCCGATAAATACCCAGATGTGCCGTTGATGGAAATCAAGCGGTGTACAGAAATTTTTCTCGCTGAATCTGGACTAAATTACACCATCCTACGTTTAGCCGGATTTATGCAAGGCTTAATTGGCCAATATGGCATCCCCATTTTAGAAGGACAACCAGTTTGGGTAACAGGTGAGTCATCACCCATTGCTTATATGGATACCCAAGACATCGCCAAATTTGCGGTGCGTGCTTTGAGTGTGCCAGAAACGCAAAAGCAAGCCTTTCCAGTAGTTGGAACTCGTGCTTGGAGTGCAGAAGAAATCATTAGCTTGTGCGAGCGCTTGTCTGGGAAAGAAGCCAAAGTCACACGGATGCCGTTAAACTTATTGCGTACAGTGCGACGATTTGTCCGTTTCTTTCAATGGGGATGGAATGTGGCAGATAGACTTGCCTTTACAGAAGTTTTAGCTAGTGGTAGACCTTTAAACGCTTCTATGACTGAAGTCTACAAAATCTTTGGCTTAGAGGCCAAAGAAACCACTACCCTAGAAAGCTACTTGCAAGAGTACTTCAGCAGAATTATGAAAAAACTCAAAGAGCTAAATTACGAGAAAACCAAGACCAAAAAGCAGAAAAATAAAAGGTCTCCGTTTAAAAATGTTAATAGTCAATAGTCAACGGTCAATAATGCCCAGTTAAAAGTGCTGAGTGTCTCTGGTTTTTTGGACTTTTGACTCTAAGTTAATGACTGGGTTGACCAAAATATGTCAGGATTACATAGTACAAAGCATCTGCAAAACTTGGATATTTGAATGTGCCGAAAGCAGGCATTATCTACAATGATTTAAAACCGATAGCGGGTCGCGTCGCTATCGAATTAAAAGACCAACTCACCGCTGCGGGTTGGGATGTATGTATCACAACTAGTATCGGTGGCATATTGGGCTACTCTAATCCCGAAAGCCCTGTATGTCACACTCCCCTTGATGGTTTAACACCCCCTGGTTTTGATGCGGAGATGGCCTTTGCAGTCGTACTGGGGGGAGATGGCACTGTTTTAGCAGCCTCGCGTCAAGTTGCTTCCATTGGTATTCCACTGTTAACGGTGAATACTGGACATATGGGCTTTTTAACGGAAACTTACCTCAATCAATTGCCTCAAGCTATTGACCAGGCAATGTCAGGTCAATATGAAATTGAAGAACGGGCAATGCTGACGGTGAAGGTTTTGCGTGAAGATTCGGTGTTGTGGGAAGCTTTATGTTTAAACGAAATGGTACTGCATCGGGAACCTTTAACCAGTATGTGCCATTTTGAAATTGCAATCGGTCGTCATGCACCAGTAGATATTGCGGCTGATGGCATAATTGTTTCTACACCAACAGGTTCAACAGCTTATTCGCTGAGTGCTGGTGGCCCTGTGGTTACGCCAGGAGTACCTGTTTTACAATTAGTCCCAATTTGTCCGCACTCCTTAGCTTCTAGGGCTTTGGTGTTTCCCGACACAGAAGCCGTCAATATTTATCCAGTGAATATTCCACGGTTAGTGATGGTGGTAGATGGCAATGGAGGATGTTATGTCTTTCCTGAAGATCGGGTATATTTAGAGCGATCGCAATATAGTGTGCGATTTATTCGTTTACAACCACCAGAATTTTTCCGGATCTTGCGCGAAAAATTGGGATGGGGTCTACCGCACATAGCCAAACCGACCTCAGTAGAGTTACCTTAGTGTTTAGTCAATAGTTCAATCGTCAAAATTTTTGATTGTGGTTTTTCCCGAATCAATGTTTTAAAAATGGAATTGAGAAACAGCCATGAAAATTCCATCAGTAAAATTTGAAATATTTCAAACAGCACCATCACCTATTTGATGCTATTGACTATTGACTCATCACATTTGACCTAAATTATGACAGTTGCTCACAGTCCCTGTGTTTTGGTGATTGAAACCGATGAAACTCTCGCAAATCAACTCTCTTTTGATTTGCAAGAAGCAGGTTATGACGCAATTTTAGCCCACGATGCCGCCAGCGGTATGCAGCACTGCCGTGATTCTCAGCCTGCTTTAATTGTTGTAGACCGAATGCTAGCAGGCGAATCAGGCCTCTCATTGTGTAAAAATATCAGAAGTGCTGGTCTGCGTTCCCCTGTGCTAGTTTTAATGGCCAGAGATACAGTTGATGACCGTGTAGCCTGTTTAGAAGCGGGTGCTGATGACTACATCCTCAAACCTTACCGCCCAGAAGAATTTTTAAAATTAATTCGCATATATTTAAAACCTGACATTGATACCACAGAGCAATTACGTTTTGGGGACTTAGTGTTAGATATATCGACTCGCCGTGCTATCCACAACGGGCGGGTAATTGATTTAACAATGAAAGAATTTGAATTACTGAAATTCTTGATGGAACATCCCCGTGAAGTTTTAACCCGCGAACAAATATTAGAAAATGTCTGGGGTTACGACTTTATGGGTGAGTCCAATGTCATAGAAGTATACATTCGTTACCTGCGCTTGAAAATTGAAGACGAAGGTCAAAAGCGTCTCATTCAAACAGTGCGCGGTGTCGGCTATGTTTTGCGAGAATCTTAAAGCAACAACAAAAGGTCAATAACTAAATTTTGCTCAAAACTTCTAGAATTATGCTAGAGCGGAGTTTTGAATTTCTGAGTAACTCTACCTATTTATGTCAGCAAAAAAACACTAATGGTAGTGGGCTTTCTCCGAGAAATTCTGTAAAATCGAAATTTAAATAACAAGATAGTAGATTTTATGATACGTTGGCTAAGTTTACTACCAATGGTTCTGAGTCTGTTGCTGATGGGGTGTTCTACGCAAACAACTGCTAATCCCACTGTAGATACTGCAAATACTCCAGTCCAAGCAGTGCAAAACCTTGGTCAAAACCTACCAATTGCGGCTAAAGCTATTGTGCCTAACGGTACAACAATTGATTTAGAAGTCGCAGTTACCCCAGAACAACAACAAAAAGGCTTGATGTATCGTCCGGCTTTGCCAAATAATCGCGGTATGTTATTCAAGTTCCCTACTGCACAACCTGTACAGTTTTGGATGAAGAATGTCCCTGTCGCTTTGGATATGGTGTTTTTGCAAAATGGGGTAGTGCAGTATGTTCAAGCAGCTGCACCTCCCTGTGCTAACGAACCCTGCCCTACTTATGGCCCTAATGTACCTATTGATACTGTAATTGAATTGCGATCGGGACGAGCAAGTGAATTAAAGTTGCAACCAGGAGATAAAGTAAAAATTAAATTTTTAAATACTAGTAATATACCGAAATAAAACTTAAGAACTTTGTGCAGTTAGGCAGAAAAAGACTGAATTAGTAATTTTTTGGTAAAAAAAATGTCAAGTAGTGATGAAATCGCTAATTGTGCCTAAAGCATCTAATATGATGACAAAAATACTAAAAAACGCAACTTAAGAGGTAAAATAACAATCTCAAAGATTCTTGGCGAAAAATCCTCCTTTTGACATAAGTGTAAATAGTCTTTCATAGGAGAGCATAGGCTATGGAATCTTTGTTACTCAATGTGTAACTGAATAAAGCACTTAAGTAAATTAGGGATGAAACCAATTTAATTTGTAGGACGTGCTACTAGAAAACTGAGCAAACCGATCATGATTCATCTGAAATTTCCCAGTTTTCGTGAATAAACGTTCTAATTGTGGAATATCAAGCAATATTTTGGGATCGTCATCCGGTAATTGCACAGTCACAGATGAAATAGTAGCTGCGGACAACAGAGGAATGGTGAATCTACATATGACTACAAATACTAAACAAGGAGGTGAGTTACAAATGTCACCATCAACATATTCAAGACTGATTCATTTTTTACAGGAAGATTTGTCAATTTCATCTGCATCTCTGGCAGTAGCTTTACGGCATAGCGAACAAGACCCTGGGCCGTTGCCGATGATTCTTTGGCAGTACGGTTTAATAACGATGGAACAGTTAGAGCAAATTTACGATTGGCTAGAGACTGTATAAGTACAAAAGCTCATACAGGAGAATTGATGTATGCTGCATCCACTCTGTCTTTTGCCTAGGTTCATAGATAAGATAAGAAAACTGATTTTTAATCCCACTTATTTCCAGCCAAATTAAAAGAGCGAGTTAAAAACAAAGATTTGACTCGCTCTTTTGATTTCTGGTCAAAAATATCGGGGAAATCTCGTCAAGAAACTGATTAACTATTGACCCAAAATCCTGGCTGCTGCCGCTACACCAGCACCTGGTGTGAAGTTTTCGTAACCTAGCTCTAACAACACTACTTCTAAGGATGCTATGCAGCTAAGGATATCGCGATCGCTCACAAAACCCAAGTGACCAATACGGAAAATTTTATTTTTCAGATGGTCTTGACCACCAGCTAAAGCAATATCAAATCGCTTATTCATCAGTGAACGAATTTTATCCGCTTCAATACCTACTGGTGCTACGGCTGTAATAGCTGGACTAGCGTAATTATCTGCGGCAAATAATGGCAAATTCAAGCCTTTAATAGCAGCCCGAGTCGCATTCTTTTGACGTTCGTGTCTGCCAAAAATAGACTCTAAACCTTCTTCTTTCATCATCTTCAAGGTGGTGTGTAGTGCCACAATGAGATTTACAGGCGGTGTGAAAGGTGTGGTATCTTTAGCCGCAGATTTCTTGTATTTGCCTAAATCTAAATAATATTTCGGCAATTTAGCTGTTTTATAAGCTTCCCAAGCTTTGGGACTCACAGAAACAAAACCCAAACCAGGCGGAATCATGTAGCCTTTTTGAGAACCAGAGGCGACTACATCTAATCCCCACGCATCCACAGGTAAATTAAATGCGCCTAAACTAGTCACAGCATCGACAATAATTAATGCTTGACCATGTTCTTTAACGTGGCGGTTAATAGTTTCCAAGTCATTGAGAACACCTGTGGAAGTCTCACTGTGAGTGATAATGACAGCTTTGATTTCTTTGGCGGTGTCTGCTTGTAATTTTTCAGCAAATTGCGCTGGGTCTAAAGGTTTACCCCATTCTGCTGTAATGGTTTCGACATTCAACCCGTAGGCTTGGCCGACTTCTGCCCAGCGTTCACCAAATTTACCATTACTACCAACTAAAATGCGATCGCCTGGGGAAAGAAAATTAATAATCCCCGCTTCTACTGCACCTGTACCGCTAACATTCAACATCAGTACATCGCTTTGGGTTTGGTGCAGCCATTTTAGGTTGGCAAACACCTCTGCAAGGAGGTTACTAAATTCACTGGTACGGTGGCCAATGGGATGTTTGGCTAAAGCGAGTAAGGCTGCTTCTGGCACTGGGGTAGGGCCAGGAATCATCAGCATCAGCTTATCTTGCATATGTTTGTCCTAGTCTTCAAATAAAAGTTGCAACTTTGCGGGATGGTTAATTTTAGAGCAAAAACTATACATAGTCATATACACATACAGTGTAATTTTGCTCCGCTATTTTTTGTATTTGTCAAATCCATAGAATTTTTGGTCAGCCTGACCTTAACAATTGGCGAACTCTAGATCACCTGATGTTTTTCAGGAAATTCCCCAGATGCATCAATCTCTGCATCTGATTTTTTCATAGAAGCTGATCTTTAGCTAACTACAACAAGACATCTAAGTTTACTACCCAGTTGATTTAAGTTTTATAGCAGCGATTATCTAGAATCTCACAAATTGGGGTGAAGGTACAACTTATTTTTTCCAGATTAGTTCTATACGCTCTTGTGCTTTTTTCAGAGCTACTTGCGGAGATTCACCCAGCAATGTAGACTCAATTGCTCGACCTAGACTGTCAGAAAGCCGATTATATCCAGCTAAAGTTGGACGAGCGCGCGCTACAGACATTTGCTCTAAAAACACCTTCATCCAAGGCTTTTGTTTAATGTATTCTTGATAAGCTTGACTTTGGGCCGATTTTAAATTTGCAGGTAAAAACCCAGCGCCAATTGCCCATTGTGTTTGAAATTCTTCACTTAAAACATATTCTAAAAACTTGAATGCAGCTTTTTCTCTTGCTGGCGTGGTTTTCATCACATATAAATTTCCTGACCCAGTTACTGTGGCTTTTTTAACATCACGCGGAATCGGCAACACTTGATAATCAACATTAGATTTAGTGATGTAAGTCCAAGGCCCAGTAATTTGCATAGCTACCCTACCTGCGATAAAAGCATCTTCTTCATAACCGCGTTCTGGCGGAGAAAGAGTAGCAGAACCATCTTTTAATAAGTCGTACCACAGCTGTAAAGCATGAATAGCTTGAGGATTATTTAAATTTGGTAGACCATTATTGACAACTTCACCCCCAGCACTTAATAAAAAGGGAAACCAACTAAACACAGTCCATTCTCCCTTACCGAAAGGCAGCAACATACCATACTGTTCTGGTCGCTTGTCACCATTGCGGTCTATAGTCAATTTTTTAGCCACTTCGCGCAATTCTTCCCAGGTTTGGGGTAGCGTTGTAATACCTGCCGCTTGAAATAACTTGGGACGGTAAAAAATGCCTAAATTACTGGTGGAAAGTGGTATTGACCATAGATGACCATCTAATGTCAATTCTTCTAAAAGATTAGGGCTAATTTCTGATTTAATTGGCGATTTATCTAGCCAGTCTTCTAGAGGTTGAATAGCTCCTAATTCAACAAACTGACCAGTCACTTGGGGATAAAACGCCAGAATATCAGGAGGAACTTTACCCACAACTGCGGTTAAAATTTTTGGCAATTGTTGATCTAGTTGTCCAGCATAGATAGATTCGACTTGAATATCATTATGTGTTTGGTTGAATTTCTCTACCAATTTTTGGAAGACTTCTCGATTAACAGGTGGATTAATACCTTGCCAGAGGGTTATACGAGTAACTGCATCGTTTTGCTGTACTTGGGACTGACAGCTTGCTAAGATAATTGGGCTAACACTTAAAATAGCGATTAAAATAGCCATTCGCCAGATAGAGCCAAGCCAGCGGCGAATTATATTAATCATGGGAAATATTTGTGCATAAACATGATTTAGCCAAAGCTTACCATATACTTGAAACAAGTCAGCTTAAAAGCATAACAGACGATAATCTGCAAGAATTGAAGCCTGAGAGGATGTTTTAAAAGTTTTGGGCGAATATAATTCGCTACTATACAAACAAAGTCCGCACTTCGACAAGCTCAGTGACCACCTGCGCGGACTCATGAAAAATCAATGGTCTTGAACCCACGCAGGTGGTGAGACCAGCGCTCTTGGTATTAAGAACTAGACTTGTTTCATCTTGATTTTGCGGTTGCTACTTGTATTGCTGAAAAATAAAACCCATCAAGACTATTACAAGCCAGATGGAGAAATTTCTGTTAAAACGCTCTTAGTAATACTGGTTTCCGCTCTGCTATAGACGTAAGTTTGAAATTGCGGTAATTTTTGAGTTTTGAAAGTTTTTTCGGCTCGATACCAAAAGTCAGTATCTTCGCCATAAGCAATATTATTAAAGCCTTTTAACTCAAAAAATACTTGTCTCTTGCCAAAAAAGGTTGCGCCAAGTACGCATTCTCGAACATTAATTGTTTTATCTGGTTGAAAATAATCTGCTACCCAAATCTCTTCTTCAGCAACAAAGCCACCTTCTATCAAATCAATTTCTGGATGCTCTTGCATATATTTAATGCGGAGATCCAAATGCTCGGGTAAATAGCTGTCATCGCTATCTAAAAATGTGATATGTCTACCAAATGATGCCTGAATTCCCACATTTTTAGCATAGCACTGTTTTTTATTTTGATGTTTTAAATAACGGATATTCCGAAATTTTTGAATATATTCATTGATGACTTCAAAGGTATTATCACTACTGCCATCATCTACTACCAACAGTTCCCAATCTTTAAAAGTTTGAGCAATAATACTATCAATACAATAATTTAAATATTTAGCACGATTGTATGTACAAAGTATGATTGATATTTCAGGAATGTTGTCAAAAATTATACTCATCATCAATAACTCAAAAATATTTTGAAGAAGAATTCACAAGTCAGAATTTAGGAGTCAGAATCAAGAAGAGTCCTGAATTCTTACCATAGGATAGCAAAACCGCTTGTGGCTGAAGATAGAATTTGGGAATTGGTAGAAGCTTTAAATAGTTTTGATGAAATCGATCGCCTAACTAATAACATAATACGTACAGTTAAGAAAGTTTCTCAATTGACACCAGGGAACAGCAAAAGAAAAAATGCTGATCTAAACTGTATTGGCTGATAACTAAAGACAAATATACCTGAAAAGCTGTTAGGCGATCGCTGGCATAATAATTAGACAATATTATACTTACTCAGGTGCAACCACTTTCTCTGCAATATGGTGGTTGAGTGACCAACGGTGGTCAACAGGTACAGAAGTAACCTCACAAATTTGTTCTAAGCGTTTTTGCTGAACTGCAGCTTTACGTAAGGTAATAATTAGTTGATTTACCTGATGCCGCAAGTCTGGGTTTTGATTGACTGCTAACATGGTTTGTCTTTCTAATAGTTGCAGTATCAGTTCGTAATGGATCGGTGATGGTAGAGGAATTTGCTCCATGTGGTTTAATATTGCAGAAGTATAATTTGTATTCATCAAAATTTATCTCTTGCTATGAATTGTTACACAAGAAACAAATATTTGGTTGTAGTGTGGATGTAATTAGAAATTAAGTTTTCGCCAAGCCCCGTTAAATTACCAAGCTATCTATGTTATTTTTATTACTTATTATATAGCATCACCTTTAATAAGTTTTAGGTAAAATTTGCGCGATCGCTATTTCAGGATCAGCTTGTTTGACTAATGATTCGCCAATTAATACGGCGGCTGCACCTGCGTTTGCCACTACACTTAAATCTTCGGGTGTATGCAAGCCTGACTCGCTGACAACCAAGATATTCCGTGCGCTTAATTCCTGACTTCTAGCCGCTAAAAGTTGGCAAGTGGTTTGCAAATCTACAGTGAAATCCTCTAAGTTGCGGTTATTGATGCCAACTAAAGAAACACCATCTAAAGCCAGTACTCGGTCGAGTTCTTCTAGACTGTGAACTTCAATCAAAGCTGCCATATTCAAGGCTTTAGCTATTTTGATGAAATATTGTAAGTCTTGGTCACTGAGGATAGCAGCAATTAATAAAACCGCATCTGCACCGTGAATTCTCGCTAAGTACATCTGGTAAGGATAAATAATAAATTCCTTACACAATAAAGGTATATCAACGGCGGCACGTACTTTAGCTAAGTTGTCAAAGCTGCCTTGAAAAAATTTGACATCTGTTAATACAGAAATACAACTAGCACCACCTTGCTGATAGGATAAAGCGATCGCCACTGGGTCAAAATCTTCTCGTAAAACGCCCTTACTGGGGGAAGCTTTTTTAACTTCGGCAATTAACGCTGGTTTTGTTTTACCTCCTTTGAGGGCGGCGACAAAATCTAAAGTTGGCGGTGCGGAAAGTGCTTGTTTTTGCAACTCTATCAAAGGCTGCTTTTCTCGCATCTGGTCAACTTCAATTTCTTTTTGCCAGACAATTTCTTCCAAAATGTTGTTTGGTTGAGAATCTGGCAAAGCTACTTGATAGCGCAATATGGATACATCTATAGCGGGGCTGGGTGAACGGCGACGGATTTGCATAACTAGTGCTGAGTGCTGAGTGCTGAGTGCTGAGTAGTAAGAAAGTAAAAAGATAAAAAGCAACTATTTTTACTTTTACCTTTTTACTTTTTACTTTTTTAAGCTACTGCCCGTTTATAGGCTTCATCTAGAACTTCCGAGAGGGTGGGGTGGGCGTGGACTAGATGGGCGAGGGTATGGACAGATTCACGCTTGGCTACGGCGGCGGAGGCTTCGTGAATTAAGTCAGAAGCGTGCATCCCGAAGATGTGAACGCCTAGGACTTCGCCTGTGTCTTTGCGATAGATGACTTTTGCTATACCATCGGCTTCGTTTTCTGCCAATGCTTTAGAGTTGCCTTTGAAGTAACTCTTACTTGTAGCAACTTCAAAACCTTCTGTTTGTCCCAATTCTTTAGCGGCGGTTTCAGTTAAGCCGACGTAGCTAACTTCTGGGTGGGTGAAGGCGGCGGCGGGGATACTGCGATAATCAACAGTACGCGATCGCCCGACGATATTTTCGACAGCTACAATACCTTGAGCCGAAGCGGCGTGAGCCAACATCATTTTGCCGTTAGCATCACCAATTGCCCAAAGATGCGGCACAACTTCACCTGCACTCAGCACTGCCATGCGATCGTCTACAGGGATGAAATTGCGCCGATCTAACTCTACACCTACAGATTCTAAACCGAGATTTTGGGTAGCGGGGATGCGTCCTGTGGCTACTAAGCAAGCATCAACTTCTAAAACTTCTAAATCTTCTTTGGTTTTGAAATTGGCTAACTCAATCACCACTGGCGAACCAGGAATCACTCTTTTAGCGTAGATGCCAACTTTGGTTTCAATATCGCGGGGGGTAATTAATACCCGTTCAGCGAGTTTAGCAATGTCGCGGTCAAACCCTGGCATTAATTGGTCTAGGGCTTCAATCATCGTGATTTCGCTGCCCAAAGCCGAGTACACATCCGAAAATTCTAAGCCGATGTAACCGCTACCAATGATTGCCACCCAAGATGGTAGGGATTCTAGCTTGACGCCTTGGTCGCTGGTAAATACAGTTTTGCCGTCAACTTCAATTCCGGGAGGAACGAAGGGAACTGAACCAGGCGAGAGAATAATATCTTTGGCGGTGATAGTTTTTTCGCCGCCATCGCCACTGACAGTAATTTTTTGTGTACCTGCGATTTTGCCCCAGCCCCGGATGATATCTACACCCAGACGCTTGAGGCTGTTGGTTAAGTCTCCTTGAATTTTTGAGACTAGATTACCGGCATGATCCGCGATCGCTTGGCGATCGAACTCCACATTGCCGATTTGAATGCCCAATGACTTGAGGTGGTGGGCATTGCGTAACTCCCGCACACGTCCTGCTGCGGCTAACAAAGCTTTTGATGGAATACAGCCCCTGTTGACACAAGTGCCTCCCATATCTGCTGCTTCGATAATCGCTGTTTTCAAACCGCAGCTTACCGCGTGTAGGGCTGCGCCATGCCCGCCTACACCCGCGCCAATAATCACTAAATCGTAATCAAATCCTTGACTCACGTTAGTTTCCCCGTGTGCTTCGCCTATTTATTCTCAACTCGACTAGCAATCCTGACAACCCCTAGAGGTTGGGAGTGGCTAAATCACTAAATCAACTATTATGATTCACGCTAGCAAGCGAAGAGATAAATTTATTAACAATTTTAGTAAACATTATTTACTTATTTAATTTTATACTGATATGGCTGATTTTTTCTGAAGAGTGTAATAGCTCATTCAGGTTGTAAAAATAGTTTTTTCCCTTTGGAACTATTTTGTATTTTGATTCATCAATAAACTACACAAAACAACTTAGTGAATTAGTATTAGAAACTACTAGTATTAATGTGGAAATAAACTAAATGTTCAAATGAATAGTGCTGAGTCAGAGTCAGACTACTTAGTAATGCATTGAAAATATAAATGTCCTATTTGATCGCCAGCAGCCTTTTAACTCAGCACTTAGCACTGTTTACTGCTTTGTTGTACTAGTATCAGATTGTTTGAAATTTCAGGAACAGCCTCATGGTGATGACTGGGAATTCAAATGTGGGTATGAGCCGAAAAGCCAACCTGGATCTAAAATTCATTTACGCATAGGATCTTCGTACTTCGTCCGCCCAATGTCTATTCCCAAAATCAGTGAATTTACCATCCGTCGTTATGCCAACGCCAAGTCTTACCAGCGCGGTGAGGCTTATTTTGAGTCAGGTGCAGTCGATACCATTACTCGGCGCGGTAATTTTTTGCAAGCAGAAGTTGATGGCAGTGAAGCTAGGCCTTATCGGGTTAACCTCAGTTTTGATGGTCATAGTTTAACTTCTGCAACTTGCACCTGTGCTTATAACTTGGATGGATGGTGTAAGCACATTGTGGCCACCATGCTTGTCTGTGTTCGCCAGCCAGAAATTATTGAACATCGTCCGACATTAGAACAATTATTAGATCGATTAGATCATGTGCAGACACAGAGGCTAGTACAAGAATTAGTCGCTGAACATCCGCAACTGATAGAGACGATAGACCGCCATGTTATTTGGATGACCAGTCCGCCGCCCCAGCCAAAAAAGCTCAAATCTCTACGCCAGAATATTTTTGATACCAATCCTGTGCGGCGAAAGGTACGGCAGATTCTCCACGATGCAGTGCGCTATCTGGAGGATGGGTGTGAAGAAGACCCGATTGCGGAAGAATTGTTGAGTTTAGTGCAAACTGCGGTAGACTTGAGCGAACGAGGAGAAGGAAATAAAGCGATCGCCGTTTTAGAAGCCATTACTTCTACCTGTATCGAAAATTGGTATGAAGTCGCCGAGTATGGTGCTGACTATGACGAAATTGCTTGGGAATTCAATAATGCTTGGTGCGAAGCTATTTTGACAGCTGAACTAACTTCTGAAGAAAAAGTGGATATCCAAGTCAACTTGGAAGTTTGGCAAGACGAATGGGACGTTGATTTTGGATTAAGTTTAGAAGCTTTACGCCAAGGTTGGGATTATCCGCCACTGGTGCAAGTTCTTCAAGGTAAGATTGGCGAAAAAGGCGCGTGGGAGGCGAAAATTCCCGATTATGCTGATGATTTGGCCTTAATTCGCCTGAAAATTCTCGAACGCCAAGAACGCTATCAAGAATATTTATATTTAGCTGAGGCAGAAGGGCAAACGCGGCAATATTTAACTATGTTAGGCAGACTCGGCAGGGTAGAAGAAGCCGTAAAAGTTGCCCAAACCGAGATGAATTCAATGGAAGAAGCCTTTGCCTTGGGGAAAACTTTAAAAGAACAAGGTGCGTTACAACAAGCATTACATATTGCTCAAATTGGCTTACAATTATCAGGTAACTGTCAGTATGAATTAGGCATTTGGGCCAGTGATTTAGCCCAAAATTTAGGCAACAAAACCACAGCTTTACAAGCGAAAAAAATCGCCTTTCAAGCTCACCCATCTTTAGAAGAGTACCAAAATATTCAAGAATTGGCAGGTGAAGATTGGGAAACTGTCAAAGCCGAATTAATAAAAATTCTGCGTGTCTATAGTAGTTGGGAAAGTGCTGCTGTTAAGGTTGATATTTATTTACGAGAAGGACTGATTGATGATGCGATCGCAATTGCTAAAGAACTCACTCATTATCACTCTGATATCATTCATCGGGTGATGAATGCCGCCATCTCCTATCGTCCTGAGTGGGTGATTAGCCAAGCTTGTAGGCGTGCCGAATTAATTATGGATGCAGCTAAAGCAGAGTATTATGATGCCGCCGTCGAGTGGTTAAGAAAAGCTCGCGCCGCTTATATTGCATCCGCTAGACAAGCCGACTGGTTAAAATATCGCGCCAAAATCATGGAAATTCACGCCCGCAAACGTAAGTTGATGGGAATGTTGCAGGGAAGAGATATGGAATAGTTCGTAATTCCCACAAGAGGCGGCTATAGGGAGAGCAGCAGATATTATTGATTAATAGTTTCTGGAAAACTACATATTAGGTAAGCTAGTCGTCATTTAAATTGCACCATATTCATGGTAGTAAAAGCTGCAAACCCTCTCCCTTGCTCCCTGCCCCCTGCTCCCCTGCGGTCTCAATGTGAAAATTAAACGATTAACAGCTTACTATAAGCCGCTCTATTTCCGAAAACTCTGCGGCTGCTTGTGAAGTATGTAATTATTAAAATACATCCTTGGAAAACTACGGTAAAAGCTTATGTAGTCCTTCAGTCTCAATCAAATTCATTTCATTGGCGAATGCAAAAATCCTCTGTTGATTCGGTGGAAGTTCGCCACGCCCTTATTTGATTGCAGTCACCAAGGTAAAAAGTTATGGAACAAATTTATAAATATCCGCGTACCCATCACATCGAGGGTTCGCGGTTGCAGCCTGGGGATGAAGATTTAAACAGCGTTCCCTTTAGTGCGATTAAAAATCAGTATGTAGTCGTGGAAGAAAAAGTCGATGGCGCAAACGCCGCTATTAGCTTTACTGCCAACGGACAACTCAAATTGCAAAGTCGCGGACATTATTTAACAGGTGGTGCGAGAGAAAAGCACTTTAACTTGTTTAAACAATGGGCGCATACTCGCGCCACCGCATTTTTGCAAGTTTTGGGGAGTCGGTTCATTTTGTTTGGTGAATGGCTGTATGCCAAGCACACCGTTTTTTATGATGCCTTACCTCATTACTTCCTAGAATACGATGTGCTGGATTTAGAACAGCAAGTTTTTCTCAGCACCAAGAACCGTCAGCAGTTACTTGCAGATTTGCCTTTAGTTTCTGTACCTGTGTTGTTTGCTGGCGAACTGCAATCTTATCAACAACTCATCGCCCTGCTGCAAAAGTCCCATTATCAAACCCCCGCACATTTGCAGCGTTTCCAACAAATTTGTCTGGAACAAGGCTTAGATGTCGAACGTTCCCTCAAACAAACTGACCAAAGTGCTTTGATGGAAGGTTTATATATTAAAGTCGAGCCACAAGCAACGGTAACAGCCCGTTATAAATATGTGCGTTCCAGCTTTTTAACCACCATTCAGCAGTCCGATGGACATTGGCTAAACCGCCCAATAATTCCCAATCAACTGCATCCTAGTGCAGATTTGTTTGCTTAACGGGGCGAATTCATCTCTCAAACTCTTATTATCCGCGCCTTTGCGCCTCTGCTTGAGACAAAAATCATCTAGTTTACAGGTAATAATTTATGAATGCTTTGATGCAAAATTGGACATTTCCTTATTGTCCTAATGAAGATGACTGGACAATTAACTGGTCAGCGTTAGAAGCAAAATTTGATTGGTTGCGATCGCTTGCTGATTGTCCCCAAGACCCACGTTATCATGCTGAAGGGAATGTTCTCATTCACACCAAACTTGTATGCGAGGCATTAGTCGCTTTACCCCAATGGCGAACATTACCAGCTAAAGAACGTTCTGTATTATTCGCCGCAGCTTTATTGCATGATGTCGCCAAACCCGCCGCAACTCAAATAGCTAAAGATGGCTCGGTTTCTTCTAAAGGTCATGTCCTCCAAGGGGCGAAAATGGCACAGGAAATTCTCTGGGATTTAAACGTACCATTTCCAGAGCGGGAAGCGGTTGTAGCTTTGGTGAAATATGGCAGTTTACCCCTGTGGTTTTGGGATAAACCCAACCCAGAACGGGCGGTAATTAAAACAAGTCAAATCATTCGTTGCGATATGTTGGGTTTACTCGCCGAAGCAGATGTGCGGGGACGTTACTGCAATGACCAAGCACAATTATTAGAACGGATTGAGTTTTTCCGCGAATTTTGCCAAGAAAACCAATGTTTTGAGCAACCGCGTGCATTTCCTTCCGCACACAGTCGGTTTGTGTATTTTCAAAAAGAAAATGCCAACCCAGACTATGCAGCCTTTGATGATACGCGCTTTGGGGTAGTGATCATGTCGGGTTTACCGGGTGCAGGGAAAGATACTTGGATAAAGGAAAATTTGCCTGACTGGCGAGTGATTTCTTTAGATGCACTGCGAAAGCAAATGAATATCAGCCCAGAAGATGACCAAGGTGCAGTGATAAATGCAGCCAAAACCATAGCCAAAGAATATATGCGCAATGGTCAATGTTTTGTGTGGAATGCAACTAATATTAGTCGGCAATTGCGAGGGATGTTAACTCGTTTGTTTACCAGTTATCAAGCCAACATTCGCATTCTTTATTTAGAAGCACCTTGGGAGGAATTGTTACGGAGAAATTGCGATCGCCCTGCTCATGCTAAACTTCCCGAAAAAGTACTGTATAAATTAAAGCAGCGTCTAGAAGTTCCCGATATTACCGAAGCACACAAGGTAGATTGGTTAGTACGGTGAAAATGTTAGTGTGCGATCGCATCATATTAAAAATTATTCTACTTTTAAAACTCTTGCTCTTTGCATCTTTGCGTGAGATAAAAATCATCCCATTAATCAGCCACATTAAAAAGCACTCTCCTTAAGGAGAGTGCTTTTGATTAATTAGTTATTGCTTCTATCTTAGAAGATTAACCATTGATAGCAGGAGCAGAAATAGCAACAGGAGCTTGCTCACCGCTAGCCAAATCTAAGGGGAAGTTGTGAGCATTGCGCTCGTGCATCACTTCCATACCCAAGTTAGCACGGTTGATGATATCAGCCCAGGTGTTAATGACACGACCTTGAGAATCAATCACAGATTGGTTGAAGTTGAAACCGTTCAAGTTGAA
>NZ_JACJRU010000005.1 GCF_014697425.1 Nostoc sp. FACHB-110
TTAACGCCTGTGGACAAGCAGTAGCCGACTACCTTGATTGAAGCAGGAAGAAAACACTAAACTAATCAACTTTCTTTGAGTAAGTTTAGGTAAGTTTTTCGGAGCAGTTTTACCACCATTAAAGAGAGTTTCTGGGGCTGGTTCTTCGGCAATTACAGCTAGTCGCCGACTGTCAGGAGACCAGACAAAATCGGCAACATCACCAGCAAAGTCAGAGATTTTTTCGGCTTCACCGCCTGCTAGATTGAGCAACCAGATTTGTTGTTTTCCAGATTCACGGCTGGAACGGAAAGCTAGATATTTACCATCTGGGCTGAACCGAGGGGAGGATTCACCCTCTTTAGCGTTAGTTAACTGTAATGTTTGGGAAGCATCCCAAGAAGTCATGAAAATATGGCTAGTTTGAGTATCATCTTTGAGATTGCTACTAGTAACTTTGTAAGCAATCCAGTCGCCCCTGGGAGAAAGTTGAGGATCGCTAACTTGGCGAAATGCAAACTGATCTTCCAGCGTCACCAGGCGTTTTGTTTGGGCTTGAGCCTGAAAATTTATCCCCAAGGCGAGCGCTACAACACCACAAGTTAAAGCGATTTTTCGGAAATTTTTCATAATTTTATATCTGCCTTAAGTAAGTCGGTGCAATAAAACCAAACTGTGTGAAGAACAGTAAATAATGCTCAAACTCTTTCTCCCCCTGCTCCCTGCCCCCTGCCTTATCCCAACATTGATTATTTACGCCGACCTACTTATCTAGTGTCTAGAGTTTGAATTGTCAGCATTTGAGGAGGCGTAGCATCTGGTGGATAGATAAAATCCACTTTTACCAGTCGCCGTTGACCAGGAGACATTTTTAATTGCACAAGTGGTTCTCCCATCTGTCCCCGTTGTTGAACTAAATGCCAATATTGGGTTTTAGGTAAGCCATTGTCGTTGTTGTAACGAACACGAACTGTGCCTCGGAAAAACACAGATGCTTCAGGTGGTGAAAGAAAGCGCAGCCCTGGTTTACTTAATTCATCTTCTTTTATAGGCGTTTGAAAAAGCACATTTATAGTTTGTGGCTTACCAGTATTGTTAATTAATGGTAGAGATATGTCGTATTCAATGCCGTAGTTGCCGTGAGCTTCGTAAGCAGTACCAGGATAACGCTCTACTAGTTTGGCCGTTTGGCTTTGTCCAGTACCCATTTTCCCGGCAAGCAGGGTACTTAAACCGTAGGAAAAAGCTTGCCCTGATTCAGGAATTGATAAATCTGAACTATGGGAATTGGTCAGTTGTGCTTGCCAACGAGAACCAATAGCTACCCCTGCTACCCGTCCGTAAATTTCTGCTGCTCCTGCCAGGTGGTCTGGAGGGTTCGGGGCTGGTTCACGCGGCCCAGCAAAATCACCATTTTCTAACAAGTTCTGCCATTCTTCTAAAGTGGGAGCGCGTTCACTACCATCTGGATTCGGTTTAGCAAACATAGCCAGGTTTGCCAGATAAACTGGACTATCACTATACAAACGCAACAAAGTAGAACGTCCATTTAATGGTGGTGTTAAAGTCCTAACAGGAATAGGATGATTCATTAACATCCGGCTTTGTTTTGGTGGAATTATCAACTGGGCCGGCCATCCTGATTGTCGTTTTCCTCTTAGCACATCATCCGTCACGCGATCGCCCGGCCCAGCATAAATATTTCCCGGATTATTTGACTGTATGGGGGGAAGCTTGATAAAAGGCGCATCAGGCTGACTAACATAACTAGCCGCTTGCAATATTTTGATAGTTGCAGGGAAATCACTTGGATTGTAAACAATCACCCCCAAATAAAGAGTCCGCAAATCATTCGGAGTCTCAATCGCTCTAGCAATGTGGTGAGAAAATAAATCAAATCGTCCCTGAAATGGAAAATTCAGGTGTGCGCTAGGTACTCTTTTACCTTGAGGAGGAAATGTAGATAGCAGAATACCTTCACTCTGAACTACTTCTGGGTTATTACTGTTAAATACTGGTACTGGATCAAGATGACCGTTTAAAGGTTTTGTTTGTTGGGGGATAAAGATTTCCTGGGGTGGAGGTGCAACATCTGGTGCTGCTTGAGCTAAAAACAAATAGGAAAGAATATTAAGCATTTATTTAAAAAGCAATTTATCGCTCTGCGTGAAGAATACAACATACCTAATGTATGGTAAAGACGTGAATGCAAAAAGCCTTTCTCATGTTTTTAAACATGACTAATTCAACCTTTGCAAAAACTGTTTACCACAATCTTTGCAGAGATAACGCTGTTTACCGTGACGATGACCATTTTTAGATAGACGCGATGAATAACAGTGAGGACATATCATTACTTTCATTACTTGCTGGGGCAGTGTGTACGGTGTTAAATATGCTACTAGCATTGCCTTGAGTTCTGCATACAGAACTTGACGTTTGCTTTCATTTTGTTTCAGCGCATTTAAGAGTAAGGCGTTATAGGTTCGATGCACTGTCTCTGCGAGGAGTTCACTTTTTTCTACAGCTAAGTCTGGATTCCACTGGCGAAAAAAGGCAGCGAATTGTTGAATTAGCTGTGTATTAAAGCTTTCGTCAAATAGTTTAAATATTTCTGGTGCAACAAAATATTGGATATACACAACGCGAGGAATAGGATCTGCAAAATATTTGGCGTAGATATCGACTGTACACTCGATAAACTCTAATAATGATTGATGCTGCTCGGCTGACTGCATAAGTTTGGTTAAAATTGCTGTCACTCGTTCCATGTGTATTGCTTCGAGTGCATGAAATATGGCGAGTTTGTCGGGAAAAAACTGATATAGAGAACCTATCGCTGTGTCGGCTTTGGCTGCAATTTGATGGGTAGTAGCAGCTTCATAGCCTACTTCCGCAAAAACTTCAGCTGCGGCTTGGAGTATTTTCTCTACCCGTTGCTGACTCCGCTTTTGCTTGGGTTGACGGCGCATCAGATCAGGTTTACTTATGGCCATAGTTGTTGACAAACATGAATAATCTGTCGTATTTTTAATACAAACATGAAAGTTTAGTCACAATTTACTTTAACCTTTTCGAGATTATAGCGATCGCTCTAGTCTCACATACTTTTTTAGGAGGCTTTTATGGCGGTAATTCTCCCTGGCGCACCGTGGTTAATTGCTCACCGCTCCATGCTGGGCATTAACAAGCCTTATAAAGTTGCGCTGAATAATCGAGATTATGTGCTTTGGCAAAATCAGCAAGGTGAAATTTTCGCACTGGATAACGTTTGTCCGCATATGCAAGCACCTTTATCTGACGGCTGGATTTGCCAAGAACGCGGTACAATTACCTGTCCCTTCCATGCCTTGGAGTTTGATGGACAAGGAAGGTTGCATCAGTCTGGTCAAGTAGGAAGCCAACCGTTGCTAACTCCCCTAGAATTGATTATCAAAGATGATTGTATTTGGACATACGCTGGTCATGTACCGAAAATTCCGATACCAGACCTCATCGCCAAAGTTAGCGAAGGGATGAGTTTTGTAGGTGTAGCAGGGGAAAAAAGTATTCGCGGTACTTTTTTAGATAATTTGTTAATCAACTACGACTATAACCATCAATACGGTACACACCGCGATTTATTTGGTATTAAAGCTAATCGCGTTCCGGTGTTTGAGCATGAAGGATATTGGGCTAAAGTTGTGCAAGAACTAGAACGTGAGGATAGTACATGGAATGATATCATCCGCAATCCGCTAGTTATGACTGCACCTAAAACCTATATTGGTACTTTAGAGTATGCTTTTCCATCAGTCCTAACTTTTCGCACCTCTTTTTTACTAGGAGAAATTTTGCAGGTGCATATTTTATATCCAGAAACAGAGACTAATACTAAAACTTTTGTGTTGGTATTTACCAAACCCAAACACCCAATTTTACTACCTTTGTTAAGAGGCTCAATGTTAAGTGCAGTCACAACTGTGGTTGAGCAAGATACACGCGCTATTGAAAATTCTTATCCTCGGCAAACACCGAAGATTCGGCTACCAAAAGAGGAAATTATGTTTCATGCTCAAAAGTTATATCATGATTGGTAAGACTGAGAAATTAGTTTTTTATATGCAAAACTCTTTCACTGCCGTTTTTGAAAAAATAGATGATTGGTATATTGGCTACGTTCAAGAATTACCAGGAGCTAATGTACAAGAGAGAACTTTAGAAGAAGCGCGGGAAAGTTTGAAAGAAGCAATAGAGTTAATTTTAATCTCAAACCGGGAACTGGCAGAGCAGCAACTGTCGGGTAAAGATGTTGTCCGTGAACAAATTACAATTACAGCCTAGTGAAAAGACGTGATTTGATTCGCCATCTTGAAGACAATGGCTGTCTGTTTCTGCGTGAAGGTGGAAGGCATACTATTTATTACAATCCTGAAAATAATAGAACCTCCGCAGTGCCAAGGCATACTGAGATTCTGGATATTTGAGCGGTAAAAATTTGCAAAGATTTAGATATTGCTCCGCCTTAAAACTTTGTCGAGAGAAATCTAACCTTCCAGTATCTGCCGTGCATACTCAATCGCAGCTTCTGCTGTAGTAATTTTACCTTCAGCTTGGGCGATCGCAATCTCTGTTAGTAGCTCACCGACAACTGGCGATGCGGGAATATTTAGTGCTAACATTAGATTTTTACCACTTACTAGTTGAGTGGGATGAGCGACCAGATCATCAGGGTTAAGGTAGCGGCTGATCAAAGGTGAGTAAACCAACAATGATTTGTCGCCTGACATCGCCTCTACCAAAGTATCGTGTACTATAGCCAATACTATGATCACCGGGAAGACATTACCTGCTTCTTGGAACAAAAAATATTGTTCTCGGATAGATTTGCTAGGCGATTTTAGCTGGGGGAACAGTTTCAAAGCAGTGGTTACAGCACGAATTTCAGCCCGGCTATAGGTGAGTTCCTGGAGTTCTAATTCGGCAACTTCGGGGTTCTTATCTACAAGACAAGCGAGTTTGGCTATCCCTAACCAAGTCGTTTTGACAGTATCACGCACATATTGTTGTAATTCTGCGCCAAGTTGTGGTGCAAGGATGGCTGCGGCTGTGTCAATGATGGCGAGTTTATCAAAGCTGGCGGCTCTAGCATTTTTGAAAAAGTGGGAGAGTAAACCATCTTGTCCGGCGTTGGCTAACCAAGGCGTACCTTGGGGACTGGCTAGAAGATAGCCTATTTCGGTGCGGACTCGTTCGGCGGCGACTGTGTTGAGGTGTGATGCTAAAGCGCGAATTGTCGCTTGGGTAGTTGGTTCGATAGTAAAATTCAGTTGGGCGGCCTGACGATAGGCGCGCATTAACCGTAAGGGGTCATCTGCGAGGTTGGCTGGTGATACCATACGTAACAGACCTTGCTGTATGTCAGCACAACCTTGCAAGGGGTCGATGATTTCTTGAGTGTGGGGATTATAGGCGATCGCATTTATTGTAAAATCACGTCTATGCAAGTCAGTCTCTAAACTATTGCCTTCTTGTTGGGCAAAATCAGCTGTCGCTTGGGGAAATACCACACGGGCAATTTTGCGTTCTGCGTCGAGTAAGACAAAACCAGCTTGATAACGTTTAGCGATCGCTCTAGCTACCTGCACCGCATCAGATGGTATCACAAAGTCAAGATCCCAATAATCACGAGTTCTGCCTAAAATCGCATCGCGCACCGCCCCACCAACCATGTAAGCTGGTTGTGGCAAGCATTCCAAGCTAAAAGGCCAATTTTGCGGCGCGAGAATTGCAGAAACAGAACTGTGCATTGTAATAAAAATCAACCCAGCAACTAGTGAAGAATAGCTTGGCTTACGCTAGATTAGCAATAAAGCTCCTGGAGTTGGTTATATTATGTGTATTTGCGTGAACTGCCACTACGTAGACCGCTGTGTAACCTATCATGCTGTAGAAACCCAACACCAACAGCCTCATTTAACCCAGAACCCAACTTTTGACCCCAATGAGCCTTCTATTAACGTTAACATCCGCACCAAAGAGGATGTAATTGAAATGGAATGGGACGTTGTGGGTTGTCTTAGCTTTAAGCAAGAAACGGGTAAATGGGCGAAATTGCGTCCTGGTGAACTAGTACCGACGTGATAGATATGATAGGTCAATTTTCAACGACTACTGCTATTTCTTGGAGTAGTCGTATATTTTTATGATTGAATAAATATCACGCCAACTCTAGAAAAATTCAGATACTTACTCGCTTTGACTCAGGAATTAATCACTTTACCTGCCCACAAATACGCTTTATCGCTGCATACCACCACACCAGAATTAGGCTTGGCTATTAGTAACTTTGCCGACGCAACTCGCTCAAATGTTTGGAATTTAGGGCGTGATTTATCTAGTTATGTGCATCAATATTTAATTGATTTTATCCAACCACAAACTTGGGCAGATTTAGAATTTATTGCCGTTGCTAAAGGGCCTGGTGGTTTTACAGGGACACGTATTGGTGTAGTTCTCGCCCGCACTTTAGGACAACAATTAAATATTCCCGTGTTTGGTATTTCTACTTTAGCAGCAGTCGCTTGGTTACATAAAAATAACAATGAAACAGCAATTGCTGTAGAAATGCCAGCACAACGAGGTCAAGTATTTGGTGCGATTTATCAAGTTAATTCCCATACTTTAGACATCACAGCTTTATTTCCTGATACAGTCCTCACTCCAGAAGCCTGGCAAGATATTTTAGCTAATTGTAATACTGAGTATCAGTTAATTCCTGCGAATTCTGGTTTAGCGGCAACTGTCACAAATATTTTGGAACTTTCTTATCTAGAATGGCGACAAGGAAAACGCCCTAATTGGTCAGAAGCGTTACCTTATTATGGACAACATCCAGTAGAAATTTAAAACTTACTGGCATTTCTCCACATTATAGTTATACTGCTGTCATCACTACGCCAAGTTTTTAGGATAAAACTAAAGCAATTATAGATATAGATGTACTTAATAAATATGAATTAAGGAGTATTGATGTGTTTAGTCAGAAATTCTTCCAAATTTTAACAGTAGGAACAGTTACGCTGCTGTCCATTGGTGGCGGCTTGAGTTTGACAAAGTTGTTACATCAAGATTCGCTTAACAGTGCTTTACCGTTATCCGAATCAAATAACAAAAAACCATCAACAGTTAATTTACAAGATGTGGCTTTAAATGATACTAAAGAAGCTATACCAAAGGAATTTCAAGGAAAAACTATTTATCAAGCCAAATTACCCATAACTGATAAAGTTATTGCATTGACTTTTGATGATGGGCCAGGGCCAAAAAATACCGCCCAAGTATTAGAAATTTTAAAGAAAAATCATATCAAAGCTACATTTTTTCTGGTCGGGGAAATGGTTAGCTTTTACCCGCAAATTGTCAAACAAATTGCTGCTGATGGCCATGTCTTAGGTAATCATACATGGCATCATTGGTATCGTCGGATGGATGTAGCGACAGCCGCCAGCGAAATTAATCGTACAGCAGATATTATCTATAAACTTACAGGTGTGAAAACCACATTATTTCGTCCGCCTGGAGGTTTTTTACATAATGGCTTAGTTGATTATGCCAAAAGCCAAAACTATGCAATTATGATGTGGTCTGATGAATCAGGAGATTCTCAACGTCGTGGACAGGCTGCAAGTCTCATTAAAAATGTAGAAAAAAATGCCAAACCTGGTGGAATTGTATTAATGCACGACGGCGGTGGGAATCGTTCTCGAAGTGTTAAGGCCTTACCACAAATTATTGCAGATTTAAGAGCTAAAGGATATAAGTTTGTCACCATTCCAGAATTGTTAGAAATGCAAACTCAGACCAAAGATGTGGTGACAGCAGAATCATCTATAGTGACTCAAGATGAGCATCCTAACCATCAGTTACAGCATCAATAAATAAATACAGGCAGCTAGATTTTCCTTATCCTCAATTAAATGTAGTACACAATACTATTTGTGATGATTTTGTTGTGTAGCATACACAAAATTAGTATAATGCTGGCGCACTTTTAGGTTGAGCAAATCTAAATTTTAAATCAATGCTGCCTCCCTCTTTTGAACCTATATCTCAGCGTTCTCAGTTAACATTACCGCATAATGCCAGAGTTGCAGTGTGGGTGGTGATGAACGTGGAACACTTTACCTTTGGCAAACTCGGAACAGCAATTCAACCTCATTTGAATAGTTATCCAGAAATTGCTAACTATGGTTGGCGAGATTATGGTAATCGTGTAGGAATTTGGCGATTATTAGATTTATTTGCCGAATTAGAAATACCTGTTACCGCAGCAGTTAACGGCGAGATTTGTACACTTTATCCAGAAATTATGACGGCTATGCGGCAACATAATTGGGAAATTATGGCGCATGGTATTAATAATTCCACTGGTCATAGCGGTATGGATAAAGAAAAGGAAACTAAGTTAATTCAACAAACTTTAGATTTATTAAAACAATCTACAGGTAAACTTCCTAAAGGCTGGTTAACTCCAGGATTTTCGGTTACAGAATCAACATTTGAATTACTATATCAAGCAGGTATTGTTTACACTGCTGATTGGGTAAACGATGACCAACCTTATTGGTATCCTTTACCTAATGGTCGCTTGTTAGCAATTCCTTACACTATCGAAGCTAACGATATTAGTTTATGTTTAAGTAATCGCTTTTCTGGTGCTGATTTTGCTGGAGCAATTATCGACCAATTTGAGCAATTATGGCACGATGGAGAATCACAAGGACGGGTAATGGCGATAGGGTTACATCCGTTTATTGTGGGACAACCGCTAAGATTGAAGTATTTAAAACAGTGTTTACTGCATATTAAAAATAAATCTGAGACTTGGTTAACTACTGGGGAAGGGATTTATGAATGGATGAGTCAAAATATTGGTGTTGTTGACAAGACTAATTAAAATATCACGCAAAGGCGCAAAGGCGCAAAGAATAACGGAGAAAATTAAGCATTAAATTATTAGGTAATCCAAAATTCAATACTACTAAAATTTATGAATGTTTCACAAACCCAAGTTTTAAAAATCCCTGTAATTGATGCTGATGCCGAAAATGTTAAACCTTACGGGCATTTATTAGGCGATGATGTTAGTAAACCAGGGTTAGGTATTCCCTTTTATCAAGGTAGAGTATTAGAAGGGGAAAATATTGATTTTAGCTATCGGGGAACGGCAACTTTTAGAACTGCTAAAATTATGCCGGGATATCCCCCAATTATTTGGTTAGAACGCCATCTGCACATGACGCAAATGTTTATTGGTTTGGGTCAAGCACCATTTATTATGGTGATGTCACCCCCAAATCATGATAATGGAGAAGATTTGCCTAACTTACACCAAGTTCAAGCTTTACGATTTGCGGCTGGACATGGATTATTGTTACATCTTGGTACTTGGCATGATTTTCCCATAGCTTGCGATCGCCCGGTAGTCATCCTCACCGCAAATTCAGATGAAGTTGTCACCGCGTTGAGTCAAATGCAAACACCAGGCGAGATGAACCAAGGCGATGTTTACAAAATTTCATTACCAAAAAGATTGAATTGTGAATTACACTTGGATATTTAATCAAACGCCAAGGAACCTCAGCGATACTCCGCGCTTTCCTTTGCGATACTCCGCGTTAAAAAATGGATTTACTCAACGCTGATACTTATTTATGTCCTGAAAATATTCAAACTATCACTAACTGGGGTGAAGGTTGGACTTGGTTAGCAGGTGGAACATGGCTATTTTCTGAACCACAACCAAATTTAAAAGTATTAGTAGATATTCAAAAATTAGGATGGGATGAAATTGAGGTTAGAGAAAATAATTTAATTATTGGTGCAACTTGTCCATTAATTAAATTATTCCAATATCCTTATCCCGAAACATGGACAGCAATTTCTGGTTTAAAAAGTGCCGTTACAGCCTTAGCAGCATCCTCAAAAGTAGTGAATGTGGCGACGGTGGGAGGGAATATTTGTCTGGCTTTATCGGTGGGAACATTAGCACCAGTCATGGTGGCTTTGGATGCAAGTTACGAAATTTGGAATTTGCCAGGAAATTCACGCCAAGTTGTAGCTAAGGAGTTCCAAATTGGACATAAGAAAACGATTTTGCAACCAGGGGAAATATTACGGCGAGTGTTAATTCCCCTGGATAATTTACAATGGCAAGTTAATTATCAACGCTTTAGTATAGCGGCAACTGACCCAGCTTTAGCAATTGTTGTGACTGCGAAAAATCAGCAACAAATTAGGTGTGTCATTGCGGCAAGTGTGACAGCACCTCGACTAGTAGAATATCAAGATTTAGATAGAGAAAATTTTATTGAAGATGCCAAAGCCAGCGCAAATTATCGACGACACATCACAGAAGTTTTAATTCAGCGATCGCTATCAGCATTATGCAACAGTTAAAATTGCAAGTTAATGGGCAAATTCACACTATCACCTGTCATCCTGGAAGTAGCCTGTTAAGTTTATTACGCCAGTTGGGTTATTTTGGTGTCCATCGTGTTTGTGATACTGGCGATTGTGGAGCTTGTACCGTCTGGGTAAATGATACACCCATCCATAGTTGCATTTATCCGGCAATGCGAATTTCTCATCAAGCAGTTACCACCATTGAAGGAATTTCCCAAAACGGTGAACTCGCACCTATACAACAAGCATTTTTAGCCGCACAAGGTTTTCAATGCGGTTTCTGTACTCCCGGCGCAATTATGAGTGCGGCGAAGTTACCCCAATTATCAGAAGTTGAATTGCGTTTGGCTTTGAAAGGAAATCTCTGTCGCTGTAGTGGATATCAAGCCATTGTCGAGAGTATCTTACTTTCTCAAAACTCCCCATTCCCCACTCCCAACTCCCAACTCCCCACTCCCCACGCCGTCGGACAAAACATCCCCAAACAAGACGGAGAATTAATCGTTACAGGTAAAGCAGCTTACACAGCAGATATTACAATACCGGGATTACTTCATCTTAAAGTATTGCGATCGCCTCATCCCCACGCCCGGATTCGCCATATTGACACCAGCAAAGCCAAAGCACTTCCTGGTGTAGTGGCGGTGTTCACCCACGAAGATGTTAAGAGAATAGCGTACACCACTGCGGGTCACGCCGAACCAGTACCCGATCCGTTAGATCATTACTTATTAGATCATAAGGTAAGATTTGTCGGCGATCGCGTCGCGGCTGTCGTTGCCGAAACATCAAATATTGCCGCACAAGCTTGTGATTTAATTACCGTAGATTACGAAATTTTACCCCATATTACCGACCCCATCCAGGCAATGAATCATGGGGTTATCATTCACGATGAACCAGAATCATCACAAATTCCTGATAGAAATCGCAACATTGCAGGACAAGTATTGCTCGAATTTGGTGATATAGAACAGGGATGGGAGCAAGCAGATTTAATTATCGAAAATACCTATCATTTACCTGCTGTTCAACACGTCCACCTTGAACCCCATGTTACTATTACTTGGCTAGAAAATGATGGTACATTAGTTGTCCGTTCCAGTACCCAAGTCCCTTTTCACTGTCAAAGATTACTCGCCCAAATATTTAATTTACCACTAGAAAAGATTCGAGTTTATAAAGCCCAACTCGGTGGCGGTTTTGGTAATAAGCAAGAAATATTATCCGAAGACCTTTGTGCTTTGGCAACACTAAAAACAGGCAGACCTGTACAATGGGAATTTACGAGAAATGAAGAATTTACCGCCACAAATAGCCGTCATGCAATGACAATTAAAATTAAAAGCGGTGTTAAACAAGATGGTGAATTAATTGCTCAAGATATAGAAGTAATTGCCAATACTGGCGCGTATGGTAATCACGGTCAAACAGTAGTATTTTTAGCAGGTTATATTCCCCTAGGTTTGTATCGTTGTCCTCATAAAAGATATCGCGGTTTTGCAGTTTATACAAATACAATGCCTGCGGGTGCATTTCGCGGTTATGGTGCAACTCAAGGCACTTTTGCAATGGAATCTCAAATTGATGAAATTGCTCAAAAGCTAAATATTGACACTGTAGAAATTCGCTTAAAAAATCTGATTTGTCCAGGCGATGTACTGAATTTATCTAAATCTAACGACCACTTTAACTTAATAGGTAGCTACGCCGTGAATGAATGTTGGGAAAAAGTTATTCAAGCACTTAATTACATTCCGGGTACACCTCCAAGAGTCGAAGGTACGCGTCGCCGTGGTGTCGGATTTGCCGTTTCGATGCAAGGTAGCGGTTTATGTAAAATCCATCTTGCTCAAGTTAAATTATCACACTTGCCTAATAATAAATACGAATTAAGAACAGGTTCTGTCGATGTTGGTACAGGTTCTGATACTACCTTAAGACAAATCGCCGCCGAAGTTTTAAAAGTAAAAGTTACTGATATTAATATTATTGCTGGTGACACCCAAAACACACCTTTTGATGCAGGTTCCTATGCTTCAGCCACAGTGTATATTTCGGGACAAGCAGTGAAATTAGCTGCGGAAGAACTGCTAAAAACCGGAAAAAATAGCGTTGAAATTGCGTATAAAGCAGACGAGTCTACATTAACTTTTGCTGTGCAAGGCGTAGAAGTAGAAGTAGATACAGAAACAGGCAAAGTGCAAGTTTTAAAATGTGTGCAAGCAATTGATATTGGTAAAGCAATAAACCCCCGAATTTGCCACGGACAAGCAACAGGTGGAATAGCAATGGGAATTGGCTATGCTTTCACAGAAGAATTATTTTTTGATGTCCAAGGACGCATCCTCAACCCCACTTTGCGGGAGTATCGCATCCCCACAGCCGCAGATATGCCACCAATGGAAATAATTTTAGTAGAAAAACCTGACCCCTACGGCCCCTTTGGTGCGAAAGGTGTAGGTGAAATTACAACTAATTGTACAGCCCCAGCCATCGCCAATGCGATCGCCCATGCCACCGGATTAAGACTTCGCCAACTCCCCATGACACCCCCACGCATTTGGGAAAAACTAAATAACCCTCGAACTTAACCTCCGCGTTCTCCGCGCCTCTGCGGTTCGTAAAATGCTTGAATTTTACCAACAACTAGCAACAACCTTAAAACAAGGTGCAGCAGTTGTCGCCACCGTCACCAGCATCAAAGGTTCCGTACCCAGAGAAGTAGGCGCGAAAATGTTCATCACGGCTGACGGTAAAACCTATGGCACAATTGGCGGTGGTGCAGGAGAAGCCAAAGTCCATCAACAAGCTTTGCAAATCTTCCCAACAGGCGAAAAACAATTTGTGCAAATAGACTTATCTGGAACAGCCCAACGCCAAGCCGAAGGGATTTGTGGTGGCACAATGTTAGTATGGCTAGAATTATGGTCAGGTAGCGAAAGCTTAAACTTAGTCAATCAAATTATAGATATTTTATCATCCGGGCGATCGGGCGCAATTATCACCCCATTTCATCCAGAAGAAAAACCATATTTAGAAACAGCATATACTCCCAACTGCCCACTACTCAAAAATCACGCCTTAATCGAACCTTTATTACCACCACCCACACTTTTAATTAGTGGCGCAGGACATATTGCCATTCCCCTAGCAAAGATAGCCAAAATTGCAGGTTTTCAAATTATTGTACAAGACGATCGCCCAGAATATACCACCCCAGAAAGGTTTCCTGATGCTGCATTCTTAGTCACAGAACCTATCAACTCAATTCAAGACAATATCGCCAAAATCCCTAACTTATACGTTGCTTTAGTTACCAGAGGTTATATTCAAGACTTGCCAGCTTTACGCCTGTTCTGTAACTTGCGCGTGCAATATATTGGGATGGTTGGCAGCCATCATCGCATTACCACTGTCTTTAAAATGCTGCGTCAAGAAGGAATTTCCCCAGAATTATTACATTCGATATATGCACCTATAGGTTTAGATATCGGTGCTTTAACTCCCGAAGAAATTGCCGTGAGTATTTGTGCAGAATTAATTAAAGTGCGTCGTGGTGGTACGGGTGTATCTTTATCAGAAAAAATGTAACAATAATCAATCATCCTTCCACTTGCTTTAAGGCAAGTTCTGGCGCAACATTAGCATAAATTACCGACATAATTCCCGGCAAATATCTATCCATAATCATGAGGTTGGCAAAAATTAACTGCCCAATTAAATCTGGATTAATATTACAACCTTCAGCTTCAATACTATAAGTTTTATAACGCAATTCTCCATCTTGTAAATCCATTTCAAAATTACCAACAATTAAGCCAAAATTAGCTCTAGTCAAAAACTCTGTCACCGCTAGGCGTTTATTTTCTGGTACACTCACAGGCAAAGATGAGTAAAAAATAAATTGGCGATGTTCTTCGCGTGTCTTAGCAGTACATAGCCACTCGCCGTTTTCACCTTGATAACTCATTTTGAGAATTGGTTCAGTTGCGTGCTGCGAAAATGACCAGTTATGTTGTTGTAAGAAATTAATCACAACTGCCAACAGAGAATTTGTAATAGTTGAGGTATCAATATTTGTGTTAGTTTGAGTAATCATTGTTTACACGCTCAAAAATTTAGAATCCTTCATCATGTTGTGCTTCGGCTGATTCTTTCTTCATCGCTTCCAGCACCTTGTTATAATCCATTGCATGACCTTCAGAAATACCTTTTTGTTTTTTATAAACTGTCAATGCGCCATTATCCATTGCTTTCTTAAATAATCCAGATTCTCCTCGGGCTTTGAGCATTTCATTCCATTTATCAAGCGGTAATTTCCCGCCTTCATCAATTGCATATCCTGGGAAGCGATTTTTAATTGTTTCAACTGATGCGGCTTTATCAGGTTCACCATTGACAATATTAAAGATTGCTTCTCTCGACATTTGGGAAGTCTCAGCAGAGAATTTCACGCCTTTTTGACCGCCAGCTTTCATCATATTGTTATCGCCATAAATCGTATGCAGATACTCGCCACCTTTAGAGTAAACTTTTAGTCCTTCCTTGCAATATTTATCATGGAAGAATTTAGTTGCTGACTGCACATAGGCATTACTTAAAAAGCTATTATAAGCAACAGCATTAAATTCTTCAGCTTCCGCCTGAAAATCATGTTTTTGTCCACTAATTTGCGCTTGTTTTGCTAAGTCAGATTTATAAGGAGAACTCCCCTGAGTTTTAACTACATTGACTTGGGCTTCGTCTAATGAATAGACTTGTTTTGCTTTCCCAGCTAGACCAAAACTGACTTTATTTGTAAAGTTTTTATCCACTTTTTCTTTAGCAAAGCCACTCTTAACTAGTGCCTTCATTAAATTTTCGGCAACATCTGATTTTTTGTTTACAGAATTAATTGAACAATTGTCTGCTGCTTCATCTGGTGTGAGATGTTTCATACTATCGTGTAGAGCAGCCGCATTTCGCCACCACATCATAAAGATAATTTCTGGCTTAATTTGTTGTATGCCCATTGCTGTATTTAGCTGCTCAAAAGAAGTAATTTCTCCCCGAACAATTTGATCGTGTAGTCCTTGGGGATTAGATTGCAAATCTTCGCTAGCAATTGAACTTACCATTGCCCAATCAGATTGGGCGCTATCAAAACTACCCAAACCTTTATCTTGTTTATTCAACCATGCGACAAACCATTGCATGATTTTGGTTTTATTAATTAAATGTCCTGCCGCAAACGAATCTTGTAAATAATGTTCACCAAAAGCATTTTGTAATAAAGCTTTATTTGTATAGTCGGCAACTTCAGCCTCTAACTGCTTTGCTGCCTCTGGCATTCCCATATCTTGAGCTTTTTCGACAAATCTTTTACCATTTACAGCTAAGTTAGCCAGTTCTCTGGCTTTGAGATGATATTTTTCCCAACTTGTCCAACTTTCGGGTGCAAAGTGACAAGCGTTGCGTTCTAAGGCCGCAAAATAGGCTTCACTTTCATCACCTACGCGGCTTGTAGCTGTATTAACTTGTGACTCTGTGCGGATTTCATAAGCTTTATTGACAACAGCTTGCGCTCTTGGCCCTTGAGCTTGGGTAAAATCATCATCTACTGTCAAGGTGTTATGCAGTTGTGATCTCGAGTCACCAAATAACTCTTTATAAATATTGTCTAATTCAATGTAACTTTGTTGGCGTACTCCTTGTAGTAAAGAAAATACATTAGCTTTGGGAGTTTTAGCGATCGCTTCTGGATTACCAAACAAATCAGGTAAAGTATTAATTTCGCTATAAGTAGCAACTAATTCGCCATCCTGACAAGGAATCATCACATAAGGAACTTGCCACTTATCATCCTTACCTTTCTTGATTTTGCCTTTTTCAACAATCTCTGTATCAGCATTTTGCGCCGCAACTCCTTTTTCTTTGACAACTTCGCCAACTTTTACTGCATTAGGATCATCTTTCCATTTCACAAGCCGATCCATTTCCTGCATTAGGGTGTGTTTGACATCTTCTTTTTTACTTTTTGCCAGTTCTAGTTGGTTAGTTAGAGCCGTCGCCTCTTTCCAGTTTTCTTCGCTATTTTCTTTCTTTATCTGCTCAGTCAAAATCTTCAATTGTTTTTCTAATTGCGGAATCTCCCGCACCATCGGAATATTTGCTAATTGGGAAGGCTCAACTTGCCCTAATAAATAATGTTCGTAAGCCGAGTGTCTTTGAATCAGATTCGGTGCAGACTGCTGTACGGCAATTGGCTGATTGATAACTTGACGTTGCAAGCGATCGCTAACTCGCAATGAGTCAAAATTGGTTAAAGGTTTTGTTTGCGCCAGTTCTTCTTCTTCATGGCGTTGAATTGGCTCATTAGTTCCAGATGCAGGCATTCGCATCACTTGGGCGGCGATTTTATCTGCTTCTTGCTCATATCTGTCGCCAGGTGCGCCTATAGTCAGCTTTGTCTGAATATCTTTTTCGCCAGCGCACATTGCACAACTACACCCTGCACCGTGTTTTGCCTCTGTCTGGCGTTGAATTTTAACGCTTGGTGTGCTGCAATTAGGACATGAACAACTCATCCCATGCCTTTGAAGAACATCTGTGAGTTTGCGGTTTAATATATTTGATGTGATAGGCAATCGCATCACCGAAATCTGTCGCTGAATTAAAGGACTCACCGGCACACAACTAGAACATTGACATTCTGATTGACGTTGTAATTCATTACCGCCTGTTTGTTGAATGGTATGCGTCAGTTCATGGGCCAGTAACTCTTTGCCACTATCAGAACCTGGACTATATTTGCCTTCGTTAAAATAAATATGCTGACCGTTAGTAAAAGCTTGGGCGTGTAATTCTTGGTTCATCTGCACAGATGCGCCATCGGTATGTACGCGCACGCCTGCAAAGCTATGACCAAAGCGCGGTTCCATAAAAGCGCGTACCCCTGCATCTAGGGGTTGACCACCGCTTTGATGGCTGCGAATCCGGCTTTCTAAGTTATTCCCTGCATCGAAACTACCATTATTATTCGCTGTCTGTCTTTGGATAGCTGCATCTTCTTCTTGATGACGTTGTACATCAGGTTTCATTTGTACTTCGTCTTCTTCTTGATGACGCTGAATTGTGGGAGCCTCACCAAAAGACAGTTTCATTTGTAGCCTTGGTATTGGCTGTGCAGCTAATTGACTAGTAAATAAAGATACATTAGGTAAGCCATTACCCAGTTGCTTTTCTCTGACTTCTTCTAGTTGTAAATCTGAGTTTTCTTGTGATTGGTTTGTAACTTCCTCTACTTGAGTCTGAACAACAAAGGGGCGCGGTGCGAACTGATTGGACACTGCTGCATCAGAGTAATTAGCAGCTTTGGCTGTTCTTTGTTGTCTGCGTTGCATTGACCCAAACCTCCAGATATTTTGTGCCAGCTTAAAAGCCTCTGCGATTTTACGGCAGACGCTGGTCAGAAATTTGGCACTATCTTATCTGCTGGTTAGTAGCGATCGCCACTATTGATACTCTTATTTACAGTTAGTCGTTCAAGACTGACTAAAAGGAAGTGTCCAGTTTTGACAGATGTTAAAAAACAGCGACACAGGAGCGATGTAGCCGCAACTTTCAGTCCGCCCATAATCAAAACTTTGTATTTAGGATACAACGAGTTTTAAAACACGCCCTAGGGGCCAGGGTGAGTGTACTTCATTTAATTGACTACTACCATTCATCCTTCAGACTTCACACTTCATACTTCCCTGTCGTGGTATCTTTCATTTCATACTTCAGACTTCATACTTCAGTTGATGCAAACACAAGACAGGGTACAAGTTAATAAGGTTGCAGAAGCGATCGCAGCTAGTCAAGATTATCTGCTGTCGCTGCAAAATCCCGCAGGCTACTGGTGGGCGGAGTTAGAATCTAACGTCACCATCACAGCTGAAGTTGTCCTGCTGCATAAAATCTGGGGAACAGACAAAACCAGGTCATTACATAAAGTTGAAACCTACTTGCGTTCTCAACAACGGCAGCATGGAGGCTGGGAACTGTTTTATGATGATGGCGGCGAACTCAGCACCTCTGTAGAAGCATACATGGCATTGAAGTTGTTGGATGTACCTGCCACTGACCCAGCAATGCTGAAGGCGCGAGATTTTATTCTCCAACGCGGCGGTATCAGCAAAACTCGCATCTTTACTAAGCTGCATCTGGCATTAATTGGCTGCTACAACTGGCGCGGTATCCCTTCCCTACCGCCTTGGCTGATGCTTTTACCCCCAGCTTTCCCCGTCAACATTTATGAAATGTCTAGCTGGGCGCGTTCTAGCACTGTACCACTGTTGATTGTCTGTGATGGTAAACCTGTTTTTTCAATTGACCCAGCCATTACCTTAGATGAGCTATATGCTGAAGGTGTTAATCAAGTTCAGTATGAATTACCCCGTCAAGGTGACTGGACAGATTTATTCTTGACTTTAGACCAAGGCTTTAAGTTAGCCGAAAGCCTCAATTTAGTTCCCTTCCGCGAAGAAAGTCTCAAAGCCGCCGAAAAATGGATTTTAGAACGGCAAGAAGTTACAGGCGACTGGGGCGGCATTATCCCCGCTATGCTAAATTCAATGCTGGCTTTGAAGTGTCTGGGTTACAAAACATCTGACCCCATTGTTGAACGCGGTTTTCAAGCCCTTGATAACTTTGCCATTGAAACAGAAAATAGCTATTGTGTGCAGCCGTGTATATCACCTGTATGGGATACAGCTTGGGTAATGCGCGCCTTTGTAGAGTCTGGTATTGCGCCTGACCATCCTGCGGTTGTCAAAGCTGGCGAATGGTTGCTGCAAAAGCAGATTCTCGATTATGGTGATTGGGCGGTGAAAAATCACCAGGGTAAACCCGGTGCTTGGGCTTTTGAATTTGACAATCGTTTTTATCCTGATGTGGATGATACGGCGGTAGTGGTTATGGCTTTACACGCTGCCAAGTTACCTAATGAAAGTTTAAAACAAGCTGCGATCGCTCGTGCTTTAAACTGGGTTGCATCTATGCAATGTCACCCCGGCGGTTGGGCTGCATTTGATTTAAATAACGATCAAGAATGGCTAAATGCCATACCCTACGGCGACTTAAAAGCCATGATTGACCCCAACACGGCTGATGTCACCGCCAGAGTATTAGAAATGTTAGGTGAGTCTAACTTATCTATTGCACCACAAAACCTTGAACGCGCCCTCAACTATCTCATGGCGGAACAAGAACCCGAAGGTTGTTGGTTTGGTCGTTGGGGAGTGAATTACATCTATGGAACTAGTGGCGTTCTTTCCGCTTTGGCGTTAATTAATCCCCAAAAGTATCGCCTCAGCATTGAACGCGGGGCAGCTTGGTTAGTCGGTTGTCAAAATGCTGATGGCGGTTGGGGCGAAACTTGCCGCACTTACAACGACCCCAGCCTGAAAGGACAAGGACGCAGCACCGCATCTCAAACAGCTTGGGCTTTGATTGGCTTAATCGCAGCAGGCCAAGCCACTGGTAAATTTGCGATGGAGGCGATTGAACGCGGGATTAATTATCTCGTATCAACTCAAAAGCCTGATGGTACTTGGTTTGAAGCTGACTTTACTGGTACTGGCTTCCCCTGTCATTTTTATCTCAAATATCATATGTACCAGCAATATTTTCCCTTAATTGCCTTGGGACGTTATCAGAAAATTAAATAAAGCAATATTTTTTAAGAAGTTAGACCACAGATGCAGTATCTGTGGTTTTTTATTTAATCAATATGCTTACACTAATTCTCTATAAAATTGTGCTTGCTTATATCCCCAAATTCTTTAAGAAGTCGAGGATATTAGACTCTTGCATGAATCAGATTGTGCCTATTAAACAAGTTAATTTTCCATAACTCTTTGCGTCTTTGCGCCTCTGCGCGAGGTTGAAAATTCTGGTTTTATAACATTCTTACAATAATTCTATTGTTGTTATGAATACATTATAAATGTTATAGTTTAATTTCGTTTAATTCAACGTAGTTTAACCCAACAATAATGTTGAATTTCACTACGTTGATTAATTCTATAAATACTTTTGCAACAACAATTTCAACTTCTCTTTCGTCTCTTTTGGTGCTTTATCTAACTGAGTTAAAATTGCATATTTCAACGCTGAGTGGGCATCGCTAGATGGTGGATTTTCACTCAACCGGCGGACAGTTTCTTGAATTACTTTTTGGGCGTTAACGGCATTACGTTGCAAATTACCAATCACCATTTCCACGGTGACACTATCATGATCTGGATGCCAACAATCATAATCTGTCACCAATGCCAAGGTTGCGTAGGCAATTTCAGCTTCTCTGGCTAACTTAGCTTCGGGTAAATTTGTCATCCCAATGATTGTTGCACCCCAGCTACGATAGAGGTTTGATTCGGCTTTGGTGGAAAATGCTGGCCCTTCCATGCAGATATATGTGCCACCGCGATGTAGGGTGACATCTGGTAAATTTAAAGATGCGATCGCATCTGCTAATACCCCAGCTAAATTTTGACAAATCGGCTCACCAAAGGCAATATGAGCGACAATTCCCTCACCAAAAAAGGTCGAAACGCGATTTTTTGTGCGATCGATAAACTGATCTGGTACTACCATATCTAAGGGTTTCGCTTCGGCTTTCAAAGAACCAACCGCACTCGCCGAAATTAAATACTCTACACCTAGTTGCTTCATTGCATAGATATTGGCGCGAAATGGCAACTCCGAAGGCAACAAAGTATGATTACGACCATGACGTGCTAAAAAAGCTACTTTTGTCTCTCCTAGTGTGCCTAAAATCACAGCATCCGAAGGCGAACCAAAGGGAGTTTGAATTTGTAATTCTTCTACATCCTTGAGGGCTGCCATTTTGTATAGGCCGCTACCACCAATAATGCCAATTCTAGCTTGAACCATAAATTTGAAGCTGTTACTTGCTGATCTGCCTTGTATTTTACAGAAAAGCTGAGTCTTCGACGAGTTAGAATTAACAATTTATCCATATTTTGGGTGTTCCGTATGCCTACGAATGACGGATGTAATCATAAACTGTTATTGTCATAGTACTGGGTTACAAATAGCACACCAATCGGTAAAGTATATGCTAGCTACCAGTTCTTCAAAGCAAATGTCACTAGAAAACCTCTTAGAACATATATTTACCATTCGCAGAATTACGCGCCAAGATCAGCAATTACTAATGTCAGCATTGCTGTCAAAAGATGGTTTGAGTGAACAAGAACATCAGCAAATCAACAGAGTTTTTGATGCTTTGAAAAAAGGTCTTTTAAAGGTTGTAGATTAACTAGGCAATAAAAACCTACACCTATCAACTTCTACTGCTACCGACTGTAGACAAACCCAAAGGGCCACGAGTCACACCCAATTGATTTTGCAGCTTCAATTCCCGCCAGAGTTGGGAACCTGTGATTTTGCCTTGGAGTAATTGCTGATAGCGTTGTATTGTTTTTGTCACTTCGGCTGGTGTTTCATTGACAAATTCAATGCGGAAGTGACGTAAACCTAATTGTATGAGATGCTGTACGTACTCTGCGCCTGTTTGGGCAGTGCCATTAAATACTGTATTGCGACAACCTGCATCGGCTTGGAGGACGTGTTCGCTACCTACTCGGTCTCTCAACTTGACTTGGTGCTTTTCACAGGGTCTTCCACAGTTGGTGTAATCAGTTCCTTCAGATAAAAAGGCACAAAAAACACAGTGTTCCATGTGGAACATCGGCATATGTTGATGGACTGTAACTTCAAACCATTGAGGCGGACAACTAGTTAGTAAATCTTCTAATTGATGAATATTTAAGTCATAAGATGCTGTTAGTCTTTGCAAACCAAATTGCTGTTTAAAGTAATCAGCTGTTAAGGCATTAGCAACGTTGAGAGAAAAATCGCCGATACGTTTGTCTTCTGCAAAAAATTGTAACTGATCGTAATTTCGCACTAAGTAGCCATCAGCACCGGAGGCGCGGACTTGTTGTAAAATCCAGTTTTCTCCAGGTTTGGTAATGCGGGGAGGTGCAACCCAAATAGTCGGGCGTGGGGAGTGTTGATGTACTAGTTGTACGGCTTGGCGATAGGCGCGGGGGTCTTCAAATTCACAGTATAAAGTTTCCACACCCGCTTGCAGGGCAGCTGGGAGTTGTTTGAGGTTGCGGACTAACACAATGAGTGAGGGAGATATAGGTTCTACCTCAGGTAAAGCAGGGAGTAATTGTTGAAAGGAAGCCTCATGACGCAGTTGCCAACGTTTGGGTTGACTGCGTAACTCTTCTAATTGGGTTACGATGTCTCGACGCATTCGGTTTAACTCACTCACTGGAACCATGACTGCACCACGGAGATGATTAGTTAAATTTCCCAAACAAAAAGGAGTGTTACCAAGACGACCAAATTGTTCTTGTAAGCGGACTGTATCTAAAGGTTTAGTGTGTGCCTCAACTAAGGGAATTGTTGATTCTACTTGGACGATATTACCAATTTCATCACGAGCGATCGCCATCAAGGCTTGACCAACTTCGCCATAAATCTCTAAATTAATCGGACGCTGAAATTGCGGGTTGTCTCCAGCAAAAGTTTGACGCAGTTGTTTATCAAGTTCTGGGTCACTTGTTTTCCAAACTTTATCACCTAGATGAATGCGCCGGAAATTCAGGTTGCCTTTACCAAAGGTCAGCAGCGCTTCTTGACCTTTTTGTGTCACCGCATAAACTCGGCCACCTTCTTCCTTAGCCTCTGGATGACCGCAGTCAAATACAATACCATCACCTGGTTTAATCGGGGCTACTAAACTTATCGTTACTTGTTCGTTGCGAATGCGAGTGACTTCGCCTAGATAAACCCCCCGCTTTTTGCCAAAACGCGCATGAACTAATTCTTGATTATTAATTCCGCCGAACCAACCACTGTAAAGCCCGCGAGAAAATGCCATTTCTAAGTTGTATTGTGCTTGAGATGAGATTCCTGTATCCGTTTCGCCCATGACTTTATCTAAAGCTTGACGATAAACACGGGTAACATTGGCAACATATTCAGGTGCTTTTAAACGTCCTTCAATTTTGAGACTAGTGACACCAGACTTCACCAATTCTGGCAATACTTCTAACCCTGCCAAATCTTGAGGACTAAGTAAATATTTGCGATCGCCTAAATCTACAATTTCATCATCAGCAATTAAATCATAGGGCATCCGGCAAGCTTGGGCGCATTCACCTCGGTTCGCTGACCTTCCACCCAAGGCTTCACTAGTCAAACATTGACCAGAATAAGCCACACACAAAGCACCATGAACAAAAACCTCTAACGGTAACGTAGCATTTTGAGAGATTTGCTGTTGAATTTTATTAATTTCCTGAACAGAACATTCCCGCGCCAACACCACCAACTGACAGCCGAGGGATTTGGCAAATTCCACCCCAGCCGCACTAGTAATTGTCATCTGAGTGGAAGCATGAATGGGAAAATCAGGTGAGAGGTGACGAATTAAACGGCAAAGCCCCACATCTTGCACAATAACTGCATCTACACCCGCCGCCATAATTGTGCGGAGATATTGTTGGGCTTGGGCTAATTCTTGCGGAAATATCAATGTATTGACTGTGACATAACCCTTCACACCCCGCAGATGCAGAAACTTCATCAATTGGGGTAAATCTGCTTCGGTAAAATTTTGCGCCCGCATTCTGGCGTTAAACTTATCCAAACCAAAGTAAATCGCATCAGCCCCATTTTCGACAGCAGCTTTAGCACATTCCCAATTCCCTGCTGGTGCAAGTAGTTCAGGACGTTGAAGAGGGGGGAAGTTGGAGGAGCGATCGCTTTTCATTAGACTTGGATCAGGTTAAATATCACCATAGTGATTTTATCGAAGATAATAGGCGATCGTGGGATACCTCTCTCTATGCAGGTGAAATCATATTTCTCATAAACCATACGTCAGACCAATAGCTATCAAGCTAGCACCATCAGAATAACTGCATCAAAAAAAATGCCAAAGCGGCACTACCCAAAGGTACAGTCAAATTATCAATCCCTAAAAAAGAAACAGCCTCTAAAGCTGTCGCCACTATCGCCACAACTAAAGAAACTACCCAAATTTGCCAAATATTTCCTTGCACACCCAGCAAAATGAAAAAACAGACAACATAGCCAGCTAAAGCCATCGTCAAAGAACCTTCCCAGCTTTTATTTGCCCCAAAGACTTGATACTTATGTTTGCCAAAGCGTTGTCCGACTAAAGCAGCCAGTCCATCTCCCCAAGTCATCACCATAATTCCAATAGCGGCATATTGGGGTTGTTGTATATACCAGAACCAAGCAACTAAAATCCCAAAACTCACAGCATAAAAAAATGTCCCCAAACTTTGGCGACCAACACTGTTAATTCCCGGTAGAATTGGCAAACGATAAGACAATAGAGTAATCGCACTCGCTAAAATTGAGGCTGTAATGCCTACACTCATCGGAATGTCTAACCACCAAGCCAGCAGAATTACATTACCAGTGCCGATATGAACTATCTTCCTGACGATTTCTGCATCATCAGTTGCCAAGCTTGCTACCCACGATACAAGCAGAATCAGTAAAACCCACACTGCAACGATAGTGATTTGCAGCCACAAAGATGGAGTTGATGTTAAATCAAAAATCAAAGTCAACAAAGATGCTAAACGCTAGAGAACTTTTACCTTTGTTTCCAATTTATCAGAAAAATGGGTTTAAACCCCCGTCGTAGAACGACGGCTTTGCTTGATTCTGTATGTATTTCTTGAGAACTTCAAGTGGCGCACCCCCAAGCGAAGACACGAAATAGCTAGGACTCCAAAGGGCTGGTTTTCCGTAAGGTTTAGGGTATCCAGCTTGACCATACCTACGACTGGATACACCTTTTAAAGCATTAACTATTTGAGATATTGAAAGTTTGGGTGGAAACTCAATTACTGTGTGGATATGATCTGATTCTCCATTAAACTCAAGTATCTGAAAATCCATTTTTTTTGCTACTTCTACAAATGATTTGTGGATTAGTTCAAGGCTTTCATGAGTAAAAATCTTTCTTCTATATTTAGTAACACAGACCAAATGTATTTTTAGGTCTGAAATGCTATGTCTTTCATGCCTTAAACCACTTGTCATCTTTGACTGACCAATGTAGAATATTTGAACAGACCAATATTAACACAAGCATGAAAGCTAGGTATCAGTACAGATTCTATCCAACAGACCAACAACAACAGAGTTTAGCTCAGTTGTTTGGATGTGTTCGAGTTGTCTGGAATGACGCTTTAGCTATCTGTAAGCAATCCGAAAAAATACCAGGGTACAACAAACTCTCGGCAATACTTACCCAATCTAAAAAGACTGATGAAAGAAAATGGCTATCTGATGTTTCTTCAGTGCCACTACAGCAGTCTCTTAGGCACTTAGATGTAGCTTACAAAAACTTTTTCAACTCCATTAAGGGCAAGAGAAAGGGTAAAAAAGTTGGTATTCCTAAATTTAAGAAGAAAACCAACTCGCAGTCAGCAGAGTTCACCGCATCTGGTTTTTCTATAATAGAAATGGTCGGCATGGGGCATCAGCACGACCTTAAACGGACGGGGAGCGACCATAAGACTACGAAGAGTAGCTAGTTGCTGTGAACCGTCAAGAATCACCGACGTTCTACGTCGGTGAGTATGTCAAAAGATTTAGGCTACGAAAATGAAATTATTATTGATTTGGCTGATTAAAGGTTACAGAATGTTTATCTCGCCGTTGTTTTTGCCAACGTGTCGCTTTCAGCCGACTTGCTCGATGTATGCTATTCAAGCAATTGACAGATTTGGTGTGTGGCGTGGTGGTTGGATGGCTATTCGGCGGATTTTGCGTTGTCATCCATTCCATCCAGGTGGTTATGACCCAGTACCCGAAGTAAAATCGACAGCTACAGAAGACTGCTGTCATCACTGATTAGTTGAAGATGATCAGCGAATCTTCATTTAAATTAGAGAACAGAGAATAGGGAAAAATTATATTCTCTGTTTTCTATTATAGATTAGCTTTAATTATGTCCAGTTTGCTTAATGGGTAATTCCACAATAAACTCTGTACCTTTACCAGGTTCAGATTTACAGTAAATCTTACCTTCATGTTTATCTGTGACAATTTTGTAGCTAATGGAAAGACCTAACCCAGTACCTTTACCAACCATTTTAGTAGTAAAAAATGGGTCGAATAAGCGAGCAATTACTTGTTCTTCCATACCTAGTCCGTTGTCGGCAATCCTAATAGAAATCCATTCGTCGTTGAGCATTGAGGTAGAGATACGGATTTCGCTAGGCTTGAGTGCCAGCAATTCTGGAGAAGTATTCGCATTGCGCTCTTCTAATGCGTCAATAGCATTAGATAACAAATTCATAAAGACCTGATTTAACTGGCCAGGGTAGCATTCTATTAAAGGCAAATTACCATAGTCTTTGCTGATCTGGATAGTATAGTTATCAGTAGAAGATTTTAAACGATGTTGCAAAATCATTAATGTACTATCTATACCTTCATGAATATTTGCTACTTTAAATTCGGCTTCATCAAGACGGGAAAAATTTCGCAAAGAAGCAACAATTTCGCAAATTCGCTCAGTGCCAACCTGCATAGACTGAAATAATTTTGGTAAATCGTCGAATAAAAACTCTATTTCCGCTTTTTTGAAAAACTCTTTGATTTCTGGAGCAGTATCAGAATGATAATAGCGATACAGTTCTACACAACGCAATAAATCTTGGGTGTATTGATGAGCGTGTTGTAAGTTGCCGTGAATGAAATTAATTGGGTTATTAATTTCGTGGGCGACTCCTGCTACTAGTTGCCCTAAACTAGCCATTTTTTCTGCGTGGATAATTTGCATTTGGGCAGTGCGTAGCTCGTTGAGGGTATGAGCAAGTTGATTGGCTTCTTCACGGGTTTGACCCAGCAAACTCGATTGTTGGAATAAGTTGGCCTGACGCAGGGCGACGCTGATTTGCGCGGCTACTTGGGTGACAAATTCTAGTTCCCCGTCTTCCCAATTTCGAGCATGGGTGCATTGATGAATACATAACAATCCCCAAAGCTCATCTCCTTCCATTAACGGCACGACAATCTGTGCTTTGACTTGAAATCTTTCGATAACATCCAGGTGAGGTACTTTAGTACCAACACTATTGACATCAGAAATTACTTGTACTTTCCCTTGGCGATATTGTGGCGCGAAATGATCGCCAAAACAATAATCTTGCACTTTGACAGCTAGGGCAGAATCAAATTTGTGGACTACATCTTCAGCGACAAATTCACCACTACAAAAACCGACATCAGGATCAAAGCGGAAGATGCCAACTCGATCTGCTTCGAGCATTCGCCGCACTTCTTGTACTGTAGTCTTTAAGATGGTTTCTAAATCTAAAGATTCCCGAATTTTGACAACTAAATCAAATAAAATCCGTCGCTGTTCTGCTGACTGCTGTAGTTCATTAGCACGAGTTTGAACTTGGGCCATTGTTTGGGAGCTTTGTAGTGCTACTCCTAGTTGGCTAGCAACTTGTCCCAAAAATTCTACTTCGACGTTATCCCATTGACGCGGTGCAGAATGTTGATAAGCCGCTAACAATCCCCAGAGATTTCTGCCGACAAAAATGGGGGTTAAAGCATAAGCACGAATCTTGAATTGTTCTAAAACCTCGAGATGACAACGCGAGTGTCCGGCTTGATAGATGTCATTGACGGCAAAATTTTCGTTGTTGCGGTAGCGACCGCCTCTGGTTTCTTGGAGGTGGGTATCTTCCCAAACGAGATTTTTGCCAAAAGGATTGATACTATCCCATTGTGCTTCTACCATACCGAAATGACTGACAAATTCACCACTCCAGTCTGAATTAAAGCGATAAACACCGACTCGCTCAACTCGCAAGAGTTTACACACTTCTTGACAGGTTGTTTTCAAAATTAAATCAATGTCTAGAGAAGAGCGGATTTTGCCGACAACTTCTGTCAGAGCGCGTTGGCGAGCGATCGCTTCTTGCAAGGCTATGGCTTGTTGTTTTGACTGTGCCAAGTTTTCGGCTTGCTGAATTGCCACTCCTAACTGTGCGCCTACTTGTCCAAGAAACTCGACTTCGTAATTTGCCCATTGGCGTGGGCCAGAGTGTTGATAAGCGGCTATTAATCCCCATAATTTTGTCCCGGTGAAAATGGGAGCTAAAATGTAAGCCCGAATTTTGAATTGCTCTAAAACATCGAGATGACAACGTGAGTGTCCGGCTTGGTAGATATCGTTGACTGTCAAAGTTTCGTTATGGCGGTAGCGTCCGCCTTTGGTTTCTTGGAGGTGGGTATCTTCCCAAACCAAATTTTTGCCAAAGGGATTGATTCTATCCCATTGCGCTTCCACCATACCGAATTGGCTGACAAATTCACCACCCCAATCTTCATAGAAACGGTAAACAGCTGCTCGCTCTAGCTTCAGAAGCTTGCACAACTCCTGACAGGCTGTGTTCAAAATGATTGCTGGGTTCACAGAAGAGCGAATATTGCCGACTACCTCTGTTAAAGCTCGCTGACGCGCAATCGCATCTTGTAATTCGTTGGTGCGTTGTTTGGTTTCTTCTAAAATTTCTGCCTGCTGCATAGCCAAACCCAGATTGGTCGCAGCTTGACTGATAAATTCAGTTTCGTGGGCATACCACTGCCGTGGTGACGAGTGTTGATAAGCAGCTAGCAATCCCCAGAGTTTTGCGCCAATAAAAATCGGCGCGATCGCATAGGAGCGAATTTGAAACTGTTCTAATACCTCAATATGACAACGTGAGTGTCCTGCATCATAAATGTCATCTACCGCAAAGGGTTCGTTTTTACGGTATCTGCCTCCTTGGGTTTCTTGCAAATGAGAATCTTGCCATACTAAGTCTTGCCCAAAGGCTGTTAATGTATTCCAGGGTGATTCTGCAAAACCAAAACTATTGATAAAACTACCACTCCAGTCAGGATTAAAGCGGTAGATTGCGACTCGTTCAATTTTCAATTGCCGACAAATATCTTGACAAGAAGTCGCACACAAAGACGCTAAATTTATACAAGCACGGATTTTCGCTAAAATTCTGGTCAAAATCTTTTGATACTGCAATACTAGTGCCAATTTTTCATGACATTCCTGCTGCTCTAGGCGGTGTGAAATTTCAAACCCATTGGTTGTCATAAATTCTAGTCAACAATCATACTTTTTGTTAGTGTTCCCTTGTTTATTTCTCTATTTACAAAGCTGAACAAAAACTTTAGTCAGCTAAATATAATGATTGCGTTAAGGCTGTAAAAATTAACCTGTGACTGACATTAAGTATAGTATTTAAGCGATTCCCAGTTAAGTGAGGTACAGGTAATGTTTTGAAACGCAGAGGGTCGCAGAGTTAAGCGCAGAGGTACGCAGAAATTTGTACTTCAGCAGACTAGGAAACGCTATATACTCGATTAATGAATAAATAGTGGAAGCAGATAGTAGGCACTCAGGAATAAATTTGTTGATTGTTCATTTAGGACTGCTAGAGGTTGTTTTTTGGCTAATGACTGACTTTTTAAGCAAACAACAAGAGTATTTTACTTAGTTGAAATATGCTGTAATTACATGAGTTTTTCAATATATTGATGGACAATACAAAGCAAAAAAGTAGATTATTACTGATGTGTAATGAAATATTTTATACGAAAATATTGATTACAACATTCTATCGATGGTGCGATACTGAATTGCTTCTGCCACATGGTGGGCTTGCAGGTCATCTTCCCCAGCTAAATCTGCAATGGTACGAGCAACTTTGAGAATGCGATCGCTAGCTCTAGCGGATAAACCCAGTTTTTTAATAGCGGCTTCTAATAAACCACGACTACTATCATCTAGCTTGCACCATTTTTGTAGATGACGGCTTTGCATTTGGGCGTTACAACGCAGACTTGGTTCAGATTGGAAGCGGGAAATTGTGCGATCGCGCGCTTGCTGGACTCTTTCTCTGACGGTGACGGATGACTCGCCTGTAGGTTGTTGAGTAATTTCTTCGGGTTTGAGTCGATTTACGGCTACCTGCAAATCAATTCTATCCATCAATGGCCCGGAAAGCTTTGACCAATAATGTTCTCGTTGTCTGGGTGAACAGGTACATTGTTGAATCGTATCGCCGTAGTAACCGCAAGGACAAGGATTAGTACTGGCTACTAAAGTAAACTGTGCTGGAAAAACGACTGATTGCTTGGTGCGAGAAATCGTCACATAGCCATCTTCTAAAGGCTGACGCAAAAATTCTAAAACATCCCGTTTAAATTCCGTGAGTTCATCTTTGCATTTTCTATAGTTATTTCTTATAACCCTTGCAAAATAAGCTTTGTAGCTGTATGTCATTCATATAAACGATAAACAATAGTTTTTTCTGTATATTTCTCTCACATTCAAATAAACTATACAATTTTGAAAAATCTGTAATTGACATTAGCTTCTGAATTGATTTATACCAGGGTAGGTAGTGATGATAAAAATGCTACCGCAATTCATTTACTACCCTGGAAAATACAAATGGCTCAAGAATCTGAGTGGAAGACTAGAAAAGACAGAATTGACAAAAAGCTGCGCTCGTTAAATCCTAGCTGGACAATTATTAAATACACCAACACTTTAGATACGACTTTACTGCAACGCCATGCAGTCGAAGAGTATCCCACAGCTAGTGGCCCTGCTGATTACGCCTTATTTGTCAATGGTCAACTGTTGGGCATAATTGAAGCAAAGAAAGTCGCGATCGGCGCACAGAATGTTTTGGAACAGGCTAAACGTTATTCGCGGGGAGCTTTGAATGGAACTGGAAATTGGCGAGACTACCGAGTTCCCTTCCTGTATTCAACAAATGGTGAGGTAATTTATTTTCTTGATGTCAGAGCAGAACAAAATATTAGCCGCAAAATATCAAACTTTCACACAGCAGATGCCTTAACAGAATTATTTGAAAAAAATTCAGCAGCCAGCTACTCCAGATTAACAAGTCTTCCAATTGAATCAATTGAGAATATTCGCCCTTATCAAATAAGAGGAGTAGCCGCTACAGAAGCAGCAATGATGAAAGGTCAACGTGCCATTTTGATTGCTATGGCAACAGGTACTGGAAAAACCTACATGACAGTTGCCCAAATTTATCGGCTGCTGGAAGCTAAGGTGGTACAGCGTATTTTATTTTTAGTTGACAGAAGAGCATTAGCTGCCCAGGCAGTTAGAACGTTTGCCTCTTTCAACACACCAAGAGGAAATAAATTTAATCAAGAGTACGAACTTTATAGCCAAAGGTTCCAGCGAGAAGATTTCGCTGATGATGAGAAATTTAATTCTCAAATTTTGCCCAGTTCATACTTAACATCCCCTCAAGGAACCCATACATTTGTCTATGTTTCCACTATTCAAAGGATGACAATCAACCTATTTGGTACAGGTAGTGCTGATGCTTCCGAGGATGGAGATATTGAAGAAGAAGCTGATGCAGAAAAACTGGATATCCCGATTCACGCTTTTGACTTAATTATTGCTGATGAATGTCATAGGGGTTACACCTCCAAGCAAACAAATGCTTGGCGAAATACTTTGGACTACTTTGATAGCATCAAAATTGGATTAACAGCGACTCCTGCTGCTCATACTGTTTCTCTCTTTAAAGAAGTAGTTTTTCGTTACACTACAGAAGAAGCTATAGCAGATGGCTATCTAGTAGATTATGAGCCAATTTATATTTACTCTAATATTCGCATTAAGGGTGCGTTTCTTCGTGCAGGGGAACAAGTAGGGGTGATTGACACAGCAACAGGACAAGAAGCTTATGACCAATTAGAAGATGAGCGAGAATATTCTACAGAAGAGATTGAGAAAAAAATTACAGTACCCGATAGCAACCGCAAGATTATTCAAGAGATTGCTCAATATGCTTATAAGCATGAGGGAGAAACAGGACGTTTTCCTCGAACTTTAATTTTTGCAGTTAATGATTTACCCCACCAATCTCATGCTGACCAGATTGTCAGCATTTGCAAAGAAGTATTTGCAAAAGGTGATGATTTTGTTCAGAAAATCACAGGCAGTCCCAGTGTAGACAGACCATTGCAAAAGATACGTGAGTTTCGTAATCGTCCGCAGCCGAAGATTGCTGTAACGGTGGATATGCTTAGTACAGGTGTAGACATCCCAAGCATAGAATTTATCGTGTTTATGCGTCCAGTTAAATCTCGGATTCTATGGGTACAGATGTTAGGTAGAGGAACTCGTCTGTGCGAGGGGATAAACAAAACACACTTTAAAATATTTGATTGTTTTAATGGAACACTTATTAAATATTTTGCTAATACTACAGACATTAGGATTGAACCACCACGTAAAGACCCAGTTCCCATAAAAAAATTAATTAATAACATTTATCAAAATCTTGACCGAGATTATAACGTTAAAACTTTGGTTAAAAGATTGTGGAGAGTTGACCGAGGTATGAGTGGGGAAGCGAGGCAGATGTTTGCTAACTATATTCCTAATGGAGATATAGGTCAATTTGCAGGTGAGTTACCACAAAAGCTTAAAACAGATTTTACTAATACACTTAATTTATTAAAAGATAATGGTTTACAAGACTTATTAGAAAATTATCCAAGAGCTAAATCAGTTTTTATAGTTGCATATGAGCAAGAAGATAGTGTCTCCTCTGAAGTAATTATTCAGGGTAAAAAACCAGAAGATTATTTAGACAGTTTCTATCGTTTTGTACAAGACAATATAGAACAAATAGAAGCAATACAAATTTTATTAAAACGTCCTAGTGAGTGGAATACTAATGCTCTAAATGAACTCAAAGAAAAGTTAACACGTAATCAATTTCGTGAACAAGACATCCAAAGGGCGACACAATTAGTGCATAATAAAGCTTTGGCTGATATTATCTCAATGATTAAACGGGCTGTTAATGCTCAAGAACCTATTTATACAGCAGCAGAGCGTGTAGACAGAGCCATTGCGTCTGTTAGCTTGGGCAAGACATTTAATAACGAGCAGCAGCAATGGTTGGGTTATATCCGAGAACATCTGGTGCAGAATCTAACCATTGAAATTAATGATTTTGAATATGCACCAATTTTTGAGAGAGTTGGAGGAATTGGAAGAGTAAAAAAGGTGTTTGGAAAAGGATTTAATGCTTTAATTAACGAAATTAATGCTGCAATTGTAGCTTAGAAATATTAAATGATATTTTATAATATAGGATTTTTCATGATGAAAAGTAAAAAAGATAAATTAACACAATGGCCTATTCGTTGTGAGCATTGCGGGAATAAGACACTAATGGAAATAATTAGTGAAGGAGATTATCAAAAATATACGTATGTAGATTCTGATGGTTCAGATTACGAAGGTCTAAATTATGAGATAAATACTTATTGCTGTCCTAATTGCAAACAGTTCAATATTGTGCAATATTATCAAAAATTTGATTTTTATTCTGAAGAAAATATTGAACAATATGGGTGGAACGCTCAATACTTATATCCTTATCGCAAAGAATTTGCTGATTCTTCTAATGAAGCCAAAAATATTAAAGACATATATAGAGATGCCGAAATAAGTTTTAAAATTGAGCTTTATTCATTAAGTGTAATAGCCTGTAGAAAAACAGTGGAATTGTTATGCTCATACTTTGATAATGAACAATCACAATCATATAACTTAGTGCGAAAGCTTGCAATAATGCGAGATAAAGGTATTATTGATAATAAATTATATGATTGGGCATATTTTTTAAGAATTTTTGGTAATGAAGCAGTTCATACTAATAAAAAATTTTCAAAAGAAGATGCTAAAGATATCCTTGATTTTACATATGTTTTAGTTGAGTACTGTATAGATTTTGATTATAAATTTACAAAATTGCTTGAAAGAAGAGGAAAATCTAAGCCATTATTAGATAATAATGTCAATACTTTAACGGAAGAAGTCGTTAATATACTTGTGCAGTCCTTAAATGCTGGGGAAGCATCAGTACGCTATTATGCAGCTAGTACATTAGCACAAATAAACCTCGAACTTGATAAAATCATACCAGTATTGTTAAATTTAACAGACAGAACTAAATTTAGCCCTAACGCTATCAATTGTTTAAAATCTATTGGTCTGAATGCTATTCCAGAATTAATTAAAGCTTTAGAAACAAATAGTAGCCATAATGTTCGTGCTGCTGCTGCCACTATATTAGGGGATTTAGGAAATAATAATATTGATGTAATGACATCTCTTGTTAAATCCTTGAAAGATACAAATGATGAGGTTCAGTATAAAGCCGCTATGGCTCTTGAAAAAATAGGTGTTGATGCTATCATTACATTTGCTCAAAATGTATAATAGCTAAGTTAGAAGAATCAGTTTACTCTTAGCTTGGCTAATTTTCCTTTATATTAATAAAGTTAACCACTGTGTCCGACATTGTAAATAAGCTTTGGGGCTTCTGCCATACTCTTCGTCATGATGGAATAGACTATGGTGATTACATTGAACAACTTACATATTTGCTATTTCTTAAAATGGCAGATGAAAAAGGTATTGATATTCCAACACAAGATGGCATTGAGTATGACTGGAACAGCCTTAAAAAACGTTCTGGTACTGACTTGACAGACCATTACCAAACATTATTACAAGTAATGCGGCAAGCACCTGGGATTTTAGGTGATATTTTCGCTCAATCCATGCCCCGATTTAATAATCCTGTCAATCTCAAACGCATCATTACAATGATTGATGAGGAAGAATGGACAGCTTTAGACGTAGATGTAAAAGCGGCGGCATTTGAAGGTTTATTAGAAAAAGCAGCAAGTGAAGGTAAAAAAGGTGCCGGACAATATTTTACACCGAGAGTTTTAATTCAATCTATTGTCAGGGTAATGAAACCTGACCCTAGAGTTAGCCCTGATTTTAAAATTTGCGATCCAGCCTGTGGGACTGGTGGCTTTTTGGTGTCTGCTTATCAATGGTTATTGGATATCAGTGGTGGAGCCTTTGAGCGTAGTATAGTTCCGCGGATAAAAACTCAAACCTATTATGGTCAAGATTTAGTTCCCCGCCCTAGACGATTGGCGTTGATGAATTTGTTTTTACAAGGTCTACAACCAAGAATCTATTTAGGTGATGCAATCTATGAAGCTGATAAAGGCGAAAAATATGATTGTATTTTGACAAATCCACCATTTGGAACTAAAGGAGCAAACCAAATACCCGATAGAGATGATTTCACGATTGCAACGAGTAACAAGCAATTAAACTTTGTTCAGCACGTTGTGAGTATCCTTAAGTCTGGGGGTAGAGCAGCGATGGTTTTACCTGATAATTGTTTATTTGAGGGTAAAGCAGGTGAGGTATTTAAGTTATTAATGGAAGATTGTAATTTACACACCATTTTGAGATTACCGAGAGGAACTTTTACACCTTATTCTCAAGGAGTAAAAGCAAATGTAGTTTTTTTTCAAAAAGGTTTCTCAACCGAAAATACTTGGATATTTGATGCACGTTCTAATGTCCCAAGTGTAACTAAAAAAGAACGTCCGCTAACTCTTAAGCATTTTGCAGAGTTTGAGCAATGTTACGGTGATGATCCTAATGGAAATAGTTCAAGAAAAGATGTAGGAGTTGAAACCCGATTTAAATGCTTTAGTATTCGTGAAATCCAGAATCGAGATTATAAACTTGATATTACTTGGCTGAAAGATGAAAGTTTAGAGGATGGAGATAGTTTGCCAGAACCCCAAGATTTAATGAGTGAAGCGATTATGCAATTGGAAGCAGTTGTTGATGATTTAAGAGATATCTTCCAATTAATTGGAGCTAGTGGAGAGGATTCATAATGAGCCTTGTTGTACCATTCGACGAGATTTTTGCACAAGAAATAGGGTTACTCGCTAAACATCATACTTGGGAGAGAGTTGAAATTAAACTAGTTGCTGAAATTATTAATGGTTTTCCCTTTAAATCTAGCCTTTTTTCTAAAGATAAAGGCTTTCCTATAATTAGAATTCGTGATATATCATGCAGTAAGTCAGAAACTTATTATATAGGGGAATATGTTGAAGAATATGTGGTTTTATCAGGCGATTTACTCATTGGAATGGATGGTAATTTTATCTGCTGTGAATGGAAAGGGGAGAGAGGGTTATTAAATCAACGAGTATGCAAAGTAATAACTAATGAAAAATACTTAGTTAAAAAGTTTCTACTTTATGGAATTAATGGCTATTTAAGTGCTATTCAAAAAGCTACCTCGTCTGTTACGGTTGCACATTTATCATCTTTAGATATTGTAAAGATTCCTTTTCCGCTCCCTCCTCTCAAAGAGCAACAGCGCATTGTAGCAAAGCTAGAAAAACTATTAGCTAAAGTTGATACCTGTAAAGAGAGACTCGGCAAAATTCCTGCTATCCTCAAGCATTTCCGCCAATCCATCTTAGCTGCTGCTTGTTCCGGCCGCCTCACTGCTGATTGGAGGGAGGGTAATCCTGATGTAGAATCAGCAGAGGAATTGTTAAAAAATATTAGATACGAGCGTCGAAATGTATGGGAAGAAAATCAGTTAAGTAGGATAAAATTAAAGAAAAAACAGCCTAAAGTTGATAATTGGAAACAAAATTATCAAGAGCCTGCGTTCCCAAAAATAGAAGAAATTTTTTTTGAAATACCAGAAAGTTGGTGCTATTCGTTTATAGAAATTTTGCTTTCTACGACTAGAAAGGGTATGAAGACAGGCCCTTTTGGAAGCCTCCTTAAAAAGCATGAGCATCAAACAGAAGGAGTTCCTGTCTTAGGAATAGAAAATATAGCTGCAATGGAATTTATTCCTGGAAGCAAAATACATATAAGCAAAGAGAAAGCAAATGAATTATCAGAATATGATGCCAGACCAGGCGATGTTTTAATATCGCGTTCAGGAACAGTTGGTGAAGTTTGTGTTGTACCTGAAGGGTTAGGCGAAGCAAGAATATCAACCAACTTAATGCGTATAAGCCTAGCTCCTAATGGATTAGTGCCTGCTTTTTTTTGTATGCTTTTTAACGGTTCTCCATTTGTTTTAAATCAAATATCTGAATTATGTAAAGGCAGTACACGAGATTTTTTAAATCAGGAAATCCTTTCATCTATAATTTTTCCGATCCCCCCTCTTTCCGAACAACAAGAAATAGTCAATCGAGTACAAACCTTATTTAAAATAGCTGACCAAATCGAACAACGCTACCAAAAAGCTAAAAGCTACGTTGATGGCCTCTCCCAATCTATCATTGCCAAAGCCTTTCGTGGTGAACTCGTTCCTCAAGACCCCAATGATGAACAAGCTTCCGTTTTACTGGAACGCATCAAGGCTGAATGGGCAAAGCAAGAAGGCAAGACTAGAGTGGTTAAAAAGTCTAAGTCCACAGGTAAAATTACAGGATCAACTAAAAGTAAAGTTAAGAAACAAAACTTAAAAATAATACAACCAAAATTGCCAGGATTTTGAATAATTTGCTAGCTTATTAAAGCTGCTTATTGGTATCGTATTAAACTAAGTTTAACAAAAAATATTTAAGCATGTAAGCTATAAAGATGGCAAGGAATAATTATGGGAATGCCCTGTGAAGTCAACAGTATCTTAAAACTTAAGCAATCTCAAGGCTATCCTGAACAACTAAAAATAGGAGAGCAGTATCAGGCTATCAAAGAAGACTATAGAATTATTCCAGTAGATGTCCCTATTCCTCTAGTTAATAATGACTGGGTTGCCTATGCAGATATTATTATTAGAAAATTAACGTGGGAAAATAAGCAAACTATTGTAGTTTTTGAAATTGATAGAATTTATGAGCAGCCCTTTAAGGTAAAAATTTGAACTTATGTCAAAGCTAAATTTGCAGTCTTTAAAGAAAAACTTTAAATATGAAGTTGACTATTTACTTAGCAAATTTAAGCTTTCTCAAGCTGTTGTTTTTATTATTACACTTTTATGTTTAGTAGTAACTGGATTGGGTGATACAACTTCTTTTTTTAACAGCAACAATAGTTTTATACCTAAAGATTGGACTTGGTTTAATAGTAAAAAATTTGTTAATTTATTAGCTGCGTGTATAATTTTAATTCCTTCTATACTAACCTGGCTAAATGAATTTAAACGTCAATCACAAGAGTATAGTGAAATATCTGAACTTGTTGTAGAAAATGTTATACCTAGAATACAAAACGAATTAATCATTTTTAAAGAGAATTTAAAAACTAAATTTAATATTTCTGATAATATTAGATTATCTGTTTTTGTACCTATAAGATACAGCTTATGTAATTGGAAATTACAAATGGTCTGTAAAACAAGTAATATTCCTGATAAAGAGCTTATAGCAGCTTTTGCACTTAATGAAGGTGTTTTAGGATATACTTTTTTTAAGACAAGAAAACAACATATAGAATTTATTGATGTATCTAACAATAATAATCTTCCTAGTAAATACGTTCCATTGAATCAAGATAATTTTAACTTAATAAATAGAGATATTAAGGCGGTTTTGGTAGTCTCTGCATTTCAAAATGGTTCAGTTGCGGGTTTACTAGCTATAGATACAGAAAATTTATTAGATTTAAGTAAAATGGAAGATTATAAATTGCATAGTGACGCATTAGATTGGATAATAGCTAGAAGTAAAGCAGTTAAATGGATTTGGAGAATTAAGAATAATGTCTAAATTATTTCCAGACATTACTAAGCATGAAAGAAAGTTAGTTGATGTTATTTCGGATGGCAGTGCAAAAACATACGTATATAAAGATGTTAGCGAAAAAAGCTCTGAAGGAAATTTTTGGAATAAGCTAATTGATAAAATTTCCAATAAGTCCCAAAAAGAATCTAACTCATAATTGTTTTTGGCAGAGCCTAGTGAAAAATTGTATATGTTACTGAAAAATTTTCATTAGTCTTCTGCCAATCTAAGCTAATAAACCTTTGCTCATAATGATTAGCAGAGGTTTTTACTTTATGTCTCATTATTGAGGAGAAACTATTCAATCTTGTTTAGATATAACATTGCAGTTTTTAATATTCAAACATCCTTCATTCTTCATGTTCTACATGAATTTTGTAGTTAATAAAAAGCTTAGGGATGGATATATTCATAGCATTGGCCAGCTTTTCAATAGTTTCGAGCGAAGGATTTAGCTCACCTCTTTCCAGGTTTGAAATGTTAGGACGGTGAAGTCCAGCCCGCTCTGCAAGCTGTTCTTGTGATAAATCCAGTTCCCGCTTACGCCGCCTGACCGCTTTGCCAAAGCGTTGTTTTATGTCTAGTTCATTATTTTCACTCACTGCACAATCTTCAGAAAGTGCAAGAAACAAATCATCCAATATCTATTATTTATTAGCCAACTGTAATTTTTAAATTCATTAGTTCAAGAAGAATTTAAGCTACAGGACATTAACACGGCAGTTTAAATCAATTGTTGATTTTAAATCAAACTATAATATCACTAAATTTTCCAATAGCAGCATCAAAAATAACTTTACAAACTCCAGTCCGGCCGTTTCTATGCTTTGCTACATTAATCTCTATTACATTTTTATCTGATGTATTAGAGTTATAATATTCATCTCGATAAAGAAGCAGTCCTATATCCATATCCTGCTCTATATCTCCTGAATCCTTAATATCCGCCATTGTAGGACGTTTATCTATTTGATTTTCGACACCTCTATTAATTTGGGCTAATGCTACAAAAGGACAGTTAAATTCCTTAGCAAGGTCTTTAAATGCACCAGAGAATTTCCCAATGGTTTGCGCTCGATTCGAGGCTGCTCTATCTCCTAGTTTTTGGATATAATCCATGACTATCAATCCTAAACTTCCCCTTTCATACTTGACTCGACGCAATGCAGAGCGCATTCTAGTAAGATTCTGGATACTGGCTGGTGTATCATCAATAATAATGGGTGAGTTATTTAATACCTTTAAAGCTGTACTAAGTTCAGCTATCTCACTTTTATAGACTTTGTTATGGATCAGCCGATGAGAATCAATTTTAGCGTGCATTGCTAAAAATCGCTTCGTTAGCTGTTCTTTATTTGTTTCTGCACTGAAAAATACTACAGGAAGATTGTAGCTTAGAGCAACGTGATTTGCGAAATGACAGCCAAGCCAAGTTTTTCCCATTGAAGCTCTGGCTCCAATTACAATTAAATCTTCCTTAACCAATCCACCCATCAATTTGTCTAAGTCTATTAATCCTGTAGATAAAGCAGGAGTTACTTCCTGCCCTAATTGCTTTACAATTAAGGCTAGAGAATTGCTGATTGCTTCTGGGCTAAATTTATCAGTTTTATTTTCTGTAATTCTAAATATCTTCTCTTCTGATAAGTCTATAACTTTCTCTAAATCAATAGTAGTGTCAAAACCTAGCTCAACAATTTTATTTCCTGCTTCAATTAGTTGACGGCGTTTATATTTTTCTAAAACTAATTCAGTATAGCTGTCTATATTGTCTGCTGATACTTTATTATTTGCTAACTGGGCTAGTTTATTTCGTCCGCCAACGTTTCTTAGCAGCTTGTGGTCGGACAACCAACTGCTAACAGTCATTATGTCTGTTAGCTTATCTTGATAATACAATTCTAGGGCTGCTTTATAAATTTGTTGATGAGCAGATAAATAAAAAGCATCAACAGGTAGGTTATCGGCAATTTTACTAATAGCACTAGCATCTAGCAAAATACTGCTTAGTATGTTTTCTTCGGCATCTGTATTCTGTGGTATAGATTTCTCATTCATTTGGTTGATAAAAAATCCTACTTAAAATTTTCAGTTCTTCTGGTGAGGCGAATTCTTCCTCTATTGTTGACTGGGTATTATTAAAATTATTTGTTGTTATATGGCGATTAGATGTGGGCTTATGTTTTTTATTTGGTACAGATTCTTTCTTAATTGCTGCGTATAGCCATTTACTAAAATCACCAATCTTAGTGCCTTCGCCGATGGCTTCTTTTAAAGCTTCAATTGCATTGATAACAACAGATTCTGGCTTTGATTTAATCTGTTTCTTAAATGTTTCATTAAATGAAATATTTAGCGAGGATAGCTCGTTTTCAACTTGTTCCATAAAGCTGAATTGCTGAGATTTTAATTCATCTTTGTTATTTTTAGATGTTTTCCCATTAATTGGCACAACATTATCTCCCTGAGCAGGTAGATTTTGTACAGGTAAATCAACTACATTTGCTTGGGCGGTATGCAAAGAACCTTGCAATTCTTTAATTACAGTGCGTAAACGCTTCACCTCATCCTCTAAGTCTACAACCTGTGCAGCCTGTGCTAGAAGCTCTTTGTTCATTCGCCGCTGCTCATCTAGTATTGTTTGCAAGCGCTTATTTGATACTTTCAGTTTTTCTAGTTCATTTTCTAATACATCAATGTTGCGTGTAGTGCGTGGTTTGTGGGTGGACTCCTTCTGTTGTTTCTGTGCTTGTTCAATTTCATAACGCAGGTGCTTATTAACAAAGCCAACACTGAAACCAGTTCGCCTCGCTACCTCATTCTGGCTAATAGTGACACCCTGAGCTTGCATTTCCTGAATGACAGCGTGAGCAGAAATAACTCTCTCTTCACGCTCACGGGCAGAACGTTCTCGCACCTGTTGACCATGACGGCTACGTTCTGCCTCATCCCAGTTCCGGTGAATTTGTCGCTTTATTGTCTCGCTCATTTGCTCCCTCTAGTGCATCAATAATACTCTCTAGAGCGTTTACAATTTGTTTATAACTTTCATAAATTTCTGAAGAGCCATGATTAAAGGCAATCTCCTCTTTTATTTTTAATTGCTCAAGTTGAGATTTGTAATGGGAAAGTTTATCGGCAGAAGCAACATGAAAACCGCAAGTGTAGCAACGTCCAAAGCGAGGACAGAATTCCCGGAAGGAGCAGTAGCCATAAAGGGGTTCCCCATTCAGCATTTTTAGCCCATCCAACTCGTGTAATTCTGGGTTCTGGCGCAGGCTTTCAGGATTGCTCTCGTAGGGATAAAATTTCTGATCAACATTTGCCATTACAGTAGCTACATCCAGCAGTTGACCAGGCTCATAGCGCGTATAGTATCGCCTTGTAGTGCGTTCATCACGATGTTTGAGCCAGATACGGACGAAATCTAAGCTAAAGCCATTGTTAATAAGATGCGTAGCCCGTGATGGTCTTAAAATAGCTCCAGTAAACTTTACTAGTTTTCCGTTACTATCTTGAATATTGCATTTTTGAATGAGACAATTGATGGTTTTGACCATAGGATTATTCCCAGATGTAACTATTGGCGGTCGCTTGATAGGTTTCATGAACGGATAGCTTGGGTAGCTAGTTTTCCCTAATTGCTGATAATGACAGAAAAGGTAAGAGTAATCCTCACCAAAAAGTTCATTAATATAAGTTTGCTGCTGTTGAATGAGACGAACAAGGTCAGTTGTAATAAAGAGTCTATGCTCATCCAATGATTTTTCACGCTCAAACTCCACCCACCAAGTAGTCCCGTCTGGGTCGAGCTTGAGACAGTCTTTACGAAGATGGCACAGTTCGCTAGGACGAGTACCCAGCCAAAAACCTAGCATGAACATGAGTTGTAGTGGTTCTGGTAAAATGTGAAGATTGTCTCGAATTGCTTCAATAACTGACTCTTCTAATGGGTCAGGTTCACTCTTAAAGAGCTTCGGATAGTCAAAAGCAGTAATTAGTCTAGGTAATGTGATAAAATTCTGCGTTTCATTTCCCCATCGGAAAAATGTATCTAAAGACTTGATTTCCAGAGTAAGCGTATTCTTTTTTATATGATCACGTTCTTGATTATAGTAAGTTGCTAACAAGCTTCGGTTAACTTGTTGCATACAAGTTACTCCCTGTTGGTCAATAAAACGTCCAAAATGCTTTAATTTATAGATTTCAGTCTTTACCGTTGTAGATTTGATACCTGACTTTATACGCCAAAGTATGTAATGTTTAAGCAAGTCTTTGAACCAACTAGAACCAGAGTTATTAAAGTAAATAAATAACTGCCTAAAGTCGTACTCCGGAGTATTTGGATAGAGTTCTCGTAAATCCCATATATCTTCCTCAAACTTCCAAGGTTGAGGAAGGATGGTTTTTCCTAGCATTCGGCTGGTGTGATTGCTCCAAGGTCGTCCTTCTCCTTTAAACTCTTGACCACAACCTAAGCAAATCACAAATATTATTTGCTTCTGAACTTTATTGTCATAGAACTGTGTCTTCAAAACTGCCTTTTTCTGGTTACAGTTTGGACAAGTAATATTCTCCATATGCTGCAATCCTGGAGGGTCATAACAGGTATGTATCAGTTTACCCTTCAGAAAAATACGTAATCGCTTCTTACCACCCTCTAAAAAATGCTTGCCACAGTCCTTGCACACACATGGTTGAACTGTATTGCCATGTTTACGTCTTTTAGATTTTCCATCTTTAAAGGTTTTGGAACTTCCGCAGTGTGGACATTCTAATTCAGCTGGTTTAGCCGTTGTAATTCTCGGTTTTCTACGATCTACGTTCATACTCTTTGGAGTGAAAGACTTACCGCATTCCTTGCACTCGCATCGCTGAACAAGACCATGTTCGTGTTTTTGTGGACTTCCGCGTTTAACAGTTTTAGGGCTGCCGCAGTATGGGCAATCTACATCAGCAGGTTTAGCAGGTGTTTGGCCTGTTTTACCACCCTCTAGGAAATACTTGCCACACTCCTTGCACAGACATACTTGAACTGTACCACCATGTTTACGTTTTCTAGGGCTTCCGTGTTTAAAGGTTCTCGAACTTCTACAGTTTGGACAATCTACATCAGCCGATTTAGCTACTACTCGGCGTTTCCTACCACCCTCTAGAAAACATTTTCCACATTCTTTGCATCGGCATCTTTGAGCAAGTCCATATTTACGTTTTTGAGGGCTACCGTCTTTAAAAGTTTTTGAACTTCCGCAGTTTGGACAATCTACATCAGCGGGTTTAGCAGGTGTTTGGCCTTTTTTACCATCCTCTAAAAAATACTTGCCACATCCTTTGCACACACATGGCTGTACAAAACCACGTTTACGTTTTTTAGGACTTCCTCGTTTAAAGGTTCTAGAACTTCCGCAGTTCGGACAATCTAAATCAGCCGATTTGGCGCTTCTACTACTTGGTTTTATACTTTTTGGAGTAAAAGACTTATCACATTCCTTGCACTGATATCTTTGAGCAAGGCCATATGTGCGTTTTTCTGGTTTTCCACGTTTAAAGGTTCTGGAACTCCCACAGTTTGGGCATTCCAAATCATGTGATTTTCTTTGACTCATTATGTAAGCTTTTCTACTTTGATTTATTGCAACTTAGCAATGATAGGGTTAAGAATACTGATAAGCTGATGGGCACTGTTGGCACGACGACTATCAGACTGCCCATTTTCCAGACAATGCTCCAATAGCTTTTGGTTTTCCTCTCTTATCTCCAGTAATCTAAGTAAATGCTCTTGTGCAAAACGAATATGTTCACAACCTAAGCATACGTATTCAAACTCACAGTCTTTCATAATAAGAGGTCTAGTACAAACCCCTAGTTCCACTTGCCTAGCTAACCATTCTCGACGAAGAAATTCACTATCCTGGTCAGTACGAATAGTAATAATCTGTGCATCTTTGTTTACTAGCACTCTATTTATACGTTTCTCCTGCTGTTGTGGTGAAACTTGAACATAGAAGTCCTGCATATCTGGGTTAGTATGTCGTAACCCCTGCTGAATTAAATCAGGCCGTTTACCCATACGATCAGCTAATGTTGCATAAGTACGTCTAAACATATGAGTAGTTACATACGCCAACCTGCCGTCATTAGTACGAATATTGTTTTCTTCAATCAGCCTTTTTAATAGTAAATTCATTTTTCTGCCTATGCTTTTGATTTGTTCCTGTTTATACCTAAATGTAGGTGGCCAAACCTTAGCCGGAAATCCTTCTTGAAGGACAATCCAGTTTGGAAATAACCAAGGAAATTCGTTCCCAAACTGCTGTCTGACAAATGCTTGCTGTTCCTGTACTAGCAGTATCAATTCTTCAGGTATGTCTTGCTCTTGTTCAATATCATCTTGTTTGCCTGTGCAGAGACGGATTCGAGCTACTTCCTTGCGGCATCTCAAACAATCCAAGGGAATTTTAGCAATTTCGCTGGTTCTAGTTCCCAAAGTCTCATGTAGCTTGAAGACAAGATTGATAGGTTTATCTAGTTGTCCAAATGCTATATCAATCTTATACTTGACTTCTTCCGGGATAATTTTAGGAAGTTTTACTTGGTTATCTCTTTGAGATTTTGTTTCAATTTTAAACTGAATAAAACCTAGTTGCTTTAGTGTATAAAATAATCCTGAAATAGGAGATTTTTGAGATGGGTTTGCATTTACCCATTGCTGCACGACTTGAGGGCTTAATGCAGATGGTGTGACATATCCCTGTTTAACCAACCAGCCACTAAATTTTTTGGTTGCATTAATAATAGATACTACGTAGCCTAATAGCCACTTCCGGTTTCCAACTGCAATAAGTACTGTCAATTTGACTAACTCTTTCAACCAATCCAGAGCAATTCCCTCAAAACTTATACTCTTTCTTGCTTGTCTGTGTGCATTTCCTCTTAGTGGAGGTAAGTCCTGCCATATGTTCCAGATATCTCGTTGCAACCTCACATCCGCGATATAGGCGAATGCTTGATGTTCAGGATGAGAAACTATCTCAAACAATTCCGTCTGTTGTAATGCTAGGCTCATTTCTCTTTCGTAATACGTTCCATTTCTTCTAATATTTCAGCCTCTGCAAAGGAGTGATCATAAATGTCTAAAGTTGTAGAGATTGACTTATGCCCCAACTGTCGTTGTACACTCTTTGCTATCTTCGCTTTATCTTGCTCTTTCCGCCTTCCCTCACGAATGTTGTGAGTTGCAAAGGTGTGCCTAAACAAGTGCGGATATACCCTTTCTACATCGATACCCGTTTTTTGATGAAGCCGTTTTAACAACTTGTTGAGATTTTGTGGTTCCAATGGTTTACCGTAACTAGGTGAACCTTTATGTAGGACGACAAAAACCATGTCATGTCCGAGATTTTTGACAACATCATGGGGATAATCAATATCACAGTAGTTCGTAAGGATTGTGCAAAACTCTGAATCTTTTATAAGTGCAGCTAAAGATAGTTCGCGTTCTCGACCTTTAGCATAAGCATGATTAACATTGTCTCGACGTACTATCTTCAGTGTTTGAGCCTTCCAATCTATATCAGACCAATGAAGCCCCAGTAGTTCACCCTTTCGCATACCAGTATCAGCCAGGAGCCAAAGGATTAGCTTGTCTCGATCTTGGTAACAGGCATTAATTAGGATACGCACTTGATCAGAGTTTAGACAGCCAGGAAAATTTTGTGGCTCCTTATATTTCACCAATCTGACTTTAGCAGGTAACTCCTTTCTGTAGCCTGCAAACATCCCACTTCGTTTCTCTCTATAGAGTTTGCGATATTTCCACAGATTTTTGTTATCGATAGTTCCATTGCTGATGTGAAAATCATAGAATTGCACCACAGCAGTCAATGCCAGGTTCGCTGTAGATTCGTTACGTGGAGCCAAAATATCTTTTGAATTAGGAGAAGGGAACTTTTCCTCAAGTAGCAATCCCCCAGTTAAATACCAGTAGCCGAACTCAGCCATTTCCTCTTGATTAAAGTCCTGCCAGTTAAGCATTTTTATGTCTAGATATTTCCAAAAAGCTTTGAGCTTCTCTGCGTATGTCTTAATTGTTCCGACAGCAGAACCGCCTAATTGCTTGAACCGCAGAAACCGCTCAACTGGCTTAATAACCTGATAATTATCATCGACCAGATGCCACCTAACTAATTCTTTACCGTCCGGTAGCTGTTGTACTGACTCAAGAACTTTAGCCACTATGAATAGTGTGAATAGTGTGAATAACTTACTTAAAAATGAGTTTATATGATTAGTGGTAACGTTGTTGTTGTTTTTTTGAATAGATAGTTAATGTCTATAAAACAAAAAAAGTATGCCACGGTGGGATAAGGAAATTTCTCCAGGGCGAGGAAAACTGCCACCACCAACTAAAGAAGGCCCCGATGCGGAATGATGTGGACTGCGAAAAGGCCGATCTCGGACTAAAGAACCACGATTTTTTAATAGCCCAGCCACAGAATGAATCCGCGTGACTTCCAATGCTTCACTAAATTCCAACGGTGGTAAAATACCTGACAAGCGTCTTGCTAGCATTGTTTTGCCACTCCCGGGCGGCCCGACAAAAATCAAATTATGTCCACCAGCCGCCGCAATTTCCAACGCCCGACGCGCATGAGCTTGTCCTTTGACATCGTGTAAATCTGCACTAGGATAAGATCCTGACACTGGGGATATTGTTTGATCTATCTGTACAGGTTGGCAACTGCTGGGATTATTCAATAAATTAACTACTTCTGCTAAACTTTGACAACCATAAACACTCAATCCTTTGACGACAGCTGCTTCTTGGGCATTATCAGCAGGTACAACTAAACCTGTAATTCCCATTTTGTGGGCTGTAGCTGCGATCGGCAATACTCCAGCCACGGGACGAAGACTGCCATCTAGGGAAACTTCACCTAAAAATAAGAAATCACCTAATAAATCAGCATTAATTTGCTCAGAAGCTGCTAATATACCTATGCTAATTGGCAAATCAAAACAAGGGCCTTCCTTACGCAAGTCAGCCGGAGTCAAGTTAATCACGATTTTTCGCATCGGAAAGGCAAAACCAGCATTTTTTAAGGTGGCCTTGACTCTTTCTTTTGATTCTTGAACCGCGCTATCTGGTAAGCCCAAGACGATAATTCCTGGTAATCCCCCTGATACATCAACTTCTACGCCGACTTTGACAGCATCAATGCCGACGATTGACGCACTCCAGACTCTAGCAAGCATGAGCTAATTATTTCTTATATAACGCTGAACCTTTAGAATCTGTAGCAGAAGAGTAGGTAGATCGACATGAGTGAAACCACAGAGACAATTTTTAGTAAAATCATTCGTCGGGAAATTCCCGCCAATATTGTATATGAGGATGATTTGGCTTTAGCTTTTAAAGATGTGAATCCGCAAGCACCAGTTCATATATTGGTGATTCCCAAAAAACCCATAGCCAAATTAGCAGAGGCTGAAACTCAAGATGCCGCTTTGTTAGGACATCTTTTACTGACTGCTAAACATGTTGCCCAAGAAGCTGGTTTAGAAAACGGTTATAGGGTGGTGATCAACACTGATGCTGATGGTGGTCAAACTGTCTATCATTTACATTTGCATATTTTAGGAGGACGGCCATTGGCTTGGCCTCCTGGTTGATGCTTCAACCAAGTTGCTGTCAAAGATAGTAACTTAGGGTGGGTGTGGGGTGTGGGGTGTGGGGTAAAAAGACAGCCCCAACAACCTTTATCGAACCAGCCCCGTCTGTTCAAGACGCGAGCGTTGGTGGGAGTTCAAGCTCCTTCCAACGCTGTCTTCCCTACACCCTGTTATTGACCCTTCCCGAAACCCTTGATTTTGATGACGAAGCAAAACGAGAATTATCCAATTACAACTGAAGTAGACTAACGATCGCACTGACTAAAGTCTCTGGGTCTACAGGTTTTGATACATGGAGTTGAAAACCGGCTGTGAGTGCTTGCTGTTGGTTCATTTCTCCAGCGTAAGCTGTCAGGGCGATCGCTTTGATATTGCCACCTTGTTCGGGTGTTTTCTGACGCAACTGTTTAATCAGCATATAGCCGTCTACTTCTGGCATCCCAATATCACTAATCAAAATATCTGGTCTGGATTGGGAAATTTCCGCTAAGGCTTCGGCGGCTGATTTAACTGCGGTAACATCAACGTTGTAATCTTGCAAAATAAAGGTCACTAAGTCTCTAATATCTGGTTCGTCATCTACTACTAAAATTTTTACGCCTGCCAGATTTGGAAATTCTGCGAGATCGTCAGGGAATTGTTCTTGTGAACGTTTGACTGGTTGGTTCATCACCAATAAGGGTATTCTGACGGTGAAAGTCGCACCATTACCCTCGCCGAGACTTGCTGCTTTGACTGTACCGCCATGCATTTCTACTACCTGACGGACAATTGCCAACCCTAAACCTAAACCACCAAATTTGCGGGTTGTTGTGCCATCAGCTTGACGAAAATAATCAAATACATAAGGCAGAAATTCGGGTGTAATGCCTTTGCCTGTGTCGCTGACTTGAATTTGCGCTTGACCATCAATTTCTTGAATCTGAATTTCTACTTGACCTGCGGCTGGCGTAAATTTGACTGCATTTGACAGTAGGTTCCATACCACTTGTTGCAAGCGATTGGGATCGCCCATGACTTGCCCAATGCTATGGTCAAAGACTGTCTGAATCTGGATAGATTTGGCTTCGGCGGCTAGGCGGACTGTTTCTAATGCGGCCTCAACTACCATAATTAAGCTGACAGGACAAGTGTTTAAGCTTAATTTGCCTTGGAGAATCCGAGATACATCTAGTAAATCTTCTATTAATTGAGTTTGTAATTTGGCATTACGTTCTATAGTTTCTAGGGCTTGTTTAGTGGTTTTGTCATCGAATTTGCGATTCCGCAGCAATTTTGCCCAGCCCAAAATGGGGTTGAGTGGGGTTCGCAGTTCATGGGAGAGAACTGCTAAAAATTCATCTTTAATCCGGTTAGCGACTTCCGCTTCTTGACGGGCTAGGCGTTCTTTTTCTAATAACCGCGCGCGTTCTTGTTCTGCTTGTTTGCGATCGCTAATATCTAAGACAAAAGCAACACCGTTATTTTGGGAATCATTTAATAAAGCTATGCCTAACACAATGGGGACTCGCTTACCGTTGCGGTGGACATATTCTTTTTCATAAATTTGCGAAACTCCCCTAATTTGTACTTCTGCCAGTGCGAGTTCGTCTAAATGTAAATATTCTTTGGGGGTGAATTCTCGCCAACTCAGTTTACCTTGGGCAGTAAACTCATCACGGGTATAACCTGCTAATTGTAAGTAAGCATCGTTAGCATCGGTAATATAGCCATCACTATTCCAAAAAGCTACGCCAATTAAGTTAGATTCCGACAATTGCCGGAATTTGGCCTCACTTTCGCGTAATGATTGTTCGACTCGTTTGTGTTCAGTAATATCACGAGAAACGATAATTACACCTTCTATGCTTTGCCCGTAATTACGTAATGGGGTGAGAATATATTCGTAATAACGCACTCCATTTATGGTGAGTAGTTTGCATTCATCTTTGATGGGTTCGCCAGTGGCCATCACCGCTTGTTGTTGAATTTCGATTTGTTCGGTAAAGTCTCGCGGCAAATCTAGGTCTTGCAGAGTTTTACCTAAAATTTGTTGCGGTTGGAAACCCAAAATTGCTGCACCGCCATGACTCACATACTGATGGCGGCCAGCGCGGTCAAAAATATAAATATGATCTACAGATGCAGCTAAAATCCCATTCAAGAGATTGGCTTGTTCTTGAATTTGGGTTGTGAGTTGGCGGGTGTTTTCTTCTGTCTGCTTGCGATAGCTAATATCCATGCATACGCCTAACATTCGCTGTGCCTGACCCTGCTCGTTATAATAAAATTTGCCCCGGGCGGATATCCAATGTAGGCTTTGGTTTGGCCAAATCACGCGAAATTCATCTTTGTAGTCAATTTTGTTTGTCAAAGCAGTGGCAATTTTTTCTCTGACAGATTCTCGATCCTCAGGATGTAAACAAGCTAGAAAAGCTTCATAAGTTCCACTAAAGCTACCAGGAATTAAACCAAATAGCAATTCATGACTTTCTGACCAAATTACTTGATTCGTAATAATATCAAAGTCCCAAAAGCCCATCCATGCAGCGTCTATTGCCAGTTTTAACAATTGTTCGCTTTCTTGCAGGGCGATTTCCACTTGTTGTCTTTCTGCTTTTTCTTGTTGGAGTTGTTGCAGGGTAAAAGCCATGTCTGCTTGACTGTGAGGATTTTTTTGTACTGTTTTTTGCTGTGCTTTAAGTTCAGTCAATTGCGCTTCTAGTTCTGCTTGTTTGTACTGATACTGAATTTCTAATTCCTCTAACTCTGCAACACGCTGCCTTAAAGCTGTTAATTCTTCTCTATCCTGGTCTAGCATCTTGAAAACCATCAGCTATACAAAATCATCCTAGAAACGCCAGAAACTCTACAGAGTAAATTGAGTGTTGATTCTTGCCTATTCACTACCATCTCTTACTTTATATATAAAGTATTCTGCCGCAAGATATATGTTAAATTGTGCAGGCTGGAATTGCCCTATTTCTTTGTGGAGAAATTTGGTAATTTATTTTAGGCTTTTGATATACGCTATCCCAATCAGTCCACCGATAATTTGCAACCAGTAAGCAAGTCCAAGAGCATTTGCACCTGATGGTTGTATATTTAAGCTGCCGATGCCATAAAAAAATTGTTGGACAAACCACCAAACTAAGTAAAAAATTACTGGTATTTCCGCCGGGATATATATCAGCAATAAAGGCAAAACAGTATAAATTTTTGCTTGTGGGAAATTAAAATAATATGCTCCTAAAATTGCCGCGATCGCACTATTCGCACCAATTAATGGTACTATCAAATTTGGTTCGGCTAGTATTTGCATGATCCCTGTACAAATCCCAGCAATTAAATATAATATTAAATAACGTCTATGTCCCAAGCAATTTTCTAGACTTTTGCCAAATACCCATAAAAAAATTAAATTACTTAATATCTGGCTAAAGCTAGCATGAATAAATAAAGCTGAAATGAGCCTCAAGCAATGCCCAATTAAGACTAGCCAAGCAGCAGAATTGCTAAATATTGCCTGAATTGCCTCGTTTATGTGGGCGGGAATTATGCCCCAACTGTTGACAAATCCACTTAATTGTCCAGTACTTTCTAATTGTAACTCCCAGAAAAATACAGCAATATTAATACCAATGAGCCAATAATTGACAATTGGTTGATGACGATTAGGACGGCGATCGCTAATAGGAATCATCAGCATCCATTATTTTTATTCATCAGTCAGGTTAGCATAGCTAGATTAAATTATTCAGGAAAAATCAGATACCAAGATTGATTGACCAAACATAGTTATCAATCTCAAATCCAAAATCTCAAATCTAAAATTGTGGGAGCATTTCGGTAAAATGGGTGTGTTTATCAATAATCTAAAAAACACCTAATTAGCCAATTTGTATGTTCTCAACAGCAGACTTTCTTCAATACACCTAATTGACAAGACTGGTAAATAATCTTATTCTTGGCGCATCCTTGTATGCCTGCTTTTTAAGCATATAATTCTAGCTTATGCTCTTAAAACAGTTATTGGACAACCATTAATTAATCCAAAAATAAGACAATGCCAAAAACTAAACTACATAACACTTCTAGCGTTGCACCTAAAAAAAATGACATTTTTGATGATTTTGAGCCACCCATGACGACTGATGGGAGTTATCTAGGAATCCAAAAACACGTTAAGGCTACTCAGCAACATCTTCAAAAAAAGTTTGAGCAAAAATTCGATGAAGCCAAGCAACGCCTAAAAGCAGCTAAAACAAGAGTAGGGTTAGTAGTTGCATCGGGTACTATTCAGTTACAAGCCACACTCCCTTTAAGGGATGGTGATACGGATACAAAGGGAACAGGAACTAAGCAATATAAAATTTCCTTAGGAATACCAGCAAATATAGACGGGTTAAAAACAGCAGAAGAGGAGGCATACGAACTAGGTAAATTAATTGCCCATAAAACCTTCGAGTGGAATGATAAATACTTAGGTAGATTAGGGAAAAAAATAATTGAAGAGTCTAAACCTAAAACTTTTGGAGAATTGTTAAATCAATTTGAAGAAGAATATTTTAAAGCGAGACCTCGTAATAGAAAGAGTGAAGGTACTTTTAAAAATCATTTTGATATTATTAAGCGTTTTTTTGACAGTGACCAACTAGTAACAGAGGCAGAAGTTAAATCATCCATCAATAAAATTCCCGCAGGTACAGCTACCCGTGTAGCTACCATTTCAGCGTTATCTGTTTTGTTTAAATTATTTTCAATTGAAATTAGCTTAAAGGGATTAAAGAGTGGTTACAAACCGAAAAGGAGAATGCCACCTAACAAGGAAGATATATTAGATTATTTTCATTATTTTCAGCGATATGCCGCCGAGCGTAACTATAGAGCAAGTAGTAAATCTTATGTTGATAATTGGAAGTTCTGGAGATGGTGTTACGGTATGTTAGCTACATTTGGCTTACGTCCAGAAGAATTATTTATTAACTCACATATTGATTATTGGTTAAATCCTAAAAATATTGATAATGCCTGGAAAGTCGATAAAGATTGTAAAACAGGAGAGAGAGTAGTTTTTGCCATTATCCCTGATTGGATAGAAATATTCGATTTAAAAAATATTGAATATCTAAATCGATTAAAGCAAATTTCAAGCTCTCTATTGACACATATACAAGTTGACTCACAAGTAATTACTCTAGCTTTGTGGTTCAAAAAAGTAGGTATACCATTTCAGCCTTATGACTTACGCCATGCTTTTGCAATTAATGGACATTTATTAGGAATATCTATAAAAGTAATGGCTGATAATATGGGACATTCTGTTGAAATGCACACATCCACTTATCAGCGTTATTTTTCTGAAGAAAATAGAAAGCAAATGATTAATGAAGCGTTAAGTAAAAAATCTGAAGTCGAATTACTTAGAGAGGAGAATATCAACCTGAAAGAAAAAATAAAAGCACAACAAGAAATAATTGCTAGATTACAAGAACAATTGAATAAGCAAAATTAAGAATAAAGAAAATTGAAGATTTCACAAAATAGTAAATAAACCTCTAAATAAACTTATAGAGGTTTATTTTTTTGCTGAACTACTTACCATTTAACTAAAACAATGGACAAAGCTAAGAGAGTGACAATTAAAATCGCCGGGATTGAAGTAGAAGTATTTCAGTTACCTAACAATGAATATGTGATGAGCCAATCACAGGTAGCGGAAGCGATACTAATGTCTGAAATTTCGTTTCGACGTTTTTTGAATAACTAACTTCTTAAATCTCCATAAATCCACAATAAACCTATGACAACTAAAACATTAACTCCTGAGAAGATTGAACAATTGAAGGAAATTAGAAAATAATTAGATGAATTACAAAAAAGGAGTGAGCAAAGAATTATTGAGTTAGAAAGAATGATGATGAATAACAAGTTATACTGCGAATAACCTAAGTGTAACTGTTAACAGAAAACCCCATCTGCAAATATAAGATGGGGTTTTTATTTTTTAATTGTTAGTAATCTAAAAATATTTTAAGTATCTGATTGTTTCTGTTCATCTAATGCTTTTTGAATCGCACGACGGCAGAATTCAGGTGGATCATCTTGCTGTTGTACTTCTTCCTTCATAGTTTTGGTAATACGCAGATTCAAGCGTTCAGTATGAGCAAGAGAAGTTACTTTCTCTGTATCACGCTAAAAACCACCTTGAGCAAGTGATTACCCATCTGGGAATGCAATAACTCAATACTTGACGCTAATCTCTCCTATCACCTTACGGCACTCCTGAAAATGGGGTGCTTTTCTTTTATCTGTATATGTTCTCTAGTTATTGGAAGAGTTATCCGATAACTTATTCAACAACTACAGATGACATGGAAACAGGTTGATATATTCCATTGAAATGTACATTACACCGACTTGTTTGATTTCGTTACATTATCAAATAAATTCCTTCCATGCCTTTCTATCATCCTATTTTGATAATGTAACAGAATCAAGACCTTTGTTGTCACTATCCAGAGTGCTTATGTAGAAAGCTTTTTAGTAACTATGTACTATATGTGCCTGTTTATCCATCTACCCGCTAGTTGTTGGATAAGTTGTTGAATAACTTGTTCAAATATAGATTTTGAAGCAATACGCAGAGATGATACTGTATATGTTCAGAAGTTAAGACATAAGTAAGCAATTTTTTTTAAACTAAAATTTATAAATTTATTTATAGTTCGTATGTACTAAATAGAGTAAATAAGACAGAACTAAGATAATATAAGTACCTAAATTGTAAAACCTTTAACTAGCAAGATTTTTATGATGCAAGAAAACTTTCTTCAATACACCCAATGGTCAGGTATCGCCACATTGGTATTTGCTGCTTTAGCAGTGCTGGCTTTTATTTTTAAGTGGGGCATCCGCTTTCGGCTGGTAGGTACAACAGGTTTTATGCTGGTACTAACAGGTGGGTTGTTTGCACTTTCGTTAGTACCCTTGAGTCGCACAGTGATTCCCGGAGCAGAAAAATTTACCCTGGTTTATGATAACGGTGCGACACAAGCGGTAATTGCCATTTCCCCAGAAATTTCCCCCACAGGCTTAGAGGCGACTCTGCGTCAAGCAGCTAGTAACCTATATTCCTATGGGCGTTTAGGCAAACGCAGCGATAATGTTTTAACAATTCGCGCCCGTACTGTCATACATCCCGAACCTGGGGTAACTGTACCACTTTATCTTGGTCAAATTAAACGTACCCTAGAAACACGGGAAGATGCGGAGATGGCAATTGAGATTTATGCTGATAAATTTGCTCAACTGCCTAAACCAACTGCTTAATTATTAGGGTTTGGGGTGTAAGGGTGTGAGGGTGATGAAACTCTGATTCAATCATGATTTTTAGAGTCATTACTCACCACTCTTTTAAAAACCTACACTTGGGAGGTAGGGAATGGGGAGTGGGGAGTTTGTCCCATCAAATACAGCAGTTTTCAGGCAATGAGGTAAATTCCTCTAGTAGTAAGCCCCTAGTACAAGTCGGCGTAAATAAACAGACCATAAAAAATTGCTAAAAGGCTTGTGGTATCGCTATTCTTTCTTTTTACTTTTGCCTTTTTACTTTTGCCTTGTTATACTAGCCTCTTTTCCCTGTCAAAATGACATTGATTTTTTGTATTTCACTATACAATAAATATTATTTTTAGATTAAGATATGACTTACTAATTAAACTGATGGAAACATCTTGAATAGGTGCTGTTTGTAGCGCAGGGTAACAGGTGAGTCATTCTTTGCCTTAAAACCACTTCTGATTTTAGTAATTGCAGAGGCGTTTACTGGGTGTCAGTGAATGATATCGTGAATTACTTATATAGTTATTCAAAACTTTGATAGTTCAGAATTTGAGGCTAATGGGCAACATTCAAGTCATGCTACGCCGTCAACACAAGCAAGTAAGGAAATATGAAGTATAAAGTGGGGAGTATGAAATTTTATCCTGCTGGGCAGGATAGTATTCATCTTCTTAACTTTCTGCACTATATGTAAATTTACTAGGATTAAGAAAAATCAAGGTTTTGCCTAACTAGGTTATATGCCGGATCAATCTACTACTACATTGTCTACTCAAACATCTAGTTCATTACTAGCACTAGCGATCGCACCTGCCAAGGTGATTCGCGGTGTTGGGGTGTTGCAAGCAGCACCAGCTGAGATTGCCCGTTTAGGCACTCGTCCTTTAATTATTTCAGGCGATCGCACCCTCGCTATCATCCAAACAAGTTTACAACCGTTGCTCGAAGGGCAACAATTACACACGATGGCTGCGGCTTATGGTGCAGATTGTTCGGAAACTAGTTTGAAGTCTTTAAGAAAGGCGGCTAAAGAACATAAAGCTGATGTGATTATCGGTGTTGGTGGTGGTAAAGCATTAGACACAGCCAAGCTAGTTGCCCATCAATTGCAACTACCCGTGGTGACAATTCCTACCTCAGCCGCGACTTGTGCAGCTTGGACTGCCCTTTCTAATGTGTATTCAGAAGCAGGGGCATTTTTGTATGATGTGGCTTTATCTCGCTGTCCTGATTTATTGATTCTCGACTACGATTTAATTCAAACTGCACCACAACACACCTTAGTCGCCGGGATTGGTGATGCTATTGCTAAATGGTATGAAGCATCAGTCAGTAGCGGCCACCTCGAACAAACTTTGATTATTGCCGCAGTGCAACAAGCCAGAGTTTTACGCGATATCTTATTCCAAAAGTCAGCTGCTGCTTTGCAAAAACCAGGTAGTGAAGTTTGGCAAGAAGTTGTTGATGCAACTGTGTTATTAGCAGGTGTCATTGGTGGACTCGGTGGGGCGCAGTGTCGAACTGTGGCCGCCCATGCTGTACACAACGGTTTAACTCACATTGCCGGACACAGCAGCATCCACGGTGAAAAAGTTGCCTACGGGATTTTGGTGCAACTGCGTTTAGAAGAAATGATTCAGGGCAATCAGTTAGCAACCACAGCCCGACAACAGTTGTTAAAGTTCTACGCAGAGATTGGCTTGCCACAAAACTTAAGTGATTTGGGACTGGGCAACATTACATTAGGTCAGTTACAAACAGCTGCGGAAATTGCCTTAGCTCCTAATTCTGACATTCATCGGCTACCTTTTAAGGTGGCATTGGAACAGTTGATGGCAGCTATGGTGTCAACAACTGCACCAACCGATAGTAGAGAAGCCAACAATCGAGTGACTGCCAAAGCAGTTGACGAGATAGAAGAGTAAATTACGGCAAACGGACTTTATGAACTTTGAACTTTCCCCAGCCAATAACATAGCCCATATCCACCATTGGAATTTGGGGGAAATTCATCTTTGGTTTTGTGATTTTTTTGCCACTAACCACAGCAGCCAACTGTGGTGCATTGGAGACATTTTAGCCATAAATCAACTGTATCAAGAAGTGGTACATCAATGACACTGAATTGGATCACCCCAGCAGAACGCATACAACAACTACCTCCTTATGTATTTGCCCGTTTAGATGAACTGAAGGCGAAAGCGCGGGAACAAGGTTTGGATTTAATTGATTTAGGTATGGGCAACCCCGATGGCCCCACACCAGAGCCTGTGGTAGAAGCAGCAATCGCCGCTTTGCAAAACCCCGCGAATCATGGTTATCCACCATTTGAAGGCACAGCAAGTTTTCGGCGTGCCATCACCAATTGGTACAATCGCCGCTATGGTGTAGTGCTTGATCCTGATAGCGAAGCTTTGCCTCTACTCGGTTCAAAAGAAGGATTAGGCCATTTGGCAATGGCTTACATTAACCCTGGAGATGTAGTTTTAGTACCTTCGCCAGCGTACCCCGCCCACTTTCGCGGCCCTGTAATTGCTGGGGCGCAAGTCCACAGCTTGATTCTCAAACCAGAAAATGACTGGTTGATAGATTTGGCCGCAATTCCCGAAGAAGTTGCCCAAAAAGCCAAGATTCTCTATTTCAATTATCCCAGTAATCCGACAGCCGCAACGGCTCCGCGAGAATTTTTTGAAGAAATTGTCGCCTTTGCGCGCAAATACGAGATTTTGCTGGTACATGATTTGTGTTACGCAGAGTTGGCTTTTGATGGTTATCAACCCACCAGTTTGTTAGAAATTCCTGGCGCGAAAGAAATCGGCGTAGAATTTCACACCTTATCTAAAACCTATAATATGGCTGGTTGGCGAGTAGGTTTTGTGGTCGGTAATAGTCAAGTCATCCAAGGCTTACGCACACTCAAAACTAACTTGGATTACGGTATTTTTGCCGCCTTGCAAACAGCTGCGGAAACTGCTTTGCAATTACCAGATGTATATTTGCATGAAGTCCAACAACGTTACCGCACCCGCCGCGATTTTCTCATTCAAGGTTTAGGCCAGTTGGGTTGGGATATTCCCAAAACCAAAGCCACCATGTATCTGTGGGTCAAATGTCCTGTGGGGATGAGTTCTACTGATTTCGCCTTGAATGTTTTGCAGCAAACAGGCGTAGTTGTCACCCCAGGTAATGCCTTTGGCGTTGCAGGTGAAGGCTACGTGCGGATTAGTTTGATTGCCGATTGCGATCGCTTGGGTGAAGCTTTGCACCGCTTAAAGCAAGCAGGTATCCGCTATCAACCAGAAGCACTAGTTACGGCTGAGTGCTGATTCTAGCAATTTTGGATTTTAGATGAAGAAAATTTTTCCATCCAAAATCCAAAATTCAATACCAACTTTTGCTCCTGCTTTTTTTAGTGATTCAGCTAACTAGATAGCGTTGGTGCGCCCATTACCCTGCTTTCTTCATAGTTAGTTTTTCACTGGATACGATATTATCCTCCTAGCTCACAATCCCCGTTAAAATTGAATGAGTTTTGTTACCGCCACTTTACACAGCGCGGGTGAGAGATAACTTAAATTGAAATTTATGGGCAAGCAGCGTGTTCTTTCTGGAGTTCAACCAACAGGCAATTACCATCTAGGTAACTATTTGGGAGCCATTCGCAACTGGGTAGAAGGCCAGAGCGAATACGAAAATTATTTATTTGTGGCTGATTTGCACGCAATTACAGTCCCGCATGATCCGGCCTTGTTAGCATCTGATACTTATACCTTGGCGGCTCTTTATTTAGCTTGCGGCTTGGATTTAAATCATTCCACGATTTTTGTGCAATCTCATGTTTCTGCCCACAGCGAACTCACTTGGTTGCTCAACTGCATTACACCCTTAAACTGGTTAGAAGATATGATCCAGTTTAAGGAAAAGGCTGTCAAACAGGGAGAAAACGTCAGTGCAGGTTTATTAGATTATCCGGTACTGATGTCAGCAGATATTTTGCTTTATCAAGCCGATAAAGTACCTGTGGGGGAAGACCAAAAGCAGCATTTAGAATTAACACGGGATATTGCGGCGCGGTTAAATCACTTATTTGGTCAACCAGACCAACCAGTATTGAAATTACCAGACCCCCTCATCCGTAAGGAGGGGGCTAGGGTGATGAGTTTGGCCGATGGTACACGCAAAATGTCCAAATCTGATCCTTCTGACTTAAGTCGGATTAGTTTACTCGATACGCCAGAGCAAATTCAATATAAAATTAAGCGTTGTAAAACTGACCCGATTCGGGGTTTAACTTTTGACGATCCTGAGCGTCCAGAGTGCAATAACTTGTTAACACTGTATATGCTGCTGTCTGGTAAAACGAAAGAAGCAGTCGCCGCAGAATGCCAAGATATGGGCTGGGGGCAATTTAAACCATTATTGACAGAAACCACAATTAATGCTTTAAAACCCATCCAAGAAAAATATCAGGCCATTATGGACGATCGCAGTTATTTAGATTCTGTATTGCGTGAAGGCCGCGAAAAAGCCCAAGCGATCGCTAATCAAACCCTAACACAAGTCAAAACTGCTTTAGGCTACTCAATCCCTGTTTAGCTTTCGCTTTGGGGGGTGATTCATAATACTCTGTAAGAAACCAGATTATTAAATGATTATGTATCACACCCATAGCCCAACAAATCTGAGTTTATTTCAAACAGCCGCGCAAGCAGGCGAATTCTTAGTGACAGCCGAAGTTGCCCCCCCAAAAGGGGCAAATCCAACCCACATGATTGATATGGCGGCGACCCTTAAGGGGAGGGTTCATGCCGTCAATATTACCGATGGTAGCCGCGCCGTGTTGCGGATGTCATCACTAGTGGCTTCAGCGATTTTATTCCAAAACGGCATAGAACCAATTTGTCAGATGGCTTGCCGCGATCGCAACCGCATCGGTTTACAAGCCGATATCATTGGTGCGAATGCTTTAGGCATTCGGAATATCCTAGCTTTGACAGGCGACCCAGTAAAAGCAGGCGATCACCCTGATGCCAAAGGCGTATTTGATTTAGAATCAGTGCGACTTTTGCAACTAATTCAAAAAATGAATTTGGGTTTTGATTGCAATGATAAACCCTTAACCGATGGCGCAACAGATTTATTTGTTGGAGCAGCTGTAGACCCACAATGTGCAAGTTGGTCAGGTTTGCAAAGTCGCTTTGAACGCAAAATTGCTGCCGGAGCGCAATTTTTTCAAAGTCAATTAATCACTGATTTTGAAAGGCTAGAAAAGTTCATGGATAAGATAGCTTCTGTCCATAACAAACCAATTTTAGCCGGAATTTTTCTGTTGAAATCAGCCAAAAATGCCCAATTTATTAATCGGTGTGTTCCAGGTGTAAATATACCTGAACACATGATTGATAGATTAGCTAAAGCCAAAGACCCATTAGAAGAAGGGGTAAAAATTGCTGCCGAACAAGTCCAAATAGCACGGCAATTGTGTCATGGTGTCCACATGATGGCCGTCAAGCGGGAAGATTTGATTCCCAAGATTTTGGATTTAGCCGGAGTGCAGCCTGTTGACTTAGTTGGGGCGAAATAAAAGAAAGTAGAGACGTTACATATAACGTCTCTATTGTATGTTTCTGCTATCACTAGTTGAGAAAGTTGTAGTAAGCCGAGTCTATCGTTTTTAATAATTTGGGGATGTCATAAGGTTTAGAAATAAAATAAGCAATTCCTAAAGATTCTGCTAGCTCGTCTAAGTAGCCGTAGGCTGTAGCTAATATTACTGCTAGTTTGATTCCATCTGCTTGGAGTTTTTGATAAACTTCAACTCCTGTTAATTCCGGCATTCTGTTATCTAAAATTAATAAATCTGGTTGCTCATTAATTACTTTTTCAATTGCTTCTTTGCCATTTCTAGCTTCTTGGACTTCCCAACCTTCTGCTTCTAAAAGGAAGGTGAGCATTGCCCGACTATCATCATCATCATCTGCAATCAGGACTTTACGCTTTTCTATATTTTGATTATTCATTGCTGATTTATTTAAGTGGTAGATAAAAAATTTGTGATGTTGTTTCTGATTGAGAAATATGTAAGCATGAAATAGCGGTAAAATTAACTTGTACTAAATCTAAACTAGAAGTTTTACTGGCTATAACTTTGACAATGCCACTTTTGCCTGCTTGATCAAAAGCTTGCAAAAAATAACGCAGTAGTTGACGTAAAAGGCTTCTAGAATCGGCAATGACTGTAATGGGTTCGTCCCACTCAGTTACTATTTCTACCTGACGAATTGCTGCTTCTGTAACCAGTAAATCTACTAAATCGGAGATACAATCAGTGAGAATCACGGGTTGGCGCATTCCCATCTCGAAAGATGCTAAATTTCTCCAAATAGCAGCACGACGACGAAATATTTGAATTGATTGTTCAGCTTGTTGGAGCAATTGCATGGCGTAGTCTAAGCGGTTTACCGCTACCATCCGGGAAATCACTTCCAGTTTTAGGCGTGCTGCTTGATTCACCTGGATAATATCTTGCCTTAATTCTTCTAATGGCTGATATTCGTTGGGATTTGACTGTAATACGCGACGCACATCTTTTTCTAAAATAGCAATCAATAATTCTGCTTCAATTCCCCTAGAGGCACAAAGTAAGATTTCCTTTAGTCTTTGTCTGGCATCTGCACGACGTAGAGAAATACTGAGTACGCCAATAATTTCTTGCTTGTCATTGCGTAGAGGTATTCCTTGACAGGTAAATGGATGAAACCCGTCAATAAAATGCTCGTGACTGACAATTTCTACATAGTCTGTGGCTGCTAATGGCGTACCAATACCATTGGCTCCAGCTACGGCTTCAGAAAGTAAAGAACCAGGCCCGGGAAAAGGTTCTGGGCCTTGTACAGTTTGCTTGTCTCCTACTACATCCAAGACGATCGCATGTTGATCGCCTAACATAACTGCATGACGATCTGTACCAGCAGCTTGAGAAAGCATTCGGATATAAGGAGTAGATACTTGAATTAAATCACGCTTTTGTTCGATTAAACGCTCTGTATCTAAAGTTGATAGTTTTTCGGCTTGGAGAGCATAGGGGTTCGCGCCTTGCAGATGCGATCGCTCCCAAGCTTGATATATGCTGGGGCGTAACATCTGTGATTGAATTGCGCCTAGAGATTTATAGACGCGTCGTGCTTCTAAAACATCAATGTCTAGGGGAGACATGGCTGTAACATCCCTGAACTGATCAATGTCAGCTTCATATTTTCATCTTAAGCAGTTATAACACTGCTATAATCTCCTGATTTTCCTCCCGTTTTGCTAATTAAATGAATCGCTTCAATTTGAATCGACTTTTCTAGAGCTTTGGCCATGTCGTATAAAGTCAACGCAGCTACAGAAACGGCAGTTAAAGCTTCCATTTCTACCCCGGTTTCGGCTTTGGTTTTGACAGTAGCTTGAATGTGATAACCAGGTAGTTGGGGATCGGGAGTAATTTCGACAGTAACTTTTTGCAACGGCAATGGATGACATAAGGGAATTAAATTAGATGTTTGTTTGGCTGCCATAATGCCAGCTATCCGCGCTGTTGCTAGCACATCTTTTTTAGGTGTATTGCCAGCTTCTATTGCGGCTAAGGTTTCTGGCAACATCCGCACCCTAGCCGCGGCCACTGCTTGGCGGACTGTGGGGGTTTTGCCAGAAACATCTACCATCTGTGCTTGTCCTTGAGCGTCGAGATGGGTTAATTCCGTAACAAAATTTTTTGAAGAATTGTCTTGCATTTTTAGAGAAAGTAGTGCTAATATATTTTTCTGGCAGGGGCGTGTAGCTCAGTGGACTAGAGCACGTGGCTACGGACCACGGTGTCGGGGGTTCGAATCCCTCCTCGCCCGTTTAATAAGTAAAAAGTAACAAAGTAAAAGGCAAAAAGATATAGCTCTTTTGCCTTTTCTTGTTTTAACTAATATCATTCAACGAATAGGCATCTGCACCGCGACCTACGGCAAAACGTAAAGAACCAGAAAAATTTTTATTGCAGAGGCTCACAAAAATTAGCAATGCTAAGAAAGTTAAGCCAGTAGTGCAAGCAAACATATTGCGATAGCCTAGTTGCTCGCTGATATATCCCAATATTGGGGCTGCAATCGCAATTCCCAAGTCAAACCCCGCCATACAGATGGCAAAAATTTGCCCCCGTTCTTGTGGCAGTGAACGATCTGCCATCATTGTTGTGACCATTGAAATGACTGTCCCACCACCGCAGCCTTCGACGATGGCAGATATCAAAAAATCATTGGTACTGTTAGCTTGCCATAGTAGAAAGCAAGCCAATGTATAAGCAACCAAACCAAAGGTAATAAATAAACCACGACCGAACCTATCGCTAGCTCGTCCAGTAAATATCCTCATCGTAAAGCTAGAAATGGCAGTAACGGTAAAAAACCAGCCACCATTAAAATTCACCGCAGTAGATTTAATAAATAAAGCCACAAAGATATGCACAGCACCAACGGCTACACCTACTAACAACATCACAATCGCGGGTACTCTCACCCTGGGACTGAGCAAAATTTGGGCAAAATTAGGATGATGACTTTCTGATGGCGATTGGGTATTTAATGGGGGATTGATGACTTGGGATGCACACAATAGTCCGATAATAGCGATCGCTGCGGTAAACAAAAATAGCTCTCGATAGCCAAAACTCGCTTGTAAATACCCACCGATGGCTGGGCCAATGGCTAACCCGATAGGCGCGGCTAAACTCATGTAACTAATAATTTCGCCACGAGTGGCTACAGGAGCTAAATCAGCCACTAAAGCTATGTAACCAGTGGTAAAAGCCGCAATGCTAACACCGTGAAAAATTCGCAGAAAAAATAATAATGGGATAGATGTAAAGAGTAAATAGCCAAAAGGTGCGATCGCTGCTACTATCAGTCCAATCAATAAAACAAGCTTGCGGCCACGCTGGTCGGCGAGTTTCCCCAACATTGGACGAAACAGTAACAAACCAATGGCAAAGCCACCCATGACAATACCAATTTCTTGTTTGCTACCGCCGATATCTTCAATGTATAGCGGTAGAGTTGGTAGAAATGCAGCCGTACTTGACCAAAATAATAAAGCTGCCGTAAATAAAATCAGCACGAACTATATATAGCCTGAAGTTTTCCCATTAATTATAATTGCTTAAAACTTGATTAATCCCATTTCATATAAGCCTTGGCGGAGTCTTTTGGCTTCTTGAGGGTTATGCTGTTCATGCAGGATAATAGCATTTTTAAAAGCTGTTATACTCGCTTGAACATTGCCAATTTTTAACTGCACAACACCTAAATTTTGATATGCTTCGGCATAGTAAGGATTCAATTTGATGGCTGTTTGATAACAGGATATAGCTTCCATAAATAACCCTAAAGCTTTGAATGTCATCCCCAAATTGTAATGACCAGCCACAAAATTTGGGTCAATTTTCAAAGCAGTTTCGTAAGCTTTTTTGGCACTATTTAAATCGCCTGCATCTTTAAGTAAGTTACCTAAATTGTTATATGCTCCTAACTTCAGCATGGGATAAATCGGCAATTTAATCGCAGCTTGATAGTGAATTAGTGCTTGTTGCGGATTTTTTAAATGGGTGTGAGCAATGCCTAAATGATAGTGGAGTTCATATAATATGTCGTAGTTTTCTTCTGAGTGCATCATCTCCGGATGCAGAGTATTAGCTGCTACGCTAATTACATTCATCGGCAAAGACTTTAAATTGGCTCCAGAGTTGTTGAGAGAATTAGCACTTCCTGTCGCCTGATTTAAGCCTCGTTGCAATAATTCCAAACCTTCAGTGATTTTGCCAGATTCGACATACAGCGCGCCTAATTTACTGCAAACATAAGGATCATTGGGATGAGTTGCTAAAAACTCTAACATTGCAGCTTGCGCTTTGACATATTTGTTATTTTGAGCGATCGCTGCTTTTTGATAACCTACATGGAGAATCCCTAAACCATGCAAATAACCTACTTGCCAATGGGGTTCTTTTTTGATAATCGCCGCCACACTATCATCTACTAAGGCGTGATAGGGACGTTCAAAGCGAATCTCTGGATGGTTGCGAAATAACCGCGATACCAAAGAATAGGGAGATTGGGCAGCACCCACTTCTTGACGGACGAGATTAATTAAAATATATTCATCGGTTTTCATAACTGCTTTGATTTGCGGCACAATGCTAGGTGTGAGCAACTCATCAGCATCTAATACCAGCACCCAATCACTTGTTACATATTTTAATGCGGCATTGCGGGCTGTACTAAAATTATTAGACCATTCAAAATAATGAACTTTAGCACCGAATTCTTGGGCAATTTGAGGAGTGCGATCGCTAGAACCTGTATCTAGCACGATCATTTCATCTACAAAATCTTTAACACTATTTAGGCACTTAGGTAACGCAGCTTCTTCATTTTTAACAATCATGCACAGACTAATACTCATAAGCCAAAGTAAATTTATTGATTTTTATGTATTGGACATAATAGATGCTGCCTAGTTTGCAAATCAGAAACAGGGTGTAGAACAGAAATATACCACTCAGCACTTACCACTTTATTGTGTGCAAAAATCAAGATTAACAAATCAATGGGTGAGTAATTCAAAAATTAAGGGGAAACTTCATGCTGGGTCAAACAGTCGGGGGACGCTACCAAATTCTCACTCAGTTGGGAAGAGGCGGGTTTGGCACAACTTTTATCGCACAAGATATGCAACGTCCAGGAAATCCCAAGTGTGTGGTTAAACAATTTAAACCACTGGCTAACGATCCCTACACCCTCAATGCTGCCAAACGTTTTTTTGATCTAGAAGCAGCTACTTTAGAAATGTTAGGGAAACATGACCAAATCCCGCAATTATTAGCTCACTTTGCCGAGAATGCAGAATTTTATTTAGTACAAGAATTTATTCCTGGTCACGATTTGAATGCAGAATTACCTCCTGTCAGTGCAAAATTAACAGAAACAGCAGTTATTCAACTATTAAAAGAGATTCTGATTGTTTTAGCATTTGTTCATCAAAATCATGTCATTCATCGTGACTTGAAACCAGAAAATATTCGCCGTCGAGAATCAGATGGCAAAATAGTTTTAATCGATTTTGGTGCTGTTAAACAAATTAGTACCCAAGTCACTAATGTTGAAGGACAAACAAGTTTTACTGTAGCTATTGGTACTCCTGGTTATATGCCTAGCGAACAAGCTAATAGCAATCCTCACTTCAGTAGCGATATCTATGCAGCCGGAATTATTGCTATCCAAGCTTTAACCGGGATAAATCCTGCCGCTGGTACTCATTCTGTTCCGAAAAATCCTGTGAGTGGTGAAATTGATTGGCGGGAAAAAGTCAAAGTTAGCCCACAGTTTGCCAAAGTTTTAGATAAAATGGTGCGCTATGATTTCCGTCAGCGTTATCCCAATGCCGAGTCAGTCTTGCAAGCATTAGAGATGCTACAGAAAGCACCATTAACTAAACTCAAAAATTCATTACCGCAAAAATTTTTTCTCGGCTTGGGAGTTACAGCGGTGATTGCTGCTGGTTTAATATTTTTATGGCAAATTAAAAACAATTCACTTAATTTTATTGAATATATAGCTCACGGCGTAAAAATTAAATACCCTGACAATTGGGCAATGGAAGAAACACCCAATGCTGTGACTCAAGATTTAGTGACATTTTTATCACCAAAACAAAGTGAGACTGATAATTTTTCAGAAATTTTAACTATTCGCATCGAACCACTTAATAGCACTTTAAATGAATCGAAAAACTTATTTATTCAAGAAGTAAAAAATACAGTCGATAATGCCCAAATAGAAAGTTCCGGCGAAACCACACTAGCTAATAAACGTGCCAATCAACTCGTCTTTACAGGCACAAATGATGGCAATAAGCTAAAGAGTCTACAAGTTTGGACTTTATATAATGATAACGCTTATATTATTACTTACACTGCCAAAATAGAAGATTATGATCAGTTTTTGCCCTTAGCAGAAAAAATGATTCAATCATTTGTAATTGAATAAAAGATAGGCTAATCATAGCTAAGTGGGCGAATGAAATTCGCTACTACACAAGCAAAGTCCACCTGCGTGGACTCAGACAAAATCAAAGCTTTCCAACCCACCTTAGGTCAATACAGTTCAGTTCAGGCAACAGCTTGGACTGGTGTAGGTTGGGTGGAGGAACGGAACCCAACATTTTCATGGCTTTGTTGGGTTACGCTATCGCTACACCCAACCTACTATTCTCTTAACTCAGACAAAATCAAAGCTTTCCAACCCACCTTAGGTCAATACAGTTCAGTTCAGGCAACAGCTTGGACTGGTGTAGGTTGGGTGGAGGAACGGAACCCAACATTTTCATGGCTTTGTTGGGTTACGCTATCGCTACACCCAACCTTGTATCTTAACTGCGTTGGGCGGGTTCCCCGACTCCCTCAGTGGCGCGCGATTTGCCATTGCCCAGTGAGAGTTTCTGGCAAAAATGTTTTGTGGTATGAGTTGATTACTCCCGACGCACACCACCAACAACTGGTTTAACTTGGTTACTAGAAAATGGATCTGTACCGCCAGACCAATTAAAATCACTAATGCGAATGCTAAAGCCGCCTAATTCTAAAACAGGGTTGTATCGCAGGGTAATTCCATAGGTGCGGCGGCTATATTCTAAAATGTAGTCGGTGCTGCTTTCTTTGCCTGTATCTAGGTTAACTGAAGTTTGAAAACCTAAGCGAAATGGCCCATAAATTTGTTGAGTAATTCCAGCACTTAATACTCTATTATCAACCGAGCGGTCAAACAAAAAAGGTGATAATCCACTATTTAAACCTTGAGAATAACTAACATTAAAGGCTGTGTAATCTAAAAAAGGACGAGAAAAATGTCCGATTTGTCCTACTAAGCCAATAGTGCCGATGATGGTGTTTTGGGTATCACCACTGGTGTAATAACTACTAGTTGCTGTCACACCTGCGACTGCGGTGACGTAAGGCACAACAGGATTAGCAGTGTAACGTAATCCTTCGGTGGGTGTAGCTGCTAAAGGTTTGCCGCGCCATAGAGGTATGCCAGTGCTAAGGGCGGCACTCGCTTGCAAACGACCAAGAGAAATGCGATCGTTATCTCTGACTGGTTCGAGTAAATCTTGGCGGTCAGTATTGGCGTTGATATATTGTGCGCCGGTTTGATAAGTTAGGTTAACGCCACTTTTTCCTAAAGGCACAATGGGAGAAGTAATCACCGCTCCCAAACTACTCTGCACAGTTTGAAAGCCGAGAGTACCGTTATATAATCTGTCGCGGTAGCTATACTCCAAGTTTAAAAGATGCGGATTGCGATCGCCTAATGCTTGTTGCAAGCGCACACTCGCCCGCAAATTATCTTCAACTTTGTCTAAATTAAAGCTGGTTAGTTCTCCTGAGGCACGTAGCGTAGTTTTTGGGCCGAAAACGGCATTGGCTCTGGTTCTTACACCAAATAAACCGCCAATGTCATCGCTTCCTCCCTGCACCGCTTTTTGAACGAAAAATTGCGGTGTAATTATCCAGCGTGCTTGTTCTGTATTGATCGGTGTAAAGGCACGTTCTAAATATAAACCTCCCCTGTCATTGCCATCAAAGCCAGGAGAAACAATTGCTGGAGTGACTTCCTGTTCTCGACGGTCAATAGTTCGGTTATCTAATGGTATCGGTAAAGTAAAACTTTGGTCAAAAACTAAACGTTGCCTTTGAGTTGTAATCCGGTCTATTAAAGGGGCTTGACGCGTCAATGTCACCTTATCTGCCCTTAACTCTAATTCTGGTGGCGAAAACGGGTCATTGGTAATTCGCACATCCCTAGCTTGCCAACCGCGCGGATAAAAATCGATGTGTCTAGCTTCAAATCTCAGCCGCTTCACTTCTCCACCAGTTGTTGATGCTGGCAAATTACTCGCTTCTCGACCACCAAGGTTAACATTAATTCCACCAGGACTATTTACCCCTGTTAATGGTTGATTGGCGCGAATGCGATCGCTTGGTGGTCGTTGCGGTACACCACCAGCTGTAATATCTGTAGGTAAAAAGCCCAAATCTGTGGAAGATGTAGGGATATAAATTTCTCCCCTACCGTTTTCTAATACACCACTATCTTGGAGAAAATTATAAGTGAAGCGTTGACCGCGTAAGAGTTGATCGCCTCTGGTTAAGGCGACGTTGCCTTCTCCTACAGCAATCAAGTTGGCTAGATTGACTTGGAGCCTATCGGCATCCACCACAGCCCCATCAAATCGCACTACAACATTGCCTTGCGCTGTGACAATTCGTCGCTGTTCGTCATACTCTTGTCTATCAGAGACAACTTCCACAATTCGCTCGCGGACTACTGGTGTGGTGGGTGTAACCGAAGATGGCTGTTGGGGAGTTGTCGTCGCCGGCGGTGTTGGTGTTGCTTGGCTTGGTGCTTTGAATTCTATACTACTTGGGGTAGCCGATTCACTGGTGAGATGGCGAGACTTAAACTCAATAATATTTTGGACTGGGCGATCGCTCGCCACACTATCATTAAATGTACCTGAGAGATTCAGGCTTTTTGGTTGCGCTGGCGGTGCAGGTGTGGGAGTTTGCAGTTCTGGCTGAGTTATTTCTGCCACAACTTCCCCATGAGAGGGAAATTGGGGAATAGCTGCACTAGGTTGAGCAATTTCTTGATGATTGACTGGTGAGGAGACAGTAGCCTTAGGCGTTACATCATTACTATCTGGCGACTGGAGAGAATATCCAACACTTAAGGGTTGTCCTAAATTTGCCGCGCTCTTGGCATTACTAAATGCAGGTAGTCCGGCTGGTATGGTTTCTGGCGGATGAGGAGTGGGGATGTTGTGAGTTTCTAATTGTTCAGACTCCGGCGGGGAAGAAGAATTAATGACTGGTGAATTGTTGGCTTCTGCCAAACTTGGGCTTTGCGGCGTTTGAGCTAGCTGCTTTGGCTGTTGTTGAGGATTAACAGGCTCTATTAATGCCAGGGTATTACTATCGCTAGCCGATGTTAGGGAATTTACAGGTTTTGCAGGTTCAACAATAGGAGGTGGTGCAGGCGGCAGAACTGGATGAAGCATATCTGGGCAAGATTAACCTAACAAATAGCTAACTGTTAGCCGGAAAGATGAACTATCTAAGTCTTCCGACTTTTGCTCTTTGCCTACACGCAGCAAGCCGCTAAAAGGAGGAAATCAAATTGCCAAAGAAATTGCTTTGCTAAATTTCCTCCACTTTGCAGCCTGGAGGTTAACTCCCTACTGGGTATTCAACACAAAGGGAAACTCCGTAATAGCCACTGGCTGCGGATTTTCCCTGTTGTCGCAACTGCCATTCAGTTGTAGGGTTGCAAGCAAGTGTCCGTGACTTTTGGTAATTTCCACCTTCTGGCAGTCGCGGATAGTTTGTCTGGTTTCTTACTCTAAATCCCGGCGGCCAGGGTTACGAGCAGGGTCATTCGACAAGAATCCGAAGACAAAGATAGTTACAAAGAAGGCAACAACAATATAAACAGCGATTTTTAAAGTCAGCATAGAAATATCTCCTAAGGGGGTGAGAAAAAGCTCCTCTAAGTATCTGCCATGCAGAAAAGATAGCTACTTTATCTTACCCAGATATTGTCTCGTTTTGAGCGTACTCTATTGAGAGTGGAGAGCTACGTGATGACTACTCCATAGAGTATGGCACAAGTTTTGATATTATCTCATGCTTTGGTTTATTTGATGGTAGATGCTGCAAACAATTTGGTTGTTGACGTTCGATGATTGCTTAAATGGCTAATCTTGTGACGTTAACTCATGAAAGAGGTTTCCCAATTCCCCAAACAAAAATATTGCTTTTTCAACCAACAGCAAAATTACTTTCCCGATACCCCTACACCTTTTTCCCACAACTTCTGATGAATGCGACTTTTAATTACTCGTGCAGGTACGCCTACAGCTACAGAAAATGGCGGGATATTTTTATTCACCACTGCGCCTGCACCAATCACGCTACCTTCGCCAATTGTTACACCATCTAATACTGTGACTCCATGTCCTAGCCAACAATCATCTTCAATCACAATTCCTTGACGAGTCACCCCTTGGTATTTAATCGGTTCAACGGAATTGGCAAAATTATGATTGTTGGCATAGATACCTGAATTGGCGGCAATCATACAACGCTTGCCAATTTTGATGTTTCCTGGCCCTTCGATACAAACACCAGGGCCGATAAAAGTTTCTTCATCGATATAGATGGAAGTATCTGCTAAACAACCTATATCAACATTGCGCTCAATCGCTACGCTATTGGCTAAATAAACTTTATTGTTGGGGTGTCCTTGAGCATCTATACGTACACCTTTAAAGATATATACTCTCTTACCGACTTCAATACTCGCAGTGCCGAGAAATTCCACGCCATTTTGGATATAAACTGAACTACCTAATTGAGCAAAAATCTGACGATATACCAAATTGCGTAGTTTCGGGCCAAGAGCGATTGTGGGGATATCTCCTAATAATGTAGTCAGCAACAATTCTTGAAATCGCTGTAATTTAGTGCTATGTAGCTGATTATTCATGACTCGATATACCTTAGATAAATTAGGTTAGGTTGGCTAGTTTTGAATATTTTTATGGGTCTGCTGAATTTAGGGTTTACGTAGTCAGATGAAATAGGGTTAAGGCTGCCAAAATCTTCCAACCCTCAGTGACAAACTTGGGTACGTAAATCCTGTGGTAGTGCCATTGATTTTGATTTGCTCAATTTGTTGATTGAGCTGAAGATTGTCTGAGGCTGTTGGCGGGTTCTGTCAATATAAGAACGTGCCAAACTAGCTGGATTGGATGACATCTGCAATCTCTTGATTTTGATGCGATCGCACCAGATAATTTCTCTGGCAACTCATCTAGAAAAAGCTATAATTACGCCTCATATTTGCTGAATTTGAAGTTAATTGCAGAATTCAATCTCCAACTATGAATTTGGAAAATTGGGATATAAAAACAACAGAATTTGACAAGCTAGAAATTACGTTTTTACTCAAGCTGTTGTCTATCTATGATTATTTGTTGTTTATTAGTTACCCTATTTTTTAATTCCGTTCAACAACACTAATTTGCATTGATTTATGCCAAATACTGAAGGGCAATTCAGCACTCAATCAAAATTGAATGTTAGTTGAATCTTGCTTGGTATTTTTACCAAAATTAAATCTTGTTAAGGTGGAGTGTCACCAACTTCAGCCATCACATTAAAATTTACCATCGGTGCAAACAAGTAGGCGCTTCCCCGACTGCAATGACGAATTTCTTGCAATAAATTTTTAGAGTATGCTGCTCTGCTCATGTTGCACGCCGATGATTTCCAAATTAACAATGTCACGATTTCATTGAAATGAGTGGCTTTTCATAATAGTTGCCTCTCAGAATAACACATTTTATTTTTAATGGCTCACTCTCAAGTTAGAGGTTTGAGCAAATCTTGATTCAAGGCAAAAAGTAACGATTAATACAATTATTCATGATTTATGAATAAATTGATACCTTGAGGCATCATTAACCAAGTTACTTTTAATAAGTAATATAGGAATCCGGTTTGATTTCTGAATCTAGTTGTGTAAGTAGGGAGTAGGGAATGGGAAATGGGGAGTAGGAAAAAAATTGCTATGGATGTACTAAATTTTTGGCAAAAATTAGTATCCCTCTAGTTTCTTGTTTTCTATTCTTTGTTCCCTTTTCCCTACCTACATAAGTTATGTTCAGTAATCAAAGCGGCTTACTATATTTTTTCAAAAAATTACTAATATAAGTTAAGTATGATAATTAATTTTTTAGATTTGATTTGCTGAAATATTATTTAATTTATCAATATATAAAATTACTAGTTTAGTTAAAAAAAACTCAGTACCCTTTCTCTTAATTGTTTTCTATCTTCCCTCTTTAGTTGAGAAATTATGTCAAATTGCTACAATGAATCCACAATTTTTGCTCAAAGCCAGCTTTTAGATTATACATAATTACTAGACTGACTGCTACATAATTCATAATCTGATGATTTAAGTATCTGGCACAATTTACTACCTGTCAGGCAAAATATATGCATCATCCTAGTTTGAGGAGCTACGGCGTTGGTAAGACTCTACTGTTAAAATATTTGAAAACTACGGTAGTTTAGATGTATCCGGAGATTGCCAATCTCTAGGTTATCTGTTGCAGAAGCATACTATTAATCATTGAGGAGAATAGTCAAAATTTTTACGTGAATGCTAAAATTATTAATTAACATCAAATAAAAATTTCTTTATTTTACTACTTTGATAGTTTAATATATGTGAGCTTTATGAAGCCGCTTGGTAAATTATTACAACAGGCTGACCTCGTTTCCTCAGAACAGGTAGAAATAGCTCTTCAAGAGCAGACACAAGTTGCGGGAATGCGGCTGGGTGAAATTCTCGCTTTACATGGATGGTTAAAGCAAGAAACGGCTGATTTTTTCTCGCAGCAGTGGCCGATGCTCCTAGAGGAAGAATCCAAACAACCTTTAGGTAAGTATTTAGAAGAAGCTGGGTTGTTAAACAAATACCAAATTAAGGCAATCCTTACTGAGCAAACACAGCAAAATCTTCGTTTTGGGGAATTAGCTGTGCAGAAAGGATGGTTAAAACCTAGTACAATTCAATTTTTTTTGGAGCATCTTGCACCAGTAACCCAATGGCCAAATCATATCTGGCGACATACAGAGGCTCCAACCTATGAAAGTGTGACACAGACAGAAGAACAATTACATTTGGCAATGGTAGCTCCACAACAAAATGATTTGAAAACCGCAAACCAAGTTCAACAACCAAGTTTAGAGATGAATTTGGCACAACCAGAATCTTCTGAGTTCAAACTATTGAGCCGTAGTGCTGTCAAAATATTTAAATTATTTGCCTTAGATACAAAAGCCGAATCTCCAAAAGATTTACTCAGAGAAATTATCTTGTGGACAGATGGACAACCGATGTTGACGCAAAAGCTTTGTCAATTATTGGCAGAGTCAGAGTCATTTCTTTCCACAGGTGCTGAAGCTGAAACTGTAAAACAGTTAATACAAAGCAACTTGATTGACAATTGGGAAACACAAGCCGCAGCAGAACATTTACAAAAGTTGCAATCAAAGATTATTCACAATCAGGAATGCGATCCGTTGTTTTTGTTGGAAGTATATCAACAAATTTGGGAACAGGGCGAACTCTCGATTGATAATAGTCCAGAACAAGTAGAATTACTACATTTAGGATTAGTCAAACAACAAAAAGACAAGCTAAAACTCGGCAACCGCATTTACCAATCAGTTTTTGATCGCAACTGGGTAAAAGTGGAATTAGAGAAAATGCTGCATCCCTCGTTGGCCCAAACAGCAATCTACGATCCTATTTCGTCAGCTACTACGATTAATGTCAGCAAAACAATGGCTCCAGCAGAGTCTACAGTGAGCAAACGATTGCTGGCGTTATTGGCTATAGCTGCTTTGATGATTTGTGGTTCTGGCTTGATGGTTTTAGGGTTTAGTGTGTTTAAGTGGTTACAAATTGAAACAATTTTTAAAAGTGGGAATGCGTTATTGCATGAAGGACAATATCAGCAAGCGATCGCCAAGTACGATAACATTGTCAAAATTGATAGCAACTACTACCAATCTTGGACTAACCGTGGCTACGCCTTAGCGCGGCTGAGAGATTACGACCAAATGCTGGAATCTTGTAAGACAGCTACTTTGATTAATCCCCGCGCCGTTTACGCGTGGAATTGCCAAGGTGAAGCTCTCTATAATCTCAAACAATATAACGCGGCGATCGCGGCTTATGACCAAGCCATCATTCTCAACTCAGAAGATCCAGCATTTTGGATTAATAAAACCGAAGCCCTACTAGCAATGCAGCAATCAGACAAAGCTTTAGTTTCGGTGAATCAAGCAATTAATTTATTAACCAAAATTTGGCAGCAGGAACCACAAGATGCTAATGCAAAAGAGTTAGCCATTGCTTATAGCTATCAAGCTAAGGTGTTATTGCAAAAAACAGACTATGAGAACGCCTTGAACGCTTTTGAGCAGGCATTAAAATATAATCCCAAATATTATGTAGCCCTCAGAGGAAAAGGCATCGCCTTACAAAATTTAAAGCGAGACGATCAAGCGATCGCACAATTCTATTATCTCCTAGACCATCATCAACTAACTAATGCCCAAAAAGCCGAGTCTTGGTATTATTTGGGGTTAAGCCTTTGCGAATTTCGCCAACACGATAAAGCAATCGCCGCCTTTAACCAAGCTTTAAAATTCAAACCCGATTATGCTGCCGCTGTACGTGCAGTAACAGCTTGCTCCAAATAATACAGTTATGAACATTAAAACGGCCAAAACCAAGGTCTAGTATCTGTGTATGTACGGCTCACAGTTCTGACATTAGAGCTTTGTGCTTGCTTAAAATCTTTCCCTAACATCTCATATAAAGCTTGGGATGGATTGCTGGTGGATGGGAAACTAAATAAAAATTGAGCGCTGTAATGATTGCAGCCAATACCTCTACGCTCTACCGCACACACAACAGATTGATTGTTTAACTTATCGCTTGTCAAATACATTGAACTATCTGCATTATAGATAGCCTGCAAACCTTTCGCGGCATTTTCACAGGTTTGCAATGCGTTTGTGCTAGAGAAATATTTTGGCAGGAGATTCAAAATCGGATAGTCTTTGACAGTGCCTTCTTTGTTCAAAGTCACAATTACCTTTGGCGTATTGGTATTAGCTTGACAAGTAACTTGCACACGATTGTTAGCTTGACTGGGTGTAGAGAATGTGGCAACAGCACCCAAAGCGACTATTGACCCCATTCCCAGATTTGCCAAAGACTGCAATTTCTTCATATTACTTCACTCCTATTCTTGACCAATATTTACGCTTGAATATAGACTCAATATTATTATTTTCTACTTGAATTTACTTAAATCAAGATAAAACGTCAAGTAATTTTTCAGTGGAATTCATGATTCCCTGTTCAAAATGAAACAATTTTTTCATCAAAATTTCATCTCCAGTAGTGTCAGTATTTGCTGCTTAGTTGCCGGGTTGCCTGCCCAAGCCCAAATTGCTGCGGATAATACAGTCAACACCAACGTTATTTCCTCTGGCAACAACTTTGAAATTACTGGAGGAACAGCAGTCGGCAGTAATCTGTTTCATAGTTTTCGAGAATTTTCTGTCCCCACGGGTGGCGAAGCTTTTTTTAACAACATTAGTAATTTAAGTAACATTACTAATATTATTAGTCGGGTAACAGGTGGTAATGTTTCCACTATTGATGGCTTAATCCGAGAAAACTACGGCGCCAATTTGATTCTAATTAATCCTAGTGGAATTACATTTGGTGCTAACGCTCAACTCAATATCAGTGGTTCCTTTTTAGCTACTACCGCTAACAGCCTCAAGTTTGAAGATGGCGGAGAATTTACTACTGACACCACCAACCCCCCTGGACTCACGATTAGTGTGCCAATTGGCTTGCAATTTGGGACAAATCCCCAGCCAATTAACGTGCAGGGGCAAGGGCATAATATTAGTCTACAAAGTCCGATATTTCCACCATTTACCAGAGGCACTACCACAGGACTAAAAGTGCAACCGGGAAATACCCTCGCCTTGGTAGGAGGCGGGATTAACCTAGAAGGTGGAACACTAACAGCCGAAGGTGGACATATTGATTTAGGTAGTGTAGATGGCGGTTTTGTCAGTTTAAATCCTAGCCCTCAAGGTTGGAATTTAGGTTATCAAGGAGTCACCAGCTTTCAAGATATTGCTCTATCGCAAAAAGCCTTAGCAGATACCAGTGGCTTAGGTAGTGGTTCCATTCAGTTACAAGGGCGCAATATCTCCATCGGCGATGGCTCAATGGCTTTGATTCAAACCAAAGGAACAGAAACCGCAGGTGGAGTTAACGTCAATGCTTCTGAATCTTTAGTTTTGTCAGGAACCACCGCTGACGGACTAATTTCCAGCAATATCTTTACTGAAACTATTGGTAGCGGCAAAAGTGGCGATATTAACGTGACAACTCCCCGCTTAATAGTGCAGGATGGCGCGGCGATATCTACTGCTACTCATACGTCGGCTCCCGGTGGCAACATAGACATTCAAGCAGCTGATTATTTACAAGTATCGGGATTTTCAGCGGTTAATCCCAGTCGCTTTAGTAATATCACAGCAGGGGCTTTTGGCGCGGGGGTAGGTGGTAATTTAAATATTGCCACTGGTGATTTGATTATCGGCGATCGCGCCTTCATCTCTTCCACGGCTTTTGGCAGTGGTAGTGCCAGCAATGTGAATATCCGTGCCACCAACACAGTCGATATTACAGGCACAGGCTTTGTAGAATTTCAACAGACTTTTCCCATAGGAGCCATCTTAGGAACACTCAAACCCACTGATCGGGGAACTGGGATTTTTCTGGGAACTGAGGGTATAGGCGGCGGTGCTTCTGGTAACTTGAATCTGGAAACTGCCTCCTTAATTATGCGGAACGGCGGCGTGATTTTTAGTCCCGCATTTTTGCAAGGAAAAGGCGGCGACTTGAATATTCGGGCCTCTGAGTTGATAGATTTAAATGCTGCGGCCATTCAAGCCGGAAATAGCTTAGGCAGTAGCGGCACAGGTGGCAAGATTAGCGTTGATACCAAGCAGTTGAACTTGCAAGATGGGGCCACAATCATCAGTGCCGCATTAGGCAGTGGTGCAGGTGGTAATGTGGAAATTAAAGCCAGCAACGGCATCCAAATCTGGCGCACTCCCCCTGAGGCGGCAATTTTAACTGGGATTTACACCAACACTACTCTAGGAACTGGTAGGGGTGGTGACTTAAAAATTGATACAGGCTATCTGTTCATCAAAGATGGAGTAATTGCTAGTAATACAGGTGCTTCCCTGCCCACTCGTCTTATTCAAGTGGGAGGCCCAGGCGGAAATGTGGTGGTCAATGCCCGTGAAGCAATAGAAATATCCGGTGTGTTACGAGACCTGAGATTTCCCAGCGGTTTGGGAACCACTGGTTATAGTCCTTCTCGCTCAGGTAACTTAACCATTAATACTAAAAAGTTGATCTTGCGCGAAGGTGCTGATGCTTCAACAGCAACTTTGAGTTCTGGACAAGGGGGAACTTTAACTGTCAACGCTTCTGATTCCATCGAACTCAGTGGGATCACTATTAGTGGCATCACATTAGGTGGTTTATCTGCTGCGGCTGGTCGGGCTAACTTACCAGAACTCAGAACAACAGGTGCTTCTGGTGACATCAGGTTATTTACAGACAAGTTAATTGTCCGAGATGGGGCCAAAGTGGATGTAGAAAGTTTAGGCCCTGGTAGGGCAGGAACTTTGCAAGTTGTTGCCAATTCTATCTTTTTAGATAATCAAGGCACTATATCTGCTGCGACAACCTCCGGTGAAGGTGGTAACATCTTCCTGCAAACAAATTCTTTACTAATGCGTCATAACAGTCAAATATCAGCAACGGCTGGTGGCAGTGGCAACGGAGGGAATATTGACATCACTGGCTTTAGTCCTGCCAATTTTGTGGCAATTTTAGAAGATAGCAAGATTACGGCTGATGCTGTCGAGGGTAGAGGCGGCAATATCCGGATTAACACCAAAGGATTCTTTTTGTGTCCGACTTGCCAGATTAGTGCTGCTTCTGAATTAGGAATTGCCGGACAAGTCAGCATCATTACACCAGAGGCAGAAAATAATTTTGAAGTGCTTGATTTACCTCAAGAAGTGGCAAAACCGGAACAAGTGGTAGCCCAAGCTTGTAAATCGGCAAGAAGACAAGATCAAAGCGAATTTACCATCACTGGACGCGGTGGATTGCCACCTCGCCCTAGCGAACAGCTAAGTAGTAGTGCTTTGCTCGATTTTGGTTCTGGGGTTGCCAATGTTACTTCTCCAGCACAGAATAGTTCTCAACTACCACCACCAGCCCGTGGTTGGTATGTCAATGCTCAAGGTGTGGTAGTGCTTGCCAGTCAAACACCTAATCCTACTCCTTATGGCTCGGGATTAGCAGCTGCTAATTGCCAATGAGCTAGTAAAAAAAGGATAAAAGATGAAGTAGAAAATACACAAAAGCAATCTATTATAGGTGCTTGATTGATGCTGAAAGGTACTAGATGTTTTGTTGTGCTAGCCGCTTAAGAGAATGCAAGAGCGTAATATAAAAATTGCGATCGCGGAGATTGTGAAAGTTAAGGCAAATTTTCCAAGACAAGGTTACGTTTTATCTCCTTGTCTGAGTTTGTTAGTTTTTTTGTGCTTGTTGGGTGGTGCAAACTCAGCTTGGGGTCAGCCGATTAATCCAAATCCAACTAACCCCAAGCCTACAGAACAACCCCTACCGAATCCTTTACCGCCAACCAACGCACCTATCCAAATTCCGCCTAGCCCACCACCAACTCCAGAAGAAGCGGCAGATATTCCTGGGACAATTACTGTCCAGCAGTTTCAATTTGTTGGAAATACAGCTTTTAGTCAAAAAAACCTCAATGCAGCGATCGCTAATTTTACTAACAAACCAATTTCCTTTGCAGAACTCCTCAAAGCAGCAAATCAAATCACAGAACTTTATATTCAAAATGGCTACATTACTTCTGGGGCTTACATACCCAGTCAAGAATTTCGCTCTGGGATCATCAAAATCCAGGTTGTCGAAGGCGGTTTAGAAGATATTCAAGTCAATGTGATTAAAGGACGCTTGAATACAAATTACGTCCGCAGTCGTTTAGCGATCGCTACAACAAAACCGCTGAATATCAACCGCTTACAAGAAGCCTTACAACTGCTACAGATCAATCCTTTAATTGAAAGCTTAGATGCAGAACTAACTGCTGGCACTAGACCAGGGGTGAATTCCTTAACAGTGACACTCAAAGCCGCCAGAACTTTTCATGCTATATTCAGCATTGATAATAACCGCAACCCCAGCATCGGCAGTTTTGAACGCAGTGTCGCCATCTCAGACGCTAGCTTGTTGGGTGTTGGCGATCGCTTTACTTTAGCTTACAAGAATACCGATGGCAGCAATAGTTTTGAGGGCGGTTATACTTTGCCGATCAATCCTCGCAACGGCACTGTCGGCTTCAACTTTCAGGTGACGGACAATACAATTATTGAACCTCCGTTTAATGAATTAAATATTGGGGTAAATTCTCGGGAATTGCAACTAACATATAGGCAGCCAATTATACAAAGAGCCTCACCAGAAATTAGTGAAGAACTAGCGTTAAGTTTGACAGCCGCCAGACGAGTTAGTAAATCTTCGATTCAAGGCGTAGATTTTCCTTTATTCCCTGGCGCAGATAATCGGGGCGAAACGAGGATATCGGAGTTAAGTTTTGCTCAGGAATGGCTACAGCGCAGCCGCCAAGAAGTTTTAGCTGTGCGTTCTGACTTTAATCTGGGAGTGGGAGCTTTCAACGCCACGGTTAATAACAACGAACCAGATAGCCGATATTTTCTCTGGCGGGGACAACTAATTTATTTACGCCTCCTTGGTCAAGCCACAGAAAAAAGAACGGCTCCTACTTTATTGTTGCGTTCTAATGTGCAGTTATCGACTAACTCTTTACTTTCTATCGAACAGTTGAGTTTAGGTGGTCAAGGCACAGTGCGCGGTTATCGCCAAGATGCCTTACTAGGCGATAATGGCATTTTTGCTTCCGCCGAATTGCGATTACCCATTGCCTACTTCCCAGACATCCAAGGAACTTTACAGGTTACACCTTTTATTGATGTTGGTACTGTTTGGAATACAGGCACAGAAAATCCTTCCACCAATACTTTATTAGGCTCAGGTTTTGGTTTGCTTTGGCAAATGGGAGATGGGTTAACAGCAAGGCTAGATTGGGGTATTCCTATAGTCAATCTTGATACCAACAAGCGGACATGGCAAGACAACGGCCTATATTTTCAATTGGAGTATCGGGCGTTTTGATCGATATCGATATACCAAAGTGCTGAGTGCTGAGTTATGAGTGCTGAGTATAAACTCGGTATTCTCAGGAGTTTCAGCAATCAACATAGTCCTAATCTATGCCTCGACTGCCATATCAAATTACCCCGGAGGATTGGTCTAAAGCCTCCCTTTTTAAGAAGAATAAATCAGAAAATATATTTCCAAACGCAAAGCGCAAGAAAGATACACCCTATACCCCGTTCATCCCATCAACATCAAACGTATCGGATCTAAACGCACATACCAGGGAAAAGCGCTGTCTTTCATTTGTACCCACTTTTCTTTAAAGACTTCTGCTTGCAAATCATAGTCTTGAAGATTATTGGGAGGATTATGTAATTTTAAAAATAATGTCATCCGGTGGGGCGTTTCACTGATTCTGACCAACCAGCAAGCAAAGGTATTTGCTGCAGATGAATCATCGCAAAAGATAATTTGATGAGCGCGAATCCCTACATGAGTTAATTCTGGGGGAATTGGTTCTAGAACTTCTAAATTACAGCCCCAATCAAGAGCTTGAATTTGTTGCACTTCTTGACTTACAGCGCGCGAGAAATTCTTGCATCCCGTTAACTGGGCCACACTGACAGTGGCAGGATGCTCAAAAATATCGTATTTAGACCCATAATGCACGGCTTGGCCTTGTTCTAATACCAATAAGTTTGGACATATTCGGTATGCTTCTTCCATATTGTGGGTGACAAATAAAGCCACGCCTTGATAGTCGGCTAAAGTGTCTGTCATCTGCTGTTCTAATTGGCTACGCAGATGGGTATCCAATGCCGAAAAAGGTTCATCTAAAAGTAAAGCTTCTGGTTGACTGGCTAAGGCTCTGGCTAGGGCGACGCGTTGTTGTTGTCCGCCTGAGAGTTGGTGCGGATAGCGATCGCCTAATCCTTGCAATTGCATAGCGATTAATTGGTCTTCTATCTGGACTCGCATAGTGCCTGTGGACAATCCTTTTGGCAAACCAAAGGCAATATTTTCTGCCACTGTCATATTCGGGAACAGTGCATAGTTCTGGACTAAAAAACCAATGCGGCGATCGCGGCTAGGTACGTTAATACCTTTTTCTGAGTCAAACAAAACTCTGCCATTCAAAACTATCCGCCCTTTTGTGGGCGTTTCAATTCCCGCCAGACAACGCAAAATCATACTTTTACCTGCACCAGAGCCACCTAATAAGCCTAGTGCTTGTTCGTTGGTACTGAAAGATACTTGCAAATGAAAACTGGGTAATGTTTTTTCAATATCTACAAATAATCCCACTTCCGCAGAGGCAACAGCAACAGCAGAAATTAAACTTGGCTGTGGTGCTTGTCTATTTTGTCTTTTTCTGATTTTTTCTCCTTGCTTGGCTTTGATTTCTTGCCAGAAATTAACGGCAATAATTCCCGACAGAGAAATGATCATAATTGCGATCGCCCAAAACCAAGCCTCATTCATAGCCCCTGCTTCGACCGCAAAATAAATTGCCATCGGAATAGTTTGAGTTTGTCCGGGAATATTCCCCGCTAGCATTAATGTTGCCCCAAATTCACCCAAAGCCCGAGCAAAAGCCAAAGTAGTGGCAGCTAAAATTCCTGGTAAAGCCAAAGGTAAGCTAATTCGCCAAAATATAGTTGATTCACTTGCACCCAGGGTTCTAGCTACTCGCAGCAAATTGAGATCGATTTGTGCAAAGGCTCCCAAGGCAGTTTTATACATCAAGGGAAAGGAAACCACAGTAGCCGCGATCGCTGCGCCATACCAAGTAAAAACAATAGTGAAATCAAATGGCTCCATTAATTTACCAACCGGGCCATTTTTACCAAAAAATAGTAACAATAAAAATCCCACAACTGTTGGTGGCAAAATTAAAGGCGCAACAAAAATACTTTCAATTAATGATTTTGCTTTGCCACGATAACCCAGCATCCAATAGGCAGCAGCAATGCCTACAAAAAAAGTAATAAATGTTGCTAATAATGAAGTTTTTAGCGATATCCAAAGCGGTGATAAATCTTGAGGCATAGTAATTTTACAATAGCGTGTATTTTTCTTAGTTAACTTTTTTAAATTAAGTAATTTATCTCTCTTTCTCTAGGAATATTATTTTTTTGTATCTTTCTTTGTGTACTTAGCGTACTTTGCGGTTCGTTATCAAATTTTTTTCCAATGGCTAATATTATTTTTAAACTGACATATTTACTCTTTAACATGTCAAACATTTTTGCTATTTTTCAACTTCTAGAGACAGTAAAGCCTTGTTTTTCAAAAATATTTTTAGCATCATTAGTAGATAAAAACTGCTCAAATTCCTTTGCATAATCTACATTTTTACTACTTTTTAACACTGCAATTGGATAGACAATTGGAGAGTGAGTATTTGCAGGAGCAGTAGTTACTACTTTAACTTTTGAGCTACTTTTAGCATCAGAAAGGTAAACTAAGCCAGCTTCTGCATTACCAGACTCTACATAATTTAAAGCTTGGCGCACATCTTTGGCATAGACTACTTTAGGTTTAATTTGGTCAGTAATTTTTAAAGAAGTTAATATTTGTTGGGCGTACTGTCCCGCAGGTACACTTTTAGGTTCACCTATGGCAATTCTTTTCACACGAGGTGAAGTTAAATCTTTGATATCTGTGACGGCTGAAGAATTTTGCGGTGCTATTAACACCATCTGATTAGTTAATAAATTTTTACGTGTATCATCAACTAATAATCCTTTTTTATCCAGCGCATCCATTTGTTTGGTTGCAGCTGAGATAAAAACATCAACTTTTGCACCTTGTTCTATTTGTTGCTGCAAAGCTCCTGAGGAACCAAAGTTGTAGACTAAGTTAATATTCGGTTTTGCTTGAGTATAGATTGGTTTGATTGCTTCTAATGAATCTTTTAAGCTTGCAGCCGCAGAAATAGTTAAACTTGTTGTTTGGGCTGTTGGACTAGTATTTACAACAGCAGAATTAGGTGTATTTGCTTGACTACAACCAACAATTAACAAGCAAGAACATAATAGCCAACCAGCAAAAGCCAAAATGTGTTTACGAGTCATTAACAGCCTCTCAAACAATTTGTTCATATTACCAACTTAGCATTTAAAAAGTTGGTATTAAATATGAAATTTCTCGAAAAAACTTGAGATAGTTTAGCTAATGGCTGTGACTAGATTAATACCAGAGAAGTTGGTATAATGTAGTCTTTGCTACATTCCTTAGATTTACGCAGTGTGGTAGAAGTTCAAGAGTCAACTTATCCGCTTGAATCCTGAATTCTGCTATAAATCCCCTCCTTCTCAATTTACTTGCAGTAAACTAATACCATCTTGTGAGGAGTGCATGATGGTAAATCAAAAATTGGCGCAATTACTATCTTTTGGTTTTATCAGCTGTTGTTTTTGTCTGGGCTTAGGCATTGGTATTTTCATTCGCTTTGGGCAGTTGCAACCATCAAATGCGGCTACTACTACCGAACCTACAAGAATTCCGTTTGCTATTCCTATGCCGACTCCATCACCAGATGATGATGTGTTAACTTTAAATCCCTAAAAAACGAGTAGAGACGTTGCATTACAACGTCTCTGAGTTTAATTACTATTAGACTGTGGTTTTTCTGGAGTCTTTTCATCCTTTGGCGATGACAAATCAGCAGAGGAATTTTGCTTATTTTCTACAGTCGGTACAACCACAGCAGAAGAATCAGAACTTTTAGGTTCTGTGTTTGGTGGTGCTACGGGGATGACTATAGAATCTGGTCGCTTATTAGCTGGTGTGGGAATAATCACAGGCGGTGTAGGATTGGCTTGCGATCGCTTAGGTGAATTTTTGCGCGATGCACGATACTCCCTTAACTTATCTACCAGTGATGGCGAAGTAGAAGTGTTAGGCGAAACCGCAGCTTGTTCGGAATTCTGGGGTGGAGAATTTTCTAATTTAGCTGGTGTTGTATTTTCCAACGCCGCGCTGCTGTTACTACTTACAGGTTCGGCTGTAGGTACAGGACGAATGCGCTTGCGCCGTTTTATTGGATTATATGCAGAGTTAGTTTGCGTATTTTTAGCGGTGTTAGTTTCTTCCGCCACTGGGGATGCGGAAATTGTGGGATTAGGTTTTAGCGGCGATTCCGTGATGGGGTTCTCAAACAGGGGTTTTTTCGATGAGGGGGACTGCGTAGGAGATGAAAATATACTTGTAATGCCAAAACCCGCACTCGCCGCCACTAAGGCAATACCGACACCCAATAATACTTTAGAGTGTGCTATTTTCTGGGCAAAAGATGTGACAGGCTGCAATAGCGATGAGCGCTGGGGCTTTCTTTTAAATATGGTCTGCTGTGAAGATAAATCGATAGTGGCTACCATATTTGTGGTGACAGGTTGAGGGTTGGCATTCCCTACACCCCCAGGTAGCAGTTGCAGCCACTCTACTACTGTTGCTGGACGAAAACGCGGATCGACAGCCATACCCCGCATCACTGCTTGATTAACTGCGGCACTGATGTGTGGTTGTAGTTCTTTTGGTGAAGGCATTTTTTCGCGATCGCGTAACAAGGCTGGCATAGGAACTTGCCCTGTTAACAACGCATACAAAGTTGCGGCTAAACCATAAACATCTGTTGCCGGTGTGCGCGGTGCTTGCGTTAAATACTGTTCAATTGGTGCATAGCCTTCGGAAACTATGCCTGTGTGCGTTTGTTTCACACCGCTATTAAATTCTCGCGCGATGCCAAAGTCAATTAAGATGACTTCTTGCGTACCTTCACGCAAAATAATATTATCTGGTTTGACATCTCGGTGTAGTAGCCCATTGTTGTGAACCACCTGCAAAGCCGCGCCAATTTGCCGGATATAATGAATGGCTGTGGCTTCTGGTAAAGGTATAGCTGGCAAAATAAAAGCGTTACCCAAAGTTTCGCCAGGAATATATTCCATCACCATATAAGGCAGTCCATCTTCCACAAAAAAGTCGCTAACCCGGACTATGTTGGGATGGATACAAGTAGCTAGCCTTCTGGCTTCATCTTGGAATTGGCGCTCAAACTTGGCAAAATCTGGGTGTTGCCGCAGCTTTTCATTAATGGTTTTCATCACTACTTCGTGACCTAAATAGTGATGCGTAGCTTTAAACGTAATGCCAAAACCACCGCGTCCGATTTCTTGGGTGAGGGTATATTTTCCACCCTGCAAAATTGTGCCTGCTAACATAGTAAAGTTTTGCGTCCTGAGTCCTGAGTGAGCGGATATTATGGATATCCCGAAATTGAACAGCCTCCAATGAAAGTTAAGCCTTAATCTTTTTAATAATACAGTAGGGTCATGGTCATGCCTCTTGAAAATTAAGTGAAGAAACAGTTGCTCTAAAATCTCTGACCTATCCCTAAATGCACCTTACTTTCTCCTTGGTCGTTAATGCCATAGTCAGCGCGAAGTAACCCCAAGGGTGAATCTAAACGGACTCCTGCGCCGTAACCAAAGCCGAAGCCTGGTTTATCACGCACCCCTGCGGGATCTCCTAATACAGTATTCCCAGAACCTAAATCTGAAGCGAAGTCAGCAAATAAAACACCACCAACTATCGGCAAAATCGGGAAGCGGTATTCTGCGGAAGCTAAAACGTAACTGCGACCACTGCCAACTTTCCCGCCATCATAACCGCGCACCGAGTTGGAACCACCTAAATTAAAGGCATCATAAGGTGGTAAATCGCCGATAACTGTACCTGCTTGGAGGTTTAAGGCAAACACTTGTGGTTGCTTGCTGTCGTAGACCTTAACTGGCACATATTGGCTGTAATTGGCTGTAATGCGATTGAGAGAAATATTGCCTTGGCCAATGGGGATTGATTGTTCGGTACTCAATTTCAGTAAGGAACCTTGGGTGGGGTTGAGAGGATTATCTCTTTGGTCTTTAGCGGCACTGAAAGATACGGTAGTTAGGTCATCAATACCTGTACCACTGGCAGAGAGGGGATTGCCTTGAGCGTCTTTTGGCGTAATATTACCTTGGCGATCGCGGATTGTTGTTCGGGTATAATTCAATCCTAAGGAAGCATCCCAACCGTCAATCGGTCTTTGCAAGCTGACACTACCACCAATTTGACCTTCTCTGACTTTATCGCCGTTAGCTAACTTGATAGTATCGTCAAAGGTTTCCGAAAGTTCTTGGCGACGAAAGCCATTGACGGTGTAACCTAGACGGTCAGGATTATTTTGACGATAAGGACTAATCAATTTGCCATCAAATTGCAAATCACGAGAACTTAAACCTACATTTAAATTTAAAATATCGTTCTTACCACCAACATTTTGGTCTTGATAATTGACTGTGCCAATTATTCCTTGATCGGCATTATAACTACCACCTAAGTTAATTGCCCGCGCGCCATTTTCTTTGAGTTCGTAGACTACATTTAAATTGGCAGCATCTCCTTCTAAAGCGACGTTGACACTTTGAAATAAGCCTGTACGATATAGCTGTTGAATATCTTGCTGTACCAGTTTTTCTTGAAAGATTTGCCCTTGTTGGAGTTGAATTTGCTGGCGGAGAAAATCTGGTTTGGTACGCCCAGTCACAGGATTACCTTTATCATCTAAGGTTTTACCTGCGTCGTTGACAAAGCGAAACTTAATTTCACTGACTAAACCTTCGGCAACGTTAATGTTGAGAATCCCCTCAGGGCTGGGTTTAATTGATAATACGCGCCCCAAGTTATAACCTTTGTCGGCGTACCATTTGTTAACTTGGGCTACAGCTTGTCTTAGCCCTGCGGGACTGATGGTTTTGTTCAATTGGGGTTGAAAATTTTCTAAAGCTACTTGATATGTCAGTACCTTTGCGCCGGAAAGTTGCAGCGATCGCACTATTACAGGTTGCACCTGATACACTACACTCAATCCGGCTGTTGTGCTGCGGCTATTGACGTTGGCACTGGTAAATAAACCAGTGTTTAAAATGGCTACGACATCCTGTTGCAATTGGTTTTGGCTAGTGTCTCCACCAGTTTGGGTTTTGATGACTTGGCGTATCACTTCCTGCAATTCAGGAGTCGCCCCTAGTATTTGTATATCTGTTGCGGTAACTACTAGGTTATTGTTGGTTGGTAGAGAATTGGGGGGTGATACAGGAAGTTTGATGTTAGGATTTTGCGGTTGCACCTGGGGAATTACTACGGAATTTTTATTTACCTCTGATTTGACAACGGCCGATTTTTGAGAAAATTGTGGTAAAGCAACAATTTCAGGTGATGCAATAGCCTTTACAGGTGTAGGTGTCTCTTCAATTACAGGAACTACAAAATCTTGATTTTTGTTAGTGTCGTTTGTTTGGGTAGTGGGTGCGGCTAGTGCTTGTTGAGTGACGTTGCTAGCCGCTAAAGTAGCTAAAGTTAAAATTGCTGCTTGAGAAATTTGCATAAAAAATAATTACTAATTTATAAATCCTAATTCGTAATTGCCGAGCATTAATTTTGACAGCTTAAAGTAGGCAGATACCCGACTTCTGTAAGGGAATCAGCAGACCATCAGACAGCTATTTTAATTACGAGTTACTAATTTTGTTGACCCTGAATTTTGATGTTTTGTTTCTATGAGTAATGTATCTCCTGCGTCTCTAACCTCAGTAAATTCTCAATTAAAGTTACTGGTTTTAAGTAACGGACATGGAGAAGATATGATTGCAGTGCGAGTTTTGCAAGCACTCCAGCAACAATCAAACCCACCAGAGATTTTTGCTTTGCCATTGGTGGGGGAAGGACACGCTTATCAACACTTAGGTATTCCCCTGATTGGTGCGGTACAGGCAATGCCTTCTGGTGGGTTTATTTATATGGATAACCGCCAACTCATGCGAGATGTCCGTGGTGGTTTGGTACAACTGACTCTTAGTCAAATTCAAGCTATGCGGCGTTGGGTGAAGTCCCAAACAAAATTAGGCAATCATACGGCGGTGTTAGCGGTGGGGGATATTGTACCACTGTTGTTTGCATTTTTTAGTGGTACAGACTATGCTTTCGTCGGCACAGCGAAATCAGAATACTATGTGCGAAATGAAGCGGGATTATTACCACGCCAGTCAAAATCTGCGCGCTGGGAAAATTTCTCTGGTTCCATTTACCATCCTTGGGAACGCTGGTTGATGGGTAGTCGCCGTTGTCGGGCGGTGTTTCCTCGGGATAGTTTGACGACAGAAATTCTGCAACAATGGCCAATTCCTGCCTTTGATGTGGGGAACCCGATGATGGATGGTTTGACACCTAGTTTTCTCAAGCCACAATTTTATACGGCTGATTTCCAAAAACAAGAGTTGAGGCGGCCTTTGGTGGTGACATTGCTACCTGGTTCTCGGCCACCAGAGGCTTACGAAAATTGGCAAGTTATTATGCAGGCGGTATCTGCGTTGTTAGCTGATTTTACCGAGCGAGATAGTATCGTATTTTTAGGTGCGATCGCGTCTAGTCTCGATATCACCCAATTTTCCCCAATTCTACACGCCCAAGGATGGCAACTCCATACAGAATCACCCATTTCTTTACCTGACAACCATGTAGCAATATTCAAGCAAAGAAACACATATTTGCTGCTTTCACAACAAGCATATAACGATTGTTTACACCTAGGAGATGTGGCGATCGCAATGGCAGGCACAGCTACAGAACAATTTGTGGGTTTAGGCAAGCCTGCGATTGCTATTTCTGGTCAAGGGCCACAATACAATCCGGCTTTTGCCGAGGCCCAAAGCCGCCTTCTCGGAGACTCTTTGATTTTAATTGAGCAGCCAAACCAAATAGCGAAGGTGATGCGATCGCTGCTAAATCATCCTGACAGGTTACAAATTATTGCTGAAAATGGTTTACGTCGTATGGGTAAACCCGGTGCTGCACAACGCATTGCTGAATGCTTACTAGAAAGTATGAAGTATGAAGGATGAAGTATGAAATATGAAGTGTCTATTTCAAACTGACCTTGGGGTTTTGCTGTGAAATACAGTCTTCAGCCTCCAATCTTCATCATCATGCAACTAATCCAGAACGTAATGCCCGGACAGCAGCTTGGGTACGGTCATCGGCGCAGAGTTTGTTTAAGATGTTGCGTACGTGGGTTTTGACTGTGCCTACGGTGATGTAGAGTTTTTCGGCAATTTGGCCATTGCTGCATCCGGCGACGATTAATTCGAGAATTTCTAATTCCCGTTGCGTCAGGGGATAGGTTTCTAAGACTTGTTCGTATTCTGTGGCTAAGGCTTCGATTTTTACGGTCTTTGGCTTGTCGCTACCTGCAACTTCACCGGGAATACCTTGGCGCATTTTGCGTAATACTACATTAGCGATCGCTGGATCAATCCAAGAATTCCCGCCGAAGGTTGCTTGTATTGCTTCTGTTAACTTGCTGATGCTGGTTTCTTTCATGTAATAAGAGTCTGCACCTGCGGCGAAAGCAGCTAATACAGCATCTTCTGTATGATCCATTGTCAAAATCAGGATTTTGGTTGCAGATTGCCCTGACTCTGCTTGATAGCGTCGAAACTTGCGGGTGAGTTCAATGCCATCCATATCCGGCAAGCCGATATCTACCACCGCTACATCTGGCTTTGCTGTCTCTAACAGTTTCAACCCTTGAGTGGCATTGGCGGCTTCACCAATTACTTTCAAACCACTGTGAGCCTGTAATGCTGCTTTCAGACCCATTCTGGTTAAATCATGATCCTCAATTAAAATAATGCTTATTTCGTTCATTGCTTAACTCTCTCTTCTTTGATTGCGCTGTTGAAAGTCTGCGCTTTTGTCAACTAATTTATTTAATTTACCAAACCAAAGATAGATGATATGACAATAATGTTGCATCCACCGATAGAAGTAGGAATTTGAATTGTTTTTAAATGGATAGATGTAAAAATCTAGCCCCGGATATATGGCTATCTTACAATAAAATATGAAATATTTGTCACAAATATTGAATTATGTCATTAGTTGAGGAGTTGTAACCTATCGCAATAATTAAAATAATTTGAAAGCTTAAAAGCTGCAAAAAATGAACAAATCACAACAAATTGAAATTATTCTCGGAGAACCTCAAGCAATTACCAAAGCTATCTTTAATCAAGGGATTAAATTCATTGGATTAATGCAACCAGATGGAAATCTTCTAGAAATTAATAACTCAGCATTAAATTTTAGTGGACTTAATAGTAGTGAAGTAATTGGTCGTCCATTGTGGTCAGCTTGGCGATGGCGGAACTCAAAGCTTACCCAAAAAAAATTGCAAGCAGCTATTTACCGTGCAGCAGCAGGTGAATGCGTAGATTCTCAAGTTGAAATTTTAGGCAATGGCGATCGCTCTTTGACCTGTGAATTCTTGATTAAACCCATCAGGAATCAACAAGGCAAGGTGATTTTTTTAATCTTAGAAGGTCACAGCCTTGCTGAAGCAGACCCTGGTGTGGTTGAAGATATTGCTACTATCTTTGATAGTGAAGCTAGATTCCGCATCATGGTTGATCAAGCTCCGGTGATGATTTGGATGTCTGGTGTAGATAAATTATTTAATTTTTTTAATAAAAGCTGGTTAGAATTTACTGGTCGCACCATTGTACAAGAGTTTGGTCATGGTTGGACAGAAGCTGTACATCCTGAAGATGTGGAGCAATGTATAAATACTTATACAGATGCTTTTGAGGCGAGATCGCCCTTTGCGATGGAGTATCGACTGCGGCGATTTGATGGCGAATATCGCTGGATTTTAGATAAAGGTACACCCCATTTTGCTAGTGATGGGATTTTTGCGGGGTTTATTGGTTCCTGTATTGATATTAGCGATCGCAAACAAACCGAATTAGCACTTCAACAACGCGCCGAAGAACTCACCAGATTAAACACTATCCTGACGCAAACTACAGCGATGTTACAAAAGCGCAATCAGGAATTAGATCAATTTGCCTATGTCACTTCTCATGATTTAAAAGCCCCCCTGCGCGCGATTGCGAGTATTTCCGAATGGTTAGAAGAAGACTTAGCCGGTCAACTTTCGCCAGAAAACCAGCATCAGCTAAACTTATTGCGCGGTCGAGTACATCGGATGGAAGGGCTGATTAATGGCTTATTAGAATACTCGCGTGTTGGACAAATTCATACAGATTTATCTGTAGTTAATCTCCAAGAGTTGTTACAAGAAGTCATTGATTCCTTAGAACGCCCCTTAAGTTTTCAGATGAAAGTGGCAGAGGGAATGCCTACTTTCACAACCAAGCGAATTCCTTTACAACAAGTATTTACAAATTTGATCGAAAACGCTATCAAACATCACTCCCGCCCTGATGGCCAAGTCACAATTTCTGTCCAAGAGCAAGGGAGATACTACAAATTTACGGTTGCGGATGATGGCCCTGGCATATCCCAAGAGTATCACCACAAAATATTTAGCATTTTTCAAACTTTAGAAGCACGCGATCGCAAGGAAAGTACTGGTATTGGTTTAGCGATCGTCAAGAAAATTGTCGAGACTGAAGGGGGGACGATTCATCTTGATTCTCAAGTCGGAGTGGGCAGCAGCTTTTACTTTACTTGGCCTAAACAATTCTAGCGTTACACCGCTCCAGCCTATGATACAAGATACGTGCCTATAACTCTCACTAATGACTGAGGACAGGGATTACTAAGCTCATTTACAATCATAGTGAGCTTGGGAAGCCTCTGGCTTTAACTTTACTATGTAGTTATTACCTAAATATTATGTTGTTAATAACGGATTATAAATGAATAATAAGTAATTAACAACTAATAATCTATTTTATTTTAATAATTGAATTTGAGAAAGAAATTTTAAAAAAACTAAACTATTTAATTGACAAAGATGCTAGAAAGACTGATTAACATACTACTTGTGGAGGATGATGAAGTTGATATTATGAATGTCAAACGGGCGTTCAAGAAAGTCAATATTACTAACCCACTTTATCTAGCTAGCAATGGCATTGAAGCATTAGCAATGTTGCGGAGCCAGAATCATCAACCCCCCAAAGTTCCACCAGAACGGCGGTTAATTTTATTAGATTTAAATATGCCAAAAATGGGCGGCATTGAATTCCTGCAAGAATTACGCGCCGATCCCAAATTGCGCGCCACTCCGGTAGTTGTGATGACAACTTCCAACCAAGACCAAGATAGAGTAGAAGCTTATAACTTAAATGTTGCTGGCTACATCCTCAAACCCGTAACATTTAATAGTTTTGTGGAAATGATGGCCACACTAAATAAATATTGGCTATTGTGTGAAATTCCCTAAAATCGCCAAACTATAACTTCATCAACATATATTAACAGTCAGTGGGGAGATAAAGATAAATGCACCTCATAAAATTTAAAAATAAAAATTGGATGAAAATCCATATATAATATTTAATACTGTTATTAAAATCTGTTAACTTTAAAATTAATCAATTCCTAACTCTATCTCAAATCTAAAATTGTTTAGTTGGATAGTCTAAAAATAGAAATGATACACATCAACCCGCATAGGACAGTGAAAAGAAAAGCAGATGGAAGAGACCTTAAGAATTTTGGTTGTAGACGATGACGACGTAGACCGGATGGCAGTCCGTCGAGCCTTGGCTCAAGCAGGTGTCAAAATGGAACTGTCTGAGGCTGGTAATGGAAATGAGGCACTATTAGCTGTGCAGCATACCACCTATGACTGTATTTTTTTAGATTATCGCTTACCAGATCAAGATGGTTTGACACTGATCAACAGGCTACGTGCATCAGAAATCAAAGTTCCTTTAGTCGTTCTTACCTCGCAAGGCGATGAACAAATTGCGGTCGAGTTGATGAAAGCAGGTGCTACAGATTATCTTGCCAAATCTCGCGTATCTTCAGAAGCATTAGCGCAGATTTTACGCAATGCCATCAGAGTACACCGCGCCGAAATGCAAGCTACACTGGCACTTCAGCAATTAAAAGAAAGCCACGAGCAACTAATTCGCAAAAATCAAGAATTAGAAAAACAACGTCAACAAATTCAACTCCAAAATTTAAAGTTATTAGAAGCATCTAGATTAAAATCGCAATTTTTGGCTACGATGTCCCATGAATTGCGAACTCCGATGAATGCCATTATTGGGTTTTCGCAAATATTATTGCGTCCAAAATTTGGACATTTGACCGAACAGCAAACCGACATGGTAGAAAGGATTTTAAATAACGGTAAGCACTTGCTGATGTTATTAAATGAAGTGTTAGATTTTTCTAAATTAGAAGCAGGAAGACTAGAATTAAAACCAGAATTATTTGACTTAACAACAGTAGTCAATACGACTGTTGGCGAAATGAATTCGTTAGCAGAAGCGAAAAAAATTACTTTAGAATTAGATATTCAATTACAAAATACTTGGGTATTTAATGACCCAGTACGAATCCGGCAAATTTTAATTAACTTGTTATCAAATGCGATTAAATTTACAGAAACAGGTGGGGTCTGGGTAGAAATTCAGGAAATATCAGATAATGTTATTGTGATCGCTGTCCGTGATACAGGTATTGGCATATCCGCTAAAGATTCTAAACATATATTTGAAGCTTTTCGTCAAGTTGATCAAACCCTCACGCGTAAATATGCAGGTACAGGATTGGGTTTGGCAATCATTGATTCTTTGGTGCGAATGATGAATGGCAAAATATTTTTGGAAAGTCAGTTAGGCATCGGTTCTCTGTTCCGCATTGAACTACCAAGACAAATATCACCCAAAAGCGGAGCCGGAAAAATCCCGGCTTTAAACATGGATGGAGAAAATATTTTTTTCTCGGCTCATAACCCTCATCATTCATCCTCTCCGCCGCGCCGAGCTTCAATAAGACATACAAACTTAAAACTATAAATTAGGATCTAAATTAATCAATCATGTCTGTAGTGGAACAATCTAACAAGGGTAAAATTCTGGCTGTCGATGACACTAGAGATAATCTCATTTTGGTGCAAACGATTCTAGAAAGTGAAGACTATGAGGTTGATATTGTCTCAGATGGCATCTCAGCTTTGAAATATGTTGAACAAACCCCACCGGATTTAATTCTGCTGGATGTGATGATGCCGGGAATGGATGGTTATGAAGTCACAAATCGCATTCGCAAAAACCCTGCTTTTCTGAAAAACTATATTCCCATTCTTTTAATTACAGCCTTTCATGAATCCAGTGTGGTGGAAGGATTAGATGCGGGTGCGGATGATTTTATTCGCAAACCATTCGATACAGATGAATTATTAGCGAGAGTGCGCTCGTTAATGCGGCTGAAAAAAAGTTTAGACGAACAACAAAAAATGGCTCGTCAACGAGAAGACTTTGTGTCTCGTCTGACTCATGATTTACGCACCCCCTTAGTTGCGGCTGATCGAATGCTGGGTTTGTTTCAACAAGAAACATTTTGCAAAATTTCGCCCGAAATGAAACAAGCTATCTCAGTCATGATTCGCAGCAATCAAAACTTAATGCAGATGGTTAATACCTTGCTAGAAGTCTATCGGATGGAAGCTGGGAAAAAGACCTTTAATGATGAAGTCTGCAACTTACCAGAAATAGTTCAAGAAGTAGTCAGCGAACTCGCGCCACTAGCGAACGAGAAAAATTTAACAGTAAAAGTTGATACTAGCGGTTTAGAACCTAATCAAAAAGATCCTGGTTTTGTGATGGGTGATGCCTTAGAATTACGCCGAATTTTTAATAACCTCTTGGGTAATGCCATCAAATTTACTGACACAGGCGGTATTACCATTCGCCTCACCGAAAACAACAATTCTTCAGAAAAAAACTGGGTGAAAATTGCTGTAGAAGATACTGGTTATGGCATTGCGCCTGAAGACCAAGCAACTATTTTTGAACGATTTCGTCAAGGCAGAAATAAACGCTCTGGTAGCGGCTTAGGACTGCATTTATCCCATAGAATTGCTGAAGCCCACGGCGGGAATATTACTTTATCTTCGGAACTGGGTAAAGGTAGCGTGTTTACAGTCAAACTACCAAAAAATATGTGACAGTATCCACGATTGTGAGTAAGCTGTTAAGCACTTAATTTGCTTGTTTAGACAGCATGGGAGCAGGGGAGAGGGTTTGAAGTTTTTACCAACAATTCAAATTCTGCAACTTGAATGCACATCAGCTTAGAAGGTGACTAGAGTGAAGTTAAAAGTCAAAAGCTAAAGAACAAAAGTTAACTCCTGAAATTTCCAAGCTCAGTAGTGAATTTTTTACTGTTATCTTTTGCCTGACTAAACTTTAATCCTGACATAATCCATAACTAGAATAAGGCTCTAGTTTGCCGCATAACAAACGGCGTACAACTGCTTCTAAATCTTCCAACAGAAATGGTTTACTAATATAGTCGTTAAAACCTGCTGTGAGAATTTGTTGTCTATCTTCTCGAGTTGCTAAAGCTGTTACAGCTAATACAGGAATGTGATGCGTGAGTGGTTCTCGCTTTAGATGACGTACAACATCAATGCCATTAAAAGTTGGTAATAAAATATCTAACATAATTAGGTCTGGCTGATATTCTTTAGCAACCACAACAGTTGATTTACTGTCTGTTTGGCAGATGAATCTACAGCCGAGTGACTCCAGCGCATAACTAATCAGCAAAAGATTATCATCGTTATCTTCCACCGCTAAAATTAACGGCTGCTGACAGTTTTGTTGCTTTGTATCATTGCTGAGGGAATGTGCTGTGTACATCTTTTTTCCATGAAAATCAATTGGGATTTATCGTCTTGTTTGCTTGTTGGCGATGGCAGACGAACTATCCCACAAGGGATAGGATGGAGCGAAAAAATTAGCGACTGTTTTGCGATTGCATCTTGGAATGTGGAAAAATTAAAACTTAACTTCATTGATTTAGCAGATACTTTTCGATTATACGCAAAATTACAGAATTTTTTTGGCAAAGGCTCATCCTCTATTCATCTAGGAAACCATCCGCTATGATCGTCTATATAGGGCGGCTGTTTCCGGAAAATGCCGAGCAAAGCTAATAAGTATAAATGCTTGGTGAGGCTAAAAACGATCGCCAGCTATCAACTACAAAAATTTAAGTTTTATTAGCAAAAATGAAGTTGTAGAAACAACAAATTCAACTATTAATCTCTGGTCTTTGTAACGACAATTTATAATTGTGTTGTCATTGGAAAAGAAAAATCTATCCCAGGAGTATTATAATCAAGCTTTCTTTCTTCCCTAAGATAATTCTATCTGCTAAATGAGCTTATTTTCCAAGCCTTTGGGCAGATTTATCCGCCAGATTTAGTTATTAATTATTCATAAAAACAATCGCAGGTTTGCTAATTAAAACTTAATACACTGCTCATCCCGAGCATCTCAACTTTGGCAGTAAATAGATATTAGCCAAATCATGATAATTACCTAGGTAGCTTGGTAATTTTTCAGCTACCACTTTCACATTAGGTTCCTTTAGTAAAGAAATGTACGCGCTAGGAACACCAGAAATCTGATTACCGACGTTTTTCAGCCAACTTTCGCTTATCCTTAAACCAGCGTGCTCCCGCTAATTTTCACTTCAGCCATATTTTGACTACAAAAAACCAGGAATTGACGCATCTGACGTTAAATACTACAATGTAGTATAACAGAATTGTTGATATGGCAACTTCTATACAAGTAGTTTATAGTACAAGAAAACTTTTTAAACCTTCTGATCTCACCTCTTAGCCAAGCTGAACGAAACAACAGCCTGATACATACAAATATGGAATTTGATTATTTTAACGGCAACGACAGTACATCCAATAATCACAAAAAACAAAACTTACTTACTAGTGGCTGGCGACCATTACAAAGAGATTTAGATTGGAATTTTTTATGGGATTTAGCGCAAAATGATACTAAAGAATTAACCCAAAAAACCTTTAATGTAGCTAGTACCTTTGCCGAAGTATTAGGCAGAAATAATTATACTTGGTGGGCTAACTTATTAAGTGTTGCCTCGGAAAATACCCGGTATGAAATAGAGAAGTTTTGGAATTATATTACGCCTGATCCCCAATCGCCAGATCATCGGTATAAAGAGGTTTTAAGTACCGAAACACCGATATTACAATTTGTGAGCCGTAACAGTATCCCTATTGATTATGTTTTAAATCGCCTACAAGAAATTACAGTTTTACGAGTTTTACAAATTTTAGGTCGTCCTGATTTTATTACCCAATATTATTCTGAAAGAGATTTTTATTTACCAACGGAAAAATTCATCAGTTGGGAACGGCTAGATGTGATTAATACAGTTTCAGCTTATTGGGAAATTTATGATATCTGGCTGCAAATTGAACCATACGATCGCGGACGGCGACAGTATACTTTAATGGCGACAGATTTAGCACCACTAGTCAACAAAGCCACCTATGATTTAGCCGTGATGTTAAGTGGCTATCAAAGCCGAGTGGGTAAAGTCCACAGCCAATTTCCCATTCGCACCTTTCCCCCAGAAATTCAAAGTTTCACCGACGCATTACAGCAAGCAGTACTGAATCAAAATCAGTTAGCAGTGGTGGTACATGGCGAACCAGGTACAGGGAAAACCGCTTGGACACAAGCCGTTGCCAAAGAAATTTTGATGCCTTTGGGCTATGTCATATTTATTTTGGATCATGATGCGATCGCTAATTTTGTCCCGCCAACTTATTTAGAAAAAATCTGCATCATTATTAATGAAGCTGATAACTTAGCCCAAAATCGGGCTTCAGAAATTGCCCAATCTAATAATAAAACTGAACATATTTTAAGTTTGTTAGATGGCACTTTATATCAAAGCGTCATTGATGACTCTGGGATTCAAATGAAACAGCGATTAGTTGTGTTAATGACTTGCAACACTACCGAAAGATTAGACCCGGCAATGTTACGCAAAGGGCGAGTAGATTTAATTGCCGAATTTACCCAGCGATTTGTTTAAGGTGAGGGAAAAGTTTGTTCTATTTTTAACTGGCGATCGCAAGTATTAATTAGGATCATCACACTTCTGTACAAACTAATCATCGAAATCCCCAAAGGGCTGCGCTGGCCATATTTAACTTCCAGGCTTTCAAACCAATGTTGAAATTGCTGGTCAGACCAGCCTTGTGCTTCATCTTCCAAGCAACCTTTGAGCATTTCTAAGCCACACTCTCCCGGGAATTCAGCCACGATCGCTACTTGCTTGCACTCTTGAATAGATTCAACCACAGCAATCATGATCGTAGTCCGAGTCCTTTTAGGTATTTTTTGTGCTTGATTGTCCCTAAAAGATGCTTGCATAATTACTCAGATATTGTGAAAACAATATCAATCATTGGTACTTTGTTCATATACATTTATTAATCTAATCCAAGAATTTTTCCTGTTCCACAAGAGACATTTATATTTATTTCTGGTAGTAGATGAAGTGATAGCTGAAATTAACACCTACACTCATGTCACAACAAAACTCTGTCACTATCGACGATATCACAGCCGCACAAGCAAGACTGGCGGGAATTGCCCACCGTACACCGATACTCACTTCGAGAACGGTTAACGATCGCACCCAAAGCCAAGTATTTTTTAAATGTGAAAACTTTCAACGCACAGGCGCATTTAAATTTCGTGGTGCGTATAATGCCTTATCGCAGCTATCCCCGGAACAACAGCAAAAAGGTGTAATCACCTTCTCTTCTGGTAATCATGCTCAAGCGATCGCTTTAGCAGGAAAATTACTCCATATTCCTACGACAATCGTTATGCCAGACGATGCCCCAGCAGTCAAGCAACAAGCAACTCGTGGCTATGGTGCAGAAGTAATTTTATATAATCGCCAAGAAAGCGATCGCGAAAAATTAACTAAAAGCCTAGCAAGCGATCGTCATCTTACCCTCATTCCCCCTTACGATCATCCCCACATCATCGCCGGACAAGGAACCACAGCCTTAGAACTAATTCAAGAAGTTGGTCAACTGGATTTATTATTAGTCTGTTGTGGGGGTGGGGGATTGATTTCTGGTTGTGCGATGGCTACCAAAGCACTTTTACCCAATGCCAAAGTCATTGGAGTCGAACCAGAACTCGCTGATGATGCCACTCGTTCCTTCCACAGCAAAACCCTGCAAACTGTGACCAATCCGCAGACAATTGCCGATGGTGTGCGGACACCCAGTTTAGGTAAACTCACGTTTCCTCTAGTTTTAAATTACGTTGACGATATGGTGACAGTCTCAGAAACCGCCATTATTAACGCAATGTTTTTCATTTGGGAACGCCTCAAAATAGTTGTCGAACCTACAGGTGCATTAGCCGCCGCCGCTTTATTTGAAGGTGTCGTCAAAGCACCAGGCGCGAGAGTTGGTGTAATTATTAGCGGTGGTAACGTCGATTTAGCACAAATATGTAAGAAGCTAGAGGTTAGGGAATAGAGGCTAGTTGAATAAAGTTTTATAGCAAAGTGCTGAGTGCTCAGTGCTGAGTGCTGAGTATAAACTCGGTATTCTCATGAGTTTTAGCAATCAACATAGTCCTAATCTATGCTTCAACTGCTATATACCTCTGTTGCGCCACTGAGGGAGTCAGGAAATACAACGCACTGGCTTCTTTGCGCCTCTGGGGTTTGTTTCTAGGTTTTTGCTAAGATAAATAGTTACATAAATTAACACTTTCTTTGCAGTATGACCACAATCAAGACTGCTTTTTCCGCACCGCAAGCAGAAGTCACGCGATTGTTTTCTCACCTGAAAGTTGATGGCAACCAACTGACTCATCAACCAGGTAGTGTGTTAGGAAGCACAGCCTTAATTGCAGGCACAACTGTTGGCGCAGGAATTTTGGCCTTACCTGCGGTAACATTGCCTTCTGGTGTCATACCTTCTACAGTTTTACTAATTGCCGTGTGGTTGTATGCTTTAATTTCCGGGTTATTAATTGCCGAAGTCAGCATTAATACCATGCGTTTGGCAGGCCGTCCGAGTGTAGGTTTGTTAACAATGGTAGAAAATACCCTCGGTCAGGCAGGAGCACGAATTTTTGGCGGCGCATATTTATTTTTGCATTATGCCTTACTAGTAGCTTATATCACCCAAGGCGGAGATATTTTGATATCTGCGGTTGCCCATCTGTGGGGTATGCAAATTCTACCTAGCTGGGTGGGAACAGTTGCCTTTACGCTGCTATTTGGCGGCATTATGTATTTAGGCAGAGAAAAGTTAATCGAAAAATTAAATAACGCCTTTGTGGGAATTGTCTTGGCATCTTTTTTAGGATTATTACTGTTGGGAATTACCCAAATTAAGACTGTACATTTTTTATTTCAAGACTGGAATGCTTTAGGGACAGCAATACCAGTGATGTTAGTGGCACTTTTTTATCATAACGTTGTGCCAGTTGTCGTCACCCAGCTAGAAGGAGATAGCCAAAAGATTCGTCAGTCCATCACTATTGGTTCGGCAATACCTTTAATCATGTTTTTGGCTTGGAATGCAGTGATTTTGGGTAGTGTCAGTCCTGATATGATTAATAGTGTGAATCAAGCTGTGTTCGATCCACTGCAAGTTTTACGGGCTGGTAGTGGTGGAGAATGGTTAGGGGTATTAGTATCTATCTTTTCAGAGTTTGCGATCGCCACATCTTTTATTGGCTTTGTGTACGGCTTGCTGGATTTATTTAAAGATATTTCGCCAACAGCCCAAACACAAACAACTCATCGCTTACCTTTATATTCGTTGATATTGTTACCACCAATGAGTTTAGGCGCAATTAATCCCAATATTTTCTTTGCAGCTTTAGATTTTGCGGGTACATTTAGCATCTCTATTTTAGGCGGCATCATCCCCGCCTTAGCAACGTGGAAGCAACGTCAACAACTGCAACACAGAAATCAACTTGTCCCTGGTGGCAAGCTCACATTAATTATGATGATTAGTGTCGCTTGCGGCATTATTTTGAAACAAATTATTGCTTTATGGATAATCAACGCCTAGTCAAAATTAGTAAATTTTTGAGTAAACATTTACGCCACCAACCAGAAAGTCTCGGAATTACACTGGCGGCTGGTGGCTGGGTAAAAGTGGATGAACTTTTAGCAGCTTGCGCTCAACATCAGTTTCCAATTAGCCGTGACGAGTTAGCCGCAGTCGTCGCCACGAGTGATAAAAAACGTTTTTCCTTTGACTCTACAGGTAATCTCATCCGCGCTAACCAAGGACACAGCGTAGAAGTTGATTTACAATTGCTAGCTGTTGTCCCGCCAGATATTTTGTATCACGGTACAGGAGAAAAATCAGTCGAGTCGATTTTACAAACAGGACTGTGCAAAATGTCTCGTCATCATGTCCATTTATCACGAGATATTGCTACAGCCAAAACTGTTGGCACAAGGCATGGTAAACCTGTAGTTTTTGCTGTGGATGCAGCTGCTATGCATCAAGCAGGTTATACTTTTTACTGCTCCGATAATGGTGTTTGGTTAGTAGATGCCGTGCCACCTGAATATCTACAGAGAATTTAAAATTAACGAACTACTGGGCGTGAGAACAATCTATCACTGAGCTAAGTAAATTGTGAATTTTCCTGTTTATTTTTGGTTAGGTTCATTGCGGATTCATCCGCATATTTTATTTGAATCTTTAGCTTATACTGTTGCCTTTCGTTTGTTATTGCGGAATGTGAAAAAAGATGCGATCGCACCGAGCCAACGCAGTTTTGTTATGCTTGGTGGTATGGTTGGAGCTTTAATTGGCGCAAAGGTATTAGTCGGATTACAACATATAGATTTAACTTGGCAAAATCCCCAACAATTATTATTAATTCTGGTGCAGGGAAAAACAGTAGTTGGTGCGCTTTTAGGGGGATTAATTGGTGTAGAAATTACCAAAAAAATTGTCGGAATTAGAGAATCAACGGGCGATGTTTTTGCCATTCCCTTGATTGTTGGGACAGCAATTGGTAGAGTAGGTTGTTTTTTAACAGGGTTGAGCGATCGCACTTATGGAATTGCCACTACATTACCTTGGGGCATCGATTTTGGTGATGGCATTTTGCGTCACCCTACACAATTATATGAAATTTTATTTTTAATCTGTTTAATATTTTTATTAAAACTCCGTCGCCGCTATCAATATCAAAATGGCGATTTATTTAAGTTTTATTTACTTTCTTATTTAAGTTTTCGATTTTTAATTGATTTTATCAAGCCAGATTTCCATCCTCTTTTTGGTATTAGTTTTATTCAGCTTGCTTGTTTAGTAACACTAATATATTATTGCCGGAGTATTCCTCAAGTATTCAGTTATCGCAAACGTACAGAGGTTAAAAACAAGAATTGAAAAGGTAAGGATTCATCTATTTTGGCTTTTTGTCCAACTTAAAATCAACAAATTAATCTCGCCCTGAATCACAGCAAGGAAGTGCAGAGGGAATTGTATGAATATTGCGAAATCCGGCTAGATATTTTTCTAAAGCGTTAAATTGCGCAATATTTAAACTATAGTAAATCCATCTTCCTTCTTGGCGCGAGTTAACTAAGCCAGCTTCCTTCAGAGTTTTGAGATGAAACGACAGTTTTGACTGACTTACCTCCAAAGCATCACATAAATCACACACACATAATTCTCGCTGTCGCAGTAATTCCAGCACATTAATTCGCAGAGGATCGGAAAGTGCATGAAAAGCCGCAGCAATTAAATGGGGAATAGTCGAGGTAGAAGATTGCATGAAACTTGATTTTGCTGAAAGTGCCTATTTCTATTGTGATCAAAAAAGCTCAAATATAAACTATTTTTCAATTTTGCTCGTCTTTTAGTGCAGGTAGAAGACGGGTTGCGATCGCATTTTATTCTTCTGGTGGTAATTTTTCAATTTGTGCGATCGCAAGCTGTAGTAATTCAGTTGTAGTTGATGTCTCACACCATTTCACGAAAAAAATGATACATACTTCTTTCCCCTTGCCCCCTGCACCCTGCCCCCTTGCGGTCTATTTGCATCAAACTTAAAGTGAAACGGTATCACCCATAGGCACAAATAGAAAGAAACAGATGGATAAAATCTACCCATCTGTAACAAGTAAGCGGAGGTATAAACTTGTGTGTTAGTTAGCGTGTGCTAGTTGTGGAGATTCAATTGCGGAGAATTTCACGGCTTTGACGAATTCTTGCAGCACGTCTTTGAGCCTTTGTTCGAGTTCTTCATCTAGCAGGACGCTATCATCGGGTTGCTTTTGAATTTGTTTATCGACTGCATACACGGTGGCGAGAATATGCCGTGCGCCTAACTCACCTAAGATGGGTTTGAGGGCATATTCAATAGCTAACAAATGGGCAATTGTGCCGCCAGTTGCCAGAGGTAACACGACTTTGCCTGTCAATGATTTTTGCGGGAGTAAGTCTAAAAATGCTTTGAGTATGCCTGTATAAGCAGCTTTGTAGATTGGGGTGGCAATAATTACGCCGTCGGCTTGGGCTAATAAAGCTTTGGGTTGTTCTAAGGCGGGGCTGTCATACTTGCCAAATACCAAATCTTCCGCAGGTAAATCGCGCACAGAAATAATATCTATGTGTAGACCTTCTTTTTCTAATAGTTTGGCGGCATATTCCAAAATTCCGTAGGTTCTGGAAGGATGGGAAGGACTACCAGCGATCGCTAAAATCCGAGTCATGTAAATACACTCCTAATTTATACAATTAATTCATGGTGATTTTGTCTTGGTCTGCATAGCCTCGGCTGTGTTGACCTTCTCACTCAAACGTTCGTAGGGGCGGCGTAAACTCATTGTCTCCACTTCCCAAATGTAGCCATGAATCACCACATCATCGGGAATCAACGGAGATTGACGTAGCAATTCCACCTGCTGTTTGCAGATTTCGTCCACATCGGTAAAGGTTTTAATCCATTTGGAAAATACACCTTTGGGTAGTTTCAACTCTGGTAAGGCGGGGTCAACTGCAACTGCATCCACATCGATCCCTCGGCTGCGTAACACTTCACTGAGAAAGTCTCCAGAAGCACTCATCATGCCGCACTCGGTATGATTAATCACAATAATTTCTTTGGTGTTAAAAAACTGTGTGGTTAACATTGCTGACCGAATGGCATCATCTGTCACTAACCCGCCAGCATTACGAAAAATATGTGCGTCGCCTTCGCCAATTCCCAAGGCTTTTTCTACTGGTAAACGTTCATCCATGCAGGCTAATACCCACAAGCGTTTATTGTTGGGTATGCCCAATTGTCGCCGCAACGCCCAAGCTTCTTTTTGGGCAATTTGTTCGTCAATTTGTTGATGTAACATAGCGGCTAATCTCCCATTCCTTGACTATTTAGGATATGGACGCAGCTTTGTGCTGAGGCTGTTGCTTCAGGAATTCTTCATTAGCAACAATCTCGCCAAAGGGGCTGATGATGTGTTTTTCTTCAACTTTGGGCAAGTTTTCTAACGGCAAACGGGGGAATAATAATTCGGCAACACGATAAGCTTCTTCTAAATGGGGATAGCCAGAAAGAATAAAGGTTTCAATTCCCAAGTCTGCATATTCCTGCATTCTGGCGGCGACTGTATCGGGATCACCTACCAGTGCTGTACCTGCACCACCACGCACTAAACCTACACCCGCCCACAAATTTGGGCTAATTTCGAGTGTTTCGCGGCTACCTTTGTGTAGCTGACTCATGCGGCGTTGCCCTTCCGAGTCCATCCGCGCATAAACTTTTTGGGCTTTGGAAATAGCTTCATCATCCACATAGCGAATCAATTGATTAGCTGCGTCCCAAGCTTCAGTTTCAGTTTCCCGCACAATGACGTGCAGCCTAATGCCAAACCGCAAAGTTCTACCTTCAATCTCTGCAAGTCTGCGAACTGCGGCAATTTTCTCAGCAACTTGCGCTGGTGGTTCACCCCAAGTTAAATAAACATCTACGTGCTTGGCGGCGATTTTTTGGGCAATGGCTGAGGAACCACCAAACCATAACGGCGGATAGGGCTGCTGCACAGGCGCAAACACTATTTTGCCGCCTTGAATATCTAGATACTCACCCTTTAGGTTAACAGTTTCGCTACTAACAAGCGATCGCCATATCGTCAAAAATTCATCTGTTAATTCATAACGCTCATCATGACCCAAATGCAAGCCATCTCCAGCGGCCTCCACCGGATCACCACCTGTGACAACGTTAATCAACAACCTCCCCCCAGACAAGCGGTCAAACGTCGCCGCCATCCTCGCGGCTAACGTTGGCGACATCAACCCCGGACGTATCGCCACCAAAAAACGCATCCGTTGAGTTAGGGATACTAGAGTTGATGCCACAACCCAAGCATCTTCGCAAGACCTACCTGTAGGTAACAAAGCCCCCGTGTAACCCAGGTCATCCACTGCCTGTGCAATTTGTCGAAAATATGGAAAGCTAACAGCTCTACCGCCTGTTGCTGTTCCTAAGTAGCGCCCATCGCCGTGGGTAGGGATGAACCAGAGTAACTGCATGAATCCTATCCTTTTTAAATCGGTAACTCTATCGATTTACCGTATTTTATCTTGGATAAGAGTATTGCATATCCTACTTAGGTAAGCAAGAGATTTTTGAAAAATTGGGTGATATGCTATTAGTCACCTAATTTGCAGTTTAGACCGCAGGGAGGCAAAGGGCGTAAGTCCTATTCATCAGGTGATAGTCAGCTGATGTGCATTTAAGTTGCAGAATTTGAATTGTTGCTAAAAACTTCCAACCCTCTCCCCTGCTCCCTGCCTACCCCATCAATGGGATATTGTTTTAATGGGAAATCTCTGACTTCGGCTTTTCACCTGTGACAATGCTCCAATAGCCAAAAGTTGGGGTAACTTGAATATTGATAAAACCAACTTCATTCATCATTGTGGATAGTTCTAAACCAGAATATTGCTGTCCTCCGGCGCACCAAAGTAGCATAATTAGATTATATGCTGCTGTTGAAAGTGGTGCGGTGCGATCGTCATTAAATAGCCATTCATGAACAATTAAACGTCCACCAGGTTCTAAACTGTCAAAGCTTTTTTGCGTCAGAAACCGACATTGTTCTGGTGTCCAATCGTGATATATCAGCGAATAAAAGTGTAAATCTGCTGAAGGTAAATCATCTTGCCACATATCGCCAGCATGAGTGTTAATTTGATTTTGTAACCCATGTTGACTAATAAATTCTTGGGCGACTTCGCAGATAGGTGCTAAATCAAAAACCGTTGCTTTTAAACTCGGACATTTTAAAGTTGCACCAATAGAATGAGCGCCAGAACCACCACCAATGTCTAACATTTGCTGATAATTGGCAAGATTAATTTTTTCTGGCCATGCTAAAGCCGCAGAAATACTCGCAGAGTGCATAGCGCGGGTAAAATTCCTGGCAATTTCATCTTGTTGTTCGTGAACTTCAAAGACATCTACGCCTTCATAAACTTGAGTCTTATCTGTTAAAATTGACTTTTTAATTCCCTCATAAGAATAAGAACTGGCGTTAGCAATCATTAAATCGAAATAGCCACAAAAAGAAGTCAAGCTAGTTTCTAATAAATACTCACGCGCCACAGTTGTGATATGGTACTGATTGTCTTGAAACTGTACTAATTCTAACGATGTGCATATAGATAAAACTGCACTAGCAGAACGATGTGCCAAATTGAGGCTTTGACAAATTTCTAAAAGAGTCCGAGGACTTTCTGCTAACAGGGGAAATAGTTTTAACTCATGTGCTACTAAGACAGTTGGAAAAGCATGTAACCCAATAATGACATCCCAAACTTGTTTACCGTCTGTTTGCGGTTGGGGAATTGAATTAATTTCGGGTTTGATAATTTGTTGAACCATTCTATTTGTCTCTCAATTTGAGGAAGTAGTAATCAAGGAAAATGCTGGAAGCGATTTTGTAGAGATAGTTACTTAGTCAAAATTACGGCTTTGTCGCACTAATCAAAGAATAGTAACCGTAGGTGGGAGTGATAGATATATCGACAAATCCGCATTCGGTTAATAGTTGCTGAATTTCTCTAGCTGTGAATTGCTTACCTTCTGTCACCCAAACCATACACAGAGAAAATGCTGTAGCCACTAAAGGGCTATCTTTGGTATCAGATAAGAGTATTTCGTGGAGGTAAATTTTCCCACCTTTTGGTAAGGCAGCAAAGCTACTGCGCGCAAGATGGAGACATTTTTCGCGTCCCCAATCATGAAAGATATTACCAAATAAAATTGCGTCGTAACCTGAAGGAAAAGGATCTGTAAAGAAGTTGCCTGCTTTCGTATCAATTCTTGCTTGTAGTCCAGCTGCGGCGATGTATTTGTCTGCAATTTTACACACCACTGGCAACTCTAGAATGGTACAACGCAAATCAGGATAATGTTGAGCCAAGGCAAAACAAAACGCACCAGAACCACCACCCACATCAAGAAGGCGTTTGACACTTGTAAAGTCGCCTCTAATAGCAGCACCAACCGCCGGAGAGACTGTTTGGCTGTGCATATGGCTAGTAAAGGCTTTGGCTTGTTCTGGTTCTAGTTCATGAGTTTCCCAAATATCTTTATCTTCGTAGATGGTAGATTTATCATTGCGTAATGCTGTCAGTAGCGATGCGTGGGATAAAGGAGTGCTTCGCATTAGATGTAAAATTCCACCCCAGTAAAAAGGACTTTGAGGTAAGAGGAAATTGCGAGATACTTCTGTAATCGCAAATTTCTCATTTTGTTGCACTAGATAACCAAGGGATGTCATTACTCCTAACAAGGCTTCTGTGGAACGGTGTCCTAAATCTAGGCTTTGGGCTACTTCATCTGCTGTCGCGGGTGATTTTTCTAACAGCGTAAATAAGCCTAGTTCATCGGCAACGGTGAGTGTGGGAAAATGAAACATTGACATCCATGTTTCCCACAGTAAGCGATCGTCACAGGTAGGGATAGACAATTTTTTCGTTTGCTGTTCTGACATGAATGAAAATCCTTATATGTACTGATTGATTCAACTGCTGGAAAAACTGAAGTTTTTACCAGATAAGAAGTTGAAGATGTCTGCGTGGCTAAGTGGTGTCCAGAGCAAATAAAGCCATCGTCTAAAATCAGCAAAAAGCAAATAAACTAGCTATTCTCTACCGTTGCTTTTTACTTTTGCCTTGTTGTCTTAAACACCTACTATAAGTGGAGTTTTGCCGTTGGCAAGGACGGGACTAGAGAAAAACTCTAAATACCATTCGACGGTTTCTCTTAGGCCTTCTTCCAATGAATAACGAGGAGTCCAATTTAAAACATTTTGTGCTTTTTGAGTAGAGACGTGCTGATGCCAAATTTCGCTATGAGGTGAAGGTATAAGTATTGGCTCTATATCTTGACGATTCATGATTTGCTGAATCTTCTGTACTATCTCTAACACTGTCCAACTACCGCCCATTGCAAAGTTAAATGCTTCTCCATGTACCTCTGGATGTGCTAAACCTTCAAACATAGAAATGTATGTGTTTACAGCGTCTTTGACATATAAAAAATCACGCTTGAAACTACCTTGAGGTGGCATTTTGACTATGGGAGATTCATTTTTTAACAGACGGCGAATAGTGTTAGGAATTAAGCGATTTAAGTTTAAATCGCCACCGCCGTAAATGTTGCCAAATCTCCCTATAGCTACTGGCAATTTATAGCTGTGATAATAGCTGCGAGCAATCATATCAGCACAACTTTTAGAAGCATCGTAAGGATTTTTCCCAATGGTTGGTAGGTCTTCTGTATAAGGTAGAATTGGACTGTCACCGTAAGCTTTATCGCTGGATGCAATGATTACTCGTTGTACTAAATCAGAATGTATCCGACAAGCTTCTAAAACGTTATATGTGCCGCGAATATTAATTTCAAAGGCGAGGCGAGGTTTTTCAAATGCTAAACCTTCAACGGAGATGGCGGCTAGATGAAATACTGTATCAATTTTGTAGTCACAAATTACTTTTTCTAGCAGGTTGTAGTCTTCTATAGAGCCAATAATGTTTTGTACTCGATGAAACAGTCCATTCTGCACAAAATAACTATTAGGATTCCAGTCAGCTAATATGGTGACGACTGTCGCTTCTTGCTCTAGGAGGTATTGACTGAGCCAAGAACCCATAAAACCGGATGCTCCGGTGACTAACACACGACGCTCACGCAGATGCTTATTCATGAATGTACCTGACGGAAAAAGATTCTTTTTTAGACAAACTCGAATTTCACCACATTTATTGTTGTGGCAATTTAAGCTACACAGCAGTTAGTTCAACAAAATACTGTAGACTCTGACAAAGTTGGATAGATTTTTTGATGCTGAAACTTGGGAATTACAAGAGTTACGGCAAAAAATATCTGGATTTGTCAGATGAAATCTAGAGGCTTCAAATATTCAGTAGTCTGCTATCAAACATGGCTGAGATGATATCAGATACTTAGTGTGAGTCAGCTAAAATTTAATCAGTGATACCTTGTTTAGCAGCGATCGCCTACGACCTAAAATACCCCAAATTACTGCTTAGTATGGATTTTCCAATATCGAAGTTTTTTACCTACTTACGTAGTATAGGTAATTAATTTCGTATCTCTTACAATTGTTAAACAAATATAAAAAAAAGATTAGCGTGAATATACTTAATTAATCGCTAAAAAATATGATAAAAATCACATTGTCAAAAATAATCACTGTATTTTTACTGGCTATGAAGATGAATACTTCAATTTTAAATAGATTTTTTCAGCTTCCTCTAGTGAAAATCCTTAATAGAAGATACTGTAGGAATTCGGTTTGATTTGTGAACTTAGTCGTGTAAGTAGGGAGTAGGAAAGAAGATTGTGTTGGGTGTACTGATTTTTTCCTAAATCAAATATGACTTCCATAGCTTATGAATTAGTATGGATAGTTATTTTAGTAATATCAGTAGTGTAAATTAAATACAAAGTAAAAATTATACCTGCAGAATTAGTGATATTACGTTTTTGTTATATTTTCCTGACTTAATGAAGATAAACGGCATTTATGTTAAATAAGCAGGAAAAAATTAGCACACACTCAAATAATGACACAATAGTTAGATTTGGAATACAAATCTATTAATTTCTCCCAAGTAAAAAATAAATTTGTACATAAATCTTACCTAAGTAGTAAACAAACATCTAACTTAAGTTGCTTGCAATTTTGGAAAATAAAGACTACATCAGTTAATTGCGGTTATCTATTTGAGCGCGTTGCAAGCTGCCGGAAAAGTCAACATAGACACTTTTCCATTCTGTAAAGACATCTAAAGCAGTGGTTCCAGCTTCGCGGTGGCCATTACCTGTTTGTTTTACACCCCCAAAAGGTAAATGCACTTCTGCGCCGATGGTGGGGCCGTTAATATAAGTTATACCTGCTTCAATGTCACGCATAGCTGCAAAAGCGCGGTTAATATTGCGTGTATACACTGAAGAAGAAAGTCCATATTTGGTATCATTGAGAATAGCGATCGCTTCTTCAAAGGAATTAACCTCAATTAATGCCACTACCGGGCCGAATATCTCTTCCCGGGCGACACGCATCTCAGGGGTAACATTATCTAAAATAGTTGGCAAAAAGAAATTACCTTCTTTTAGTAGCCCATCCCTGGCTATTTCCCCGCCAATTAATATCTTTGCCCCTTCCGCACGGGCAATGTGCATATATTCATTTACCCGTTGCAGTTGTCTTCGATTAATTATCGGCCCAATTTCTGTATCAGGGTCATAACCTGCACCTAAGCGTAATTTAGCAGCACGCTCATAAAGCATGGTAGTAAACTGTTCTTTGATGTCGCGGTGCAAAATTAAACGACTCGTAGCCGTACAACGCTGGCCTGTCGTCCCAAATGCACCCCAAACAGCACCATCTAAGGCTAGTTCTAAATCTGCATCTTCCATCACCACTTGGGCATTTTTCCCGCCCATCTCTAAACAGACGCGCTTGTGAGTGCGTCCGCAAGTTGCGCCCACATAAGCCCCAGTTTCTGAAGAACCTGTAAACGACACTAAATCAATATCAGGATGTTCGACTAAAGCTTTGCCGACTTCTTCACCAACACCATGCACTAAGTTAATTACACCTGGCGGTAAACCTGCGGCGGCGAATATTTCCACAAGTTTAGTTGCACAAGCGGGTGTATCTTCTGCTGGCTTGAGGATGACTGTATTACCACACACCAAAGCTGGCATAGCTTTCCAACAGGGAATAGCTACAGGGAAATTCCACGGTGTAATTAAGGCACAAACACCAATAGGCATTCGCACCGTCATGGCAAATTTGTTAGGCATTTCTGAAGGTGTGGTGACTCCAAATAGCCGCCGTCCTTCGCCTGCACTATAAAAAGCGCAGTCAATACCTTCTTGCACATCGCCCCTAGCTTCTGTGAGGGGTTTACCCATTTCTCGACTAATTAATTGGGCGAGTTCTTCTTTATGCTGGAGTAATAATTCTCCCACACGAAAAATATATTCGGCTCTAGCTGGGGCGGGAACTTTTCGCCAACTAATATAAGCTTTACGGGCTGCGGCTACGGCTTTATCAACATCCTCAGCTTGGGAACGGGGAAAGGTGGCGACAACTTCGCTGACTAAGGCTGGGTTGCAACTATCGAGAGTATTTTTGGTGAAAGCATCCAACCACTGACCATCTAGATAATTTTGGCAAGTTAGCGTAGTCATAATAATTACTGCTTAAATTAAAATTTTTTAGAGAATTGGTATATTTGATTTGTTTTTCTAGGGTATCGCCAAGATTTAAGAATGGGTGGAAGAGAAGAAAGTTATACACAAAATTTAAGGCACAAACGCCAACACACCTACAGGAGAACCAGAACCGCCACGTAATCTTAGAGGTGCGATCGCTAGTGTAGTACCCTTGGGTGGTAGTTGGTCTAAATTAGTGAGATTTTCTAGGACAATACCAGACTGTGCCAAAATTAAATGATTAGTAGCAAAGCTTTGATCATTTCCTGGGTCTACACCATGCGTATCAATGCCTACACCAGAAATTCGTCGTTGGTTGAGTAAAAACTGCGTTGCGTAGCTGCTAAACCCTGGAAAGTGCATCATACCTTGAGTATCTTGGTTAAAGAAGGCGCGTCTATCTCCCCACTTATGTTGCCAACCAGTGTAAACTAGCACCACATTACCGCTTTCAATTTCGCCGTGTATTTCTTCCCAAGCCAAAATATCAGCAATAGTTAAAGCGTAATCAGAATTATCAGCAGCCGCTACGCAGATATCGATAACCACTGCCGGAACCACTAATAATTCAGCCGGGTATTGTTCAATACCTGCACCATCAGCGAAAAAACTATTAGGGGCGTTAATATGAGTCGCGCTATGTTCTCCTATAGAAAAACGCCGCAAATAATAACCATCATCAGGAATTTTGGCGACGGTGGTAAATTCCACTGGCGGGTCGCCTGGCCATTGCGGGATATTTCTGTCGATAATATGGCTAAGGTGGATAACTCGTGAATAAGTAATTTGCATAAATAGTTAATGTACATTTGTCCTTTGTCATTATTTATTTTTATCCCCTGTTCTTCCTCATCACTGACTAGGTGTAGTTCCCTCTTCAAAGGGACGCACAATAGGCGGTGGAGGTGTAATTTCTGGTTGAAAGATGCCTTGTAGTGCTTGTTCTAGGGTTTGGGCCATGACGATGCGGTTTTCGTAAGCTACAACTACGCGCACTAAAGTTGGCAAACTATTTTGCGCTGCTTCTAAATAGATAGGCTCAACATATAATAAAGATTGCTCAATGGGAATAACTAATAAATTACCTTGAATTGCTCTAGACCCTTGGCGGTTCCATAAAGAGATTTGCTGGGAAATTACTGGGTCTTGGTTAATGCGGGCTTCAATTTGTTCTGTTCCGTAAACGAGGCGTTCTTTAGGAAAGATATATAACAAGAGTTTACCGTAATTCTCCTCATCAGATCGCGCGGCTAACCAAGCAATTAAATTTGTGCGCTGTCTGGGTGTGTAAGGTAAAAACAGCAGAAATTCCTCTAGTTGCACGTTAGGTAGGCTAGTGATTAAATAATACGGTTCTACTGGACGCGCTTCACTACCATAAATTTCGTTGGGAATTTGCCACTGGTCTTCGCGGTTGTAAAATACCTGGGGGTCAGTCATGTGATAAGTTATCAACTGCTCGGCTTGAGTTTGAAAAAAGTCCAACGGGTAGCGGACATGAGTGCGGAGGGTGGCTGGCATCGCACTCAGGGGCTGAAACATTTTGGGTAAGATGGTTGCCCAAGTATTAATTATGGGATCTCTAGTGTCGGCAATGTAAAAGTTCACAGTGCCGTTGTAAGCGTCAATCACTACTTTGACAGAGTTGCGAATGTAATTAATCCCATTTTTATCAGGGTCAGAATAAGGATAGCGATCGCTGGTAGTATAAGCATCGATAATCCAGTACAATTTGTTTTTAATATCTGGAACATCAGAGTTGACATCAGCCGCAACTAAATAAGGGTTGCTATCAAATTTGAGAAAAGGTGCGATCGCTCGAATCCGTTGATTGACATTCCGGCGAAACAGAACTTTTGTATCAGGCAAAAAGTCTCGCGTAAATAGCATTTGCCAATCTTTCAAATACATAGCAAATAACCAGCGTCGCCATCTACTCCCGATGGAAACGCCTCCTCGCCCATCGTAAATGTTATAAGCGTTATCACTGCCACTGGGATAATCTAATTCTCTAACTCTAGTGCCAGTCATTACATAAGTATTCGTAATCTCACCGTAATAAATTCTTGGTAGTCCAATGGGAATGCTATTACGAATTGCGGCATTAGCAGTAGTCAACGGGCCATCACTACTACTGGCAATATCTTTGACAAAGTATTCTGGTAAGCCACCAGGGCCGACTGTATTCACCGGACTAACTGTAAAGCCATAGCCGTGTGTATAAATTAGATGGCGGTTGACCCATGTTTGTGCTTGTTGTGGTACAGCACCATAGTCTAATTCCCTGGCAGCAATTAATACTTGTCGCTTTTCTGCTGAGTCTGATGTAGGTGCGGATGCTATGGTATTGGGTGGCGCGGCTGGGCGGTTCGCGGTTGCTTCAGTTGCTAAAGTATAGCGATCAATGTCAGCATCAGGAAAGCGGTAATAGGGGCGAATTTGTTGCAGTTGGCGGTTAGTATCTAAAAGTGGTCGCTGATCCCACAAACGAATATTGCGAATTGTTAAGGCATTGGTGCGGAGATCAGCTTGCGTTAAGGTTCCCTGAGGGTTGAAGGTTCTAGCATCAATAGCTTCTAAGCCAAATGCTTGGCGAGTTAAGGCAATTGTTCTTTGAATGTAGGGTTCTTCTCGCTGTAATTCGTTGGGTAGGACAATGAAATTCTGCACTAAAGACGGCAAGATTACACCAGCCACCACAGCAATGACCAAATAAACGCCGAAACCATAAAACACCCAGCCACGAGAGCGAGATTTTGGTCGCCAGAAAACTGTACGCCACAACAGGTAAAAAGCGATCGCCACTGCTAAAACACACAGAACGTTGTAGGCTGGTAACTGCACATTCACATCAGTGTAACTAGCACCGTAAATCACACCTTGTCGGGAATACACCAATTCATAACGACTTAGCCAATAACTGAGGGCGACAACCAGCATCAATAAGCCACCCATCCCGTATAAGTGACGCTGCTGCTGGGAAGAAAATCCTGGGAAAATTCCTTGGCTTAAACTATCGGCTGAAAGTAGATAAGTTAGACTTACGGCTGCAAAGCCAAATAAAAATAAACCCATTAACCAGAGTTCTAGTAATTCCCAGACTGGTAGGGAAAAAATATAGAAACTGATATCTCGGCTAAATAAAGGATCGGAATAATTAAATTGAGTTGGGTGGAAATATTGCAGAACTTTTGCCCAGTTGTGATGCACTATCCAACCAAATAAAAGTGTAAATATACCTGCGATCGCTGTGAGTAAAATTCGCGGATAAATTAAAATAGCGATCGCTACGCCTGCAACTAAACCCCCATATAAAACTTGAGCAGTAATTTGTGTTCCTAATTGCCAAATTGTTTCTAGCCGAAACAAAGATAAAACAGGTTGTCCGACTCTTTTTGTGGAAGCTTGCCAATATGCGAAAGCTACCTGACCATAATGTGCCAGCATTAAGCCTATCAACAAGCTCAATATTAAAACTAGCGGGATTAACCACCTTAATTGTAAGGTTGGTTGATCAGTGGTTTGCTTGTCATTAAATTTGGCAGACTGAGGACTGAGCAAATTTTTGAATTCAGCTTGCAGTCCGCCTTCCTCCAGCCTAACTTGGTCAATTTTCCAAGATTGAGGATATTTCAGCCGCCTTGCTAAAAACAAATTACCGAACAAATAGACAGCACTAATAATAGTGACCACCAACCATAAAATACCCTTAGTTAGCAACCTCAGCCAAAATACTGATAGATAGCCAACTTCGTGGAACCAAAAAATTTCTGCTCCTAGGCGGGAACCCAAATCTAACAAGAACCACAGCCCTAGGAGGACTATTAATAATCGCCAGCACCACTTTCGCAACATTTTTTGGTAGCTAAACTAAGGGAATAGGGAACAGGGAAAAATACTTATCACCTGTCACCTACATTACTGGGAACCCATCTCAAAAAACAACGATTACGCTGTTGAGAGGTTGATAATTTAAACGCAGAGTTACGCAAAGTTAAGCGCAAAGGGGCGCAAAGTTATTCAAATTTACTACTAAAATTCCTAATCCCCACTCTCGACTGCCTATTCCCAGCCTCTACAACTAGTTTAGAAGCCAAACGAGATTGCTATAGTTATAATTTTTATCGGTTAATATGGCGATCGCATATTCAAGAATAGCAAAATTGCCTGATATTTTTAAGGTGTGAGATTTAACTCTAAATTATGCTCAGTAGTGTTGACCGTTTGTTATTTGTGCGGCGAGTCCCGATTTTTAAGGAATTACGGGATGATTTTATTGTCCGGCTGACTTCTGTAATGCACGAGTTGTCATTTCCGGCTAACTATACCATTTTTAGACAGGGTGAAGAAGGGCGATCGCTTTACATTGTGGTCTCAGGTAGAGTTAAAGTCCACATTGGCAATAAACTTTTGGCAGAAGTAGAACAGGGAAAATACTTTGGGGAAATGGCAGTGTTTGATACTCAAACTCGTTCTGCTACCGCCACCACCATAGAACCTTGCGAATGTCTAGAATTAACTCAAGAGCAACTCTATGATGCTATAGAAGAAACGCCCGAAATAGCTGTCAATATTATTCGGGAATTATCTCGCCTAATTCGGAAATTAAATGAAAGTGTTGACGTAAATCACTCATAAAATTATAATTTTGCCAATCCAACTTTGCCGCTCAATTTTCATCAGCTGGGCTAAAGCTAGCAAAAATATCAGACTTCATACTTAATGCTTTGCTTATGCTGAGAGCTTACTTCTAAAGGTAAGAAAATAGTCATCACTTCGCCATATTGCGGACGTTGACGCACAATTAATTTACCGCCAATCGCTTGGAATAAATGTTTGGTCGCATTTAAATTCAAACTAATTGTGCCTGTTTCTGGTTGAAACATCAATAGCTGACCAAGAGCTTTGCGAATTGGTGGTGCAACAGTATCTGCGGTTTCTTGACACTGGGGTTGCGGCGACAATTGCAATTTAAGTTGGTCGCCTGCGGGGATTACTTGCACTTGAATATGGCTACCAGCAGGTAAATTGCGGGTAAAGTTCTCCATCAAACCCGTCAATACCCGGTCTAGCATATTGGGATTACTCACCACTGTAGGTAATTGTTGCGGTAACACCACCTCTAAAGTTAAATTGCGGCGATTTGCTGCTTGTTGCCAACGCGGGATACTTTGTTGCAACACTTGGTCTAATGACATAGGAGTGAGATGAGTGTTGGCAGATTTCCCTGCTGCACAGGTTTCTAATTCTGCCGCCTTAAACAATAATTCCATCCGGTCAATTTGCTCAGTACACTCATGATCTATCACTTGTAAGCGCTTGATGACATTAGCAGGTAAATCCCGCCGCTTTAATAGCAAGCGAGTCATAGTACGGATAGTAGTCAAGGGGGTGCGAACTTCATGCGCAAAAGCTTGCAGCAATTCTACATCCGGTTTTGATGATGCGGCATTAGGAATTACGGTTTGAAAATTGGGGATATGCGATGGAGAATTGACTACATTCGTACCCACTTCTACATCTTTGCTCACTTCCGAGGGTAATTCTTGCAACAGCAATTGGCTAAACTGCATCACAATCCGATAATCAGGCGCGACTGGGGAATATTGCTGCACTACGGCATCGAGTTGCGCGCAAAAATCGGGATTAGTTAGCATAACTCGCGCACCAATAGCTCGCCAAGCTTGCTGTACCACCTCTGGCTCAAAAGAAAAAGAAAACTTTTTGTGACCATCCTTGCATTCTGCCAACACCAACACTAGGCGAAACTTATCTGTAAATACCAAACAAAATTGTTCCACCACCAGGGGATCGGCAGGAAGTAAGGGAAGCACCGCTTCCTCGGGCGAATCTTGTTCGGTTTCCATCACCGCAGTTGGCATTTGAAACGGCATCAACGCCAAAGGATTAAACGGCTTGGCGGTAAAAGTCACCGTTTGTAAGTTTTGCGTCAGTATTGGTTGACTAAATAAAGGTGCAGGTGCGGTTAAGACTAAACCTTTGCTAGCAGCTAAAGTATTAATCAGCAAATTTTCGGTTGCTGCTAAACTAATACGCCATTGTCGCTCCGCTTTGGCTGGTGAACATTCAGCCATAGTTGATTGACTTTCGGCTAAAACTTCACTCAGACTTGGCAAGATCCATTCGTACACAGGTTTTCACCCCTTAAGTGGAGAGCGACTACTAACGTGGAGATTTAATAAATTCTTCCTAATTAAGAGGTTATAGGCATTTGTGTATCAGCGACAGTCGTAGAACCGAACAAGATAAGCGCAATAACAGTAAACACTCAAAGATAGATAATGTGATTCGACAAATTTGTACAGAAACGACAAAACCCTCTCCCCTGCCACGCTAGTCACTGTTAGTCGAGCAAACCGCTCAACGCGCTAGCTCCCCCGCGGCCTGAATAATAAGTCTTTAACAGGAAACGTATGAGTCCATTTGCCATCTCGGCAGAAGCCAAGACGGCAAATTGGCGAACCCGGAGGGTAGTCTCGATGAAACAAGTTTCATAGCCAAGCATGAAAGTGAGACTAGCATTTTTACTCAGCACGGGCTAAACGCCCCGCTACCGCTAACAGCACTCAGCACTTTCAAGTCAGATGGGAAAGAATTATTCGCCCTCAATGGTCATAGTTCTTATGTAAATGCCGTTGTCATACCATTTCACGAAAATTCTGATGGTTTTTCATTCTTTCTCCCTGCCCCCCTGCGACACATTTGTATCAAACTTAAAGTGAAACGGTATCATCACCCCCAAAAGAAAGGCGAAAAATCAGGGAGGAGGCATTTTTTACATCTAGAAGAGATAGACAGAAACACGATGAAGAAGTAATTTGATCTGCCAAAGTTTTCATTGATGCTATTATTCAAATCACATTCAAAAATGCTGGAATTAATCAAATTTGACAGTTTTTATGTTTGCTACTTTAACAAATCAGTGGAGAGTTAGCATTTTAGGAAATAAAATTTAAGATTTTTTTAATAAAAAATCGATATTTTTCTGTTAGATTTGCGCAAATCTTTTACTATTTTTATGTAGGTCGAAATAGTTTCAACGAAGAGCGATCGCCTCAACAAAGATTGCCGCGATCGCTTGAAATTCTAGAGGAAATTATGTTGACTATTCATTATCAAATCATTTCATGACACTAGTGAATGTAAATAATGATAACCATCTATTAACCATAGTTAATGTTTTGATAACCAAATTAACTGTTTCATCCTCAACTCATCTTGATCCCTCGCTACTGCCAGCAATGAGTCAGACAAATAAGAATGCTAAACTCCTATGAAATTAGAAAAATAAAATAAATTTACCTAAGCATTTTTCATTCGCATTAGCAATTGCTCAGTTTTTGATGATTCAGAGCAAATAAATAACCAAAATTGATTAATTTTATCGGATCATTTCTTTAAGATGAGAACGTTACGTATATTTCCATTAAGTAATCGGGAGAAATTGCATCAACTATAGCAAAATGAAACTACAAGTTTTTCTGAAAATTCCGGTTGCTAGCAACTCAAAAAATAGTCTGTAGTGTGGTTTGAGTAGTGTGAATGCACAACTAGACTTGTGTATCTATAGACATGGTGAGGTGAAAATATGGATGCGAAGAAACTCCTAGATTCATATGCGGCAGGAGAACGGGAATTTATCGGTGTAAACCTTCATCAAATCAATCTGTCGGGTGCAGACTTAAGAGGTGCAAACTTTGCTGAAGCTGACTTCAGTGGGGCAGATTTAAGCCAAGCTAACTTGAGTGGATGCAGCTTTAGCAGAGCAAACTTGACAGATGCAGATATTAGTGGAGCTAATTTGAGTCGGGCAAACTTAAGTGAAGTCAATTTAATCGGTGCAGACTTAATTAGAGCTAACCTCGAAAGAACTAATCTCAGCCGTGCAGATTTACGGGGTGCTAACTTGTTGTTAGCTAACTTATCCAGTGCTAATCTCAGCGAAGCAGAAATGAGTGGCGCAGACTTTAGCGGTGCTAACCTCAAAAGAGCTAATTTGATTGCTACTAATATTAATGAAGCAGAAATTAGCGGTGCAGATTTAAGCAAAGCAATCATTACTGAATATGAGATGAGTGGCAAAATCTTACATTTAGGTTTATCTCATAAATGGGTAACTTGGGCTGGCAGCTATTAAATGACTACAGGATGTCATAAAAAGAGGCACAATGTCTTGTGCCTCTAAAAATTTGTTTTTTACAACAGATATATTAATAAACTAAAGGTCTTGCGCCACTCATTTGGCGCAAAGAATTAATGCAAGCCGGACAGTCACAACCAAATAAAGTCACAGCCATCTCGCTTTCTTGGTCACTGAACTCTAGCATTGGCACGTTATCGTTAGAAAATTCCACCTCAGCTTGCTTTGTCGGAATTTGTGCCAATACAGAAGCTCTAGCACACACTAAACCAACCTTGTGTTTGTTTCGGATACAAGATAAACGGTCTTCAGTACTTTTTACTACTGGCTCAGTTGCTTGTGCTTGATTAACCATCGCTGTCATAGACAGAACAGAGCTAATCAGCATAGGAGTTGAAAGTAAACTCAGTATGATTTTGTTCATTTCCTGGAAAAATAGTGCGGCTGCGGACAATACATTGATTAAATCTTACATTTATGTCGATCGTCCATCAGGAGTTTATCTTAACCAAAAAAAGACGCGTAATTAAAATAATTGCGGAAATCGGGTTTTCTCAAAAATAAAAGTAATGCTGATTTAATTGAAAGCTGAAGAATTAAAATTATTGTAATTCATTATGACACTCATAGATTATAACTAATGCTTGAAAAATGACCCAATATTTAAGATAAATAATCACATATTGCATTTACAAACCAATATTTTCCACTAGCCATCAGATAGATAAAATTAACCAAAAATCAGCATAAACTATAGATTATCAAGCAAAGAAAGTAACAAATTTAGGGTGTAACTGGATTCATAAGCAACCAAAAATTACCCAGAGTAAATTTAGATTCACTCTGGGTTTCTTTGCTATTATTCTTCAGACTTATTCGTTTTCAACAGCCTCTATTAAAGCCATATATTAAACTTCAGCACCCGCTTTTGGTTCAGCACCCATTGGGGAAACATAATCGCGGAAGAGATTAATTTGCTGTTCAAAAGCTAATTCTTTGACTTTCTCTAGCAATGTTTCTGCTTGTGAGGAAAGATTATAGCCAGCAGGCACAGGAATAATTACACTGCTGTCCATACCTTGAGATAAACGATACCAAAATAGCAGTTTAGTAGTATCGCCTAAAGAACCATATTCACGGCTAATTTGAGTATCGGCTTGATTAATTAAGTCACGTTGAACTTGTAGTTGTTCTTCATGGCTTAATTCTTTGACTTGATTAAATAAACCTTCAGCAATTTCCGGAGAAACCGTGCTAGCAGCAGGGGCGGCTGGAGTAACATCTTTACCCATTTCTTTATATATGAACCAGAATAAACCTAGTTGTTCATCTACATCTAATTTTCTCCAAGATTCGACACATTCACGAATTGTCGGGTCACTAGTTTGAGTATAAGTCATGACTAATTTGCTTGTATTTTATGATTGCCAATAGTCACCTTAACAAACAGGTATTTAATGTTTAACCCCACTAAAGACAGATGTCTCTTCACCAAAAGGAATCATCAATAAATAAAGCACAGAATTATCAAAATATATGGAATTTCAATAATTAATAGGTTATTGAGCAGCGAAATCTTACACCGGGTAGATAAAAATTAGAGGGTGGGTGAGATAGTCAACTATGAAGCAACTAACTTGGGATATATAAGGTTTAGACAAATATGTGAGTATCAGTAATTTATGGGGAAATCTAAGAATAACGTAGAATTTCTGCTGATTTGACTTTGTGATTAAGGAGCAAACCCTTGATACAAAAAAACTCCATACTATCGATATCTCACAAAAAAATTCCCGGCTCACGTAATTTACTAATTCGATTTATTGTTGGTGGGACAACCATTTTAGTCAGTATTTCGGCATATTTTAGCTATCAAGCTGCCAGAAATATGACACTCAAGGATTTAAGACAAAGTGCTTTTTTAGAAGTACAGAGAGGATCTGATGAAATTGAGGAGTGGTTACACGTCCGCCAAGTAGAAGTAGAAACCTTGGCTAATACTCCGACTGTGCGTTCCTTAAATTGGTCTGTTGCAGAACCTTATTTAACCGCAGAAGTTAAGCGGATCAAAGAATTTTTCTTTTTTCAAATGGTTAACCGTGATGGTTCATTTGCTAATACCAAAGTTGGGCGATCAAAGAAAAATATTCAAGATAGAGATTTCTTTCAAAAAGCGATCGCAGGTAAAAGCAATATTTCCGATCCCTTCATTAGCCGTTCTACAGGAATTCCCTTAATTGCGATCGCTACTCCGATTTGGGCAAATAATCCCCAAGTTAATTCACCCATCGGAGTTTTCCACGGTAATGTGACAGTCGATCACATCAAAGAGGTCGTCGATTCCCTGAAATACGGCCCCAATAGTTACGCTTTTGCGCTGAATTCTCAAGGACAAGCCATTGTCCATCCAAATTTAACTTTAATGTCCACCGTTGAAAAACCTGCACCTAGCTTACTCAACGTTGATGATTGCCATTTAAATGCGATCGCTCAACGGATGGTCAACAAACAGCAGGGAATTGAGTTGATGGAAATTGACGGTACATATAAATATGTAGCTTATCTGCCGTTAAAATATACTAATTGGTCAGTAGCTTTAGTCATTCCCCGCCAGAATATCGAATCTCGACTGCAATTTCTCGATGCGATCGCTTTAATTGTCGGTGGGCTGACAGTCACCATGATTACTGTCTTGTGGAGAGTCCAAGCATTTGAACAAGCTGAACTCAAAAAGTCAAAAGCCGCAGCTGATACCGCTAACCTAGCGAAAAGCGAATTTTTGGCTAATATGAGTCACGAACTGCGAACACCCTTAAATGGTATTCTTGGCTGCGCGCAAATTTTACTGCGTTCTTCAACTTTACCTGAGCCAGAGCAGTATCACGTCAATATTATTGAGCAATGTGGCTCCCATCTGCTGACTTTAATTAATGACATTTTAGATTTGTCTAAAATTGAAGCTAAAAAGCTAGAACTCCATCCTCATGATGTGCATTTACCTTCTTTTTTGCAAGGAATGGTGGAAATCTGCCAAATTCGGGCAGCACAAAAAGGTATTTTGTTTGTCTATCAACCCGCAATTAACTTACCCCCCGGGGTTCATATCGATGCCAAAAGATTACGTCAAGTATTATTAAATCTGCTGGGAAATGCCATCAAATTTACAGATGTAGGTCAGGTAAGTTTCCATGTGGAAGTGATCGAGCAACCCGCCAATGAGCAGCAGATAGTTAAACATCGGATTCGCTTTAAAATCCAAGATACAGGAATTGGCATAGCTCCGGCGGAGTTAAGCCAAATTTTTCTGCCCTTTGAACAAGTAGGTGAGAAAAAGCGCCAAGCTGAAGGTACTGGTCTTGGTTTAGCAATTACTCGGCAATTAGTACAGATGATGGGTAGTGATATCCATGTGCAAAGTCAAATTGGTCAAGGAAGTAGCTTTGGTTTTGAGTTAGAAATTCCCGCAGCCCATGATTGGGTACAGTCAGCAATGGCTGTCTCAGAGAAACAAATTATTGGCTTTGTTGGTGAACCTTACACTATTTTGATGGTTGACGATCGCTGGGAAAATCGTACAGTGATTACAAACTTACTGCAACCATTGGGTTTTAATGTCGTGGAAGCTAACAATGGTAAAGAAGGTTTAGAAAAAGCTCTGGCTCTCCAGCCGAACTTAGTTATCACAGATTTGCTGATGCCAGAAATGGACGGCTTTGAATTGATTCAACATCTGCGTCAAACCCCAGAAATTCAAGATGTTAAAATTATCGTCTCTTCTGCTAGCGTCTTTGAAGCCGACCAATATCGCAGTCTGCAAGCCGGCGGTGATGACTTCCTCAGCAAACCCATACAGGCTGACGAATTATTACGGCAATTAGCTAACCAACTAAATATAGTTTGGATTTACAAACAATCTCAAACTTCAGAGCCAACAACTAAAGAATCTACCACCGCAAATAGCCAATCTTCCCAATTCACTCCGCCCAGCCCAGAAATTTTGCAAGAACTAGTTACTTTAGCTAGTAAAGGTAACTTCAATGCCATTCTCAAGTGGGCCGATCAACTAGAAAATTCCGACATCAAATTTGCGCCCTTTGCTAACGAAATCCGGCAACTAGCAAGACAATTTGACGAAGATTTAATCCTTAATTTCTTGAATCAATATGCAGTGGAAAAAGTGTGAGAAATACTATGGCGGAGCCTTCTGGTCAAGGAATTATTTTAATAGTTGATGATAACCCGACGAATTTACAAGTGTTATCCAGCTTTCTGGATCAATCTAACTTTGAAGTCTGGGCAGCACGCAGTGGTGAAAAGGCCATTCAGCGATTAGAAAATGGTGATTTACCTGATTTAATTTTACTAGATGTGATGATGCCTGGTATGGATGGATTTGACACTTGTAAATATCTCAAAAATCATCCACGGATTCAAGATATTCCGGTAATTTTTATGACAGCCCTCTCAGAAACAGCCGATAAAGTTAAAGGGTTGCGATTGGGGGCTGTAGACTATATTACTAAACCTTTTCAGCAAGAAGAAGTCTTAGTCAGAATTGAAAATCATCTGCAAATCAGAAACTTAACTAAGTCGTTGATTGCCAAAAATAGCGAATTACAAAAAACTCAAACTCAACTGATTCAAGCCGAAAAAGTAGCAGCTTTAGGGCAACTCACAGCCGGAATTGCTCATGAGGTTAATAATCCCATCAATTTTATCGCTGGCAACTTAAATTTTGTCGAAAAATATGTAAAGCAAGTAATTAGTGTACTTCATCTCTATCAAAAACATCTACCTGAGCCACCAGATGAAATTAAAACCGCAATTTATAAAAATGACTTCGACTTTCTGTTAGAAGATTTATCAAATATTATTCATTCTATGCAAGTCGGTACAAGTCGAGTTACAGAAATAGTCTCATCTTTGAATAAGTTTTCTCGACATAGAGAAACAGGTAAGAAATTAGCCAATTTGTATGAAGGGCTAGAAAGTACATTGCTGATTTTGGGACATCGACTCAAAAGTAATGGTCATTATCCAGCGATTCAAATAATCAAAGAATATGCGGAATTGCCTCTGATTGAGTGTCTGCCTGGGGAAATTAATCAGGTATTTATGAATTTAATTTGCAATGCCATTGATGCTATTGAAGAAACATATAAAAATAAAGATTTGCATGAACTTGGACAAAAACCAGGCGTAATTAAAATTAAAACTGAGGCAAATCAAGAAAGAGTAATTATTAAAATTGCCGACAATGGCTCTGGTATTAAAAAAGTAGATGATTCTAAAATATTTGATGCCTTTTACACGACAAAACCTGTTGGCAAAGGTACAGGACTTGGCTTATCTATTGCTTATCAAATTGTGGTGAATAACCATAACGGTAAGCTGACATATAATTCTGTATCTGGTGAGGGCTTAGAGTTTGTGATTGAATTGCCAATTCGATAACAGCAATCGGAAATTTATCACATCATTACCGATGGATAGAGGTATTAGGAATTTTCCAGCTTGGCGTAAGCAGATTCAGTTTTTTGCTCACCTACTCTTACACCCCTAAACCTCTGACTACAACCATCGGTTTTTATCTGACTGGGGACGATTTTTACCGCATAGTCACGAATTCTTCAGCAGAACTAGGATGTATACCCACAGTGGCATCAAAATCGGCTTTGGTAGCACCCATTTTAACAGCGATCGCTACTCCCTGAATAATTTCTGCCGCACTATCACCAACCATGTGCGCGCCTAAAACCTTATTAGTATTTTGATCAACTATCAGCTTCATTAAGGTTTTTTCATCTTTACCAGGCAAAGTGTAATACATGGGGCGGAAACGCGATTTATAGATTTTAATCGCATCGCCATATTTCTCTCTCGCTTGGGCTTCCGTTAAACCAACCGTTGCAGCTTCGGGTGTGGTGAATACAGCTGTTGGCACATTTTCATAACTCATGACGCGAGGCTTGTTACCAAATACCGTATCTGCAAACGCCCGGCCTTCATTAATCGCTACAGGGGTCAGATTAATCTTATTTGTACAATCTCCTACTGCAAAGATATTTTCTTCATGGGTACGGCTGTACTGGTCAACGAGAATTGCCCCATCTCTGTGCTTCACATGAGTATTTTCTAAGCCGAGGTGCTGTGTATTGGGTTTGCGACCAACAGCAGCTAAACTGACAGCATCAGCAACTACTGTCTCGACTGTATCGCCACTAGCTTTCACTGTGACTTTTACCCCTGCTTCACTTTTCTCAATTGCAATTAGTTCGCTGTTATTGAGAATCCGAATACCGTGGTTAGTCATCCCCTGCTGAATTTCGTTGCGGATGTCTTCATCAAAACCACGTAAGATTTTTTCGCCACGAATTACCTGAGTAACTTCACTACCCATCCCGTGTAAGATACAGGCAAATTCACACCCAATGTAACCGCCGCCCAAAATCACGATGCGTTTTGGTTGTTCTTTGAGGTGGAAAATCTCATCCGAAGTGATGGTGTGTTCAATACCTAAAATATTTGGTTTAAAGGGTTTACCACCAACGGCAATCAAAACCTTATCGGCTGTGACTTGACGTTCCCCAACCATAATAGTGTGAGGGTCAACAAATTTACCGTATCCTTGCAACACCTCAACTTTGGAGTTATCCAACATTCGTTGATAAATCCCATTTAGGCGAATCACTTCATTGTTCACTGCCGTAATCATCTTTTCCCAATCTAAAACACTCTCGACAGGACTCCAGCCATAGCCTTGAGCTTCTTCAAATAAATCAGGAAAATGAGAGGCATAGACCATCAATTTTTTGGGAACACAGCCACGATTGACACAGGTTCCACCTAGTCTATCAAACTCGGCAAGCCCAACTTTAGCACCATATTCTGCAGCTCGCCTTGCAGTAGCAATTCCTCCAGAACCCGCGCCAATCACAAATAAGTCAAAATCGTAGCTCATGTCTTTTCCGTTAATAATTACTAATGCCTAATACGTAATTCGTAATTTTTACCTTAATTACGAATTACGTATTATCAATTGCAAATTATCTATTTATACAGCAACAGGTTTTTTAGCTTCTTGCAGGTAAGCCAACATTGTATCTGCATCTGAAACTTCAAATGGATCTATAGGGCAATTGTCTAAAAAACCTGGCTCAATGAAAATCTTTTCGATTTTGCCATCATCAACTACCATTGAGTAACGCCAAGAGCGCATCCCAAAACCCAAATTAGACTTATCAACTAGCATACCCATTTTGCGGGTAAATTCGCCATTGCCATCGGGAAGCAAGAATACATTTTTCGCGCCTTGTTGTTTACCCCATTGGAACATCACAAAGGCATCATTTACAGATATACAAATTATTTCATCCACACCCAAGGCTTTAAATTGATCGTATAGTTCTTCATAGCGTGGTAGGTGAGAGGTAGAGCAGGTAGGAGTAAAAGCCCCAGGTAGTGAGAAAACTACAATACGTTTGCCGCCAAAAATATCTTGAGTGGTACGATCTTGCCAACGGTAAGGGTTTGGCCCTGGTACAGACTCATCACGAACACGGGTTTTAAATACAACGTCAGGAACTCTTTCAATCACAGCCATATTTGCCTCTTAAGTAGTTGATGTGTGGACGGTTAATAAAATTTCGTTGCTGTAAATCAGAATAATTCTGATTTAAGAAAGATGCAATAGTCATAAATACTTAAAAGATATAAATAATTGAACTTAAGAATTGATAAATACGGGGAATGGGGAACAGGGAAAGGCTAATTACAGTATTTTGTGGATAGAGGCTGAAGGAATTACCTCATTGGGATAAAACTGCTGTAAGAATTTTCAGCACATATAGCAGTCCGTGTAGGAGTTATAAACACTACGCCCTATTTCTCATTCCCAGCTATAGCTTAAGTATTATGACTCCACTGAGCATTTGAATCTATAAATTATACCTATAGTCCGAGGCGAAAAATCTGGAATTGCCGACAATAGAGTTGTAGGAAGTAAGTAGTTAATCACTTCTGATACCTTCAGAAGTCCCTAATTATGAAAGCGATATTTTTGACAGCTGCCGCTTTAGTTAGTACCGTCACTCTAGCTACATCTAGTCCCGTCAAAGCAGAAAATCATAACCTAGTGCGACGCTTACAAGAAACTAGAGAATGTGCAGGCTGTAATTTAGCAGGCGCGAATCTGAAAAACGCTCACCTCATAGGTGTGGATTTACGAAATGCTAATTTAAAAGGAGCAAATTTAGAAGGGGCAAATTTAGAAGGTGCTGATTTAAGTGGTGCAAATTTACAGTCAGCTAATTTGAAAGAAGCTTTTGCGACTGGTGCTAGCTTTAATAATGCTAATCTCACCAATGCTAATTTGAGTGATGCCAAGTTATACAACGTTGAAGTTGATGGTGCGGTAATGGTTGGCACTAATATTAACGGTGCTGATGGATTTGATATCAATTTGGGTGTGGGCGGCGGAGAAGAATGATCGCAAATGGGTATGTAGAGACGCGGCATTTCGCGTCTCTACAGATTGTTTAAATACAAATTGGTTGCTAGAAGCGTAGCATTGCTACGTCTCTACTTATTTATGACCGTTGCCGTTGCCGTTGCCGTTACCGTTACTATGACCGTTAGTCAAAATGCGTTCGGCAAGTTTTTCGGGTACTTCTTGGAGATGGTCATATTCCCAATGGAAAGAACCAACACCTAAAGTGAGCGATCGCAACTCTACAATAAAATTCTGCATTTCTGCTTGGGGCAAGTAGGCAGAAATATTATCCCAACCTTGCCAATCTTGTCTGCCTTCATAACCGAGAATTTGTCCCCGTCTACCACTCAGCAGTTGCAGTACCTTAGCTGTAAATTCGCTTGGGGTTGTGACTTGCACCCGCAAAATTGGCTCTAACAGGGTGGGTTGGGCTTGGGGTATGCCTGTCTGCATTGCCAAACGCGCAGCTTGTTTAAAGGCTTGTTCGGAACTATCAACGTTGTGATAAGAACCGTTGGTGAGTGTCACCGCTACATCCACAACTGGGAAGCCTAAAGGCCCATGCGCGAGAAATTCTCGCACACCTATTTCTACGCCAGGAATGTACTGTCGGGGAACTACGCCACCAACAATGGTTTCTTTAAAGTTGAAACCTTCACCGCGCGGTAGGGGTTTGATATCTAGGAAAACATCACCGAACTGCCCATGTCCACCACTTTGATGTTTGTAACGTCCATGTACTGAAGTCACAGGCTTACGAATTGTTTCTTTATAAGGTACTTGCGGTAGATGGGTCGTCATCGGCAAGTTATATTTACGGCGCAGTCTGTCTAGGGCGACTTGCAAGTGAATTTCACCTTGTCCCCATAGAATTACTTCGTGGGTATCACCGTGCTGTTCCCAAGCCAGGGAGGAGTCTTCTTCGAGCAGCTTGGTAATTGCACTGCTGAGTTTTACTTCATCGTTGCGCTTTTCGGGTGTAATAGCTAGGGCATAGACTGGTTCTAACTGTTCAGCTTTGGGGAATTCTTTGGCTGATTGTGTGGATAGTGTATCTCCGGTTTTGATACCTTCCATCCGGCTTAAAGCAATGATTTCTCCAGCTACTGCTTCATTGACAGACTGCTGCTGTTGTCCCATGAGGCGATAAAGTCCACCCGCGCGTACACCGTTGAGGACAATACCATCGGTTAATTTACCTTGCCAAACTCGCACGAGTGAAAGTTTGCCACCTTGGGGAGTGTAATAAGTTTTTAATACCTGAGCTAGAGGTACTTGGCTGGCAATACCTTTTAAGCGACGTTCTGCTGTAGTTTCGGGTTCGGGTGCTTCACGTAGTAGGGCTTCTAATAGAGGTCTAACGCCATAATCTTGTTCTGCAATCCCAAAGAAGACGGGGACTACTAAATCTGCCCCTAATTCCATTTTTAAATCTTTGAGGATTTCTTCTTGGGGAGGTTCAATATCTTCTAATAATTCTTCGAGTAAGTGGTCATCAAAATTTGCTAAAGCTTCGAGCATTTCGGCTCGTGCAGTATGTTCTTCTTCTTTGAGATGTTCGGGGAAGGGAATTTGATCGGCTGGCGCGCCTGGGTGATATTGATAGGCTTGTTCGCTGACCATATCAATAAAGCCTGTGAGTTGTTCCCCTTGCATAATGGGGTATTGGTGCGCGACCAAAGGACGGCTAGAAACGGCTTTTAAGGCGTGTAATGTTTCTAAAACATGAATATTTGCCCGATCCATTTTGTTAACAAAGACAATATGGGGAATTTCCCAATCGTCTAAGAATTTAAATAGAGGAGCTAGGGTGAGGACGCGATCGCGTATGGGTTCGCAAACTACAATTGCCGCATCAACTCCCATCAAAGCATTGTAAGTTTCTTGGGCAAATTCTACGCTGCCTGGACAGTCAATAAAGGTGAACCGAGTCCCGTTATAATCGGTGCTGGCGGCGCTAACTTCTACAGTCATTTGGCGATCGCGCGATTCTGCTGCACTATCTCCAACTGTATTTCCCTCTTTAACGCTGCCTTTGCGAGAAATCGCCCCAGTTACGAATAATAGACTTTCTAGTAAGGTAGTTTTTCCGCTTAAATAAGGGCCGACAATTGCAACGTTCCGTGAACCCGATGTGACTTTTTCGGTCATACAACCTCCCTTGCGGTAAGTTATTCTTACCTGCACTACCTGTATGCTTCAGAGATAAATAATCCTTCTGTTGCAGGAGAATTATCCCTGCTTTAACTTGTCATTATCCTCCCTTTAATCTGATGCTCAAAAAATTGTAGTCACTCGTAAGATTTAACTTAAGAAAAGTTAAGTAAGCCAAACTTTAATGCAGATTCTAAAATATTTGTTAAAACTTAAAGTGAGTTAGAGGTTAGAGGTTAAAGGCTAGGGTCTAGCTAATATGATTGGGAACTGTTATAAATTATTGAAAATTAGACAATAAATGTCGCTATCATTCTCTAAATATCCCATAATTGGGTTAATAAATCTCATGCTATTGGGTGGTAGTATTTTGTTGCTAACTCCCAAAAGCTTTGCTGCTGACTCTGCTTTACTGCTAGCACAAGGCATTAATCAACCTGCTGTAGACTGGTTAAACCAAGGATTGCTAGCTATTCAAGCCGGAAGAATACAAGATGCGATCGCATATTTTCAAAAGGCGATTCAGCTAGATCCAAAATTAGCGGCAGCCTACTATAATTTAGGTCTAGCATATAGGCAATTAGGGCAATTAAAGCCAGCCGCCGATGCCTTTTATCAAGCAACCCAAGCCGACCCTCAGTTTGCGCCAGCTTTCGCCAATTTAGGCGGAGCGTTGTTAGAAGGTAACAATGTCCAACAGGCTAATGATTATTTACAACGGGCTATAGAATTAGACCCAAATCTTGGTTTTGCTCACTATAACTTGGGTTTGGTGAGACAACAACAACAAGACTGGGAACGAGCGATCGCATCTTTTAAAAAAGCTTCCGAATTTAGTAAAAATGCACCCGAACCCCATTATCATTTGGGTATATGTTATTTACAGCAAGGTCAACTAGATAAAGCCAAAAATGCCTTTCGCCAAGCTATCAAAATTAATCCTAAATATACCGAAGCACACTATAATCTAGGGACGATTTGGTTTAGTCAAAATAAATTGAAAGAAGCATTAGCAGCTTTTAGAAAAGCGGCTGAATCTAATTCTAATTATCCCAATGCTTATTATGGGGCTGGGTTAGTATTTATTCAGCAAAAAAAATATAGCGAAGCCGCACAAGTTTTACAATATGCCAGAAATTTATATAATGCCCAAGGAAATGTTCAATGGGTACAAAATACAGAAAAATTGTTACAACAAGTACAGAATTTAAATTACCAACCACGCTGAGGCAAGAAAGCTAAACATTGGTGAAAATAAGAGTAATGGGTAGACCTGGCTGATGTGGTCTAACATTAACCAGATGAGAATATACCAATGCAAAAACGCTTCAAGAGCCGATTTTTATTTTGCGATCGCTGGCTGGATAGACATTTAATTGCTCGGAACATGGAAGCTTTTCAAGACTTACTTGTAATTGTCTTGTGTTTAAGCTTATTTGTAGTCATGATCATCCAGATATGGGGCATATTTATCGCACTTACACAGACATTAGACTATAAACACGTCACAGCAAAAATACTGTTTGTCTTGATTTTAGTCGAATTATTTCGACTGTTAATGATTTACTTGCAAGAACACAGTATTTCTGTCGGTGTAGCCGTCGAAGTCACAATTGTATCAGTCTTGCGAGAAGTTGTTGTTCATGGAGCCTTAGAGATTTCTTGGATTCAAACAGCTGCAATTTGTGGTTTGTTATTTATCTTAGGTGGTTTATTAATCGTATGTGCCAAAACACCACATATGGACTGTATCAGTGCTAATACCAAATTCTGTCCTATTGTCTATCAAGGGAGTAGAGAAAAGCCAAAAGAACTAGAATTTCGGTATGCACATCAATGTGAAGAGAATCAACCACTAACATAAATTAGCCAACAGGTACTAACTCTTTAGTTATAAACAATCAACATTGGCTTGAGGCTGCTTAATGCAGCCTTAGTGATTTTTTCTCCGCTTTTAGAGAGATGAAGCCCTGATTTGATGTAAGTAGAAATGAAATAGAAACTTACAAGAGGGTAACTAGTATGACCACAGGTAACGGACAATCTCAACAACCTATTAGCAACCTAGAATACGATTTTGTCACCGTACTGCACAACAAAGCAGAAGCAGTAAAAGCATACGATCAATACATCCAAGATGCACAACAAGCCAACTCTCAGCCTTGTGTAGAATTATTTCAAAAATTGCGCCAATCTGACATAGAACACGCACAAGAAATTCGTCAACATCTTCAACAAGTGTTACAACAAGGCAAGATGTAAAACTAAAAATTCAAACACATTAAGCAGCTGATAAAACCAGGCAGACTGAAAATCAGCTGCTTCTACCATTTCTTTGTTAAACTGCGCCAAACTCTCTCTTCTCCCTCTCTTTGCGTACTTTGCGTACTTTGCGGTTAGGTTCTTATTAAGCTTGTGCATTATTCAAACCTACAACTAACACAAAATCAACTTACTTTTGCCAAACTACTAAAATTACACCAGCAATTATTAAACTCAAACCTACAAGACGAGTGACAGGAATTGTTTCTTTAAATAAGAAATAACCCAGTAACATCGAGAAAACATACACTAATGAGATAGACGGGCCAGCCACACTCAGGTTAACTCTAGTTAGCAAAAGTATATAAGCCACAGCACCTAAAGCATAGCAAGCCAATCCTATTAAAAGTTCAGGAATCGTCATGATACTGAAGATATGACTAACAGTATTACTTATAGTTACTTTGCCTAGTTTCAGTGCGCCTGCTTTCAAAAAAAACTGCCCTGCTACACTACTAAAAACAGACATCAACAGTAAACTGAATTCTTGGATAGACACGAATGTATCCTTATTAATTCCGAATTTTAATTTGCTTTCGAGGATTTCTCTTCCAGGGCAAGGTGCAGAAATTTTACAGCAAAACTGCGTTTATCACCTGGGGAAAAAGTAACTTTTTGGTCAGGCCAATACTTATATTTAAAAACTATTGTATTCACCCCTGTAAGACTCTTAAACTCAATTTTACTTTCAATCTTAATATCTTTGTTGATATCATTTATCTTTTCTACTGTAGCCCCATTGATTTCTATCAATAAATCTTGTCCTTGCAGTGGATTCATCAACGTAAAATTTAAAGTAAGTAACTTAGAATCGTGCAACTTAAATCTCAGTTCAGTTTCTGGAACTAAACCCCAGCGCCATGAATTAGCAGAATTATTTGTCAGGTGTCCTTGATTAAGTCCAGTTAGGTTTAAACCATAAGGTACTTGAAACTTTAACAAGTCAGCTTGAGATAAATCTAAATACGGTTCAAACTTAAGAGTGCGACCTAAATTTAAATTAACTTGATTTTTTAAATTAGCAGGTTTAGGAATAAATTTTACCAGTCCAGCACTAGGAACTTTTGTTTCTATCACTGGCTGGCCAAAACGAGTATAAAATTCCTGAACGCAATCTTGAGAGAAAAAATCTACATAAAGATTAATACCTGCAAAGTCATTCAGTTTAAAAAAATCAGTAAAAAAATTCCATTCATCAGCATTAAAACAACGGGTTTGATGACTAGCTAACATAATATTTTCATTATCAGGTGCAAAAAGCTTATCCCAGCCAGCATCTAAATATGGTTTTAATTGCGAAGGATGTAAGCGACCAAAATAATGTCCCAAAACTTTTTTCTCATGAAACCTTCTTAGGGTAGAAATTGAACCATTCTTTCCATAATAGCGGCAAAGATTAGAAGTACCGACTCCATTACCTCCTACAGCACAAAATGGCCAATCTAAAATTGCTTCTCCTGGTTGAGCTTTGACATATTTCATATATGCCAAAAAATTATTATCCCAAAAATAAACAGGCTTCTTGTTGGTATTATCCGAATAAAGTGAATAAGCAGTATAAATTTCAGTACAAGCCAAAATCACTAAAACTGTTATAACTAATCGCCTAATATATATTTGTAAATTACTTAAATTGATATTTAATCCCAGAAGACAAAGTATAACTGGATAGAGAATAGTAAAACGCCCTTGGACACGGCTAAAAGCAAACCAAGGAAACATCTTCAATGTGGGAAAATAAGTTGGATGATAAAATATACAAAGCCAAAAAATGATTAATAGCGGTATATAAATAATTATTTGTTTGCGCCCTTGCCATAAGCCAATAGATGCAATAGTTAGTAAAAACCAGCCTGGACTACCAGCACCTAAACCTTCTGGAAAGTCGTTAAACAATACCTCTACAGAAATTTTTCCGGGATGGTAAAAGGGAAAGAAAGGAATTAAAATTCTTTGCGGATCAGCCCACCAAGCCCCACTAGGAATATTAGTAAAATCAAAACTTTTTGCTTCTCTAGCAATTTGAAAAGCTAAAGGAAAATTAATAAAAGTTATTACCAATAATAAGCATAATAAAAATGAATATATATTTATATTTGAATAGAGTTCACTTTTATACTTTTGAAGTATGGTTTTAAATAACTTTATTAAAGTAATATTTTTTTGAATCAAAAATTTATAGCTTATCAAAATAACAGCAAAAATATTAGAAATTGTAAATGACATTAAGGCACAGCCAGCTATATAACCTAACTCTTGTCCTAGAGATAAACTCAGCAGACAAGCTCTTATTAAAAGCAATTTTAAAGAGACATCACCTCCTAAAGCTATTCTTTTTAGGATCAAAAAATCAGCAATTACGTTAAGGACAGTCCAATGAATTACTGAATAGCTAAGATGTTCAGGATACTTATGAATTGCATAAAAACTAAAAAAAGGAATTATGAATGCAGCACCACTAGCACGCACAAAACCATAATCTTTAATAAGTAGAGCAAAACTGCCAACACCTGTTATTAATACACTTAAAAGATAGTATATTTTTAGCCACGGGCCAAGTCCAAGAATAGAGGAAAAAATAGCATAAAAAATATCTCTTTCAATTGACCAAGGCTGAAAAACTTGATTAGTACCGTAAGGATAAAATGCTTGATTGTTAACTAAATCTAGCTGAGGAAATGGTGTAAATTTGATATTGTGTCTTAGATAAAATCCAGCATATTCCCATTGCTCTGTATCACCAAAACCAATCAATGGGTGTGCAAAATCTTTAACAATCAAGAAACTAAAAGCTAAAAGGACACATAAAAAAGCTAGGATTAAAATATAATTATTAATTCTATATTTTTGATAAAACATAATTAAATTACTTGTTGAATTCAATATTTTTATTGGGAAATATTTCTTCTAAGCCTAAAACAAAATAATGATAATCTCTGTGTGGTAGGAAATTAAAATTATTTCTGCCATTAAGAACTAGAAATACAAAACAGATAGATATATTCATAGATTGTAAAAGAATGATAAAAGATAATCCTGCTACATAAGGGGCCCAGTTAGGAATAGCTAATCTAATTAATATGACAATACTAATTAATATAAAACTGCATAACATTAGTACTAAAGTAGCAATTAAAAGCCTTACACCAATGATATCTCCGTAAACTGAAATTGCACTGAGTCCGTGGATTACTAAAGAGATAAAATTCATTTTTGACTTTCCTGATAAGCGTGAGCCGCGCTTGCAAGGAATTTTTACCCAAGGTAGTTTAGCTTTTAAAATACCAGAGGAATAATGATTCCATATTTCTGAGATAACAACTATTCTGGATAATAATTTGTAGGGAATAAGACTAAAATTTCCTATGCTGATAGTTTGGCCTGTTAATATTTTATAAAGTAATTTATAAATAAAATAAAACGTTCTAAATAAAAAACTTTCCGAACGTTGAGTTCTACAAGCAAAAACTATTTTTTGATATTCTTCGTCATTACATTTTTCGATGAGCTTTATAACATCTTTGGGAGCATCTTCTCCATCCCCATCCATTACTAAAACTGCTGGACAATAAATGTAGGCTTCTGTATAAGCTAAACCTATAGTAATGGCTCTTTGATGACCTAAATTTCGCTTGAGTTTCAAGCAACTAATTTTTTTGATAGATTGAAAATTGGTAGTTATAAATTTTTCATGGGCAGGGATAGTTGAAGCATCATCTATCACTAATATTTCACATTTAATTGCTGCGTCAAAAAGTACATAATCCAAATGTTCTAATAAAATTCCTAAAGAATACCAATCATTGAAAACAGGTATTAGTATGACAATAAATTCAGTTTCATATTTTTGGAAATTTTTCATATATTTTTTTACATGAGTTTATGTGCCTAAATCTCATTGCAAGAGAAAAAAATGTGAATGAATAAAATTGACTGTTGATGCAGTTTTTTTAAAATTGCAATATCTTGAATCCGTTTTAAAATAGGAATGAGGGTAAATATTAACTAATGCTAAATACTCATCAAGTAACAAATACAAGATGAGAGCTATCCTATCTTTGCTAGGAGTGTATAGACTACTGTATAATTCCTGAACTTTGAGCTATCTTAAGTGGAGATAGCTATATGTTTTATAGTAAGTTTCTAGATTTGTAACTAATTAACCTACATAAATTCCTAATAATCAGCAACCTGACTTATTTGAAAAGTCAGGTTGCTAAGATTATCAACTTTGATAACTTAAATAAAATTTATATATAAAAATCAACAATTATTAATAATAAAATTATCCATTTTTACAAAAACTTGAGAGGAGATAGTTCAGCATTTTTCAAAGCATTACGCAAAGCTATGTTTGCTGCTATGCGGTAATCAATCTCTCTAGAATCAACTTCATGATAACTGCCATTATTGATAATAATTTTCATGGCAGCTAGGGCAATATTTGATTTATGGAAATAGTCAAATATGCCATCAATAATCCCTTCAAAAATTACTGGGATATAATCAGATGTAATAGTTCTTTCATCATTAATTTGCCAGATAATTTGAATGTTTTTATTATCGGGTTTCGGCTCCAACTGTAAACATAAATGACCGTAACTGCCAACACTAGAAGACTGGCGAATAAATTTACCTTCTGCTATTAATACTGTAGAAATAGAATAAAGATTAAATTTTGGTGTTTTCCATACATCTAATTCCAGCATTCCTGCAAAACTGTCCCAGATATTAGTAGCCCAGTGCCATTTTTCAACATAACTACAAATGTGATCCCAATCATAGTTACGTACACCTTTATAAAATTTTAATAAGTGATATAACTCGCTAATATCTTGTGAGTTTGGTTGTTTAGTGTCTATTAATTCAAGTAATTTTTTCGCTACTTCTATTGTCTCATTTGTAAATGATTCTTCTGTGTCTTCATATGCACTAAGTTCTGGTTGTTGATGTAATAACTCAATAGTGCGATGCAACCATTCTACATTTTTAGTTCTTGCCTCATAAGTGTAATATTGGGCATGGCTGAGTTTTTTATCATTCATATAGCTCATTAATTTTGTTTGCAGCATTGCTATCTATTTGGTGTGGCTTCACCAAATTTAATTGCGAGAGCGATCGCCACACTCACTGCTAAAATTAATGTCATACTCAAGGCTGAACCAAACCCCCAATTTTGGGTAACGCCAAGAAACTGGTTGTAAACTAGGCGTGCTGCTGTCATACTCGAAGCACCACCTAAAAGTTCTGGATCAACGAAATCTCCCAAGCCAGTAATGAAAACTAGCATGGAAGCAGCAGTAATTCCTGGTAAAACTTGAGGTACTGTAACTTTCCAAAAAGCTTGTGTGGGATTTGCACCTAAATCGGCTGCGGCTTCTAATAAGCGCTTGTCTAGTTTTTCTAAAGACGCATATAAAATTAACACCATATAAGGTAATAGGCTGTAACTCATCCCAATTAATACAGCCGGAATGCTATTCAATAATCCTAAAGTTGGTAAGCCTAATTTACTTAAAATAGTATTTAATAAACCTGTGGGACGTAAAATCGTAATCCACGCATAAGAACGCAGTAGCGAAGAAGTCCACAAAGGTAAGACAAAGCCTAATACAAGTAAATTTCGCCATTGTTTGGGAGCCATCTGTGCTATCCAGTAAGCTACAGGAAAACCTAATAATAAACAAATGATAGTTGTACCCATAGCTAACCATAAAGAGCGCAAAATTACTTGTCCATACAGTGGGTTAAATATCCGAATATAATTAGCTAATCCACTAGGATTGACAATATCGCCTGGGCGAATGTTCGGGACTAAACTCAACTGAAAAATTATTAAGGTTGGTAATACTAATAATAGTAATAACCAAATTCCCGCAGGAGCCAGTAATATTAATGGTTGGATTAAGTGAAATGCAGGGCGATTGAGTTTTTCTAAATTAGGAATATCTTCAGGAGAATTAATAGAAGTCATATTTTATAGATATTTATTTGATTAATTATTAATTGGTTAACTACTAGTTAATTGAGTCCAATATCGTTCATAAACTTCTTCAAAATCACCTAGAGGAGTAATTCGTTCACACTTTTCTAAAAGTCTTTGTTCGGGAAATAAATTTTTATTATCTTTTATTATTTTGGGCAATAGTTCAAACCCGGCACTATTGGGAGTAGAAATATTTAAATTTTGGCTAGTCATGGCGGCAACTTCTGGTTGTAAGCTAAAGTTAATCCAAGCGTAAGCCCCCTCTAAGTTTGGCGCGCTTTTCGGCACAACAATTGTATCAGTCCATAAAGAAGAACCACTCCGAGGAATCACATATTTAAACTTAGGATTTTCTTTAATGACTCGGATAGCATCGGCTGAGTAACACATAGATAATACTAAGTCTCCAGCCAGAATTTGATTTTGCCAAGCATCAGTATCAAAAGATGCGATCGCAGGTTTTAATTCCTGTAATTTTTTATATGCTTGTTTTAGTTGATCTTCATCTTTGGAGTTATACGAATAGCCCAACATTCTTAATACAGCACCCATCACTTCGCGGACATCATTTAGCAACGTCATCCGATTATGGAGTACCCCTTGATTTTGCCAAAGGTAATCCCAATCTTCAGGGGCTTTTTGAATAACTTCTGAATTGTAAATTAAGCCTGTAGTTCCCCAATTAAATGGTAAACTATGATTATTATTAGGGTCATAACTCGGGTTTTTAAACTGGGGTAATAAATTCTCTAAGCCATTCAGGCGAGTATGGTCTAATTTTGTTAATAAATCTTTTTCTACCATCTTCTGTACCATGTAATCAGAAGGATAAATTATGCTGTATGCACCACCACCTCCAGCTAATAGTTTCGCTAGCATTACTTCATTAGAATCATAAGGGTCTACCAGCACTTGTAACCCTGTTTGCGTAGTAAAAATTTGTAATAGTTTTTTATCGGAATATTGCGTCCAAGTATAAATATATAGTTTGTCACTATGGCTAGATTTAGCCGCAGCCCTCACATTTGCTAATTTCCAGCCACAACCAGCTAAAGATAAACTAGAAAACGCAGTCAAAGTTTGTAAAAATTTTCTTCTATTTCTCATTGGTCATTTATCACTGCTAATTTAGATTAGTAATTTTGCCTACTGACCAATAGCTAAACAATCACTTTCTGCCCATAAAACATAAATTGGGGTGTCTTGGTCTGGCAAATTTCCAAATGTATTCGGCTGCAAAACGTTAATATTTATTCCATTGGTCAATTCCACAACGTAGGTGATATGAGTTCCTAAATACATGACATTAACTAGTCGCCCTTCAAACGAGTTAGTTGGTAAATTGGGAGGATAGAGAGATAGTTGAATTTTTTCAGGACGCACACTGACAACTACTGGCTGAGACAATTCTGTGGGTGTGTATTCAGTGCGAGTCACAACAATTTTCAGTCCGGTTTTAGTCAAGACTTGGATACAATCAGCTTCTACCGCAGCAATTTCTCCACTAAATAAATTAGTATCACCAATAAAATCAGCCACAAAAGCTGTTTGTGGACGTTCGTAAATTTCGCTGGGTGTACCAATTTGTTCAATTTTGCCTTGATTCATCACGGCAATGCGATCGCTTAAAGATAATGCTTCTTCTTGGTCGTGAGTTACTAAAATAAAAGTCAGACCTAACTTTTTATGTAGATTTGCTAATTCTACTTGCATTTCTTTACGTAGCTTTAAATCCAAAGCAGCTAAAGGTTCATCTAAAAGCACCACAGCCGGATGATTGACCAAAGCCCTAGCTAAAGCTACACGTTGCTGTTGACCACCAGAAAGTTGACTGGGAAAACGCGATCGCAAACTTTCCATTTTCACTAGTTTTAAAGCATCTGCCACCCGATTTTCAATTTCTGATTTGCGTAATTTTTTTTGTAACCGCAATCCAAAAGCGATGTTATCCCAAACATTCAAATGGTTAAACAGCGCATAACTTTGAAATACAGTATTGACAGGTCGGCGATAAGGCGGAACATTAGTCATAGATTGACCTTGAATCAAGACCTTACCCGCGTCAGCTGTTTCAAACCCAGCAATTAATCGTAATGTTGTCGTCTTGCCACAACCAGAGGGGCCTAAAATACTAAAGAATTCGCCTCGGCGAACATCTAAATCTATTCCGTGTACTGCTGGTTCTTGTTTAAAAAACTTAAACACATGACGCAGTTCCACATCAAGCGGCTGAAAAGAGGTAATTCCTCTTTGATTCTGGGCAACAGATTGAGCCATAATCCTCAGTAGAATGCCGTGATTTTGCCTGATTATTGAGAGTGAAATTAGCCCATTAAGCAGACTTAAATAACACTTTGGTTTATTGTATCCGCCAAAATCCCAAGATTAGGAATATCCGTTGTGATTTTTACAAGGTGAATACTAAAGTAAATTTTGGGCATCCTAAACCCATAATTGTCATTTCCGAATTTTTACTTAAATATATGAGCAGTAGTCTTTTGATACTGCAACCCCCTAGATTTATCTGCCCAATCAATCTAAAATCTAAAACCTAAAATTGTTTGACTTATGTCTTTATTTCCATCATCCTTACCTAACAGTAGAAGGGATACACGAAGTGTCGGACGCGGTATCCAATCAATATTTTTAATTGCATTTACCCTATTGGCGATCGCAGGTATTGAAGGACGACTAGCATATTTACAAATCGTGGAAGGGCCACAACTAAGAAAGCGGGCAGAATCAAACCGTGTCCGCACAATTCTGAAGCAGCCAGAACGCGGTAACATTTTTGACCGTAATGGTAAGTTATTAGCCACCACACGCTATCCCCATTCCGTATATTTGTGGCCAATGGCCCATACTAAACCTTCTTGGTCAGTAGTAGGGCCGCGGTTATCAAAAATTCTCGGCATCTCAGAAGATGAAATGGAAAAGAAATTAGAAGCAGCAGGTGCGAATTCTGCTTCCCTCATTCGGATTGCCCGTGATGTCAGCGATGCCCAAATTACAGCCTTAAAAGAGTATGAAAGCGAACTCAAAGACGTAGAAATTAACACAGATGCAGTACGTTTTTACCCACATGGCAAAGAACTAGCCCATGTACTCGGTTATACACGCGAACTGACACCAGACCAGTTAAAAGAAAAGCAAAAAGAAGGCTACCGTCTGGGTGATGTTATTGGTCAGATGGGAATTGAAAAAGCTTATGAAACTACACTCCGGGGTGAATGGGGAGGTCAGCAAGTAGAAGTAGATGGTGCAGGTCGTCCCATCCGGATTTTAGGTAGCAAAGAAGCAAAATCTGGTAAAGATTTGCACCTCACTATAGACTTAGAACTGCAAAAAGCTGCTGACAATGCTTTAGGTAAATATCATGGGGCAATAGTCGCCCTCGATCCTCGCAATGGTGCAGTTTTGGCGATGGTGTCTCATCCAGGTTTCGACCCCAACATTTTTTCTAAGCAAAAACTCTCACAACAAGATTGGGAAAGTGTTCAAGGTCAAGACCATCCCCTAGTTAACCGGGCTTTGAGTGCCTTTCCTCCTGCCAGTACCTTTAAAATTATCACTACAACTGCTGGGTTAGAAACTGGGAGATTTTCACCCGATACAGTCCTACAAACCTACGGTTCGCTCACCTTTGGGGGCGTCACTTTTGGCGAATGGAATCACGCTGGGTTTGGGTCATTGGGATTTGCACGCGCGATCGCCATGAGTAGTGATACATTCTTTTATCAAATAGGTAAGGGTGTCGGCGGCCCCGCGTTAATTGAATGGGCGCGGAAGTATGGGTTTGGTCAAAAAACTGGGATAGAGTTTGCCCGTGAAGAATCACGAGGTTTGGTTCCTGATGATGCTTGGAAACGAAAAGCCTGGAAAATACCCTGGACTGTTGGCGACACAATTAATATGTCAATTGGTCAAGGTGCTTTGCAAGTAACACCAATGCAATCAGCAATTATGTTTTCTGTCCCTGCCAATGGTGGATATCGCGTGAAGCCACATTTGCTAAAAGATAACGAAGACGCTAAAAGCTGGCGCGAATCTTTAAATATGAAATCAACAACTATCAGCGTTCTGCGTGACGGACTGCGGAAGGTAATAACCGAAGGGACAGGTAAACGCTTAAATCTACCCACAATTGCCCCAGCATCCGGTAAGAGTGGGACAGCCGAAGCTGGTGTGGGTCGGCCTAATCATACTTGGTTTGGAGCCTATGCGCCTAGCGATCGCCCCGAAATTACCGTTGTCGCCTTTGGTGAAAATTCCGGTGATCATGGTGGTACAGTTTGCGGCCCAATGGTATTACAAGTCTTAGAAACGTATTTTCAGCACAAGTATCCAGGTAAGTACCAAAAATCAGAATCAGCAAACTCTCAAAACGCCAGTGGTGGCGATGATAGTAGATAGAATATCAACCAAACCAGCAATCCTTTGAATGCGTATTGCTGGTTTTATAAATCCATATAGCCTACGAGGTGAAATAATTACACTCACACTCACAGGAGAGTGACAATGAAAAAAGTAGCGGTGTTCGGCAATGCTGGAGGCGGAAAATCAACTCTCAGTAAAAGATTATCCGAACTGACTGGTTTACCACTTCATGTCTTAGACAAAATTCAATATCAACCAGGAGGCGTTCAAGTTTCGGATGAAGAATATCAGCACGCCCATCAGCAAATTTTAACTGCTGACCGATGGATTATTGACGGGTTTGGTTCTATGGAAACCCTCTGGCCGCGACTGAACGAGGCAGATACTCTAATTTTTATTGATTTACCTTTATATGTGCATGGATGGTGGGTAACTAAACGATTCATTACAGGATACTTAAAACCACCAGAAGGCTGGCCGCAAAACAGCCCAATATTAAAGAGTTCCCTAACTAGCTACCGCGTACTTTGGTTATGTCACAAATATTTAACCCCAAGATATCGTGAATATATTGAGCAGGTTAAAAGTACCAAAAATGTTTATCATATTAGCTCCACTAAAGATATTTCGCAATTTTTTGAATCAATTGAAAAAGATATTAAGTTGAATAACCGTGCATCAGCTTCAGGTTTGCAATGATGATTTACCCCAGAAAACCTTTTAGGAATTTTCTCTTTGATAAGATTCTAAAATTCCACTGCGAATCATCAGTTGTGGCCAAATAAATACAAAAAATCCCATCCAAATAAGTACAGGAATAGCCACAAGAATTGTTAACCAAATAATTTGAAATAGTAACCAGCTACCACTGATTAAAATTACAGATGTGAGGATAATAGACCAAGGTTGACACCACCAAGGTTTGTACTTCCAAGGATTTAAGGGCTTTTGTTCAGACATATAGCAGTAAACAGGCTAGAAATTTTCTTTTTGTATGTATTTTATAAGGATTAGAGACGCGAAAATTGAGGCAGCGCGTTGCGGAGGGAACCTCCGTTGTAGCGACTGCCGTCGCGTCTCTACATCTGGTGCAGGTGGAATGGCTAATCAGTTTACAAGTCAAGCATTGACAATATAAGGTGAATCAATCGCCGCTACACGGCCAGCGTCAACCAAAGCTTGATAAACCATCACTGCTACCTCAGCGCGTGTAGCATCGCGGGTGGGGTTTAGTTGCTTTAAGTTAGGATGGTTGACAATGATTTTCTTGTCTATGGCTTTAGCTACCTCATCTTTGGCATAGTCGGGAATTTTTGCTTGGTCATCAAAAATTTTGATCGCGTTGGCTACGTTACCAGATATACCTAGCCCTAAACCATTCACAAGAGAAACTATAACTTGCACACGCTGAATATTTTGGTTGGGGCGGAAAGTATTATCAGGAAAACCAGAGAGGAACAAACCTTGATAAGCCTGTTGAATGACTTTTGATGCCCAAAAGCTGGGTGATACATCTTTAAATATAGTTGCAGCGCGATTAGGTGCAGGGCTGAATGCTTTCACAACTAGTGCTGCATACTGCGCCCGTGTCATGGTTGCATCCGGTTTAAAGGTGCGGTCTGGAAAACCGTTAATTATCCCTTGTCTGACTAGTTCTCGAATAAAAGCTGCTGCCCAATGATTACCAATATCGGTTAAGTCTACAGCACTGGGTGTGGGTGTTGGGGTTGGTGTGGGTGTAGGTACTGGTGTTGGTGTCGGTTCAGGTACAGGGTCAGGATCGGGGTCAGGGGTTGGTGTGGGTATTGGTGTTGGTGTTGGTGTCGGTGTTGGCGTTGGGATAGGTACTGGTGTGGGTGTTGGTGTGGGTGTTGGTATTGGTGTGGGTGTTGGTATTGGTGTTGGTGTCGGTGTCGGTGTTGGCGTTGGCGTTGGTGTTGGGCTAGGCGTGGGAGTAGGTGCTGGGGTACTGGCAAACTCAATACTGCCACTGACTTTATTGGGGTCTATTTGATTGCCTACAGAAATCAGCTTGTTAGAACTGACATTTTGTAAGTCAAATTTGCCGTTATTGCGGAAAATATTACCACCAGGTGTAGTTGTGCTACCAATATCCGGTAAAGCTGTGGCAATCACAGTTAAACCATCATCGGTATTATTTTCACTCAGGTTGTTGCGTAATACTGGGCGAGCGCTGCCAGAAACTACTATACCAGAACGGTTTTCGGTAAATTTGTTATTGGTGAGGGTGGGTGATGCGGTATCACTAATTGCAATGCCAAAACCTGTTTTAAAGCAGGCGTTATCTTGAATTTGACCTTGGGAATTTTTAGCGATCGCAATTCCATTGGCGGCATTTTCTGTAAATACATTACCTTGAATTGTTGGGTTAGCATCGCCTGTGGCAAATATTCCTTCACGCTTACAACTTTTGAAGGTGCAGTTGGCAATGGTAGGAGTAGTTGATTCTGCCCAGACACCACTACCGCGAGAAGCTGGGTTTGTTACCGTCACTCCCCGCAATTGGGCGTTATCTTGCATAACAAAAGTGACGTTTTGTTTAGCAAAAGTCCGACTGAGGAATTCACCACTACCTTCAATGACAACGTTACTACCTTTGTTAGCTTCGTTACCAACAATTGTCACGCCCGATGGAATTGTTAACGGGAACGTTTCACCACTACCAACACTGTAATTCCCATCTGCTAGTTGAATTGTCGTGTCGGGTGTAGCCACCTTGAGGGCTTGTGTAATGGTTTTAAAAGGGGCTTGTTGGCTACCAGAATTGTTACTATTACCTGTTAAAGGATTTACGTAAAATTTTTGAGGCATATTTATATGGCCAAAATATACATAGTCATAGTACTAACGCTAACCATAACAATGGCTAGCGATCGCTAAAATTTGCAACATTGACTACCAATTTCAGCCACTACATTCCAGAAAAAGCGGCAAACACTTGCCTATTCAGCATTGCCTATTTTTGGTGCTGACAAAATTAAATGGCGCAATTGCGATCGCCCCGACCAACGCCACCAGATTGCTAAAGTTGATTTTGCAGTAAAATCACGATGGATGGCGTAACGCAACCAACAAAATTTTAAACAAATCCCTGGTTCATAAGTTAACAGCCAAGTTTGTTCATACCTGACTAAATCACCTATCCAAGCAGGTTCTAAGTTTTCATATTGAGCCACCTTAATCATAAAGTTAGCAAAAGCGATCGCATCATCCCGATGTTTTTTTATTCCCGTGGGTAAATAGGTTTCCGCATATCGCCAAAACAAAGTATTAAAATTTTTGCCCAAAACCTTAGCAGTTCTGGGTAACAGTTCTCGTATTTCCCCTAACCGCTTCCACTTGAGAGAATTGGCAAATATATTGACTTCCTGTGATGAAACTTCAGCTAACTGTTGCACTTCATCATCACTCAAACCAAACTCCACACCCACAGCTTGCGGGTTGGCAAAAAAACGCCCTCGAAATTCAGTATTGGTGTAAAGCTGGGCTAAAACTTGCTGGGTTTGTGCTAACCCCATCTTTGATAACTCCTAATAAGCTGTCAACTCTCAAACTCTCTTACCTTCATGTCCTACCCTGCTGAACCCGAAGGGCTTGCCGCAGGCTACCACAGAGGCGCAGAGTTCACGGAGAAATGAGAGTTTGAGAGAGTTTTTGCGTAAGTCCTAATTCTGTTGACGTTGCATAAATGCGTGATGAATTTATGCCTTTTAGCAAGGTTCAGTATCGATAACCCGCGCAGGCGGGTTTTGTCTGTGTAGCCGCGACTTCAGTCGCCAGGCGCACTATATGTATTCATAATCTTTCGTGCTGTCTGCAATTCTTGGACTATTTCTGTAAACGGAGGTAAATTTTCATCCCGTTCTAACACTATCCCTTTCACAGAAATGCGGGCTACAACTTCCGCCATTATTTGCCAAACTTCCGCAGGGGTTGACTGGGAATGACTATCAATTAATACACCATCGTGCCAATGTCCGCCGACGAAATGCAACTGTACAACACCTTCCCAAGGTAAATCATTGAGAAAATCTTGGACATCATAACCATAATTTACCGCATTAGTATGTAAATTCGTCACATCCAACAGCAACCCACAGTCAGCACGTTCTACCACTTCCGCCAAAAACTGCGCTTCGGTCATCTCTGCACCAGGAAGTTTTACCATATAGGTAATATTTTCCAAAATTAACGGCACATCAACAAAGCGTCGCACTTCGGCAATATTGCGACAGAGTATATCTACCGCCTCTTTGGTGTAAGGTAAGGGTGATAAATGCCCAATATCCACACCACCAGCTTTAGTAAAACAAATATGTTCACTCCACCAAGGAGGGTTAAGTTGTTTAATTAAGGTTGCAAGTTTGCGTAAATAATCTGTGTCTAAACCTTCCGCACTACCCAGCGACAAATTAATGGCGTGGGGAATTATCGGGAAATGTGCAGCCAGTATTTCTAATTCTTGTTGTTTTTGTACTGGTGCATCAAGATAATGTTCCGCCACAATTTCCAAAAAGTCCACTTGTGGACGGTTGAGAAACAAATCACTTTTGAATGGTTCTCGAAAACCCAACCCGACACCCAAAGTAGGAAGTTGAGATAACATCATTTTTCTAGTCTCCACCACAACCGCCACAACCACAGAAACGCAGAAAATCAACGTTATTCATGTCTGTGATGATTTTTGCGATCGCCACCACTACACACATTACCAGTAAGATAATCAGTAACTTGAGTATTAGCGATTTTATAACTGTGCTTGGTACAGGTTTAGTTAACATTCTCTACATCTCAATTTTTCAGACAGCCTACGCAACAACTCTCTTAAACTCTCATTCCTCCCTAACTCTTATTTCTCCGTGTCCTCTGCGCCTCTGTGGTTCGATAAATTAAGTTCTATCTCTAACCGCCACAACCGCCACCACAGCCGCCGCAACCACCACCACCACAAGAACTACCGCAAGAACTCCCACTACTACATGAACTGCTACCACCACCGCAGGAACTACCACTACTGCAAGAACTACTAGACGAACTACTGCGGCTACTTGTCGTAGAATAAGCCGATGGTAAGAATGCTTTATAGTAAGCATTGTAGGCAGTTCCAGCAAAAGATTCAACACCAAATAGTGCTAATACCAGTAAGTTGTTATTGACGATAGAAGTTTCGCGCAGTTGCTTGAAAGTGGTTTGAAGTTGTTGCAGATACCTTTTTCCCAGATGGCTGAGAAACTTGTGCTGACTCACATACCACAACAGATAGATAATGGACGACACACCCATAATTATCAAGAAACCAACGTTATGGTGTCCCTTACCCAAAGCTATCAGCAGCTTATAGCCACCCAAGCCAAAAATTAACATCGCGCCAACTAAGCCGACGTTAATATTCCATTCTTGCCACTTCGCACCATACAGCAGTTGTTCATCATCCAACTTTTCTTGATAAGCCTTGCAGAATAACTGTACGCACTCAGTCGCTAACCACAAAGATGTTTTAGCTGTAGTAGGTTCAGAAATTTTCTCCAAAACTTGCCGTTCGACTGGTTGTAAATTTGATATGTCAGGATGGTTAGAGGCTTGACTGATAGTCTGTTTGCTGAGTTGCAAATAACCCTGCTGAATCAAGTTGAATAATACTAAATGGGCAATTCCGGTTGCTTGAGAACGCAAGTAAGCGACTTCGTAAGGATCTGGTTCAGCCGGAATTAAGGGTAAAGGCTGATTTTTCGTCGGATCTTGGACTAATCCTCCACACAATAACAAAGTTGCGATGATAACAACACCATACAATAGCAGAAAGTTCGGCCCATACATATCTGCAACGAAATTGTGCAGTAATGTATCCATTACTTTTACTCCTTGTTGGGAAATGCCTAAAGTTAGGAACAATTAATTGTCAAAATTTTGGTAGCGGTTGTTTAATTCATCTCGCTTTTTTAACTCTGCACAGTATTATATCACACTCAGTTTTAGCCACCACCACAGCCACCACAGCCACCGCCACCACCGCAAGAACTCCCACTACTGCAAGAACTTCCACTACTGCAAGAACTCCCACTACTGCAAGAACTCCCACTACTGCAAGAACTTCCACCACCGCAAGAACTTCCGCCACTGCAAGAACTTCCGCCACCACTACTATCTATGCTTGCAGTTGTATATTGTCCAGGTGGTGAGGTGAAATATTGAGCTAATTTAGCGTGTGAAGTTCCATATAAAACGCCTGTACCAAAAATAGCCACAGGCAACAATATATTAAATTCTGTACCATCGGGATAATCTGATACAGGTTGAGAAATTTTGCGTTTGAGTTGTGCAAAACTTTGCTGGAGTTGCTTTAAGTAAGCTTTTCCAAGTTGAGTTAGGCGTGGTGGATAACAGATAAATTGAATTATGGCGAATGAGACTATTCCCATCATGATGAGAAACCCAACATTGGTATATCCTTTAAACAAAGCTACGCCAAGTTTATAACCACCTAAACCGACAATAATTAAACTTCCTAGTTTCTTGATTTGTCTTGCAGTTTCTATTGCTGTTGGTGGCGATAGAAGCTGCTCGTTAAGTAGTGATTGTTCGTAGACTTTGCAGCAGGAACTAATTTTAGCTGGAAGAGAGGAAAGAAAGATTTGACTAGCTGTTTGGGGAACTGAAAAATGCTCAAATACTTTACGCTCAATGGTAGATAAATTATCAGAGTTAGATTGAGTAGGCGATCGCTCTATCGTACCGCGCTCGATTTGCAAATAACCATCCTGAAGCAAATTAAATATAGCCAAACGGATAACTTCATCTTCTCCGCCACGTAAATATGCAATCTTATAAGGATCTGGATGAGTGGGAATTAATGGTAAAGGTAACTTTGCCGTTGTGTCACGCTGGACATTCCAATAGGCATTAAATATAGTTACAGCAACTATACAGCCATAAAACACCAAAAAGTTTGGCCCATACATATTCGCAATGGGGTTACTCAATGGGTTAGGAACGGTCACGAAAACCAACATCGCTATAATTGCTAGTAATAACTTATCCATTGCTAATATTCAACTCCTGATAAGTTCAGAATTGAGTCTATTCAGCAACCGCTACAATTACAGACAATATTTTTACGGAAAATTTAGAATAATTTAATTTCTACTCGCCACTTTTAATTCTCAATTTCGTCCCACATCTTTTACAAAAAGCTGCATCTAAATCATGAAAAGCTAAACCACAGCCGGAACACACCGTTTCTACTTGATTAGCATTTTTTACCAAACGCTTAATTAAATCTCCCACTTGCCAAGGAATTAAGGTTACACCTGTTAAAATCATCAATACTGTCAACAATCTTCCTGCTTCGGAAATTGGTGTGACATCTCCAAACCCAACAGTCGTCATCGTCACAACAGAAAAATAAAACGCATCCAAAAATGTAGTGTAAATTTGCGGGTTAACTGGATGTTCTACTTGATAAATTAACCCTGAAAAAACAAAAATAATTGCAAATAATGTAAATAATATCCGTACAAAAATTAAACCATCTTCCGTACTGATACTGGCAAATAAAAATCTTTTGTCAATAAATCTAATTAATCTTAAAATCCGAAACCATCTCAACAGACGAATAAAACTGATATCTACTACGCCCAGAAAAAATGGCAAAATTGCCATTAAATCAATAATTGCATAAAAGCTAAAAATATATTTAACTTTATTTTCTGCACTCCAAAAACGCAGTAAATATTCTACCGCAAAAATAATCAAAATTGTATTATCAACAGCATCTAACTGCCATCTTAAACTATCAGGAAGATTATAGGTTTGGGCTACAAAAATGGCTGATGAAATTAAAACTAATGCGGCAATCGTGAGGTTAATAACTTTACCTGTGGGTGTTTCCAGGTCTTTTAAATAAAATTCTGTTTTTTCTCTACTCAACAACATATTTTTCGACCTTTAACGCCTTTACTTATATCTCATAATCTATAAAATTAAAATATTAATGAGCATGATGTTTAGATCAGGATAACGACAATGAACCAAGAACATTTTATGCGGTTAGCCCTAGAAGCTGCAAAAAAAGGTGATTGGCCTTACGGTGCAGCAATTGTCAAAGATGACGAAGTTGTGGAAGTCGCATACAATACAGTGCAGCGAGATAGTGATCCATCCGCTCATGCAGAAATCAATGCTATTCGTAATTTAGCAAATAAGCTCAAAAATCCTTCTTTAGAGGGGTACAAAATATATGCAACTTGTGAACCTTGTCCGATGTGTGCGACAGCGTGTGTTTGGACAGGTATATCAGAAATTATCTATGCTGTTTCCATTCAAGATTTAATTTCAATTCATCAATCGCAGATTCAGATTTCTTGTGAAGAAATTATTGCCAAGTCTTTTAGAAATATCACAGTAACTAAAGGTATTTTAAAAGATGAATGTTTGGCTTTGTTTGATAAAAGTTAAATTATTTCCTAGTAAATTGAGTTTTTAATCAGACTCAGTTAAATGAGATAAAAACGTATTAGCAATAATAGCAGCCTGAGTGCGATCGCGCAAACTTAAGCGATTCAAAATATTCGTGACGTGATTTTTCACTGTCCCTTCGGAAATATATAATTCCTGAGCGATTTCGCGGTTGCTAGCACCTGTAGCAATTAACTTTAAAACTTCTTTTTCTCTAGGTGTGAGTTCTGCTAAATTAGGCGGTACAGGTTGTACTTGCACTTGGCGATTGTGAGAAAATTGATTTAATAGCTTTTTCACAATGCCTGGCCCTAGTTGAGTATAACCTTTATGCACAGCGCGAATAGCTACAGCTAATTCTTCTGAAGGTGTATCTTTAAGTAAATAGCCCATTGCCCCATTTTGTAAAGCTGCTTTTACATATTCATCATCATCAAAAGTCGTCAGCACTAAAATTTTTGTATTAGCAAAACGTTGGACAATTTCTTTAGTAGCTGCTACCCCATCCATAATTGGCATTCTGATATCCATTAAAACCACATCTGGCTGAAATTCTGCAACTAAATTCACAGCTATGTTGCCATTTTCAGCTTCGCCAATAATTTCTAAATCTGTTTCTAATTCTAATAATGCTTTTAAACCTTGTCTAATTAAACTTTGGTCATCTACTAATAAAACTTTAATCATTTTACAAACCTCGGTAAAGGAAGTTCCACGATAATTTGACAACCACATCCAGCAGTAGTGTTAATATTAAATTCGCCACCCAAAGCTAATGTGCGATCGCGCATACTTTGTAAGCCAAATCCCGTAGTATTTTGCTGAATATCAAAACCTCTACCATTATCTTGAATCATTAAATATAAACTAGTTTTATTAGTTGCTAACTCTAGTATAACTTCAGTTGCTTGTGCATATTTTGATATATTAGTCAACGATTCCTGCACAATCCGATAAACTGCAATATTAATTTCTATCGGTGGGGCATTTTCCAGATTAATCAAAGACATTGGTAAAATCCCATTAGTCCGTTGAAAATCCTCTAACAGCAGTGCGATCGCTTCAGCTAAACTCTTATCTTGTAAAGGATTAGCTCGCATAGTTGAAACTGATTGACGAACATCTTTTAAAGCTTTAGAACCAAGCTCTTTTGCTCTAGCTAAAAATGTTTGCGCTTTCGGTGGATTAGACTGCCATAATTTTAAAGCAGTTTCTAATTGCAGATTTAAAGCAGTTAAAGAATGCCCTAAAGAATCATGAATTTCTCGTGCTATGCGGTTGCGTTCTTCTAATGTAGCTTGATTTTCAATTCGCAACGCATATTGCCGTAATTTTTCATTGGCGATCGCTAGTTTTTCGCGGCTTTGGCGTTCAGCTAAAACTGTATTCATTAATAATAAAACGAACACCAAACTCAAGCCAAATAACAACGCCGTATTAAAAGTAAAAAATCGAAATCTATCTTGGGCTTGTGGAGGTAAAGAATGCGGTAAGCGAGCATTTAAAGTGACTAAAAATAAAGTAAAAGATAACCCTGTCACCACTAAACGTCCAGGCAACTTAAAAATCAAACAACTACGAGTTACTAATATCAAATACAAAAACGGAAATAATCGCGCCGCCCTACCACCAAAAATACCAGTAATAAATAAAAGTAAAATTTCAATAGCTGTATAAATTATCTTATTGCGCTGGTTACTTGTAGGTAATCTTAAACCCATTAAACCAAAAATAATCAAGCAAACAATCGTCAGTTCCGGAAATTTACTGACAAATTTAGAGAAAGGCTCAGGTAATGCCGAGGATATAATCGCAAGTGCTAATAAAATCCATTCTAAATATAAGAGAAATCGAAATGGATGATTCTTAATATTTATCGGGCTACTCATAGGAATTTTAGGCTTGAGAATTTAGATTAAATTATTTGAGTGATGCTTAATTATTAGGGTCAGCATAAGTTCCTTTTTACAATTTATTTTGACTTAAATAATCATCAAATCAAGCATGACTAAAGTCATGGTGTAAACGTGACTTTATGCTCATGTGATTATTAAGAGTAAATTCCTATGATGATGACATCCTCAACAGGAACGAAAAACAAGGTAACAAATGAAACTTAAATCATTATCTTTGATCGCTGGTGCAGTTGCTCTGACTTTAACTACAACCTCCTTCGCGGTGAAAGCGCAAACTTTATCAAATTCACATTTACTGCTAGCGCAAAACCAAGAACAAGGAAAGCGTTGGGAAGGTAAAAAAGGCCCTTGGGCAGAATTAGGGTTGACAGATGCTCAAAAAACTCGCATTCAAGAAATTCAACGCAATACCCGCTCTCAATTAGAAGGCGTTCTCACACAAGAACAAAAAGACCAATTAAAAGCCGCATTTGAAGCACGCCGCGCTCAAAGACAAGCTAATCAAGGTCAGCAAAGACAACCAGGCGAACGTACAGGTCGTCCAGGCAAAGATTTTGCCGGGTTAAATTTAACAGAAGCACAAAAAACCCAAATCCGGCAAATTCGTGAGTCTTCTAAACAACAAATCGAAGCAGTTTTAACTTCTGAACAAAAAGCTAAACTTCAGCAGTTACGTCAAAATGCTCAACAGCGTCGTCAACAACGCGATCGCTAAATTTAGTTAATTCCACCTTGAAGATTACAGCAAAAATCTAACTAGAAGGTTAATTTTATGAGCCGCTTTACCTATGTCGCTTTATGTGCTGTTGCTATTTTCTTACCTACAGTAGCTTCTGCTGGTGAAATTCATCACCTTGAAGTTAATCAGCAACAACGCATTGATCACGGTGTGCAGAACGGCTCAATTAACCGCGCTGAATTACGCACATTAGAACGGCGAGAAGCATTACTAGAAGCTGCAAGAAAAAGAGATATTCATAGTAGTGTCCATCTAAATAATCAAGAAAGAAGACGCTTAAACCAGCAAAAAAATCGTCTTTCTCGCACGATTTACCGTTATAAGCACAACTAGTTATTTCAGCCATTTATTGCCAAAATTTAAACAGTTAGGGTGGGTTTTACTCACCCAACTCAACTAAAAATTTAAACTATGCAATCTCACATTATTTCTAGCAACGCTACACCTCATATACAAAAATTTTTAGATTTACTCGATTGCTTCACCGCCGCCCAAGGAAAAAATGTCCCACAAATAGTCTACGTAGAACAATTACGCTCCTTAAATGGGGGAACTTTTGGTAAAGCTTGGGTTGATTTTTTAGATGCACATAACCTCCAACCTTTCACTACAGGTTTTCGCCGCAAACAGCTACATGATGGCGTTCATGTCTTGACTGGTTATGGTGCTGATCCTATTGGGGAAGCAGAAGTCCAAGCATTTTTATTAGGAGCGAAATTCGGAGTATTCAATTTCCTATTAGGAATAGCAATATTAAAAGTTATTTATCAAAATCCCGATTATCGACAAGAATTTACATGGAAAAGATTGCAACAAGCATATCAACTTGGTCGTCACTCTAACTTTGACCCCGACACTTGGCAACCAGAATTAGTTTGGCACTTACCCCTAACTGAAGTACAAACAATATTTTCCGTCAACAAATAAACTTTTGACTTACTCAAGCTTCCTTGCAGAAGATAGCGAGAGGAGATAAGTTCCTTCTCCTTTCGCATTCCCTAAATTCCTTCCCAACTAGATAGCAGCTTTTACTCTCAAAATTGGCAACCCCTTTAGTATAAAGTTAGGAGTTAATTCAAACTTCTAACTTTTTTCTATGTCTCAAGAATTCACTGTGGGTAGTAAAGTCAAAGTTGTGGCATTACCACCATACGTCAAAACCGCCGACCCTATGCCTATGTTGCGCCCCCCAGATGTGATTCAACTGGGTGAAGAAGGTATAGTTATAGACCGCCGCCCCGGTGGATATTGGGGTATCCGCTTTGCTAAAGGTGCTTTCCTACTCGATAGCCAATATATCGAAAGTAGCGATACACCTAGTGAATCTCAACAGAATGATCAGAGCAACAGCCAAGAATTGTAAACTTATGTAAAGTTGTCATTCTGGTTTGTACCATGATTTCTCGTCGCACTTTTTTGAACATATTATTTACCACTTGTTTTGCTGTTGTCAGTTGGTTAAATTTTTCACCTGCGGCTAATGCACTGGGTGGTAAATTACCAGCAATCAATCAACCCGCACCAGATTTTACTTTGCCTACTAACACAGGCGATGGCAAAATTGCACTTTCTGACTTGCGCGGCAAGTGGGTTGTACTTTACTTTTATCCCAAAGACTTTACATCTGGTTGCACCATCGAAGCACGCCGTTTTCAGCAAGACTTACCCAAATATTTAGACAAAAATACTCAGATTATTGGTGTGAGTGCTGACGACGTAGATTCTCACGCAGAATTCTGCGATTCCGAAGGGTTAAAATTTCCACTGTTAGCTGATACTAATGGTGCGGTGAGCAAAGCTTATGGTTCTTGGATTGGTTTTGTCTCTATGCGCCACAGCTTTATTATTGATCCAGCAGGTATCTTGCGTGAGACTTTTGTGAAAGTCAACCCATCTGTTCACAGTCAAGAAGTGCTAGCAAAATTAGATCAATTGCAATCTTCAGCTTCATAGCGATTATCGCCCAACACTTTCTGCCCATCTTTGCTAGTAAACACAAGCGTTACTAACAGTAACGCCTTTTTTTTTCACCTGAGTTCGGCATCAACAAAGAATAGATAGTCAACTGAAAATAACGTCAAATCAAATTGCTAAGATTTGAATTACGTGCAAAAGTACTAGCTGCAATCTCAAAGTTTCTCCCGAACTCAGGTTCTACTATTTTAGATTTTGGATTGGGAATTGCTGTCTAACTCTGGGTTTTAGCAATCCATATTATTTTAAATAAATAAAAAATATGAAAATTTACCAACCTCATGCTTGGCCTCAAACAGTAGAGGAAGCTATCAAAATTCAAGAAAATTTGCGCGAACAGGTAATTACAGAAGATAGATTTTCCGAACCGATTCGTTATGTTGCTGGTGTGGATATGGGTTTTGATGCTGATGGCACAATTAGCCGAGCAGCAGTGGCAGTTTTAAGTTTTCCTGATTTGCAAGTAGTTGAGACGGCATTAGCCCATCGTCCGACTTCCTTTCCTTATATTCCTGGCTTTCTCTCATTTCGAGAAATTCCAGCTGTATTGGATGCGTTAGCAAAAATTCAAACAGCACCAGATATCATTCTTTGTGATGGTCAAGGTATTGCTCATCCTCGAAGATTGGGTATAGCTAGCCACCTAGGGGTAATTTTGGATATGCCAACAATTGGTGTAGCTAAGTCACTATTTATTGGTAAGCATCAAGAATTAGCAGAAACTAGAGGCAGTTGGCAACCGTTAATACACCAAGGTGAAACCATTGGCGCAGTTTTACGAACCCGCTTGGGGGTTAAACCTTTGTATATTTCTAGTGGCCACAGAATCAGCCTACCTACAGCTTTGGATTATGTGTTGCACTGTACACCAAAATATCGTCTGCCAGAAACTACGCGCATAGCTGATAAATTAGCTTCTAACAGATAGCTTGAGAAAGGTTAATGTGATGCTTGTTTGAAGTTTTCTACTTAATACTTGCTTACACCTAGTTAGTCGTGTTAGGAATCGCACAGAGAAAACGTGAAGTAGCAAAATACAAGTGATCTAAGTTAGAACAATGAACGCACTAACTCTACAGTGGCAAGATGTAGGTCAAATAAGAACCCATAATATTTACGAACAACAGCCCAGCAAAAATCCTGGTACTGTTCGCATTGGCCGCGACCCGCAGCGGTGCGATATTGTTTTGACTGACCCAACTGTATCTGGTCTACACGTTGAAGTCTTTTTTCACCATCAGCAGCATAGTTTTTATATCAGAAATCTGCGATCGCAAAATCCCCCCTTAATTGATGGACAACAACTCGTCCAAGGTGAAAAGCCTTTACATCAAGGCAGCATCATTCATTTAGGTCAAATGCAGCTCAAAGTTAGTGCTATAACTATCGACAGTATTCCAGCCACAATTATTACACCACCCCAACCTGCCGCACCCCCCGCATATCAACAGCCAATAGTACAGCAAAGACCTGCCTATGTACCAACACCTCCTGTACAACAAGGAGTTTATGGCTTAGAGTGTCCGAAATGTCATAAAGTATCCCCACCGACCCATCTCCAAATTGGTTGTCCTTGGTGTGGTACTTCTTTAGCAGCAGCCGTGAGTGTTTTGGTAGCACCAGGAAATTGAAAAACAGGTAATAGGGAGTCTGGAGTAGGAAATAGGCAACTTCTGTAATGACAAATGACCATTGACCAATGACTAACCTACAAGTGCAATTAAGTTGGGAAGACCCCGCAACAGGTGAACGGCGAGAACCTCAGTTGACTGCGCCAATAGCCTTTGGCAGAGAATTCGCTCGTTTGCCTGCGGAACTTAGCGGACAGCGTGTCTCTAGAATGCTGCTAAATAGTAGTGAAGTTTCTCGCTACCATGCCTTAATTAACTTGGAACAAAACCAATTGGTAGTCATTGACCAAGGTAGTGTTAATGGTGTGTTTGTCAATGGTCAAAAGCAACAACGCAGTATTTTAAATAACGGTGATACCTTACAAATCGGGCCTTACATGATCACGGTGATGTTTGGTGTGAACACATCTACACCAGTGACTAGTCCACCGTCGATGATTCAGTTTAACCCCAATACTAATAATCCCGACCCTAGCTTACCGCCCACACCACCCATCACACCCATCGGTAGCAATTTTCCCCCGCAGTTTTTTCAGACAGAAGAAAAAGTACATATCCAAGCACTACACGCCACAGGTTTACCAGTGGATGAATGTGATTATCTCGCGGTTGGTGCGGGACTGGGTAGTTTTATTTGGGTGGATTTATTGCGAATTAGTGGTGTTCGGGTAGAAAAAATTGTGGCTGTTGGCTTGGAGGCAGAACCCTACGCCCGTTATAAGCGACTATGCCTCAATTCGCAAATTCCTTTACATGAAAGGTTGCGGTCTAATTCTGATTCTTGCCCTGATAATATTTGGGGCTGGCCTAGCTATGCCTTACGAGAAGCATGGCGAGATTTGGGTAAAGGTCAGATAAATTCAGGCTTTAAATATTTATGGCAGGTATTTGCGGAACCAACTTTTGCCGAGACTTATACACCCAGGGCGGGTAATGTATTTAATTCTATAGATAGAGAAGCTAAACGCATTGGTTGGCAACAAATTTATCGCTATGGACGAGTTAGGGCGATTCGCAAAACAGAAGATGGGAGATATTGCATTGCCTATTCTCGCAGTCCTGGTAATTATGCGTTTCTAGTCACACGTTATTTACATTTGGCGACTGGGTATCCAGCAATTCAGTTTCTGCCAGATTTGCAAGCTTACCGCGAAAAATACCAAGATTTTAAATCGGTTGTCAATGCTTACGAAGAACACGATCATGTTTACGAACTATTAGAAAGACAAGGTGGCACAATATTGCTACGCGGCAGGGGTATTGTGGCTTCGCGCATTGTTCAGCGAGTGTATGAAGCGAGGAAAAAAAATCCCAAAATTACAGTTTTACATTTAATGCGATCGCCTAAACCCCAAGGCAACAAATTTCAAAAAGCCCAACGTCCTGTCAAAAATCATTACGAATTTCAACCTTTTAACTGGCCCAAAGCCTGTTGGGGTGGCGAACTCCGCGTCATGTTAGAACAAGCCAGCCCCGACGAACGTAAACGTTTACTCACCGACTGGGGTGGTACAACTACCGCAGACCGCCACGACTGGCAAAACATCACAGAAGAAGGTTTGAGAGAAGGTTGGTATCAAATCACCTTTGGGGAAGTGCTAAGTGTAGAACGCGATAACCAAAACCGCACCATTACCCATATCCGCGAAAAGGGTTTTGGCGAAATGAAATTAACTGCGGACTTTATTGTTGATGCTACTGGGTTAGATGCCAAAGTCCAAGCCAGCCCACTTCTGGAAGATTTAGTCAAGCATTACAACCTGCCATTAAATCACTTGGGACGGTTAGTAGTGGCTAACAATTTTGAATTGGTAGAAATGCGAAATACCAAAGGTCAAATGTATGCGGCGGGTGCTATTACTTTGGGTGGCCCTTATGCGGCTGTTGATAGTTTTCTGGGTTTGCAATATGCAGTTTTAGTTGCAGTAGATGGACTCGCGGCTGTGCGTGCGCCTGGGGTTCATCGTTTAAATGGAATTGGTTCTTTTAGCCAATGGTTGAAATGGGTATTCAATCGGTCTCCTTAATGTATGAAAAGAGCAATGAGGAGACAAGCTCATCATTAAACACAGATAATTAGCTGCTTTCACCTCTATTACTTGCTATAAATGACAAAAATATACTCTGGAATAGTGTAGAAATGTATAGAATCTTGTAAAGATATAAAATATAGTCTTTTTTAAGATGCAAACATTACAAACTCCTTCTTCAATGCAACTGTCTGTAGCCCCAAGTCAATGTCAGTCTTTGAAGATTGTCGCCCTGGGAGATAGTATAGTTTACGGCTTTGGCGACCCAGAACGCGGTGGTTGGGTTGAACAACTGCGCCGCTGGTGGATGTTACCCAATAGCCCTGGTCACGTTTTATATAATTTAGGTGTAAGAGGCGATCGCACACAACAGGTAGCCCAGCGATTAGAAGTAGAATTCCGCCATCGTGGCGAACTGCGCAATCGTGTGCCAGATTTAATTATTCTTTCAGTAGGCGTGAATGATTCCGCGCGATTAGGTCGTGCTAATGGCAAAAATTACACAGATTTTGCTGTTTTCCAAGCAGATATCGCTAAATTACTAGATTTGTCCCAACAACTTTGCCCAGTTTTATTTGTGGGTATGGTTCCTGTAGATGAAGCTAAGATGCCATTTCTTGATTGTTTTTACTTCAATCACACTGACCAATATACTTACAAAGAAGTGACACGCCTAGCTTGCAACCAACGCCAAATTCCTTATTTAGATATTTTTGATTTGTGGCAGGGACGCGGTGAAGCTTGGTTACGCCAAAGAATGAGTGAAGATGGTTTACATCCTAATACTTTGGGCTATGAAACTTTGTTAGACGATGTGCTGAAATGGGAAGCTTTAGCACCTTATCATTCTCAGCCAAAATATCAACTCAGGTGATTTTATCATCAAGAGCGATCGCTCATAGCCCAGTTTTCCTATCCCTGATAACTCAGCATTTTTATGACTCCCACCTTATTAGGTCGTTGGCAAACCCGATTATTGTTACTAGCCACTGTTGGTGTAGTAGTATCATTACCCTTTGCAATAGGGATAATCGGCCCAGGCGCAAACTCCGTTTACTTTTGGATTTTAAGCTATGTTGCGATCTTTGGCTTAGGTTGGGATGTGCTGTATGACTATCTGCAAAAATCTCGCTGGGATAGGGACTGGCCCGCAGCTTATCAGCTGTTCGCTGGAATTTGGGAATTAATATTTATATTTTGTGGCACAAAAATATTTGGTTTATTACCCATACCTCTACCCAAAGAAGAACTTTCAGTCAAAGCTTTTCTGCTGCATTATAGTGTTGTCTGGCTAGCAGTATTTATCACATCACAAAGCTTGATGCGAGTTCTCTTTCCCCGGTGGCGGTTTCGTGGTGGACAATGGCTATAACAATGCCTTAAATTAACTAAATTAACCTGCAAATAAACGCATATTCTGGGCAAAAATCTTGACTATTTAATATTTGACGATTAATCTTCCTAATTTTTACTTTCTTGCATTAAGATTGCCATACTTGCTACACATCAGGGAAGTAAAAATGTCGAACTTTGAGTTAATAGTCAAGTTATTTTTGCAGCTAACAGTCATTTTAAGCACTTGTCGCTTAGTCACAATTTTAGGGCGACGTTATCTCAAACAAACAGATGTTGTTTGTGAAATGATTGCCGGGGTCATGTTAGGCCCTTCACTGTTAGGTTTAATTGCCCCAAGTTTTCAGCAATGGCTCTTTCCTAAACTACCGATATTGACTGCATTAGGAGATAAAATTCCCCATCCTTCGATGTCGATTTTATATGCTATCAGTCAAATTGGGTTGGTAGTTTATATGTTCTTAATTGGATTGGAATTTAATACCCAACTTTTAAAACATCACATTAAAAGTGCTGGGATACTCTCGGCTTCTGGGATTATTACACCATTTTTATTAGGAGCTTGTGCCTCTTTTTTTATATATAACCAAGGTGATTTTTTTCAAGCAAAGGTTGTTCCTTGGTCAGCAGCTTTATTTATGGGTGCATCCATGACAATTACAGCCTTTCCTATGTTAGCTCGCATCCTTTACGAACGAGGTTTAGCCAAAACTCGCTTTGGCACTCTTGCTTTAGGAGCAGCATCAGTAGATGATGGCGTAGCTTGGTGTTTGCTGGCAATTGTTCTCGCTAGTGTGAAAAACTCTATCAATATTGCGATCTTAGCAATTGGTGGGGGTATTGGTTATGTGATATTTGCATTTTTCGTGGGTAAACCTGCACTCAAATTTTTTACTCAAATAACTAAACGAGATGCTGGGGTAAGTAAACAAACTCTGACATTATTGTTAATAATTTTGATGTTCTGTGCATGGTTTACAGATATCACCGGCATATATGCAATCTTTGGCGCGTTTGTCTTAGGTGCTGTCATGCCACGCGGTGAATTTGCCCAACAAATTCGCCAATATACTGAGTATTTAACTACAACATTTTTATTGCCTATATTTTTTGTTTTTTCGGGACTCAATACACAAATCGGTCTAGTGAATACGCCTAGATTATGGTTAATTACACTTTTTATTTTAGCGATCGCAATTGTAGGTAAAGGTATTGCTTGTATGTTAGCAGCCAGATTAGCAGGAGAAAACTGGCCTGAATCTGCAACTATCGGCGCGCTGATGAATGCTCGGGGTTTGATGGAGTTAATTATCCTGAATATTGGTTTAGAACAGGGCATTATTACCCCAACTTTATTTACAATCATGGTAATTATGGCTATTGTGACTACCCTCATGGCATCACCATTAATTGCCATTTTCTTACAAGGCACAACTTATGAAAAATCCCCCATCTAAATAGGAAATCTGATCAGGTTTTGCTCGACTACTACCAATATTCATCTTGTTTTTCCAATATGAGTCCTATAGATGTCAATGAATCGTGTAATTTAAGCTCTATAGCATTCCTAAACAAGATATACTCAATAAGCTCAGTTAAAAAAGTTGATCTTTAGAGATAAAAAAGCAGGGAAAAGCAAAAAAGTATTATCTAAATTGTATTAGTTATCACAAATATTTTCCCTGTTTCCTCTCTAGATGAATAAAGTTGATAAATCCAATAAGCAAATATCCAAGTAAGAATATTTAAGCGAATTTCTTATTTCTGCCCAAAATGGCTGAAGCACTGATCATCCAAAATTGATTATTAATACTTGTTACTGATTTATCATTTAGTATGTCGCTAATTAAGTATTAAATATAGGTCATTTCTATGTTATTTAATATACTGTTACCGTAACAAGAATTAACATCTTAGCCGCAGATAAACACAAGTTAAATGTGCTGGATAGGTTGACAATTTCCCTTTAATTAAAGAATCATCTTAGGGAACCCAGATATTTATTTAGAGGAAACCATGCATACAGTTATTCTCGTTTTGTCTGAGGTGCTGATTGTGATTGGATTGTCCCGGCTGATAGGTCTGGCATTCAAATCAATTAATCAACCATTAGTAATCGGTGAAATTGTGGCTGGGATTATGCTTGGCCCATCTTTATTTGGGTTAATTGCTCCCCACATAGCTACTAGCTTATTTCCAGCCGAAACCATACCGTTTTTAAATGTTCTCTCGCAGGTAGGTTTAATATTTTTCATGTTTTTGATTGGGTTAGAACTCAATCCTAAATATCTCAGTGGTCAGTTAGAAGTAGCAGTCTTAACTTCTCATGTCAGCATTTTAGTCCCTTTTTCCTTAGGAACTTTATTAGCTCTCTTGCTCTATCCTTTAGTTTCTAATGCCAGTGTATCTTTTACGGCTTTTGCCTTATTTTTAGGTGCAGCCATGTCTATTACCGCTTTTCCGGTTTTGGCACGGATTATTACCGAAAATAATTTGCAAGGTACGCGTTTAGGAACATTGGCATTAACTTGTGCGGCTGTAGATGATGTTACAGCATGGTGTGTTTTAGCAGTAGCGATCGCCGTTGCTCGGACTGGTAACTTTGCTAGCGCCATCCCAACAATTTTTGAGAGCATCATCTACATTACTTTTATGTTGACTGTCGGACGTTGGTTTCTCCAGCGTTTAGCCACATACTACCGCCGCACAGGACGCTTAAGCCAACTACTTTTAGCGGTAATTTATGTTGCGGTAGTTGCTTCAGCATTAATTACAGAATTAATTGGCATTCACCTCATTTTTGGCGCATTTTTATTAGGCGCAGCAATGCCGAAAAATGCAGATTTAGTTCGAGAACTAGCGGTTAAAACCGAAGATTTTGTTTTGATATTTCTGCTGCCAATTTTCTTTGCTTACAGTGGATTGCGGACGCAAATTGGCTTGCTAAACCGTCCTGAATTATGGTTATTATGCGGCTTAGTTTTATTAGTGGCGATCGCAGGCAAGTATATTGGTACTTATGTAGCCGCGCGTGTGAGTGGCATTGAAAACCGCGAAGCATCCGCACTCGGTTGGTTAATGAATACTCGCGGGTTAACCGAGTTAATTGTCCTCAACATTGGTTTAGAGTTAGGCGTAATTTCACCTTTAGTTTTTACCATGCTAGTCATCATGGCATTGGTAACAACATTTATGACCTCACCTTTACTGGAGTGGACATATCCAAAACACCTGATCAAATTGGATGTAGTCGAAACCCCAGAAGCAGAAAGTGAGGCCGAAATTACCACAGTTAGCGAATCTTCTGCCTACCGGATTTTAGTACCTGTTGCTAATCCCAGCACGCAAAAAGGTTTGCTGCAATTAGCCCTAGCCTTAGCAATCAACAAGCGCCAGCCTGGGTTAGTTAATCCCCTCAGCTTGATTGAACTAGAAGAAGACTACGCCTTTGAAAGTACCCCAGTAGAAGCTGACCGACTCATCCTTCAGCGTCGTCAGCAGCTAGAAGAATTAATTAACACTCTCGAACCCGCAACTACACGCTCCCACGTCCAACCTATTGTACGGATATCAAGTAATGTGGCACGGGAAACAGCCCAAATTGCCAAGTTAGAGCAACCTAATTTAATTCTTGTCGGTTGGCATCGTCCAGCTTTTAGTAACAATCGTTTAGGTGGGAGAGTGGGACAAATTCTGAGCACTGCGCCTGTAGATGTGGCTGTATTTGTAGACCGTGGTGGCGAGCGCCTAGAAAGTTTGTTAGTACCCTACTCGGCAAATATTCACGATGATTTAGCATTAATTTTGGCTTTAAGACTGTTAATTAATCGAGATACCTGTACCTTGCAGATTTTACAAGTAGTGACCGAAAACAACAGCTTAGAGGAATTAAGTTATGAACTACAAAAAATGATGGAACAACTACCATCCAATGTAAGCGATCGCGTCGAAATTAAAACCATTGAATCCACAGAACCAATTCAAGCAGTAGTTACAGCCTCCCAAGCCGTTGACCTCACCATTGCCGGAACTAGTCGCGCTTGGGGAATCGAACGTCAAACTCTAGGTAGATATACAGATGCTCTGGCTATTCAATGCCGTTCATCTCTACTAATTACTCGTCGTTATAGTCAAGTTACCTCTCACATTACTTCCGTACTGCCAGAAGTGGGAAATCAAGAACCAACAGTTAAAAGCTAGAGCATGAATAATCTTAATCTCAAATCCTTAACCTTCTATGGAGTTACCATAGGTGCAGTTTTACTGTTGTTTAAAATTGTTACCGCCTATGGAGAAAGCAAACTCCAAGCACCTCCTGTGGTTAACGGTAATTACCAGCTCAAGTTAAGCCAAAATTTACCAACCTGCCAAAATTTACCGCCGCTTGTGTTAAACATTCAACAATCAGGTATTTATTTAAATGCCGCTTTATTTCCCGAAAATGCTAATGCAGAGACTAAAAAACAACTTTCGCTGACAGGTATCTTAAAAAACCAACAGTTAAATCTCTCGGGAACAGTTGCACCAGAAATCCTTTGTCAGCAACCAAACTCCCAGATTTCCAAAAATCCATCAGTTATCATGCAAATGCAACTGACAGATCCGGGTAAAATAACAGGTCAATTAACGCTTAATAAAACTTCTCAAAATCTGAGATTTATTGCCATTCAACAGCAAATCCCAGAACAATCACAGAAGTTAAACAGCCATTAAAATCTCGGACAACTTCAACCTTAACAAGGTATAAAAACAATGTGCATCCGACCAAAAACCAGGCAGTGTTTTCTGTGGAGTCAACAATTAATTGGTGTGAGCTTATTTGGCTTATGCCTGACAGTCACTTTTGAGCCAGGAATAACTGCTACACCAATCACTAAACTGAATAACTGGCGGTTCAATCCCAAAACTGCCCAATTAGAATTTACTCTTTCAGCAGGTACAACTCCTCACTACTTTTATCTTTCCCAACCTCCGCGTCTGGTGATTGACCTACCAGATACAAAAATGGGCCGTGTTGTTACTAAACAAGATTATTCTGGGTCGATTCAGCGCATTCGCGTTTCTCAATTAAATGCCAGCATCACTCGCATTGTTCTAGATTTAGCAGATGGAACTTTCTTAGATCCGCAACAAGTCAAACTACAACCTGTTTCTCGCTATAACCCCACGCGCTGGGTAGTACGTCCTGTCATTTCTAGTACAGGTCGCTCTGTTTCTGCTGCCACAAGACAACCTGCCATCAATACTCTATCACCCAATCCCTATAGCTATTATCCTCCAACACCTAGTAGTAATTTGCCTGCCAGTGCAAATTATTTACAGTTGCCTAATACTTTGCCGTCAATTACCACTAATCAACAACAGCCTTATATTACTGTACCTCCCCTAGCCCCTAGCGCGCCTTCTCAAATCCGCGATTCCATTCTGCCACCACCTAACTTTCCGACGCAATCAAATAATTTAAGCAACATCCCATCTGTAGCCAATCCTAATTTTCCTGTACCCACACTTTCAAATCTGCCTAACTATCCAGCTAATGAACCTCAAGTTCAAGTAATTGAGTTTGGTCAACCTCTGCCCAAACCCAGGTACTAAGTTCAGTTAAAAGTCATCTGACTTCCACCTTCTCACACTAAAATCTATCTGTTTCTTGCGGTTGTGTAACTGCCCCAGGTTGAGACGTGAAAAAGTTTTGCGCGGCCTCGTTTTGATAAATACACCTAATATCAGGTTTGTCGCTATCCAAACTGCCAGTAAAACCAAAAGTGTTCAAGCGGTTTTTACATTCTCTGACTTGCTCAGAAGTTACGAGTTTTCGCTGTTCTAAAATTGCCCAGTTATTTTGACGCAGTACGCAGCCAGGACGCATACTTGGTTGAGCGACATAGACATTGAATGGGTTCAATGTCACAAATAATCTGGCATCCATCACCATTGCACTAGCACCGTACTGCACGCAAATTTCTGGATTTGGCGCTCTTGTATCAATAAATTCTCGTGAAGCCACGTTTGATGGCGTTAAAGTGGTTGTAGAGCTAAAAGCAATCCCAATTCCAATTCCTAAAACCAACACCCCTCCCAAAATGGCGATCGTGGTGAGGTTAAATAAAGAAGGTTGGAAAGCTGTAGGCTTAGATGTTGTAGCCGATCTACCAGTAGATTTACGTCTCATTTTTGCTTGACACCTTCACGTTTCGGAAAGCAGGGAGCGATTTCAACGGCTCTCCCTATTTCAGTATGCCGATTCTTCAAGATAATTGTCTGCCAGTTTTTGTTTAATTAATTTTTGATAGGTTAAGATAAAAACTCGTCATGAAACATAGACGCTAAGTGGCTCTAAAAGCTAGGTTTGGTTGACTTTTTTTGGCTATTTGGGCAATTTTGGCTGCCTCTAGCACATTGAGATGTAAAGAAATATCAAGTAATATCATAGAAAACTTCGCTAAAAAACTGCAATAAAAGTGACATCTCAAAAGTCCTTAACCAGGGGAATCCAATTTAAAACAGCACACTTTCAACTGTTTCTGGCTGATAGCCTGACTGTTTTCTGGGGAGAGTGGTTAAAGTTACGTTCCAGAATTACACAGGTTGCTGCAACAGGTTTAGTCTCTCCACTGATATATATATTGGCGTTTGGTTTGGGACTTGGTAGTTCTATAAGGCCAGGCTCAGGTATTACTGGCAACTACGATAACTACTTAGAATTTATTTTGCCGGGAATGGTAGCTTTATCGTCGATGACGATTAGCTTTGGTGGGACAACTTTTTCGATTTGCGGTGAAAGGCTATTTAGTAAAACATTTGAAGAAATGTTGCTTACCCCTGTACATCCATTAGCTCTGCACATTGGAAAAATGTTGGCGGGAATTGTGCGGGGGCTGATGACTTCAGGTTCGGTAATTTTGGTAGCAGTGCTATTTACAGGTAACTGGAATTTTCTCAATCCTTTATTTTTACTGTTGTTAGTGCTAAACTGTGCCGTATTTGCTGGGTTAGGGGTAATTATTGGTTTGAGTGTGCGATCGCTCGAATCTGTGGGACTATATAACAACTTCGTGATTGTCCCTATGTCTTTCTTAGGTGCAACCTTTTTCGACCCCAGCACCTTACCAGTAGCGTTGAAGTGTGTAGTTTACTTATTGCCTTTAACTTACGCCAGCACTGGTTTACGCGCTGCTGTTTACTCACCTTTATCAGAATTTCCTTGGTACAGTATCCCGATTTTATTAGTAACTGCGATCGCTTTATCGTTTTGGGGCAGTTACAAATTTTCGCACCAACAAGATTGATGAGAAAGCTTATGGTGTAGGTGCAAAATTTTGTTGTTTCCCTGCAGAGGAAACAACTAATTTCAACTTTACTCGTAATTACATATTTCTATCTTGAACAACAACTAATAAAATTCTGCACGTCCATTTCAAGCTAAACCTTAAACCATTACATGAGTTTTCTGTTTTAAGGGGATTTGAATCACAAATTCTGTTCCTTTACCAAAATTGGAAGCACAAGCTAACTTACCCTGATGCTGTTCGACAATAATTTGATGGCTAATGGACATACTAATTCCTGTTCCTTTACCAACAGGCTTTGTTGTGAAAAATGGATCGAAAATTTGTTTTTGTAGATGTTCAGGAATGCCAATCCCATTATCTTGGATGGCAATTTCTACCCATTTTTCTGCTATGAGAGAAGTGCGAATTGTAATTTGAGCAGGATTATCTTGAATCTCTGGAGATGATTTTTGAATCATCCTTTCTTCAAGTGTATCTATGGCATTTGTGAGAATATTTAAAATTGCCTGATTGAGTGAACTAGGATAACACTCGACATCAGGTAATTTACTATAATTTCTGACAAGTATAATTTCTGGATATTCTAATTTTTTTTGGAGACGGTGTTGCAAAATCATGAGTGTATTCTCAATTCCTTCATGAATGTTCACCGCTTTTAATTCAGCTTCATCCAAGCGCGAGAAATTTCTGAGGGATAGGACAATTTGCCGGATGCGATCGCTTCCCATTTTCATAGAAGCTAAAATTTTTGGCAAGTCTTCTTGAAGGAATTCTAAATCAACCTCTTGAGTTAGTGCTGCAACTGCCGATGGTGTAACCAGAATATGAGCTTGGTAAGCTTTGACAATGCTCAACAGATAACCTGCATATTCTTGGACATGACTCAAGTTGCCATAAATAAAGTTAACTGGATTATTGATTTCATGTGCAACCCCAGCAACTAGTTGTCCCAAGCTCGACATTTTTTCTTGTTGCACTAACTGAGTTTGCATCTGCTTCAGTTCTGTCATAGCTTTTTCCAAGAGCGCGTTTTTGCTCTCCAGTTCAATCTTTGAGGCGAATATCTGACTGAAACAAGCAAGTAAATCAAAACTTTTGTAAAAGCTGAGAAATCGTAATGCAATCACAACTGTAATCAAGTCTGCTGCTGTTTGCCATAAGTGTGAATGAACCAACCCCAACATTCCCACTACATGAAAGCCGTGACCAAAAGCGCAACTACAAAAAATACCAGCCACTGTCACTACCAGTGCGTCAACTCCAGCCCGCCGATTACGCCAAACACCATAGGCGATGACACTGCTAATTATGAAATAACAGCAGGAAATGACGAAATTTTCCCCAACTATTAACCAAGAGAGTTGATCAGCCTCGAAAACAGTATGCATAAATCTATTCGTACCCTAAAGACTTGTGATCCTTAAAGTACCCATTCGCTCTCTCATAAACTACATAAATATTTATATTTCGTAATATTTGTTACATTTTTAATAATTGATAGTTCAAAATTTCATACAAGTACCATCATCCGTTAACTGTTAACTGTAATGATGGGGTACAAGCAGCAAACAGGCAGCTTATTAAAAAAGGCGATCGCACCCAAAAATTAGAGTAGCGATCGCCTTTTTTGTAACACAATAAATTACACAGCTTGAGAACTAACGGCAAATGTAGCTGTTAGAGGTTTCCATTTGAAAGCGCGATCTCCACCTCTTTCTACCACTACTTTTACCCGTGGTTCCAAATTAGGTAGTTGGGCTAAAAACTCCACTTCTTGGTCAGAGAGAATATGCCCTTCAATAATCCACAACACCAAACCTTTAGATTTAGGAGGTAGCTGTTCTAGCTGATAGTTAACGATGGGAGGTAAATAGTAGACGTTACCCACCGCAGCACCGCTACTACTACTTTTCTTTCCTAAATGAGGTGGTCTAACCCCATGAACTCCTGTTAAATAGGCAGCTACATCGCCTAATCCTCTAGCACTCATATGCAAAGTCACATACCCTGCTGCACGCAACCGACGGCGATATCTTCCCTCAAAACCACCTTCCAAAGGAACATACACACCAAGCGCGCCAAATTTTTGCAAGTCCCGAATTAAACCATTGCCAGTGGTAATCAGTGCCATAGATTTTTGTTTATCCTATCCCACTTACATATCTCTATTATTTACTGTTAAGTAAAACATTTAAGTTACCGTCAGATAGTAACTAAATTAAAATTTGCTAGAAACCTAGCTCATCAAGTCGTTCGCTTCAATAAGTTTCCTTTATCCGTTGCATAGAGACTATGCTTACTCCGGTTTAGTCCCAGTTCTTAAAAAAATTATCGACAAGTATTAACCATCTCATCTATAATGTGAGATTGTGACCAAACAGCCAAATAAAACTATTCTCTTTGCAGCACTTAAAATCTACGACTGGACATAAAAATCAGGCGTATGATTCTGACCTAAGTTGACAAGAGACTGGTAAACTAAAAAAGCTTGAGGTACAATGAGGAGCCTGTGGCTAATTAAACAACAGCCAAATCCCAACTCCAAATTAGATTAACTTCTGTAGCCCGGATCACCAGGCAAAACCTTGAACAATAGTTTAAGGTATTCCGTCAAGTAGAAACTGAGCGACAATACTACAGCGATAGTATTGCAAAAGTCTTAGTTAAGGGATACTGAGTGGTAACAACTGCTTAAGTCCTACTACAACACGGCAGTCGCCGCCAAGATAACCATTGCATTTCGGAAATTTTAGCCGTTTTAGCAATTGGTATGGGAAATCCACTAAAGGTGCTGCCTCCAAAAAGTGCCTAAGCAATTGCTTGGACGAGAGCATTGCTGCACAAAGAGCAAAGCTTTAGAGCATTGCCTCAAAGTCAGAAGTTGAAACTTCCCAACAGGAAGAAACTTGTGGCTGCTTGATTAAGCAAATTAACAAAAGTAAACGGATTCACTCAAAAGTAAGGGAACTGTTTTGTTTCGGATAAGAGAAAGCTATCTGCTGGAATTTGCTGAGGATCGTCCTCCCTCAGTCGAAACATCAACAATGTATCCCGAAGAATCTGCTAAGTAAGTAAAAAGGAGAACCAGTAACTGTGTCAGTAGGAATTCTCGGCACCAAGCTGGGCATGACCCAAATTTTTGACGAGGCAGGAGTAGCAATTCCTGTCACCGTGATTCAAGCGGGGCCATGCACTGTTACCCAAGTTAAAACAAAGCAAACTGATGGTTATACTGCCATTCAACTAGGTTATGGCGAAGTCAAACCAAAAGCACTGAATAAACCCTTGTTGGGGCACTTAGCAAAATCATCTGCGCCAGCATTGCGGCATCTTAATGAGTACCGCACAGAAAATTCTGGTGAATATACTCTAGGCCAAGAAATTAAGGCAGATATCTTTAGTGCTGGTCAAATCGTCGATGTAGTCGGTACTAGTATTGGTCGCGGTTTTGCAGGCAACCAAAAGCGAAATAACTTTGGTCGCGGGCCGATGTCTCACGGTTCTAAAAACCACAGAGCGCCTGGTTCTATTGGTGCGGGTACAACACCCGGTCGTGTTTACCCAGGTAAAAGAATGGCAGGGCGTTTAGGTGGTACTCGCGTCACCATTAAAAAATTGACAGTAGTGCGTGTAGACACTGAACGCAATTTATTGCTCATTAAAGGAGCCATTCCTGGTAAACCAGGTTCTCTCGTGAGTATCGTCCCCACAAACAAAGTTGGTAAATAGTCAACAGTCAAAAGTCAATAGTCATTAGCAGTTGAACTATGGACTATTGATTATGAACTATGGACTAATGACAAAGGACAAATAACTAAGATGGTTGAGACTGTAGTTAAAAACTGGCAAGGAGAAGAAGTCGGGCAAAAATCGTTCGACTTACGGGTTGCCAAAGAAGAAACAGCGGCTCATATTGTACACCGAGCATTGGTCAGACAAATGACCAATGCTCGTCAAGGAACCGCTAGTACCAAGACTCGTTCAGAAGTTAGAGGTGGTGGCCGCAAACCCTGGCGGCAAAAAGGTACCGGACGCGCTCGTGCGGGTTCGATTCGTTCGCCACTGTGGCGTGGTGGTGGTGTCATCTTTGGGCCAAAACCTCGAGATTTCAACTTAAAAATGAACCGCAAAGAACGGCGTTTAGCACTGCGGACAGCTTTTGTCAGCCGTACTGACGACTTAATTGTGGTAGAAGATTTCAGCACCGAACTGTCACGTCCGAAAACTAAAGATTTAGTAGCGGCTTTAACACGTTGGGGCGCACTTCCAGAACAAAAGAGTTTACTAATATTGTCAGAAATTGCAGACAACATTTATCTATCAGGCCGCAACATCGAGAAATTGAAGATTATTGCTGCAGATCAGTTAAATGTTTACGACTTGCTGCACGCTGACAAAATTGTAGTTACAGCATCAGCACTAGAGAAAATTCAGGAGGTCTACAATGCCTAAGTTTGACCCCCGTGATCTGCCTGACTTGATCCGTCGCCCAATCGTCACCGAAAAAGCGACGATTATGATGGAAAAAAATCAATACACGTTTGAAGTTGTTCCCAAAGCAACCAAGACAGATATTAAAGCAGCGATCGAAGACTTATTCCAAGTCAAAGTTGTCAAAGTGAATACAGCCATGAAGCCACCCAAAAAACGTCGGGTTGGCAAATTCATCGGTTATAAACCCCAATATAAGCGAGCTATTGTTACTGTCGCGCCTGGGGATGAAGAAAAGATTAGACAAGTTCTATTCCCAGAGGTCTAAAGAAAGATGGGTACTCGTTCTTATCGCCCTTATACCCCCAGCACTCGTCAAGTTACTATCTCTGACTTTGCAGAAATTACCAAATCTGAACCAGAGAAGTCATTAACGACCTATAAACACCGTGTTAAAGGTCGTAACAATCAAGGGCGGATAACCAGCCGTCGTCGGGGTGGCGGACATAAACAACTTTATAGAATTATCGATTTTAAAAGGGATAAACGCAACATTCCTGCAAAAGTAGCAGCAATTGAATACGATCCCAACCGTAATGCTCGAATTGCCCTATTGTTTTACCAGGATGGCGAAAAGCGTTATATTCTTCAGCCCAACGGTTTGACTGTTGGCAAAACTTTAATAGCTGGTGCTGACGCTCCTATTGAAGATGGTAACGCCCTACCTTTGTCAAACATTCCCTTGGGTACAAACGTTCATAACGTAGAATTGACCCCTGGTAGAGGTGGACAAATTGTACGAGCTGCTGGTGCTACTGCTCAAGTAGTTGCTAAAGAAGGTAACTATGTAACATTGAAGTTACCTTCTGGGGAAGTGCGGATGGTTAGGCGTGAATGTTACGCCACCATTGGGCAAGTAGGTAACACAGACTTTAGAAACCTCAGTGCAGGTAAAGCTGGACGTAACCGCTGGAAGGGTCGTCGCCCGAAAGTCAGAGGTAGCGTTATGAACCCAGTGGATCACCCACATGGTGGTGGTGAAGGTAGAGCGCCTATTGGTCGTTCTGGCCCTGTCACACCTTGGGGTAAACCAACATTGGGAGCCAAGACACGCAAACCCAAGAAACCCAGCAGTAAATTGATTGTACGCCGACGTCGTAAATCTTCTAAGCGCGGTCGTGGTGGTCGTCAGTCATAGGCAAGTCTGAAGGATGCAAGATGAAGGATGAAATAGAAATGTTGAACTTTCCATCTTCATCCTTAAGTCTTTATTCTTCATTTTTAATTTTCATTTTTAACCTCATCCTGATATTATGGGTCGTTCACTCAAAAAAGGGCCTTTCGTTGCCGATCATTTACTCAGCAAAATTGAAAAGCTGAACGATAAAAACGAAAAGCAAGTGATTAAAACTTGGTCAAGAGCCTCAACAATTCTGCCCCAGATGGTGGGACATACGATCGCTGTTCATAATGGCAGACAACACGTCCCCGTGTTTATCAGCGATCAGATGGTAGGCCACAAGTTGGGAGAATTCGCCCCAACACGCACCTACAGGGGTCATGGCAAAAGTGACAAGAAAGCGGGTAGATAGTCATTAGTTATGAGTCACTCACTAAAAATGATGACTTATGACAACAATGGAGAAAAACATGGCAACTAATACTACAGAAGTAAAAGCGATCGCCCGTTATATACGCATGTCTCCCTTTAAAGTGCGTCGCGTACTCGATCAAATTCGGGGGCGGTCTTACAGAGAAGCGTTAATTATTTTGGAATTCATGCCTTATCGGGCTTGTGAACCAGTCCTCAAACTAATTAGAAGCGCAGCCGCCAATGCTGAACACAATGCAGGTCTAGACCGCGCTCAACTGGTAATTACTCAAGCTTATGCCGATCAAGGCCCAGTCCTAAAACGTTTCCAACCTAGAGCGCAAGGTCGAGCTTACCAAATTCGCAAACCAACATGTCACATCACAGTAGCTGTAGCTGCTGGTGAGACTGCGGAATAATTACCAGAACTTTAGAGGAAGCATTTGTGGGACAAAAAATTCATCCAGTTGGCTTTCGCCTCGGAATTACCCAAGAACACCAATCTAGGTGGTACGCAGATCCTGAACGCTATCCAGAACTTTTACAAGAAGATTACAAACTACGTAATTACATTGAACAAAAACTGGGTAGACTCGCTCAAAATAACGCGGGCATTTCCGAAGTTAGAATTGAGCGCAAAGCAGACCAAATTGATTTAGAAGTACGCACAGCCCGCCCTGGTGTAGTTGTAGGTCGTGGTGGACAAGGTATCGAATCCTTACGCACCGGACTGCAAGACTTATTAGGCGGTACTCGTCAGATCAGAATCAACGTCGTCGAAGTCCAACGAGTTGATGCTGATGCTTATTTAATTTCGGAATACATCGCCCAACAATTAGAACGTCGGGTTTCCTTCCGTCGCGTAGTTCGCCAAGCAATTCAACGGGCGCAACGTGCTGGTATTCAAGGAATTAAAATTCAAGTTAGTGGTCGGCTCAACGGTGCGGAAATTGCGCGGACAGAATGGACGCGCGAAGGTAGAGTACCTCTACACACCTTACGGGCTGATATTGACTACGCTTACTGCACAGCCAAAACCGTTTACGGTATTTTGGGCATCAAAGTGTGGGTGTTTAAAGGAGAAATTATTCCTGGACAGGAAGAAACTCAACCCCAACCCGCCACCCGCGAACGTGAACCGCGTCGCCGTCAACAACAGCGCCGTCGTCAGCAGTTTGAAGACCGTTCCAATGAAGGCTAAAGGATGAAGGAAGAAGGATGAACAATTTGTGTTTCATACTTCACACTTCACACTTCACACTACCCTTCGGGAACGCCAAGGGCGAACACACTTCATACTTCACACTTCATAGTCATGTTAAGTCCTAGAAGAACTAAATTCCGCAAACAACAGCGCGGGCGAATGGCGGGTCTAGCCCACCGGGGTAGCACCCTCAACTTTGGAGATTTTGCTCTCCAAGCCCAAGAACCAGCTTGGATCACCTCTCGGCAAATCGAAGCTTCCCGTCGGGCGATGACTCGTTATATCCGTCGGGGTGGTAAAATCTGGATTCGGATTTTCCCAGATAAACCTGTTACCATGCGTCCAGCAGAAACACGGATGGGTTCTGGTAAAGGTAATCCAGAATTTTGGGTAGCAGTAGTTAAGCCAGGGCGGATTTTATTTGAAATCGCTGGTGTTTCTGAAGAAATCGCCCGTGAAGCTATGCGCCTAGCTGCATACAAACTGCCAATTAAAACCAAATTTATTGTGCGCCCTCAAGTAGAAGAGGAGCAGGAGTAGGTTATGCCGCTTCCCAAGATTTCAGAAGCTAGAGAATTAAGTGACGAACAATTAGCTGCGGAAATTGTTGCCACTAAAAAACAACTGTTTCAGTTGCGCTTGCAAAAGGCAACCAGACAACTAGAAAAACCTCACCAATTCCGCCACGCTCGCCATCGCCTTGCCCAACTGTTGACAGTAGAGGGAGAGCGCAAACGGGCAGCAAGTCAAACTCCTAAACAAGAGAACTAAGAGATTATGGCAATCAAAGAACGAGTTGGGTTGGTAGTGAGCGACAAAATGCAAAAAACGGTGGTAGTTGCCATCGAAAACCGCGCTCCCCATCCCAAATACGGCAAGATTGTAGTGAAAACCCGCCGCTATAAAGCTCACGATGAAGAAAATAAATGCAAAGTGGGCGATCGCGTGCGGATTCAGGAAACCAGACCCCTGAGCAAAACCAAACGCTGGCAAGTCACAGAAATCCTCAACACTAAAAATTCATAAGTTGTTACTTCACTAACAACTGCACAAGGGAGACCAATTGTGATTCAACCCCAAACTTACTTAAATGTGGCAGATAACAGCGGCGCACGGAAACTAATGTGTATCCGAGTGTTAGGCGCAGGTAACAGCCGTTACGGTTTTATCGGCGATCGCATTATTGCTGTTGTCAAAGATGCCATCCCCAACATGGCTGTGAAAAAATCAGATGTTGTGGAAGCTGTGATTGTTCGCACCCGCCATAACATTCGTCGTGATAGCGGTATGACTATTCGCTTTGATGATAACGCCGCCGTGATCATCAATAAAGAAGGTAATCCTAGAGGTACACGGGTATTTGGCCCAGTAGCACGGGAACTCCGCGACAAGAACTTTACTAAAATTGTTTCTCTGGCTCCGGAGGTGCTGTAATGCCTATCCAAAAGGAAAAAGTATTCTATAAAATGCACGTCAAAACGGGTGACACCGTGCAAATAATTGCCGGCAAAGACAAAGGCAAAGTTGGCGAAGTGATTAAAGCATTACCCCAACTGAGCAAAGTCATTGTTAAAGGTGTCAACATTAAGACCAAGCACGTTAAACCCCAACAAGAAGGGGAATCTGGACGGATTGTTACTCAAGAGTACCCAATCCACAGTTCTAACGTGATGCTCTATTCCACCAAACAAAATGTCGCTAGTCGTGTTTGCTACACCTTTACTCCCGAAGGTAAGAAGGTGAGAAAACTCAAAAAAACTGGCGAGATTATTGATTAAGGATGAAGTTTCCAGTCTGAAGTATAAATATTACTTATTTTATCTTCATCCTTCATAATCTTCCCTGACCAAGCCCAGGGATCTCAGGACAAAAACTATGGCGACAACAAGACTCAAAACTTTATATCAAGAGACAATCGTCCCGAAACTCACCAATCAGTTTCAATACACCAACGTTCACCAAGTACCGAAGTTGGTCAAGGTAACTGTGAACAGAGGTTTGGGCGAAGCAGCACAAAACGCTAAGGCTTTGGAAGCTTCTATCAACGAAATCGCGCTCATTACTGGTCAAAAACCCGTAGTGACAAGAGCAAAAAAAGCGATCGCAGGCTTTAAAATTCGCCAAGGTATGCCTGTCGGGATTATGGTCACACTTAGAGGCGAGAGAATGTATGCTTTCCTCGATCGCTTGATCAGCTTGACACTACCCAGAATTCGTGACTTTCGTGGTATTAGCCCAAAAAGCTTTGACGGACGCGGTAACTATACTCTCGGCGTCAGAGAACAGCTAATCTTTCCAGAAGTCGAATACGATAGCATTGATCAAATTCGTGGTCTGGATATTTCGATTATTACTACAGCAAAAAATGACGAAGAGGGCCGCGCTTTACTCAAAGAATTGGGAATGCCCTTTCGCGATCAATAAGTTCATCTAAAGAGGGAACGATGGCGGCTAACGACACAATTGCAGATATGCTGACGCGCATCCGCAATGCCAACATGGCAAGGCATCAAACAACACAAGTGCCAGCCACTAAAATGACACGTAGTATTGCCAAAGTACTACAGGAAGAAGGATTCATCTCAGAATATACAGAGACCGAAGAAGGCGTAAAACGGCACTTAGTGATTTCCCTAAAATACAAAGGGAAAAATCGTCAGCCTTTAATTACTGCCCTCAAACGGATCAGTAAACCTGGTTTACGTGTTTATTCCAACCGAAAAGAACTACCCAGAGTATTAGGCGGTATCGGTATTGCCATTATTTCTACCTCTAGTGGCATTATGACTGACCGTGAAGCTCGCCGTCAGAATTTGGGTGGTGAAGTACTTTGCTACGTCTGGTAGTCATTAGTCATTTGTCATAAGTATTCAAGACAAAAGACAAAAGACAAATAACAAAGGACAAAAGATCATGTCTCGTATTGGTAAACGACCAATTACTATTCCCGCCAAAGTGCAAATCACAATTGATGGCACTAAGGTTGTGGTCAAAGGCCCCAAAGGTGAGCTTTCACGGGATTTACCTGTTCAAGTAACAGTGAACCAGGAAGGCGAAACCTTACAAGTAGTTCGTAAAGATGATTCCCGTACCTCTCGCCAAATGCACGGTTTAAGCCGGACATTGGTAGCCAACATGGTAGAGGGAGTTTCCCAAGGTTTTCAACGTCGTTTGGAAATTCAAGGGGTTGGTTATCGCGCCCAAGTACAAGGACGTAACCTAGTGTTGAACATGGGTTTCAGTCACCAAGTACATATTGAGCCACCAGATGGTATTCAGTTTGCCGTAGAAAATAACACTAACGTCATCGTTAGTGGTTATGACAAAGAAGTAGTCGGTAATACAGCTGCTAAGATTCGTGCCGTTCGACCACCAGAACCTTACAAAGGTAAAGGTATTCGCTATGCGGGTGAAGTAGTCAGACGCAAAGCTGGTAAGACCGGAGGTAAAGGTAAGAAATAAATATGAAACTTACTCGTAGAGAATCCAAACAGCGCCGCCACCGCCGTGTTCGTGGCAAGGTTAGCGGCTCTCAAGAACGCCCACGCCTAGCCGTATTTCGTTCTCACCAACATATTTATGCTCAAGTAATTGATGATACACAGCATCATACTTTAGTGGCGGCATCAACTTTAGATGCCGAGTTAAAAGCAAATTTAGCTTCTGGTGCTAACTGCGAAGCTTCAGCTCAAGTTGGTAAGTTAATTGCAGCCCGCGCATTAGAAAAGGGCATTACAAAAGTAGTTTTTGATCGTGGTGGTAATTTATATCATGGTCGCATCAAAACACTAGCGGATGCTGCACGCGAAGCTGGTTTAGATTTTTAAAGTTGTCAAAAGTCCATAGTCCATAGTCAAAAGTAATGACTATTGACTCTTGACTCTTGACTGTTGACTCTTGACTTTTAAAGGCATGAATTATGGCAACAGGTCGTCGTAAAGCTAACCGCGCAAAAAAAGAAGAAACCAATTGGCAAGAGCGCGTAATCCAAATCCGACGGGTGAGCAAGGTAGTTAAGGGTGGTAAAAAACTCAGCTTCCGTGCCATTGTCGTTGTTGGTAACGAACGCGGTCAAGTCGGTGTGGGAGTAGGTAAAGCCTCAGATGTTATCGGTGCTGTGAAAAAAGGCGTAGCCGATGGCAAAAAACACCTAATTGACATTCCAATTACCAAATCTAACTCTATTCCGCATCCCATTGATGGCGTTGGTGGTGGTGCAAAAGTCATCATGCGTCCAGCCGCACCTGGTACTGGTGTAATTGCTGGTGGTGCTGTGCGGACTGTATTGGAATTAGCCGGAGTTCGCAACGTTCTCGCTAAACAACTTGGTTCTAACAACCCACTTAATAATGCTAGAGCCGCAGTTAACGCTTTATCTACCCTGCGTACTTTGGCGGAAGTTGCTGAAGACCGTGGTATCGCTATTGACAAACTCTACATCTAGTAGAGCTTCACTGACAGAGTTCTTGTACACAATACAAATAACATCATGAGACTCAACGATGTTAAGCCCCAAAAAGGCTCTAAAAAACGCCGTCGCCGTGTAGCCAGAGGTATTTCTGCTGGTCAAGGGGCCAGTGCTGGTCTAGGTATGCGGGGTCAAAAATCTCGCTCTGGTAGTAGCACCAGACCAGGGTTTGAAGGTGGTCAACAGCCATTGTACCGCCGTATACCCAAGCTGAAAGGCTTTCCACTTGTGAATCGCAAGATTTACACTACGATAAATGTAGAGAAGTTAGCCTCTCTTCCTGCCAACACAGAAGTAACATTGGAATCCTTAAAAGCAGCCGGGATTTTAACCTCTGCCAAAGGGCCATTGAAAATTTTGGGTAATGGGGAATTGAACGTTGCCCTCAACGTCAAAGCGGCAGCTTTCACAGGTCAAGCTCGTAGCAAAATTGAGGCAGCTGGAGGAAGTTGTGAAGTTTTAGGGTGAAGCCCAACCGCGCACTTATAATACCTGCCAACTCCCTTCCAGTGCCTGGTTCACGACAAAGGTAGCACTCTATGATCAGTCGAGATAAAGCCCCAACGGCTCAAGAAACTTTTATGCAGATGGCACAAGCAGCTGGGCTAAGAGGCAGGCTGCTTGTCACTGTCGGTATTTTAATTTTGGTTCGTCTAGGTATATTTTTACCTGTACCAGGAATTGATAGAACTAGATTCCATGATGCCATTTCCGGCAGTAATTCCATATTTGGGTTATTGGATATCTTTTCTGGGCGCGGACTTTCTACTTTGGGAGTCTTTGCATTAGGGATTCTGCCCTTTATTAATGCGTCCATTATCATCCAATTACTGACGGCTGCTATCCCATCTTTAGAAAATTTACAGAAAAATGAAGGCGAAGCGGGACGGCGGAAAATATCGCAAATTACCCGCTACGTGACTGTAGGTTGGGCAATTATCCAAAGTACGGCGTTTTCTGCCTTCTTCTTGCAACAATTTGCTTTAACTCCTGGCCCATTATTTGTAGCTGAAACTGCGATCGCGCTGACCGCAGGTTCTATGTTTGTTATGTGGGCATCCGAACTGATCACAGAACGAGGTATTGGTAATGGTGCATCATTGTTGATTTTTGTCAACATTGTTGCTTCGCTACCCAAATCTCTAGGCGACACCATCGACTTGGTACAAGTTGGCGATCGAGCAATCGTGGGTCGGGTAATTGTGCTGGTGTTGGTCTTTTTGGCCACCATCGTGGGCATTGTCTTTGTACAGGAAGGTATTCGCCGCATCCCCATCATTTCAGCTCGTCGTCAAGTAGGTAGAAGAGTTTTGGCAGAGCAGCGTAGTTATCTACCTTTGCGTCTCAACTCTGGTGGTGTAATGCCAATTATTTTTGCGGCTGCCATTTTGAGTTTGCCATTACTCATTGCCAACTTTACAAAAAATCCTGACTTGGCAAACATCGTCAATACCTATCTCAGCCCTGGTGGTTCTGCACCTTGGGTATATGCCTTGGTGTATTTAACTTCCATTGTTTTCTTTAGCTACTTCTACTCTTCATTGATTGTCAACCCAGTTGATGTAGCGCAAAACTTGAAAAAAATGGGTTCGAGTATTCCTGGGATTCGTCCAGGGAAAGCTACCAGTGAGTATATTGAGCGAGTTATTAACCGCTTAACTTTTTTGGGAGCTATCTTTTTAGGCTTGGTTGCGATTATTCCTACCGCTGTGGAAAGTGCGTTGAAAGTGCCAACCTTCAAGGGACTGGGTGCTACTTCATTGTTAATTCTAGTTGGTGTGGCAATTGACACCGCAAAACAAGTCCAAACCTACGTTATTTCTCAGCGTTATGAAGGAATGGTGAAACAATAGTGACGCGACTAATCTTCTTGGGGCCACCGGGTGCGGGCAAAGGAACTCAAGCTCAGGTTTTGGCAGAACACCTGCATATACCTCATATTTCTACTGGTGAAATCTTGAGGCAAGCAATGAAAGAGCAAACTCCTTTGGGAGTGAAAGCTCAAAGTTACGTTGATAGCGGTGATTTAGTTCCTGATCAATTGGTGCAAGATTTAGTGGAGGAACGTCTAGGTCAATCAGATGCCCAATCCGGTTGGATTTTAGACGGGTTTCCTCGCAAAGTGACGCAAGCAGCTTTTTTAGAAGCATTGTTAGCGAAAACTGCTCAAGGTGGCGAAAGAGTAGTTAACTTAGATGCACCAGATGACATTGTAATTTCACGGTTACTGGCTAGAGGCAGAAAAGATGATACCGAAGAGGTGATTCGTCGTCGTCTAGAAGTGTACCGGAATGAAACTGCACCTTTGATCAACTACTATAGTGAACGCCAAAGGCTATTAACAGTCAATGGTAATCAATCCCAAGAAGAAGTCACTAGTGAATTGAAACAAATTTTAGCTTCCTAGCTGGAGATACAGGAGTAGTCATGGAGAAGTATAAAATTCCCCAGCTACTACTCCCTATTCTTCACTGAACTTTGGCAAGATGATGCTGATCAATTTTAGCTAAGATATATTAATAAACTGTTGATATATTTCTCAAAATGTGTTCTGTTGCAGATAAAAGCTGCCAGCGAACCAAAAACTGTTGAGTTGAGGAACCAAAAAGTTGTCTAAACAAGATTTGATTGAAATGGAAGGTACGGTTACTGAGTCCTTGCCAAACGCGATGTTTCGCGTTGACCTGGACAATGGTTTTAACGTACTGGCACACATCTCTGGAAAAATTCGCCGCAACTATATCAAGATTTTGCCAGGCGATCGCGTCAAGGTAGAACTCACTCCCTATGACCTGACAAAAGGCCGAATTACCTATAGATTGCGGAAAAAATAATTAAATTCAGAAAAAATTAGTTGTATAAAGAGGATCTTACCATACAACTAACTTGTTGGGGGATTCTTAATTACTTAACTGTAATATTTTTCCAGAAATGCTATAATTTTATATTTGGAGTCAATTAAGAAAGGCATGAAAGTCCGAGCCTCTGTCAAGAAAATTTGTGAAAAGTGTAACGTGATTCGCCGTCGTGGTCGCGTTATGGTGATTTGCTCTAACCCCAAACATAAACAACGTCAAGGATAACACTCTCTAGAATCCGGGAGTAAACTGCGACTAGAAAAGATCACCACAAAAATTACAGATGTGGTTTACATTCCACATCTTAACCAAGAGAAACTGCGAGAACAACAGGGAGAAATTAATTGTGGCCCGTATTGCCGGCGTAGACCTGCCACGCGATAAGCGCGTTGAGATTGGTCTCACATACATCTATGGAATTGGGTTATCCAGGTCGCAGGAAATTCTAGCGACTACAGGTGTCAACCCAGACACCAGAGTTAAAGACTTAAGTGATGCTGATGTTGCAAGTCTACGTGCAGAAATAGAAAGTAACTATCAAGTAGAAGGTGACTTGCGGCGCTTGGAAGCAATGAATATCAAGCGCTTAATCGACATAGGAACCTATAGAGGCCGTCGTCACAGGATGGGTCTTCCAGTGCGAGGACAAAGAACTCGGACTAATGCGAGAACCCGTCGTGGCAGAAGGCAGACAGTGGCCGGTAAGAAGAAAGCTCCTGGCAAATAATTATTCATTGCTTGCTCAACAGAGCAAGTTTTTCCTTAAATTACCTAAACAAATATGGCGAGACAACCAACTAAAAAAACTGGGAGTAAAAAGCAAAAGCGGAACGTACCCAACGGACTTGCTTACATCCAATCTACCTTCAACAATAGCATTGTCACAATCACCGATCAAAATGGTGATGTTATCTCCTGGGCAAGTGCTGGTTCCAGCGGTTTTAAAGGAGCCAAAAAAGGAACTCCCTTTGCAGCCCAAACTGCTGCTGAAAGTGCTGCCCGTCGAGCTATTGACCAAGGAATGCGTCAAATTGAGGTGATGGTTAGTGGCCCAGGTGCTGGTAGAGAAACTGCGATTCGCGCACTGCAAGGGGCAGGACTGGAAATTACCCTGATTCGGGATATTACCCCAATTCCTCACAATGGTTGCCGTCCACCAAAGCGCCGTCGAGTCTAGATCAAACTTGTGAGGCAATCAAGGCAAGAAGTCTAAATAAAAAATTCACCTGCAATAGTGATTTATGCTTTTGATGTTTAAACTATCAAGCAGAGTGAACCATAAATAACTTCTGAGTGCTTGAGTGGTAAAAGCCAGTTAGCTCTTCCTTGGGGGAGAGCTGCTGTAATTTCCACAACACCATATTTATGGATAATCGCCCATAGGCTTCATCAGCAGATCAATTACCATTATTGAATTTGGGCAGTTTGATCAGCCGGAAGCAAGCCGAGGGCAAAAGTAAATTGAATAGGCAATTAATTGTTAGCAGCACCTTCATTAAGGGAGGCTACTCCGTGGCGCAGTTTCAAATTGAATGTGTAGAGTCTAGTACAGAAGAAAGTCGGAGTCATTACAGTAAGTTTGTCTTAGAACCCCTAGAGCGCGGTCAAGGCACAACTGTTGGTAATGCACTGAGACGGGTGTTATTGTCCAACTTGGAAGGAACAGCCGTGACCGCAGTGCGAATTGCAGGTGTTACACACGAGTTTGCCACAGTTCCGGGTGTGCGGGAAGACGTGCTAGAAATCTTGATGAGAATGAAAGAAGTTATTCTCAAAAGCTATTCTTCTCAACCTCAAATTGGTAGATTACTCGTTACTGGGCCAGCAACAGTTACAGCCGCCCATTTTGATTTGCCTAGTGAAGTTGAAGTGGTTGATCCTACCCAGTATGTTGCGACTCTCGCTGAGGGCGGTAAGCTGGAAATGGAATTTCGCATCGAACGCGGTAAGGGTTATCGTACCGTAGAACGAGGGCGAGAAGAGGCAACTTCTTTGGACTTTTTGCAAATCGACTCAGTATTTATGCCGGTGCGAAAAGTCAACTATAGTGTTGAAGAAGCCCGTGCAGATGGCTCGATTACCAAAGACAGATTGTTATTAGAAGTTTGGACAAATGGTAGTGTCTCTCCCCAAGAAGCACTATCCTCAGCTGCCAGTATTTTGGTAGATTTATTCAACCCACTGAAGGATATTTCTTTAGAACCAACAGATATTGGTTCTGATGTTCCAGACGATCCAACTGCTCAAATTCCCATCGAAGAATTGCAACTTTCTGTGCGGGCATATAACTGCCTCAAACGCGCACAAGTTAATTCTGTGGCAGACTTATTGGATTTTACCCAAGAAGATTTGCTAGAAATCAAGAATTTTGGTCAAAAATCGGCGGAAGAAGTTGTAGAAGCGTTGCAACGACGCTTGGGAATTACCTTACCGCAGGAAAGAAGCTCCAAACACAGCTAAAGCAAAACCTTTCATAGTTCATAGTCCACCATTATGCGTCACCGTTGTCGGGTTAAAAAACTTGGTAAACCAGCTGACCAGCGTCGCGCTCTGTTGCGTACCTTAACCACTGAGCTAGTTCGTCATGGTCGAATTACCACCACTTTAATCAGAGCGAAAGCTTTGCGGAGTGAAGTAGAGAAAATGATTACCTTAGCGAAAGACGGCTCCTTAGCATCTCGTCGTGCAGCTTTAGGTTACATATACGATAAGCAACTGGTTCATGCTTTGTTTGAACAAGCTCCTACTCGGTATGCTAATCGTAGTGGTGGTTACACCCGGATTCTTCATACCGTGCCTCGGCGTGGAGACAATGCCGAAATGGCAATCATTGAACTGGTGTAAATAAGTCAAAAGTCAAAAATCAAAATGATTGAGACGAATGACCAATGACACAAAATCTGTATGTTAGAAATTGACCAGCCGCAACAAAATCAAAGAGTTGCCTTGGTAATTCAATACCTGGGTACTCATTTTCATGGCTGGCAAAGGCAAAAAGGGCAGCGTACAGTCCAAGAAGAAATCGAAACAGCGATCGCAACTATTCTTGGTCATCATGTCACACTATATGGTGCAGGACGCACTGATGCTGGTGTCCATGCTGCTGCACAAGTAGCCCACTTTGATGCTACAGGTTTAATTCCGGCTCATAAATGGGCCACAGTTCTCAACAGTTATCTGCCACCAGACATCATAATTAGGGCTTCAGCACCAGTGGGTGACGCTTGGCACGCCCGTTTTAGCGCGGCTTATCGGCGATACCGCTACACGATATACACGGAAAAACGACCAAATTTGTTCGTTAAACCCTTTAGTTGGCATTATTATCATGAGCCACTGGATGAATTATTAATTCAGTCTGCCATGAAACCTCTATTGGGTAAGCATCATTTAGCAGCTTTCCATCGTGCAGGCTCTAAGCGAAAGCATTCTTGGGTAGAAGTACAAGCCGCAGAATGTCATCGTAGTGGGTCATTGCTCCATCTAGAAATTCAGGCAGATGGATTTTTATATGGCATGGTCAGGCTGCTGGTGGGAATGCTAGTACAAGTAGGTGCTGGACAGCGTACCCTGGCGAACTTCACCGAAATTTGGCAAGAAGAACGCCGAGAAGAAGTAAAGTATGCTGCACCTGCTCAAGGTTTATGCTTGTTGCGTGTCGGCTATCCTGATTTTCCTTTTTCTTATGATATTTGGTACGATACCCAGCCAAAATTTAGTTTTTAGTCATTGGTCATCAGTCATTACTCAATGACGAATGACAAAGGACAAATAACAAAGGACAAATACAAATGAGTAAAACCTACCTTCCGGCTCAAGATGCCCTTGAGCATAATTGGTATGTAGTAGATGCTACAGACCAACGTCTAGGTCGCCTCGCCAGCGAAATTGCTATGATTCTCAGAGGCAAAAAGAAAGCAGAATTTACACCTCACCTAGATACGGGCGACTTTGTAATTGTTGTGAATGCTGATAAAGTCGCAGTCACAGGTAAAAAACGGACGCAAAAATTATATCGTCGCCACTCTGGCCGTCCTGGTGGGATGAAGACCGAAACTTTTGCCAAGCTGCAACAGCGCATCCCCGAACGGATTATTGAACATGCTGTTAAAGGTATGCTGCCGAAAAATAGCTTGGGTCGGCAGTTGTTTACCAAGCTAAAAGTTTATGCAGGGCCGACTCATCCCCACGAAGCCCAACAACCTAAAGAATTAAAAATTAGTACAATTCCTGGAGAAGAAAGCTAATGGTAGTAGCAGAAGCCAATAGTGGTCGTGCTGTGTACTGGGGTACTGGCCGCCGTAAATCCGCAGTTGCACGAGTACGTCTTGTGCCTGGTAGTGGTCAATTGACTGTCAATGGCAAGGCAGGGGATTTATACTTCCAATTTAATGCGAATTACTTGGGAGTCATCAAAGCCCCTCTAGAAACACTAGGCTTAGAAAGTGAATATGACATCTTGGTCAAAGCGGAGGGTGGTGGCTTGACTGGTCAAGCTGATTCTATCCGTTTGGGTGTGGCTCGTGCTTTGTGTCAATTAGACCCAGAAAATCGCTCACCCTTAAAAATCGAAGGTTATCTCACCCGTGATCCCAGAGCAAAAGAGCGCAAAAAGTACGGTTTGCACAAAGCTCGCAAAGCTCCTCAGTACTCCAAACGATAAGGGATTGGGTCTTGGGTATCAAAAAGTCAAAAGTAAAAAGTTAAAAGGCAAAAAAGCCTTATCTTTTGGCTTTCTCGCCCTCATCTCTAAGCACATCAAAAAGTTATAATTTATATAGATTCACCACAAAAGGAACAATGGCTAAACCTGATATTCATCCCCAGTGGTATCCAGAAGCTAAAGTCTATTGCAACGGTCAAGTTGTGATGACTGTTGGTTCTACCAAACCAGAATTACACGTAGATGTTTGGTCTGGAAATCACCCTTTTTATACTGGTACTCAAAAGATTATCGACACAGAAGGTCGCGTAGAACGCTTTCTGCGGAAATATGGCAAGTCAAGCGAGCAAGGCTCCGGCGGCAAAAAGAAAAAGTAGCGGTTTGGCTCTGCTGTTAACGACGACCCTGCGAATGCTGGGTCGATTGTCATTTTTTGAGCCAAGTTGTTATTTGAAGGAGCGATCGCACTTATGGCTGAAACATACCTGCTGGAGAAACTTAAATCTGTTGAACAAACCTTTAATGAACTGACACGCCGCCTTGCTGACCCAGATACCGCGAAAAACCCTGATGAGTATCAACAAATAGCTAAGGCTCGTTCTTCTTTGGAAGAGGTAGTGAATACCTATGAAACTTGGAAAACAGCCCAAGCCGATTTAACTGGGGCGCGTCAAGTTTATAAAGAAGCAGCCAGTGACCCAGAAATGCAAGAAATGGCCGCACTGGAAGTTAGTGAACTGGAAGAAAAAATAGAATACTTAGAAACCCGCTTAAAAGTATTATTACTGCCCCGCGACCCCAACGATGAAAAGAATATCATGTTGGAAATTCGCGCTGGGACTGGTGGCGATGAAGCGAGTATTTGGGCTGGCGATTTGATGCGGATGTACACTCGCTATGCTCAAACTCAAGGTTGGAAAGTTTCGCTGGCAAGCGAATCTTTGGGAGAAATGGGCGGTTGGAAAGAAGTCATTCTGGAAATTAAAGGTGACAACGTTTACAGCCAGTTAAAGTTTGAAGCTGGAGTGCATCGCGTACAGCGTGTACCAGTCACAGAAGCTGGGGGACGGGTGCATACTTCAACCGCTACTGTGGCAATCATGCCAGAAGTGGATGATGTAGAAATTCACATCGACCCCAAAGATATTGAAATGACGACGGCTCGTTCTGGCGGTGCTGGTGGACAAAACGTCAACAAAGTAGAAACAGCCGTTGACTTAATGCACAAACCCACAGGAATCAGAATTTTCTGTACGGAAGAGCGTAGCCAGTTGCAAAACAAAGAACGGGCGATGCAAATTTTGCGGGCGAAACTGTACGAAATGAAGTTACGCGAACAACAAGAAGCTGTAACTTCGATGCGGCGATCGCAAGTTGGTACAGGATCGCGATCGGAAAAGATTCGCACTTATAACTATAAAGATAACCGCGTTACCGACCACCGCTTAGGTCAAAACTTCTCCTTAAACCCTGTGCTTGAAGGTGATTTAGAGACAGTAATTCAATCTTGTATCTCTCAAGATCAGCAAGAACGTTTGGCAGAGTTAGCGGCTTCTGGGGCAATGAACTAATTTTTACCTTGAGAATTAATTTAATTACGAACCGTCTGGGGTGTTGCGATGTTTAACACACTAGACGGTTTTTTAATCTGAATTGATTTCCGCAAATATACATAAGTTACGCACATATAAATAGTCTTAAAATGGTTAGCATTAAAATTTTACAATGCAGCTATGTCATTGCTACGTAATGAGCCTTTAGATTGGCAATCTGATCCAGAAACATCTTATCTACCTATCTATCACAAAGGTAGTTTAGTTGGTTTCTTTAAGCAAGAATATGTCAATGAAATCATTCATTTTTTAAATGAAGAAGAAGTCTTAAAAAAAGCCCTCAAAAAAGCTTGTAGTGATTTACTAAAAAAGACTGGTGGTGATACGAGTAAGGTTAATTATTTAGTACAAAAATATATAAAAGTTAGTGAACGTCCTAAGTTTGGCACAAGAGCGATCGCACTACTACTACAAGAGCGACAAAAAGAACTTGACCTTAACAATCAAGAATTTGCTAAATTCTGCGATACCTTTAAAATCTCTCCTACCGAACTCAATAGTATTTATGCTGGAGAACCGATTGATGATAATTTATTAGCACCAATCTCACGAGTATTAGGGATATCTAGAGAACGTGTACAAGAGGTTAGGGATGGTGCAGAAGCCCAAAAAAGTACATAATTAGCTATTAATGTTATTTCATCTATTCAATCTGTGAAAACAGACAGTATATTTTATCGCCTGTTTCAAGAATTTCCTGATATCTTCTTTGAACTCATTGGTGCTTCTCCCGAAAATACTGAATACTATCAATTTTCATCAGTTGAGATTAAACAAACAGCCTTCAGAATTGATGGTGTGTTTCTACCTGTACAAAATGAGGAAAAGCATATTTACTTTGTGGAGGTACAGTTTCAAACTGATGATGATTTTTATTCACGACTGTTTGCCGAAGTTTGTTTATATTTACGCCAAAATAGACCGCCAAATAACTGGTGTGCAGTGGTTTTATACCCCAGCAGAAGTGTAGATACACAAGATATAAAACATTACCGAGAATTTTTTGAAAGTCAGCGAGTCCGATGTATTTATTTTGATGAATTAGGCGATGCAGCATCATTACCAATTGGTATAGCAACAATCAAGTTGGTAATTGCTGATACTAACTCAGCAATCATCGAGGCTACAGAGTTAATCACTAGAACAAAACTTGAGTTAACATCTCAACGCCAACAACAGCAATTATTACAATTAATAGAGACGATTCTGATTTACAAGTTGCCGAACATGAGTAGAGAGGAAATACAGAATATGTTTGGATTAAGCGATTTAAAGCAAACGCGATTTTATCAAGAAGCTTTTCAGGAAGGCAAAGAACAAGGCAGACAGGAAGGTAGACAGGAAGGTAGACAGGAAGGTCAACGCCAAGAAAGGTTGAGAATAGTCTCTCGCCTTTTGAGGTTGGGTTTGACTGTGGAACAAGTAGCGGCGGAACTTGATTTAAGTATTGAAGAAGTACAACAAGCTGCACAAAATTAATCAGTAATCTAGGAAAAATGCAGGCTATGTTTGAATTAGGCGATTTAAAGCAAACGCGATTTTATCAAGAAGCTTTTCAGGAAGGCAAAGAACAAGGCAGACAGGAAGGCAAAGAAGAAGGTCAACGCCAAGAAAAGTTAAGAATGGTCTCTCGCCTTTTGAGTTTGGGTTTGACTATGGAACAAGTAGCGGCGGAACTTGATTTAAGTATTGAAGAAGTACAGCAAGCTGCACAAAATTCATGAGTAATCAAAATTAAGCGATGTCTGGGTTTGATTGTGACTTCTTGGGAAGAATTATTGGTTAATTTTTGTTAATATTGGACACGGTGTTGGTACTTCGTCCTTAACCATCAATTTCCTACCCTGAGAGAAACTCGATGCTGCGACTCGAACATATCAGTAAAATTTATCCCACAGGCGAAGTCCTTAAGGATATCAACTGGGAAGTAAAACCAGGCGATCGCATTGGCTTAGTTGGCGTTAACGGTGCGGGAAAATCTACCCAGTTGAAAATTATCTCTGGGGAAATTGAACCTACCGCCGGCGACATTATTCGTCCTGCTAGTTTACATATTGCTTATCTCAATCAAGAGTTTGAAGTCGACCCTACCCGCACGGTTAGAGAAGAATTTTGGACAGTATTTAAGGAAGCCAACGAAGTACAGTTAGCTCTGACGCAAGTGCAACATGATATGCAAACTGCGACACCAGAGGAACTGGATAGACTAATTAACAAGTTGGATCGTTTGCAGCGTCAGTTTGAAGCTTTGGATGGTTACGGTTTAGAAGCACGCATCGGCAAGATTTTACCAGAGATGGGATTTGATCAAGAAGATGGCGATCGCCTCGTCAGTGCTTTTTCTGGTGGCTGGCAAATGCGGATGAGTTTGGGTAAAATCCTGCTGCAAGCACCGGATTTATTACTGTTAGACGAACCAACTAACCATTTAGACTTAGAAACTATCGAGTGGCTAGAAAATTACCTCAAAGGCTTAACAACGCCAATGGTGATAGTTTCCCACGACCGCGAATTTTTAGACCGCCTCTGCACTCAAATTGTCGAAACTGAACGCGGCGTTTCTAGCACATACTTGGGTAACTATTCTGCTTACTTGCAACAAAAAGCCGAAAATCAAGTAGCGCAGCTGAATGCTTACGAGCGCCAACAAAAGGAAATTGAGAAACAACAAGCTTTTGTTGACAGATTCCGCGCTAGTGCTACCCGCAGTACTCAAGCCAAAAGCCGGGAAAAGCAACTGGATAAAATTGAACGCATTGAAGCACCAACATCTGGAGTCAGAACCTTACATTTTCGCTTTCCCCCTGCACCCCGCAGTGGTCGGGAAGTTGTGAAAATTAAGGATTTAACGCATATCTATGATGATAAAATCTTATTCCTGGGTGCAAATTTGCTGATTGAAAGGGGCGATCGCATCGCTTTTCTAGGCCCCAACGGTGCAGGGAAATCTACCTTATTGCGAATTATTATGGGTACGGAAACACCCAGCGAAGGCATCGTTAGCTTAGGCGATCATAACGTTATTCCGGGTTACTTTGAACAAAATCAAGCCGAAGCTTTGGACTTGAAAAAGACCGTGATGGAAACAATTCACGATGAAGTTCCTGACTGGAAAAACGAAGAAGTTCGCACGCTGCTCGGCAAGTTTTTATTCACTGGCGACACTGTATTTAAATCGGTTGAAGCCTTAAGTGGGGGAGAAAAAGCACGTTTAGCTTTGGCAAAAATGCTATTGCGTCCAGCTAATTTACTGATTTTAGATGAGCCGACCAACCATCTTGATATTCCAGCAAAAGAGATGTTGGAAGAAGCACTGCAAAACTATGATGGGACAGCGATTGTAGTTTCCCACGACCGTTATTTTATTTCGCAGGTGGCTAACAAAATTGTGGAAATTCGGGATGGAGAATTCCGCGTTTATTTAGGAGATTACCACTACTATTTAGCAAAAATTGCCGAAGAAAAAGAAGAAGCCAAATTAGCGGCGATCGCAGCGGAAAAAGCAGCGAAAAAAGCAGCCAAAGCAGCCAAAACTTCTGGCAAGAAAAAGTAAACTATCAAGTTAGTAGTAGTACTTTTACTTAACTACTAACTGATATTCCTCAAATTGGAACATCACAAAATATATTCAACAGCTGCAAAAAGTAAAAAAAGTCTAAAAAATCTCTCAATAAGTCATAAATTAAGTTAATAAGCAGAAATTCACTTGCACCTGTGGTTAGCAGTGGTATCATTCGGGTATTACAAAAAGTAAAGGGCAATTTTACTATGACCAAGGCACCTGTTGCTCCTGTGGTGCTAGTCATTTTAGACGGATGGGGCTACTGCGAGGAGACGCGAGGAAACGCTATTGTTGCGGCTAAAACGCCGATTATGGACAGCTTGTGGGCGGCGTACCCGCACACCCTCATCCGCACATCAGGAAAAGCCGTAGGCTTGCCAGAGGGTCAAATGGGTAACTCAGAAGTTGGTCATTTGAATATTGGCGCTGGGCGAGTTGTACCACAAGAACTTGTACGCATTTCAGATGCTGTGGAAGATGGTTCAATCCTCAGTAACCCCGCACTAGTCAAAATTTGTCAGGAAGTTCGTTCTCAAAATGGCAAGCTGCATTTAGTAGGTCTTTGTTCTGATGGCGGGGTACACTCACACATTACCCACCTGTTTGGATTACTGGATTTAGCCAAGGATCAGCGAATTTCAGAAGTTTGTATCCACGCAATTACTGATGGTCGAGATACCTCACCCAGTGAAGGTATAAAAGCGATTCAGGCAATTCAAGATTACACTGATCGCGTCGGAATTGGGCGCATTGCTACCCTGAGCGGTCGTTATTATGCGATGGATCGCGATCGCCGTTGGGATCGTGTTCAAAGAGCATATGATGTCATCAGCCAAGATGGTGCAGGCGATGGACGAACAGCCGTACAAGTCTTGGAAGCATCTTACGCCGAAGGGGTGACAGATGAATTTATTAACCCAGTCCGTATTGCTCCTGGTGCAATTGCTCCCGGAGATGGGGTAATATTTTTCAACTTCCGCCCTGACCGTGCTAGACAGTTGACTCAAGCCTTTGTTAGTCCTGAATTTACAGGCTTTGAGCGACAGAGAATCCAACCATTATCTTTTGTGACATTTACCCAGTACGATCCAGAGTTACCCGTGACAGTGGCTTTTGAGCCGCAGAATTTAACGAATATTCTCGGTGAAGTCATTGCAAATCATGGTCTAAAACAGTTTCGTACCGCCGAAACCGAAAAATACGCCCACGTCACTTACTTCTTTAACGGCGGTTTAGAAGAACCTTTTGCTGGAGAAGACCGAGAACTTGTCAGCAGCCCAATGGTAGCGACTTATGACAAAGCACCTGTGATGTCAGCCGCAGCCGTCACCGATGTAGCGATCGCTGCCATGCAAAAAGGCATATACTCGTTAGTGGTGATTAACTATGCTAACCCAGACATGGTAGGGCATACTGGTCAAATGCCAGCCACAATCACAGCGATTGAAGAAGTTGACCGTTGTGTAGGTCGCCTTTTAGAAAGCATTATCAAAGCAGGCGGGACAACCATTATTACCGCCGACCACGGTAACGCTGAGTATATGCTAGATGAAGAGGGTAACTCTTGGACGGCGCATACTACCAACCCAGTACCCTTGATTTTGGTGGAAGGCGAAAAAGCCAAAATTCCTGGACATGGTACGAATGTCGAACTACGTAACGATGGCAAGTTAGCCGACATTGCACCTACAATTCTGGATATTTTACAGCTGCCACAGCCACCAGAAATGACCGGGCGATCGCTAGTCAAACCAGTAGAATTTGACTTAAAACGCGATCGTACCCCTATGCCAATTGGTCTGTAAACAGTGCTGAGTTGAAAGTGCTGAGTGCTGAGTAATTTTGACTTTACTCAACACTCAGACCTCAAAACTAAATTATGCCAAGAATCTTAGGAGTTAAGATTTAAAGGTAATAAAATAGAGTTTTTGAAGTCTTAACTTCCGACATCTTTTTCAAACCGCTATAAATGAGATTGCTAACATGACAGTTACAAATATCGTACAAATTGTTTGGGCATTAGCCGCCCTGGGATTAATTGTTTTAGTATTGCTGCACAGCCCCAAAGGAGATGGTATTGGTGCTATTGGTGGACAAGCTCAATTGTTTAGCAGCACTAAAAGTGCAGAAAACACCTTAAACCGAGTGACTTGGGCTTTAACAGTCATTTTTCTCGGCTTAACAGTAGTTTTAAGTGCAGGTTGGCTACCCAAATAAGGATCGGGAAATGGGGAAAATGACCCTAAACCCAACACCGAATATTAGAAAATTACTAACAGCCTTTGTCTTAACTATAAGTACAGGGCTGTTAATTATTTTTGCTCACTTTTCATCCAGTGCCACTTCTTTACCTCCAGCAAAACCTCATCCCTTACCACCTACGCTAGTTCAGTGGAATGATAATACAAACAGGGGTGATTACTTTGCTCAAGTTACAAAAACAGAAATAGGTTATTTAGTTTGGTCAACATTTCCAGTTCAAATTTATATAGAACGACCAATAAATGTTAGCAATCAACAGGCTGAAGAGTGGGTTAAAGGTGTTGTGCAAGCTGTACAGGAATGGAATGTTTACTTACCTTTAAAAGTAATAGAAAATCCAGAAATTGCTGATATTAAAATTGAGCGAAAAGCACCACCATTACAATTATCACCAGATAAAAAAATTCCCCGGGCGCGTTCTGCTTTAACTACATACCAGTTGTATACCAAAAACACAGTTTTATTACACCGTTTTACTATTCTCTTGAGTCCTAGTCAGACTGGTAATTATGTCGTTGCCGCAGCCCGCCATGAACTCGGCCACGCCTTGGGAATTTGGGGTCATAGTCCATCACAAACTGATGCTTTATATTTTTCCCAAGTCCGTAACTCACCAACTATTTCACCTAGAGATGTGAATACTTTGAAACGAGTTTATCAACAGCAAACAAGTTTAGGTTGGGCTTTAAAGAATAATTAATTCAAAAAATTTTTAACATTCAATTATTTATCTTACATTTATGAAAGCATATTGCCAGTCATCCAGAAGAATGGAATATTTTCATTAAACCTGCTTATGCTGCTAAAAAGTTTAGAGGTAGATTGGTACAGTATTCTGACAAAAGCAATTGTAAATTTCCTGCTTTAAGAATTAGGAGTAGATTGATGAGAAAGTGAAGAGGAGAGGATATATTCTGTCAGAATTTGATTAATTAGTGCTTGATATCCCTGTTCACCAGCTTTCGCCTCGAAGTATTCCACGATAAACGCATCTAGTAAGAGATCGACACGCCGTTGACCTCGTTCAACAGGTTTTCCACCAACACGCAGCACAGCCCGCTTCATCTGCTCTTCAGTTACTTCTGGAATTTCCGAAAGATCAATGTCTTCATCTTGCATAGTATCAATTCGCTCCCAATCAGTCTGAGAGGCTTCGGAAGAAAATGATTTGCTCACGTTTAGTTCCCTCCCTCATTGAAATCACACGAATTTCATCTTGAGCTTCTGTATGAGCTATTACCACAACTCGCCCACGCAGCAGCCCCATTGTAATAAAACGCTGCTCTCCATAAGCATAACGCTCATCTTCAAAAGTAAAGATTGCACCTTCAAAAACTATATAAGCATCTACAAAATCAAATCCGTGTTTGCTGATATTTGATTGCCGCTTATTTTCATCCCAAATGAACCGCATCTGTTAACTACAAGCCACACAAAGCCTATTTGCCAAAAATTTGAGTAAATGTCATCATTGAAAATCACTATCTTAAGTGTGAAGTCCGAACTTCCTGTGAAAATCATACTCAGTCAAATAATCTATAGATGCTTTTAAGCTCCCCAGCTAAGATGTACAGGTCGCTGTGTTAAAACTTCCTTATAAAGTTCTTCTAGCTGGGTGATATTTTTATCCAATGTATAGCGTTCTAGAACGCGATTTCTAGCTTTTTGTCCTAGCAGAGTTGTTAATTCTGGATGGTCTTGGCAAAGGGGTAAAAGGGTTCGTAATTGCGATCGCACTGTTTTAGTATTTAAAACAATACCTGCCCCTTTTTCTAATACTTCGCCATCTGCACCCACATCTGTAGCGATACAAGCAACTCCACAAGCCATTGCTTCTAGCAAAGACAAAGACAACCCCTCTACTAAAGAAGGCAAAATAAATACATCAGCCCCTCGCAATATTTCAACTCTTCTTTCTTCTTCTGCTACAAACCCTAACCAAATAATGCCGTATTCTGCTCCATAAAATGGCTCTAAAGAAGTTCTTAAAGGCCCATCACCTACAACTAATAATTTACTTCCAGAACCCATATCCGACTGTTTCCAAGCCCGAAGCAGTGGTTCTACATTTTTTTCTGGTGCTATTCGCCCTTGATAAACAAATAATCTTTCGGCTTTAAATTCTGTTTTAATTTGAGAATATCCAGGCGAATATTTAACTGTATCTACACCATTCGGAATAACAGCTATATTGGCTTTTCTGACACCCATGTTGGCTAATAATTCTCGCTGAATTTGGGAAAATACAATCACGCGATCATAATTATCCAAAAAAGGTGCATACAATTGATACGCTAAAAGTTGTGTTCCTGATATTAGTTTTGCCCCTTTGCCTGCAAATGGTGTATGAAAAGTTGCCACCAGAGGCAAATTTAGCTGTTCACAAATTTCTGGTAGAAAAAAATCTAGGGGAGATAAAGTTAAAGAAGCATGAACTATATCAGGATTAATTTCTCTTAAAGATTCAGTTAAAACTTTTGTTGCTTTGAGAGCCGGAATTGTGTAAACCTGAGATTTATAAATGAAAGGCAAAGATACTTCTTGAAATTTAGGCCAGTTATTGGGTTCAGGTTCTTCTTGAGCAAAGTGTAAAAAACTAACTTGATGTCCCCTATCGAGCAAAGCATTAGTAATTTCTCGGCTATAGGTGACATTGCCACAAAACGGTGATTTTTTTCCAATCCAGGCTATACGCATTCTTTAAAGTTAGTTCTAAGAAAGCTAGTTTTATTGATTAGTTTTGCACCTTAGCTGTTTTATGTTTATCCTGACTTTATTTGGTGTTTTTGCTATTAAAAATACAGATACCAACCATTCTTGATGTTAGCTATGAACCAACAAAGAAAATGGATTCTCAGCTTAGTACATTTTACTGAAGAAGTGGTTAGTTAGCTCTTTAAATGCAACTTTTTTTGGGCAATGTCAGGGTTATTGCCAGCATTTAGGCACTAAATTATTTGTGACCTAAGTTTACCACGAAATCAAAATCAATAATTTATGGTTGCCTTTCTTAAGTTATTAGTAATAACTTCTATTTGTTACGAATACTTGCGAGAGTTATACCAAGTCAAGATACCACCAAAGAAGACGATCGCAGCTAATCCCAAAAATACCACCTTTAAACCGACAAAGGTTTCTGCTACACCAGCTAGTGCTAAAGGTAAAGATAATGCAATATTAATTACATTATTTTGTAACCCAAAGACTTTACCCCGCATTTCTGGTGGTGTTTCGGTTTGAATTGTGGTTTGCATCGGAATTCCCACTAATGCACCAAAAACGCCCAACATAGCTACCAACAACAAAACTAACCATAGTTGTGTTGTAAATAAAGATAGGCCAATTAAAGATGCTGCCATCCCTAAACAACCAAACAAACCCAATTGAGAATAGGAGAAGCGTTGTCCAAACTGACCTAGGATTGTAGCTCCTGCTGCTATACCCACACCACCTGCTGCTAGTAGAAACCCAAACTGAGAAGCTTTAAGGTTCGGAATAATTTCTGCCATCCGCACTGCTAAGACAGTTAATGCGGCAAAAACAGAAAACAAAATAATCAGTCTGACTAAAGCGTTGCGGACGTGATGATTAGTTTTGAGGTAAGAAAAACCATCCTTTAAGTCTGAAAATACGTGGGGAAATTCCGTGTCAGGAGCGTGAGGTTTTTCGTGAGTCACTAACAGCATTAAGATTATGCCAGCGATCGCATAACTGCCGCCTACTAAAATTTCTTTACCTAAACTATTGTTACCACCCAGTTGCGCCCAAATATCATCTGCAATTGCTAAAATCGGTTCACCAATGGCGAATCCAACAATCACCGATGCCATCATTGTTGTTGTATAAAGCGAGTTAGCAGAAAGTAAATGTTGTTCTTCCACCACCAAGGGAATTGCTGCTTGTTCTGCTGGGGCAAAAAACTGCGTTAGTGTGGAAACTAAAAATGTTATCCCTAAAATAATTCCAAAACCTACTGGTAATACTCCCACAGGTTGCCAATCATGAGTCAACCACAGTAGAAAAGGAATTGCTAAAACTAAAATTCCCCGCCAAATATTTGTTGCTACCAAAACAGCTTTTTTCGACCATCGATCAACAAAAACACCCGCAACAGAACCAAACAATACTGCTGGGATTGTAAAAGCCATCATCAAAGCCGATACCCAACCACTAATACTTTGACTTCCTGCTTGGAAGTGAGCATTAATTAAAGCAATCATTAATACTAAATAAACTTTATCCGCCAATTGGCAAAAAACTTGGCCACCCCAAAGTGCTAAAAAATTAGGGTTTTTCAAAACAGGTAAAAATCCCTGTTGTTGCGAATCATCCAAATTTTTTGCACCACCAGAACCATTTAATTCGACTTTTTCTGAGGCAGAGTCTACTGGCAAATGATTACCATTGTTGCTTTTTTCAGCGTTAGTTAATCCACTGTGCTTTTGTTCGGCGGATTGATTAGGAATATCAGTTTTGGAATTTTCTGATGTCCATTGCTTAATATTTAACGAAGTATCTGGTTTTGATATTTCGTGATTATGAATTGGGCTATTTGTAGAAGTAGAAACTGCTTTTAAATGATTATTACCTGTAGGAGATGGTGGCCTATTTTGTTGTTTGGTATTACTTGGCGATAAAGGCAGAATTTTTCTATCCAAATTAGATGGTTGCATCATGGTTGGCAGCAAAATAAGAGTCAATCAGGGTAGCGGAGCGAATAGAGTGGCCTAAATGATACTGAGCATACTGGCGCAAAATTTGCTCAATAGATAACCAGCCATTATCTCTAATTACATCAATTTGCATTATCTCTGGTTGTGAGAGCTGTTGGAGCATAGCAAATTCTCTAGCATTCAAGCGACCAGAAATTACGGGAAGTTCCTGGCGATGAATCACAGTCTCGTAACTGGAGATAGAAGAATTTGGGGATGAAGAAGTCTGAGGATTTTCTTTATTTTCCCATCTTTCTATCTCTCTTTGTTTGCGTAAACGTTCCCAAGCTTCTAAGCAAATTGCTCCACCACTGGGAACACTAAATCCCACTTGCCAGTTTGGGTTTGTCAAGTTTGGTGCGAGGGAACGCTGAGTCAGACAGCATTTATGGATTTCTGGCGTTAGCCCTGCCAATGTTAACAGCTGAAATACCCCGTGAGCTAAATAAGCATAAATACTTGATGCGTCTGTTTTAGGCAATGTTTCCAAACGCTCAAGCTGATCGTTGAGTAGATGATAGAGTTCTTCTTGGGGTTGTTCGCTTAAAGCCTGACAAAGTACTATTTCTGCCAGATATTGAGCAGCAGCCAACTTTCCTAAATCTTTAGCTAAACCGGGATATGTTTTTAATGTTTGGGCTTGGGTAATTTTATCAAGCGATCGCCCCTTAGCAATCAATAGCTGATTCACTACAAACATTCCACTTCTGCCACCAAGGCTAGAGTTGTGCTTCCGCGCCCCAGGTGCTACTGCCCGAATCAGACCAAACTCTTGTGTTAAAACAGTCACTATTTTGTCTGACTCTCCTAGTACCTGGGTTTTAAGATTAATTCCAGTTGCTTTATAGGTTCTGTTCATTAGTCATGGTCATTAGTCATTGTTCGTTAGTCATTGCTCATTAGTCATTGCTCATTAGTCATTACATAAAGACAAAGAACAAATGACAAAGAACAAATGACAAAAAACAAATAACTATTCCTTTTTATCCAGGTTATCGCGCTGACGGATCAAATCGATACCGCGAGACGTGCCTAATCTAGTAGCACCCGCTTGGATTAAGTCTAATGCCTGTTCGTAAGTCCGAATACCCCCTGAAGCCTTAATTCCTATACTTTCACGGACAATTTCTTTCAAAAGGCGGATATCGGCTACTGTCGCTCCACCATTTAAACCGGTACTAGTCTTGATGAAGGCTGCGCCTGCATCCATACATAGTTCTGTTGCTAGTTTTTTTTCTGCATCTGTCAGCAAGCTAGTTTCTAGAATTACCTTGACTATTTGCCCAGTTTCTTCACAAATCTCAGCAATTTCTCGGTGAACTTCCTCGGTTTTGCCAAACTTTAGCCAGCCTAAGTTAAGTACTACATCTAACTCAGTTGCTCCGTTTTCTACAGCTTCTTGAGCCTCATACAACTTGACAGATGAAGTTGTAGCCCCAGTTGGAAAGCCGATGACTGTACAAACTTTGGGATTTTTGCCGTGGAGGATTTCTGCTGCTTGCTTGACGTAAGTAGGGTAAATGCAAACTGACGCAAAATTATATCTGTATGCTTGTTCACACCATTGCTCAACCTGCTCTGGAGTAGCCATAGGCGTTAGCAGGGCGTGATCGATAAATGGCGCAATATCAATATCTGGATAGTCTGCTGCCATTGAGTATTCTGCCAATAAAGTATTATTAAAATTTATAAAAAAATAAGTCGTTTCTTATATATTAAAGCATATTCATGGCATTTGAACGCAAAAATCAGCGAGATGGATAGGTTAATATTAAATGAATTTTGAGTTTATTTAATAAATATAACGAACTTAATAGATATCATTAGCCCTCATCGGGCAATACTCACAAGTTTAATCTTCGTTAATGCTTAAAAAGTCGATAATAGTTTGAGCCAGTGCTTGAGATGCTAAATACGGCACACCGTTACCAATAGTTTTAAACATATTAGTCAAAGACATATTTTCTGGAAGCACAAAATTTTCCGGTAAAGATTGTATGGCTAAAGCTTCGGCTACCGATATTCGCCTGATTTTATACGGATGTAAATGAACTTCGTTATTTCCATAGCAAGCGGTAGGAGAGTAACGCCATCGATGTAGACGCTTAAAAGACTTTTTAGAAGTATCTCCTTCATCTATCAATGCAAATTTATGAATACCTGCCCTTGGTTGAAAATAATGTTCAGCATTAGGATGGTTATAAACACTATTTTTCCTAAACCAGTGTTCAACCGTTAGTTGATCAGGAATATTATGAGGACATGGCAGGAAAGAATTTTCTTGAAATAAATTACATTTAGGCCAAGAATAGTTAAAAGTTGCTTCTTTAAAGTATAAAATCTGTTTTTGCCAATCAACAGGATGTTGAATTCCAATGTCATTAATAAAATTTTTATAAAAACCTATAAGAATAATTCTTTCTCTATCCTGTGGTACACCGTATTCAATAGTATTAATTAATTTTTCTGTCAGAATATAACCAGATTGCTGTAACTTCCTTTTTAAAGATTCAAAAAACAAACGATGTTTTTTTGTCTGCCATAAGCCTTTAACGTTTTCAAATAAAAAGAAATCAGGCAAAATTTGACAAATTAATGCAATATAAGCAGCCGACAGTTTACCATTATCTCCTAAGTGTCCTTTGTTCTTGCCTCCAGTAGAAAAATCAGGACATGGTGGCCCGCCAATAAAACCAACGATTTTACCCACCTGCCGACATTCTTTGACTAGTTCTAACAGATATTTTGCTTGAACTGTTTCGACTAATTTACTTACATCTGCGGCTTCTCCAAAATGATAGCCGTATTCTGGTGATGGCAATTTCAGCAATTCTCTAGAATAACGGTATGCTTCTATGAATGGGGCAAAAATTTCATTAACGTAAACAATATTAAAACCACTAGTTTCAAAACCTAAATCCAGAAAACCTGCACCAGCAAAAAAGGAAAAAATGCCAGCGTTTATCTTTGTCATTGCTTGTGATTTTCCGTGTCACAAGGAGGCGCAAAGAAAATATTAGTAACTTTGCGCCTTCATTTGAAATTAACCAATCAGTTCAACTTGCTGTGTTTGTGGCAATAAACGCTTCACACCTTGCTGAACAAAACCTTGCAAAAATGCCATCTGTTGATTTTGCTGAAACACTTTTTGTAAGGTTTGACGCAATTTGTCGAGATTTAAAGCATTGCCTGAATCTAATGCTATTTCTTGCTGCTCAAAATACTCAACTAAACTCAACCCTGCCACTCTCGTGAGATAAGCAGCACTCACACCTTGCACTAAACCACCAGCAACAAATGTGATGGCATTACTTTTAAGCACAGTGCCAACGGCTTTAGTAGAAAGTTCTACTAACCCTAGCTTTAACATTAAACTGCCCATTGTTCCGGCTACAGTTTGTGCTTGTTCTAGAGATAGTTTTTGCTGATAGATATTGCCTAAGTCGATGACCATTTGGGCGTTTATTGCCGCAGTTGCCAGTATATCTAATGCTGGTACAGGGTTAGCAAAAGCTGTAGCCGCAGCTATCCATTGATATTGTTCAATAACTGGAGTAGCGCGATCGCGTCTAATTTTGTTCAACCAATTTTTCGCCTCAGCTTTTAAAGCCAAAGCTTTTCTCATAGTAGTTGTCCAGACTAAATTTTGACCTTGTTGTGCCAAAACTGCACTTAATTGCTGCGTTAGTTGGGCAATATCTGGTGCTGGCTGTTCTAACCATTCTTGTACAGTACCATCAGCCTCATATTTGCGTACTTTAATCGGAACAGGGGATACAGCAGTCGCAACTACATTCCCAGGCATTCTTTGTTGTAAGGACAGCAACACGCTAGCACGTTCATCAGCTAAATACTGGTCTTGTTTGTTAAAAACCAGAATTGTCGATTGATTTGCTGCCTTTAATTGTTGTAAGGTTTGGAATTCTGTATCCGTCAAGTCACCGTTTGTGAGAAACAAAACAACATCAGATTTGGAGATTTCTGCCAAAACGGCTACATCGGACTTGTCTGTGGTTTCTCTAAATAAAGGTGCTGTCTCTTGCAAGTTGAATTTTCCTGGCGAACCATTAGAGTTCAGCACTTCAATTAAAGTGCTTTTACCCACACCTTTAGCACCAGTCACAGCAATTTTAATTTCTTGCCTATCTAACTCCGAGAATAACTGTGCTAATTGTTCCCGCAGTGTAGCTAAGGAGGAATGATTTTCGGCTTCTTTAGCCAGTTGGTTAATGACTGTTTCGGATGCGGCGATCGCTTTTTGGGCGGTTGCGCGATCTACAGGTGTACAATCTACTTGTTCCCAGCTGGCTTTTGGGCGATTTTTCTGCCATAACCACAAGCCACCACCAACCGCTAGGCTACTAAATAAACCAAATTCACCTAGCTGTAATATGGAATCATGCCAACTTTGTAGTATCCAAAGGGAAAAGGAAAGACCTAATCCTCCCACTAAAATTGGTCGTTCTAACTTCACAACCATTATTCTCCGCGCTTTTTGGCAGGTTTTATTTCAGAATAGATCAAAACCTTGCTTTGGGAATCAGACAGACGAAGATACACAATTTTCTTTACCTAAGGATGCTTGTAAGATTAACCCCCAAGCATCGCGGTATGGTGCAGAACGAGGTTTACGCTGTCGTTTTTCAGCCTCAACAAGATGGATTTCGCTACCATATCCTATAAACACATCTACCGGGAAGACATAAAACAAGTCGAGTTGCTCTACATACACTAGAGCAAAATCAAAGTCAGTTGGCTTGTATGCTTCTCTAAGCATAAGCCGCAGATTTGTTTTAGTCCGACGGTTATCTACGACATAATTACCAGAAGACTCTGCTAACCAAGCGTATTTAACTTGGATTTTGATTAAGTTTCCCCCTATGTCAAATACTAAATCGTAACGTAGGCGATCGCCAACTGGTCTTAACACTCCCCACCCACGCTTAAGAGCATGAAAAACAGCTGCTTGCTCTGCTATATCACCCTTGAGCTTTGTATCCATTTATCAATACCTACCAAAAACAAAACCCTGTAGTTTTTAGCCTACAGGGTTTTATTTTTAATTTGGTGGCGGGAAGTGGATTTGAACCACTGACCTTCGGGTTATGCTTACCAACTACAGTTTTCACTGCCTGGATTAACCAGTTTGTGGTCTGGACTGTCCCTTCACCCTCAGCTTTTTTTGTTAGGGTGCCTGCCTTCCAGTCTCTACACCTTCTCCATTTCTGGAGCTTGGTTCGGGATTACCGCGCTAATGGCTTCCCCGAGTTTGACAGGTAAACGCACATGAGTTTCTTCATGTACCGCCCACTACAAAGCTAACTTTTAAGCGTTTAGTTATCTTTGTTAGTTGAGCCCGACGAGCTACCAGGCTGCTCTATCCCGCGTCGCTCTCGACTTTTACAGTATAACCCAAAGTCTAGAGTTTGGCAACTACAAAAGCGATAATTCTCCCACAACCTCTAAACGCTTGTATTTGCCGAAGGTCATAAACTTTTCTGCGAGGGTTTCTGCGGCACTAGGGCTAATCCAACCCATCTGTTGCAATAAGTGGATAGCTACGGCGTATTTGGCGCGTTTTGCCCCATCTACAACTTTAATCGCTAATCCCATACCTTCGCCCAGTCTGCCAATGCACTGTACGCCTTCTGCACCAGCTTTACTAACTACTTCCCCAGGAGCCAAACGCATCAATTCTGTATCAAATTCTCCGTCTCCAGCGACTAAGGCGGGATGATGAGTCATTGCTCGCACAATGCGCTCCATATCTAAATTGCTGCTGGCTGCTAGTAGGGCATATAAAGATGCCATTTGCCCAAGTTGCATTAGATAAGTTGGTGCGCCGCAGTCATCGTGTGCGCTGATAAATTCTTCAGCAGGCATTCGCAACAAATCTGCAACTTTGCCCAAAATTAGCTGCTGAATCGGGTGCTTCCGGTCTAAGTAGTTATTTAAGGGCCAATGGCGTTGCTGACAAACAGCTAACATCCCGGCGTGTTTACCAGAACAGTTGTATTCTAATGGGCTGCGTTTGCCTTCGGAAATAGGACATTGTAGAGCTGTTGGGTCGACATCAGCACGCCAAAGGATGTTAAATACCTGTCTGACTTGCTCTATTTTGCCTTTATGAGAGCTTGTAATAATTGCTAAATCGCGATCGCTTAAATCGTAGCGCTCTAGTGTTCCAGTGGTGGTAACAGCTAGTGCTTGAAACGGTTTGAGTGCTGAACGGACGAATGTAGCAGTTTCCGCGTTACCAGCAACGGACAACACCCGTCCACGATCATCGCATACAGCTGCTTGAACTATATGCCGCGATTCAATGATGCCTTCTCGCAGTAGACGGACTTCTAAAACTGTAGCTTGAGTGCGTTTTCCCATTGTCATGGGTTAAAATATATCTCTTTTTTATTATTTGCCCTTAGTCATTAATCATTGTTCATTATGTTTTCACTCATAACCAATGACTAATGACTAGTGACGTTTACGACAAATGCCAAACTATAGTACCAATTACGTACATTCCCGCCAACCCAGCAAACGTAAATTGTAACCGTTGGATAATTGGCTTAATTTCATAGGTTACAATTAGGCGATCGCGTGTGAGAACTTCCTGCGGCTTGATCCAGGTTTGACCATCATACCAGCCTGACTCTTCATAAAATACAGTTGTGCTGTAAAGGCGATCGCGGACATAAAGCCAACCTAAATACATCCGTACTAATACGAAAATTACACCTAGGCTGGCTCCTGCGGCTCCGCACAGCAAAAAATGGACAGTATGTTTTAGAGGTGGAAAGCTGGCTGCGGCTACTGGCCCTGATACTAGCCACGAAAAACCCCAAACCCAAGCTATGTTTGTGATATATTCCCGCCAAATTAAGGTGCAATCACGAAACAGCCAAGAAGTTTTTAATTCTTCGTACTCATTAAGTGGTTGTTGGTCTGTTGGAACTGGGCAGTTTGACACCGAAGACCTCATCATGTTGGCTTACCCCCACCATCATCTGCTTCTGGAACAGCAATACGTTCTGCATGAACCCAGAACGCTTCTAAATTATAAAACTCTCGTTCCTTTGGCATCATGATGTGAACAATCACATCACCGTAATCTTGCAGCACCCAACTTCCTTCGGCTTTGCCTTCTGTTCGCAAGGGACGACGATGCCATTCAGTGTCTACTTTATCTTCTATTGCATCAGCGATCGCCCTGACTTGCACTTTCGAGTAGCCCGTCATCATCACAAAATAATCTGCCAGGTAAGATACATCTGCCACCCTCAGTACCAAAATATCCCCTGCTTTACGGTCTGATGCTGCTTCGGCGACAGTTATAGCTAATTGTCCACTCAAATCTTCTATGCCTGCCTCTCGGCTTTTGAGTGAGATGTTCTTTTCTGACACAGATTTTAATGGGAAATTTCCTTGGATATAATCAGACATTCAACCTCAGGTGCTTGATCCCTTTTATTTTACAATTCTCACAAACAACAATTGAACGACAACTGTTTTTTTGAATACTAACAAAAAAACGTATGTTTATGGAGTTGCCGAACCATTACCTATGTGAATAGCAATTAAAATCAGACTAAATAGGTACTCACTGAGGTATCGATATCAATCAAGCAGTAAACTTTTCCCAAGAATTGTAGCGAATAATTTACCAATTAAAATCTGAAAATGTTTAATACTCTATCTTATGCCAAAATGCGCTTGAATCATAGATAAAACTGAAAAACTGCTGGAAAGATCAGTTTTAATTCAAGCGCATAATGATTATTAGCTTTTCCAGGATACCGTGTAATTTAAATCACACTTCTTGCTTTGTAACTACTTTAGTTTCAACTATTTGACGAGCGGCACTCACTGATTCAAATAAAGTTTCGTAGTGATTTAAGGCTTGGTCAAAAGCATATTGCTCTGTAGCATATTGACGGCTGTTGTAACCAAGAGTTTTGACTTTTTCTGGGTGTTTGTAAAGTTCTAAAATAGCTGCTGCCAAAGCTTGGGCATCTTCTGGAGGAACAATCACTCCGCCACCGCTTTGTCTGATGGCTCTTGCTGCTGTACCATTTTCAGGCACAGATGCCACTAATGCCCTACCACTAGCCAGCAAAACTTGGATTTTTGACGGCATATTGAAAGAGATCACATTCTTTTTCTGCACGACTAAACCCACATCAGCGGCTGCCAACATTTGTGGTAGATGTTCGCGCGGTTGAAATGGTAGTAACAGCACATTATCAGCACCGCATTCTAAACAATATTGCTGCAATCTTTGTAAACCCTTAGCTTCACCAACAATTACAAAAGCAATGTCTGGGATATCACGTAACGTAGCAGCAGCTTGAATGACAGTTTCTAAGCCTTGAGTCAGGGCAATGTTACCGGAATACTGGACTACAAACTTGCCGTTAAGGTTATGTGCTTCACGGAAAGGGTTGTTTTCTTTCGGTAAAGGGCGAATGAAATTCACATCAACCCAGTTAGGGATTTGCTCGATTTTCTCTGCTTCTACGCCCTTAGACAGCAAATTTTCGACAAACCCATCGGCGATAACGCTAATTTTTGCGGCGGAATGGTAAGCAAATTTTTCTAATGCAGCAAATACTTTAATCAGGAATTTATTTTTTAGTAGACCGACATGAACGGCTGCTTCGGGCAGAATATCTTGAAGATTGAGGACTACAGGACAAGCGCGTAGCCATCCCAGCAAAGCAGCAGGAACGCACACAGGTAATGATGGTGATGTTGAGAGAATGACATCTGGTCGCCAACCAAGTAATGCAGGTAAAAAACTTGTCACTACAAAACTGGCATCAAGCATGATCCGATCTAACAAATTTGGTTGTGGACGAATCCAAACATAACTGCGTTGGATTTGTACACCATTTTTATACTCATTAAGATAAAATTTGCCCCGATAAGCTTCATATATTTGGCGTTCGGGATAGTTTGGCATAGCAGTAACGACCCTTACTTCATGCCCTCTTTTGACCAGACCTTCTGCTAATTCCGTCATCAATGGAGCAATACCAATTGGTTCTGGATAGTAGTTGTAAGAATAAATCAGTATTCGCATAAGAAATCAGTTATAAGCCCTGGTTTTTGACATGAAGATAGGTTTTACATTTTGATAAACCTAAGTTCAATTGTCTCTTCAGATTCTTTGTAAGTCAGTAGTTTTGGTTGAAGATTGAGTAAAATTTATTTTTAATTACTTAAATATTACTGAGACAAAATTTTACTGAATCAAATCATAATTTGATGTGTAATTAAAAAATACAAGTCAGTATAAACTCGACTATTATTGATATCAGCAACTAGATATAGGAATCCGGTTTAATTTCTGAATCTAGTTATGTAGTTAGGGAGTAGGGAATGGAGAGTAGGAAAGAATCTTGCTTAATCTGGGTGTACTGATTTTTTTATAAGTTAACTACAAGCAATTTGAATAACTTGGAAAAATTTGTCCAGTACGGGTGTGATGTTGTCTGGCTGCCAAATTATAGCTGTTTCTATTAATGGTGTTACTTCTTCGATTGGCCGATAAACAACACCAGAGCGCTGGAGATTTTGTAATGAAGATGCAACAATAGCAATTCCCATTCCTGCCGATACTAACCCGATGATTGTTTGCATTTGAATGGCTTCTTGAGTGACTTTTGGGTTGAAATTAGCTATTTGGCAAAAAAGATTGAGAATTTGGTCATAAAGTCCCGGGCCCAAATGCCGAGGGAACATAATAAAGGATTCGTTAGCGAGCGATCGCACTGAGATACTTTGTTGTTTGGCTAAAGGATGTATTTCTGGTAAAGCTACGATTAAGGATGCTTGATGAATGCATTCTTGCGAGAGTGTAGTGTCTTCTAAGGGTGGATGGGCAAAACCGATGTGAATGGAGCGATCTCGTAGTGCTTGTTCCTGCTGAGATGTAGTTAATTCCTGCAAAATTAACTCCACCTCGGGAAATTCTTCTCTAAATCGCCGCAAAATTACAGGTAGCACGTCATAAGTTACCAAACTCGTAAATCCGATTCTTAGTTGTCCCCTTTCGCCTCGCCCTGTGCGTTGAGTTAATTCGATTGCTCGTTCTAATTGTGCCAATAGTTGATAAGCTTCTTGCAAAAATACCTGTCCAGCTTCTGTTAGTTGCACTTGACGCTTGGTTTTGCGCTGAAATAGTTCGACATCTAATTCTGCTTCTAACTGCTGAATTTGTTGGCTTAAAGGAGGTTGAGCGATATGCAGTCTTTCTGCGGCTTTACTGAAGTGCAGTTCCTCTGCTACAGCAATAAAGTAACGTAGATGTCGCAGTTCCATATTTTTAATACTGAATAAATATTAATTACCAATAAATATATATTTATAGTCTGAAAAATCCATAATTTTTTGCTTGACTCAGAAGAAGACACTTGCACGGGCGAGTTGGCACGTAAAGAAATAGAAACCTTGATTTAGAGAATTTGAGATAAAAATTGGCGGGTTCTGTCTTCTTGCGGTTTAGTAAAAAAGATATCGGGTGTTGCTGATTCTACGAGAGAACCGCTATCCATTAAAATTACTCGGTCAGCAACTTCACGGGCAAATCCGACTTCGTGGGTAACGACAACCATCGTCATACCATCACGCGCCAGACTACGCATCACATCTAATACTTCGCGTACCATTTCTGGGTCTAAGGCTGAGGTGGGTTCGTCGAATAGCATAATTTTAGGTTGCATAGCTAAGGCACGCGCGATCGCTACTCGTTGTTGTTGTCCACCAGATAATTGTCCTGGATATTTCTGCGCCTGTTCTAATATTCCCACTCTTTCTAAAAGTTGTTTTGCTAATTCTTCTGCTTTAGCTTTTGACCAACGGCGTACCCAAATAGGAGCTAAGGTAATATTTTGGATGACAGTAAGATGAGGAAATAAATTAAATTGTTGAAAAACCATCCCTACTTCTCGCCTAATTGCTTCAATATTTCGCAAGTCATGGCTGAGGGTAATGCCATCAATAATAATTTTTCCTTGTTGATATGCTTCTAAAGCATTAAATGTCCGGATAAAAGTTGATTTACCTGAGCCAGAAGGCCCCATTAACACTACTACTTCTCCACGATTAACTGTTAAACTCACACCTTTAAGAACATGGAATTTTCCGTACCATTTATGCACATTTTCAGCAATAATTATTTGGCTTTTTTCTTTTGTCACTGATTTCAACCTCAGAATAATAAATAATCACTATTGACTATAGACAAATAACTATTAACTAATTATTTAACTGCTTTTCTAAGCGTCGTGATGCTAATGACATTGAATAACAAAATAACCAATAAATTAATCCAATAAATAAATACACTTCTGCGTAGCGGCCGAGAAATTGTGGTTGTGCCAAAATGGAACGGGCAATACCTGTTAATTCGACTAAACCGACTAAGGATAAAAGTGAAGTATCTTTAAATAATCCAATAAATTGACCAACAATTGCGGGAATAACTGCGCGTAAAGCTTGGGGCAGAACAATTAACAAAACTACTAAAGGTGCTTTTAAACCTAATGCTTTGGCAGCTTCAATTTGACCACGAGGAATTGATTGTAGCCCTCCACGGACGTTTTCTGCCATATAAGCTGCACTAAATAAAACTAATCCAGCGATGCCTCTAATTACTCTATCTAAACGCCAATCTGTTGGTAAAAATAAAGGGAGCATTACTTGAGCAAGAAATAAAACTCCAATTAATGGTAATCCTCTCACAATTTCTATATATAAAATAGAAACCCAACGGATTATCGGTAAATTACTAGTGCGTCCTAAAGCTAGTAAAACTCCTATGGGGAAAGAAAGGACAATACTAACTACCGCCATCAGTAAAGTAAGTAATAAGCCATTCCATAAATTTGTCGGTACAGATTGTAAGCCAAATCCTCCACCAATTAGCCACAAAGTTATAAAAAAAGATAATAACCAAATGAGAGAAAGCCAAGAGGTGATTACATTATAAAATGTTTTACCTATCCAAAATCCGGCACATGAACTAACAGCAATTAGTATTAACCAATTGCGTGATGTTAAATCGAGTGGTAAAAGAATTAATAATAAGCTAGAAATAAAAGCAACAATAACAATTCTCAGTTTATTAAAACTTTGCTTGTGGTAGAAAATACCGATACTTGTAGCAGATAAAATAGCAGCGATCGCCAAGACAATCCAAGCTCGCCAATATAGCGTTTGCGGAAATCTACCAACTAAAAATAAACGTAAATTTACTTTAATTACAGCCCATTGTGCTTGGGTGGTTGCCCAGGTTATGATTCCACGTAATGCCCAAAATATAAATACTCCACAAATTATAGTTAATAAGCTGTTATACCAATTATTGAATAAATTTTTACGCAACCAAAAAATTTGTGAATTTGGTATTTGAGATTTGAGATTATTGTTCATATTATTGATATCAGAAGCTATCTTTCTTGAATCTGCACGGTACGATTGAGCAAATTCATAATCATAGAGATAGTTAAGCTTAAGGTGAGATAGGTGAGCATAAGTAGTAACATTACTTCTACGGCTCTCCCTGTTTGATTAAAGGTGGTAGAAGCAACAAAATAAATATCTGGATAACCTATAGCGATCGCTAAACTAGAATTTTTGGTCAAATTAAGATATTGGCTGGTTAGCGGTGGAATTATTACCCGCAAAGCTTGGGGAAAAACCACCAATCGCATAACTAAGCCTGGTTTTAAGCCAAGCGATCGTGCCGCTTCCCATTGTCCTTTAGGTACTGATTGAATCCCACCTCGAACAATTTCTGCAATAAACGCACCTGTGTAAAAAATCAATCCCAAAAGTAAAGCTGAAAACTCTGGAGATAAATGAAACCAAGGCAAATCAATGCCATTTTTACTCAGGTTAATCAAACCCCAAAGAGAAATTTTGTTGTCTACATTAGGAAAACTCAAAAATACAGCAAAGTACCAAAATAGCAATTGCAACAGTAAAGGTGTATTCCGAAAAATTTCTACATAAATTAAGCTGATATTCCGCACTAACCAGTTATCAGATAAACGAGCAATTCCGGCAGTTATGCCGACAATTGTCGTGAAGAATATGCCAGCTATTGCCACACGTAAAGAATTGATTAAACCCACCCACAAAGCACGCGTATATGTATCAGTTGCTTGATAAACAATTGGGGTTTCACCAATATCAAACGATGCTTGCTGTTTGAGAAAATCAAATCCGAATTTAATGCCTAATTGCTGTAAGTTACGGTTTAAGTTACTCCACAGTATAGTTACTAAAATTGCTACTAAAAATAGAGCAAGAAATTGAGCTATGATTTGCCAAAAACGATTATCACGCCAAATGGGGGGTTTATCATTAGTCATTAGTCAATGGTCAAAAATCAGAAGATAAATTTCAGACTTCACACTAGTACAACAAGGCAAAAGTAAAAAGGCAAAAGTAAAAAGAAAGAATTTGGAAGTACCCTAGCCTGCGGCAAGCTGCTACGCGTCTACACATTTCACACTTCACACTTCATACTTCACCCTTCACCCTTCACCCTTCACACTTCATACTTCACACTTCACCCTTCATACTTCATCTAAATGGTGGGGAATAAAGTAGTCCACCTTTTGACCAGAGTTGATTTTGACCGCGCACGAGATTGAATTTTGTTTTTGGGCCGAGGTTGCGATCGTATATTTCGGCGTAATTACCAACGTGTTTAATAATTCTGGCAGCGAAGTCGTTGGTTAAACCGAGTCCTTCTCCTAAATTGCCTTCTGTGCCTAAAAAGCGTTTGATATCTGGATCGTTACTGGTAGCAAATTGACTGATATTTTGAGAAGTAATACCCAATTCTTCAGCTTTGACTAGAGAATAAACTACCCATTTCACAACATCACCCCACCTAGTGTCTCCTTTAGCGACGGCTGGTGCTAGCGGCTCTGAGGAAATGACCTCATCAAGAATGATGTTATCGTCTGGTTTTGGTAAGATGGAACGCCGCGAGACTAAAGCAGAACGGTCAGCTGTAATACCTTCGCAACGTCCTTCAGCGTAGGTAGCAAAGGTAATGTTAACGTCTTCAAAAACCACGGGCTTATAAGCTATTCCCCGCTTCCGCATTTGGTCTGCTAAGTTCTGTTCGGTAGTTGTGCCGGTTTGGACGCAAATTGCTTTATTTTTCAGGTCTGCTAGGGTTTTAATGTTACTATTTTTGCGAACCATGATGGCTTGACCATCATAAAAGACGACAGGCGCAAATTCTAAACCAACTGAGGTATCACGGCTAAGTGTCCAAGTGGTGTTACGGCTGAGAATATCAACTTCACCTGTTTGTAAGGCTGTAAAACGCTCTTTAGCGTTGAGGTTGCGATATTCTACTGCATCTGGGTTATCAAACAAAGCAGCTGCTACACCCCGACAAATATCTACATCGATACCACTGTATTTACCGTCAGTTCCTACAAAACTAAAGCCTGGGACTTCACCACTAACGCCGCAAATCAACTGACCACGGCTTTTGATGGTATCCCAACGATTTCGGGTTGCTTGGTTAGCAGAGTTATTCGCAGGAGTACCAGGTGTATTTGCGGTTTGACCTGATTCGCCGCTACAGGCTGCGATGGTAAAAATTAAAGGTGCGATCGCCAAGATTAAAGCTGATTTCCGCATAAACTTCATGAATATTAAACGTCAAAAAATGTGTTGAGGACTACAATATTTTTGTACAAAATAAGTCGATGTTTGTAATATATAGCTTTTTGCAGATTTTTTAGCATTTGTGTATTCCAGCCTCAGATTTAGTTTGAGAAATCAAGTGGCTGAGATACTCAACTTATTTCAGCAGCCGAGTATCAGGTGATTAATTAATAATTGAGTAATAATATCGTGTTTTTTAATTAATACTTAAATACTGATGATTGAGCTACAAATATGCCTAAACATTTTGTCCTTATGCTTACTTCGGAGAAGATAACTTTCTTATTTTATGGATTGTAGATAAATCAATAAACAGAATTATCAAGTATGCGAAAACTTGCTGCATACTATGTCAACAGGAGAAGTCGCCCACCAACCTCAGCATCTACTCTTAGCAGGGTAAACTAGTTTTGGTGAAAGCCGCTCCACCATTTCTTATGAGGCTTTTATGGGAGCAAATCTCGAACAGATTGCCAGTTACTTAGACAAGCTAGGTTGGGACTACCGTTTTGATGATGAAGAAGAACGAATTATCACAGGGGTGGAAGCTGATAACCTAGATGATTTTTTGATAGTTGTTCAACTGGATGAAGAAGGAAAATTTTTCCGCATATTTGCGCCTCAAGTTTTGGCTGGAGTGCAAGACCACCCTTACAAGGGAGCGATTCTACAGACGATGTTAGCCATTTCTTGGGAAACCAAAATGTTGCAATGGGAGTACGATCCATCTGATGGTGAAATCCGGGCAATTATTGAATTTCCCTTAGAGGACTCAATTCTCACTGAAAAACAATTTAACCGTTGTTTGAGTGGCTTGATTCAAATTGTTGATAGTATTGCTATCCCTCGGCTAAAAGAAGTGATGGCGACAGGTCACGATCCGGGAAATGTGGAGTTAGGAGAAAGAATGTTACTCACTATTCAAGAAGAAGCACCTGGATTACTAGAACTGTTAGAAAAGGCGATGGAAGCCAGAAAAAAGCGCGGGACTTTTCCTAGTGAATGAGGCGAAGTATCACTAATAATAGCTATACTCCAAAATGATACTCTGACTATATACTGAAATTTTATAGGGCTGGATTTTATGACATCCTATGCAACCTCCTCTGCCAAAGCGGAAATGAGTGAACTCAGGCGGTTAAAAGGCTTACTACCGCCAGAATTGCAGAGTTGGGTCATGGTAGAAGGCACAACTGAGGTCAATCCACCCCTGATCCGGAGCGAAGAAATCGGCAAAGACCAAGTAGAAATTCAAATTGACTTGGTGAAATGGGATGCACTCGCAATGGATCAGCGTAATCTGCTTTTCTGGCATGAAGTTGCCCGCATTCAAAATGACACAATTCCCAAAGATGGTTGGGAAATGGCAGCATTAGCGATTGGTTTAGGCGGTGCTGTGGGTGAGTTGTGGGTACAAGATGGATTGTTGCTGGTGCTAGCTTTAGCGTTGTGTGGTGTTTCTGGCTGGCGACTTTATCAAAAAAACAACGGCGAAAAGCAAATCAGAGAATTGCTAGATGCTGATGAAAAAGCGATCGCACTTGCAACTCGTTTTGGTTACAGTCTCCCCAATGCCTACAAGAGTTTGGGTAGTGCTTTAAAGACCCTGATTGATACTACTCCTAGCAAACGCCAACGGTCTCGTTATGAAGCACGACTTTCTGCGCTTAAACGTAGTGCTAACAAGGCAAAAGCTAAATCAAGACCAACTGACGACGATAGACTGTAGTCATCAAAAATTAAATTGGGTGGGTACTTCTCTACCCACCCAAAAATATTTATCTACTTTTCAATAGATTTAATTTGTCGGTGCAAAAACAAAGCACTCGCAGCCAGCAAGAAAATTCCCGCAGTTGTAGTTGGTTCGGGAACTTTTTTCGGCGAGATAAATCCGGCTAATTCTGCTTGAGTTGCTTTTAAAGCGTAAATATATGTAGGAATCAAAGTTGTGCCATTGGGACAACCACTGTCGATGGTTACTTGTGTGCCATCGGTACATACATCAAACTGGATATCATCATCATTTTGGGTGACGCTGAAATCGTTGTCTGTACCTACAATAATTGCGTAAGAGCCATCAGCAAGTTGAGGCCCTATTGCTAAACCTTCAAATTTTTCTGGAATAGGTAGCCCAGCATTTTTTAAGAAATCGGCAATATCCGCAAATAAAGTTTTGCTGACAGGGTTGATGCCATTAGGTAAAATATTCTTTCCCTCCAAGCTAATGTTAGTTACATCTGTTGCTTGACTCAAATCGATTTTATAGATACGTTTAGAAGCCACAGGGTTTTCGCCTTGGGGATCTTCGACACCAATACCGCGATTATCCCGTTCTAAAACTAAAAATTCTTTGTCATTTAGGGCTGTAATTGCACTAATGCCAATATTCCGCCCTTGAGCGTTAGGGCCAAAGGTTTCTTCGGGAACACGGGCATTGATATCTGCTAAATTTTCTAATTGATAAATATACTGAGCGGTACTTTCACCAGTCTTAGTATCAAATTCTACGATTCTTAAGTTGCCACTACGCCGACCGTCGGGGGAACCTTCATTAACTAAGGGGTCTTGTAGCATGGCAAAAAGTTTACTGCCATCGGGACTGAGGGTTACGCCTTCAAAGCCGCGATTGTCTTGGCGACCTGTGGTAATGTCGGGACGACCATCGACGTAGTTAATAGTGCCATTGCTTTGTCGGGGAATGAGGTTGCTAGGAGTAGCAAACGCCCGAATGAAGTTACCTGTTGGGCTGAATTCATATACTGATGGGCCGTATTCATCAGAAACATAAAAATTACCATTAGGTGCGATCGCAAATCCTTCTGGGTCAAAACTGCGGCCGAGAATGCTAGGATTACCATTTAGCTTTGTTGGGTTCAAGCCGTTAAAGTTCTGCCCATTCTGTGTGAATAAAATGGTGTCGAGCAGTTTAAGATTGCTAATTGCACCTGTGGTTTGGTCAACATCTAAAGAAAATTTCTGTACCCGTGTTTTATAGTCAATCACACCACCGCCAGGGCCGCGATCTGCCAAACTGTAATACACGTTGTTGTAGCGATCGTAGTAGAGATCAGAGAAAAATCCTAAGCGATTAGTATTAGCACTATTGCTGTTAGAAGGAGATAAATCTGTACTATTACCAGGAACTGTTAGGCCGTTAATTAAAGAAATAGCACTGGCAGAGTGAGCAAATCCCGTAATACTAACTACACCAGTTACCAAAGAAAGGCTTAATCCAGAAATCCAATGCTTGAGAGACACCATGTAAATTCCCTGAAAGACACAGTGTTCTCAGCTTTGGACTTCCAGATTAAAGAAAGGTTAATAAAAGATTAACGTGCTTATTAGCACATGAATATTTTACGAATGTGGTTTTTACTAGGGTACATCTTTATCAAACTTTTACAGCTGATTGAGCATTTTATGAGTTTGGGGGACAACGCGCACCTGGGAAACAAACTCTTTCATTAAAGCTTGCCAGATCAACACTTGATCGGGAGTTGGGGCAAGAATTGGCGTTGGGGTAAGCTGGGCCGCAACAGGTAGAGGGGTAACTGGTTGCAAAAATACGGGGATTGTTGGACTGATATCTGCTATCAACAAGGCGGCTTGCTTTAATTCATCTAAATGTGTGGTTTGTGAAATAATTATCTTGACAAAAACATCTAAAGATGAATTGTGGCATAATTGGAGAAATTTTGCGTGAGCTTGCCAATGGTTCTCGCCACTGACGCTAGGCAGTTTCAAATCCATTCCTACAGCGTCTAAGTAGGGCAGAATCATCGCTAGTTGTTCTGGACGATGGCCACCTGTCTCTAAATATATAGGGAGATGAGTGAGCGATCGCACTTGAGGCAAGAATTCAAGCAAAAAAGGGGCGTGTAGAAGTGGTTCGCCTCCGGTTAGGCTGATGCTATCGTGTAAAAACGGTAAATTTTGACGTTTAATCCATTCGAGTAATATGGTTAAGGGAACGGGATTAGAGTGAATTTCAAAATCTCGGAGTCCAGGTGATATTTCTACCTTGCAGGTAGCAGGTGCATTCCAAGTGTACGCGCTATCGCAAAAGTGACAGCGCAAGTCACATAAAGCAAAGCGAATAAAAATTTGACGTGTCCCGACATTCAATCCTTCCCCTTGAATAGCAGAAAAGACCTCTATCAGGCGTGCAGTAGGTTCAACCTTAATGTTAGCAGTCATGGGATGTAGCAATGCGATCGCGTTGTGACGTTACAACGACAAGTACTTTTGTGTTCTTGTTCTATTGTGAATCGTCGTTGGCAATCCTGCTTTCGCTCTCAATAACTAACAATCAGTCTGCACCTACTTAAATATGAAATATGGGGTTAATTGATTTTCTAGGACAAAATAATGTTTGGCGGATTAAATTTACATGGCAACGAAAGTGCAGAGCTTCATGACTAGCCAACCCACAGAGGTAAATTTTCTAGTTACTTCCCTAAATGAAATGGCCATAGTGCAAGTGCCAGCGCGTTTAAGTGTGCTGGAAGCTGTCGGCTTTAAACAAACCTGCCAAAAATTGACTCAAGCAAATCCATATCCCAAGAAAATTATTATTGATTTTCACCAAACTATTTTTATGGATAGTAGTGGTTTAGGGGCTTTAGTCAGTAATTACAAAACTGCTCAAGAACATGGAATTACGATAATTCTGCGCGATGTTACCCCTCAAGTGATGGCGGTATTAACCTTGACAGAACTAGACCAAGTTTTTCCAATGGAATTCAGTAGCGAACCAGCCGTCGTAGAAGCGGAGAATGCTACAGAAGTTGCCAAAAATAGTTCTGTTAAAGAGCAGCTACCGACAACCCATCCGTCTGTCGCTTCTTGGATGAAACGCTTAATAGATATTGTTGGCTCAATAGTGGGTTTGATAATTACAGGAATTTTATGTATTCCCATTGTGGTTGCTATTACAATTGATGACTCCGGCCCAATTTTCTTTGAGCAAACTCGCTGTGGTTGGATGGGGAAGCGGTTTAAAATTTGGAAATTTCGCTCGATGTGTGTAGATGCGGAAGCGAAAAAATCTCTTGTCAAAAATCAAGTACAAGGTGCATTCTTTAAAAATGAGAATGACCCGAGAATTACTAAGGTAGGGCGTTTTTTGCGGCGTACTAGTTTAGATGAATTACCCCAATTTTGGAACGTCTTAAAAGGCGATATGAGTTTAGTAGGTACTAGACCACCTACACCTGATGAAGTTGAACGTTACGAAGTACCAGAGTGGCAACGCTTAGATGTTAAGCCGGGTATGACTGGAGAATGGCAGGTTAATGGACGCTCTACGGTTCGGAGTTTTGAAGATGTCATTCGTCTAGATTTGCAATATCAAAAAAATTGGAGTTTATTGTACGATTTGAAGTTAATTTTTAAGACTGTTGCTATTTTGTTTAATCGCAAGAGTGGTGCGTTTTAGCGAAAAATTAATTTTACAATCGTCAGTAAATTATGACTAATAAACTAATTGCCCAAGCTCGTTATGAGTTTGGGCAATTAAGTATAAATAATACCCAGTTACAGTCAAAGATAGTAACCTAGAGAGTGGGGAGTAGGAATACTATTTTTGATAGTAACTTAGGATGAGATTTTAGCCTTTTTGTTTAGAGCGATCGCAGTGATATGGATATAGCCATTCGCATCTAAAAACTCCCCGGGTATGCTTTTCTAAAAATGTCCCAGCGTGGTATTTATCGGAGATGTTAATTCCAGCTTTGGTTTTAATTTCATATATCCAAGGAAACGCTGCGGTTAAAATTGCGATCGCAGCTACAAAATAAAATAAACTGGTTCCTATTTTGCTAAATTTGCGAGAATTGCTGTTGACGTTTCGGCGCATAAATATTAATAACTAACAGCCTCTTCTAGGTTAGCTTAACTTTGAAAATTGCGCCGAAAACGGTGGTCAGTTTTATCTGATTTACTTTGATTACAAATCAAGCAAAGAGTATGTAAATTGCTGATATCATTTTGACCACCAAGTGCTAACGGGATGATATGGTCGATAGTTAATTTTGCTTCTACAGATGTTTTACCGCAGCTTTGACACTGATATTTGTCGCGTTGGAAGACATATTGTCTAACTTCTGGTGGAATGCGAATACGTGGCGTTTTACTCATGAATTTTCCTCATGAATCATCCGACGTAAATCATCAAAAGGTGATTCTGGTTCGGTGAAGTTTAAATTATTACTGTTAGTTGTTTCTAAATCATCTTCAATATAAAATTCAATGCTTAGGTTAAATTTAACTTTTCCCTTTTTCCAATTTTGAGAACCTAGGGTTAATATTTGACAGTCTATCCCTTCCTTAAAACATTTTTCAACAGATGGAAGTTGAATTATTTGATTATTTAATTCTTGCTGTAGTCTTTGTGCTAAAGAATGATTTGATGATTGACTTACACCAGTTTTAATTTTGCTAACCTTGTAAGTATTATCTCCAACTTCGATAACATCATCATCATTACATTCTATGGGCTTAAATATATCTTCCATATTCACCTTTATTACTAATTCAACTATTTACAAAAAACATTATTCACTTTGATAGTTTCATATACCCAACTTTTTTAAGAAATAAATGTAGTGGACTGTCTACACTAAAATAGTGCAAGGTAGGTTGGGTGTAACGCAGTGAAACCCAACATTTTTAGAATTTTGTTGGGTTACGCTCCGCTTCACCCAACCTACAATTTTTTTGCAACATTTTAGTCTTGCCACGCCAGTAGATTTCAAAAATCAAATATGAGTCTTCTAGAGCTTCAAGTTTATGAATGGAAGCTCTATAAAATAATTAATTGTGTGCTGAATGAATATTTATACCTGTGCTAGTCCATCTGATAAACCATCGGAAATCAAAATACCGTTAGTAGCAGGAATCTTATTAGTCACTTCAGAATCATGAGAAATGATTAAAAATTCTTCATTACCAATCACAGGCAATAAATAATCGTATAATTGGATTGCTTGCAAACAACCATTAATACCCGATACTGCTGCATTATAAACTTCAATCTTTTGTTCTACAACATTCAACAAGCGACGATTATTTAAAATCTTTTCTTCTGCTTCTTGTTGTAAAGTTTGCTCTAAATAAACTCGTGCTTGTGGATACTGCTGTAAAATTTCATCAGCTTGAGTTTCCGCCATTGGTAGCAATTGAGTTTTGAGAATTTGGTTAATAGTTTGGCGGAAAGATTTGCGAATGGTATGAGAAACTTTAGGCTCAAAATCTAACTTTAATAATTGTCTAATTGCTGGTTCGGCTTCTACCATGCTTTCGCAATCGTAACTTTGAGAAGTTTGCAGCAAAGTTTGCCGAAATTGATATATAGAAAAAGTGCCTTCATCATAAAATCTGGGACTTTCTCTAACGAAGCGATCGCACTCTACCCGTGCTGCACTTACTAAAGCTAATGATACTTGATTTTCTATTACTTTTAACTCTTGTTCAATGCCGCTATCATTGCCTAATAAACGATACAATTGGCGATAATATTCCGACTTACGAACTTTTTCCATTAAGCGTTCAAATAAATTCTCCACTACTTTCTCTGAAGAATCTACTAAAATATCTTCCAACTGATTAGATAAATAATAAAAAGCCTCTACCAAAATTGCAATTAAGGGTGCAGTTGCATTGCGCGGGTGGCTAAGAGTAGCGCGGCGATAAGCATCAGCTACAGAAAAAGTATCAAGCAATTCATCTAAACGGCGAATCATGCGAGACTGCAATTGTCTAAAGTCAGTTTCAAAAGCATCACAAGCCTGATTAATTACTTGGTTGACTTCTTCTGTAATATGCTGATTGAACTCTTTACCAATTTGCTGAAGTTGCTGATTTAGCCGCATTAACTCTTGCGACTTCATCGCTTCAATTTCGCGCGGTTGACTATCTAATTCTCGATAATTTGACTGATAATATTTTTTCAGCTTAATACAAACGTCTTCTAAATCATCAGCAAGATTTTGGAAAAGCATTGGACGCTTTTCTTCGGTGAGATAACGGGTAATAGCTGTGCGAAATTCCTCAATTCCACTATCTAAAATTAACTGATTAATTAAAGGTGTACCTTGTTCGGTTAAAATCCTGAGATAGTTTTGATTTGGCGTTTCAAAACCATTGAGAGAAATCCGAAAATCAGTAGGTGAAAGTTTGCCTGATGTTACACAATAATTATTGAAAGCGTAGACAAATTGTGGTGTTTCTTCTTTCCCATTTAAACTTTTAACACTTTCAGCAAAGATAGAATCCAAACCAAATCGATTTTGTAAACTTGTCTGTTTAATTAAGCTGCCATAAAACCCAAGTAATCCACTAGTTTTGTAAACTCTGCTGCTATCTCGAAACTGGCTGCTAATTAAATCATCTAATCGCTGTCTTAGTTGAGTATTATACCAAGTTTCATCGATGCGATTGAAAACATAAAACACGCGATCGCGGATTCCAGCATTTCCCCGCATCGTTTCTAACAGCGCAGTTTCTTCTTTTGTCATATCCCCAGCCGATGCAGGTTTTAAGACACAAACCACTGCTGAAGTATCAGGATGTTGAATTTTCGCGTAAGTTAATTGGGCATCTTTTTCTACTGGCGCATCAATTCCTGGCGTGTCAATAATGACATTTCCATCTTCTAAAAGGGGATGGTTACAATAATATTCAATCCGCTTTAATACTGCGCTATTACTACCACGCCTGGCATAACCAGCAGCTTCTTTTAGGTTAGAGAAATTAAATTTCTCCATCGAATAGATAGCATTATCAACTGTATGAATATGTTCGCGGTTTGCTTCATATCCTTCCAGTAATAATATTAAGGCTTTAGCTTGTTTGGCGCGTTCTGATCTACTTTCACCACCCTCTTGTTGAATAATTGCATCACACCCTTGATGTAATAAATTAGTTATCTCACTCTGATTAATATTGGCTGTGGTATTAAATCCTAACTGTTGACATAAATAACTTGCTTGTTCTCTAATTTCTGCTTCGCTTAAAAATGTCAAAATAACACGTTCTTTACCTAGTTCAGCATACTCAATTTTACACTCTGTGCCTGTAGCGTGTCCCTCGGCACTATAAAGTAATTCTCGCTCTAATAGTGCATTAATTAGCATAGATTTACCTGCGCTAAATGCACCTGCAAACACAATCTCAAATTTGGGAGATATTACCTTACCTAAAGAAGTTTGAATAGCAGTGACATCTTGAGAACGTAAAGTAGGTTCTTGCTGTAAAAGTTGTAATATTGATTCAACTTGCTCTTTTAAATTTAAACATTGAGCAGGTAGATTTCCCATTTTAAACATACCGAATAGATTAAGTATATTTTAATAATTGGTAAATCTTTATAGCCTCAGTAATTGTTCTGATAAGTTATGGAAAATAAATAGCATAAATTCTAGATTATTAGTTTCTAACTATTAGTAATTCATTCAGCAATTTTTATCTTAATTAAGAAAATATTAAATTTATGTCTAATTTTTATCATAAGTCTTATTTATAAAACAATACAGGTCAGTTAAGCAGAAAAGTAGGTTGGGTGGAGCGATAGCGTAACCCAACAAAGTATTCTCAGATGTTGGGTTTCGTTCCTCAACCCAACCTACACCAGAATTGATTTTTAGTCTTAACCCAAGCGGATTGATTTATAAAATATTCGACCAAGTGATAAGTAAAACCTAATTTAAAAGACTTCTGCTTTATCTGGAATCTCAAACTTGAGTGCTGTAGTTTCCCGTAGCGACAATAAGCTCATCGCTTATCTATAGATAAGCCATATATTCAGCAATCATTCCAGTCATTTAATTTAAATAAGCCAATGGCAGTAAAGCAATTATCACAACTCAACCTAGCTCCTTTAATCGCCGATAAAACATTTTATCCATCCCCAAGAGCTTGGGAAGATCAGGTATTCTATTTTATGATGCTTGACCGATTTTCTGATGGTAAGGAAAGCGAATACAAAGACAATGCGGGGAATATTGTTTCTACTGGTACAACTCCTATTTTCGCAGGCGATCGCAACAATGCTACAAGCACAGAAGCAGATGCAAAAATTTGGCGAGACGCAGGCTTAGAATATGTTGGCGGTAATCTCAAAGGACTAACTAGCAAAGTCGGTTACTTAAAGCGTTTAGGAGTAACCGCCATTTGGATTAGTCCAATTTTCAAACAAGTATTTTTTCAAGATACATATCACGGCTACGGTATACAAGATTTCCTCGCAGTTAACCAAAAATTTGGAACTAGTGAGGATTTGAAAGAATTAGTTAAAACTGCTCATGACAATGGCATTTACGTAATTTTAGATATTATTTTGAACCATTCTGGTAATATCTTTAGTTATGAAGCTGGCAACGTTAATTATAATGGTACACCTTATAAAGTCAAAGGTTTTAATGACGAAGACGGTGAAGCCAACTTACCATTTGTTAAAACAGATCCAAATAATCTGGCAACCTGGCCTAATGAAAACGCAGCAATTTGGCCAGTAGAATTTCAAGATCCATCTGTATATACCCAAAAAGGGCGAATTAGAAATTGGGATGCTGATCCCGAATTTTTAGAAGGAGATTTTGAGGATTTAAAAGATATCCGTCACGGTTTTGGCGATATTAATAATTATGTGCCATCACCAGCCCTCAAATATCTGGCTCAGGTTTATAAATATTGGATAGCCTATGCTGATGTTGATGGTTTCCGCATTGATACTGTCAAACACATGGATAAAGGTGCAACCCGCATTTTCGCTTCCATGATTCATGAGTTTACCCAAAGTATTGGCAAAGAAAAATTCTTCTTAGTTGGTGAGATTACAGGCGGCAGAATTAGAGCGTTTGAAACCTTAGAAGAAACAGGTTTAGACGCTGCTTTAGGTATAGATGAGATTCCTGATAAATTAGAATATCTCGTCAAGGGATATCGTAATCCTAGCGATTACTTTGGACTATTTCGTAATTCATTACTGGTACAAAAAGAGTCACACATTTGGTTTAGAGATAAAGTTGTGACCATGTTCGATGACCATGACCAAGTGCGTAAAGGTAAAAACAAAGCAAGGTTTTGTGCAGATAAAGATGCATCAAAAGTGGTACTAAATGCGTTAGCTCTGAATGCTTTAACGCTAGGAATCCCTTGTATTTATTATGGTACAGAACAATGCTTTGATGGTCATGGAGATAGCGATCGCTATTTAAGAGAATCCATGTTTGGTGGTAAATTTGGCGCGTTTGGTACTAAATTTGTTCACTTCTTTAATGAAGAAAATTATGTCTATCAAGAAATTGCCAAAATTCTCAAAATCAGAAGAGATAAAAAAGCTTTAAGTCGCGGTCGTCAATATCTTAGACCAATTTCTGGTGATGGAGTCAACTTTGGTTTACCACAAATGATTGGAAACGAAATTCGTGCTGTTGTACCTTGGTCACGTATTCTCAGCGAGCAAGAAATAGTTGCAGCTATCAACACTGACTATCACCAACCTCGTGAAGCTTGGGTAACTATTGATAACGAGTTACACAAAGAAGGCGATGTTCTCACTTGTATTTACTCGACCGATAAACAACAGCAAGGTCAAACAGTCAAAGTTGAAGCAAGAAATGGTAAAGCTGTAAAAATTACTGTTCCTGCTGCTGGATTTGTTATTTACGAGTAAACAACTTTTAAATTTTATAAATTTCCTCCTCTAGGCGCATAAGTATGCGCCTTTTTTCTTAATTTTCTCAATATTCACCATCTCTTCGCGCTCTTTTTGTCCTACCCTGCGGGTAGCCGCTAGCACGTCTATGCGGTTCGTTAAAAAATGACTTAAACAGAAATATCACATCTCACCTACTCTATTCATCCAAACCGCAGTTAATTCACTTAAATCAAACCCCTTTCTAACACCATCATCAGTATTTTGAAATAACACCGCAAACGCACCCGCACCTAATCTCCTTTGCGGAAACATTCGATAACAGGGAATATCAGTTAGATGTGATTGATAGTCTTGTAAATGATTTACTCTAACTGCTTGAAACTGGGTAAACCGCGATAAAAACCATTCACAAACTTGCTCATTCTCCTCTGGAGAATAAGTACAAGTCATGTAAGCCAGATACCCTTGAGGGGCAACTAATTGAGCAGAGTTAGCAATGATACGTTTTTGGCGATTTGCACTTTTATTAATTGCAGTGGGATGAAAACATCCAGGTGCTTTTTCGCCTTTAGCTAATAAAGATTGTCCTGTACAAGGTGCATCTACAATCACTAAGTCACTAGATTGAGCAATAGTCTGGGCAAAAATACTCGAATCTCGATTAACAACAATAGAGGGATTAATCTGACAACGTTTCAAATTAGAAATTAACATACCTAAGCGTTTACCAATCACCTCATTACTAATTAGCAAATTTGGCTGTAATGCTTTCCAAGCAAAAATACTCTTACCGCCTGGTGCAGCACACATATCAAAAATTAACTGTACTGGCTGAGTAATAGCTAACAAAATAGAAGCTGAAAATACAGATGAAAAATCTAAACAATAAAAATATCCTTGATTATGTAGAGAATCTTGACCTGGTTTTTCCCCTAAATTTAAACGGTCAATAAATTGCGGCTGCCAACTTAAAGGTAAATCTGCTGAAAAAGGTGATATCTCTGGTTTTTCGTTACACCAAAGAATACAAGGTTGAAAAGATTGGGGATTAACTAAGGCTGCGATAAATTTTTCTTGTTCATCAGCATTTTCAAACAAACGTCGTGAAAGTTTGAGTAATAAATTTGAAGGTTTATCCATTATATATGTCAAGAAATATACTTATTTGTAATAGTCAAATTGTTAACGAAGAACAATGCCATCAAGTGCCTTAGCCGCATACTAAAAATACAATAAATAACCGCTATTTTGACAATGACCGCAAAGCAGCCTGACTACATTGGAGATGGTCATGATATTGGATAATTTTCAGCGGAAATTACGCCGAGAAGCACAACTATGGCGCGATGAAGGACTAATTAGTGCTTCACAGTATCAACAACTAGCCGACCGTTATCAATTTAATAACTTAGAAGCTGCAGTGCGCGATCGCTCCATGATGACTGCGGTAACTATTGGTATTATCCTATTAACTTTAGGCATGATTACCTTTGTCGCCGCAAACTGGCTATTATGGTCACGCGATGTCAAATTCATCATCATGATGAGTTTATTTATAGCGACAACCGTCACAGGTTTTTATACTTGGAGACAAGCCGCAGTTGGCATTCCTGAAGGCAAAAAACCAAGACGCAGCCAAAGACTTTTAGGCGAAGGATTGTTAATTTTAGCCACCATGTTTTTAGGTGTAACTATTGCGTTAATGGCAGATGCTTTTAATCTTAACGGTTCTACTCCTGAACTATTTTTTGCTTGGGGTTTTGGTGTTTTGGTGATGGCTTACAGCCTGTCTTTAAATTCACTAGGAATTCTGGGAATTATCCTCATTCAAATTGGGTATTGGACAGGTTTAGGAGACTTACGCTATTCCACTGACGAATGGAATTGGGCGCGACTAGTAGTCAAACATATGCCTTTGCTATCGTGGCTATTGTTTGTCCCCTTAGCTTATTTTTGCCGATCGCGTTGGATTTTTGCGATCGCAGCCTTTGTTTTTGCCACCTCTCTACAATTAAATCTCGAGCCTGTACCACTATCAAACCTTTCTGAAACTGCGCCTTGGGTAGCCTCCTTTGCCCTCACTCTACCACCCGCAATCTTCTGGAGTTATGATGACCTGTTATTTCCCACAATTAATTACAGGCTGTTTCAACCTCTAGCGCGTGATTTAGCTTTGATAGCTTTTGGTTTAGTTTTCTATGTTTTGTCCTTCCGTTGGGTATGGGCAACAACTAGTTACAATTTTTCTTCAGCAAGCGGTAGCATGAATTTATTCATGTCTCGCCCAATTATCGATTTGGGAATTCTCAGCGGTTTAGCCGTTTTGCAATGGTTGTTTTTAATGCGTCAGCGAAACAACCCTATCCGTCGGGAAGTAGTCTTCAATCTACCGATGATTGCTACCTTTTTGGGTTTCACAGCCATTATGCCTTTCTGGCATCAAGCTATCAACCCTATTGATGATTTAGGAGTATTTGCCTTTAACGTACTTTTTGCCGTCTTAGCTTGGGGACTCATTCGTGAAGGATTAAAGTTAAACGACAGGCGTTGTTTTTGGGGCGGTATGCTGTTGTTCACATTACAAGTAATTAGCCGAGTCCTAGAATATGACACCGAACTTTTGTTCAAATCACTAGTATTTGTGATGTGTGGTTCTGCATTAATTAGTGCTGGACTTTGGTTTGAACGCCGCTTAGGATCAGGCTCGAAATCTTCAGGTGCAAAATCTTCCTAATTTAAGATTGCATTCCCTGAAAATTAGCCTATTTCTTGCTGTAAATATTTAAATATTGGCAAGATATTTTTATTATTTCTCCTTGCCTTTATTTATCATCTTTGTGCATCCGTTTCTCTGCGTCAGTCCTAATAATTTTGTTTGATTTACCCACTACTCTAATTTTTAGGACTACGCCCATGAAAAGCGACTCTCCCGAATCTACCAAAAATTCTGAAGCTAGTAAGAATAAGCCTTTGTCTCCCGAAGCTGAATTTTCAGGTAAGTTAACTTTTCGGGATTATCTATTAGCCACAGAACAAAAAGCGAATAAACCTCTACCAGTTTCGCGGCTATTTATTCCTTTAGCCATCCAAGCCGGCATAATTTTTGCCATACCATTTCTGTCAATGTATACAAACATCACAGGTAAAGAGATCATTTTGCAAACTGTACCTGTGAATTCAAGAGATGTTTTGCAAGGCAATTCTTTAGAGCTTGACTACAACATTTCTCGAATTTCTACACTCAGAAGATTATCGGGATGGGAAGAATTACTCAGAACCAATGGCAGCAGAGGCGGACAATTACTCGAAGGAACAAACTTATATGTGATTTTACAAGAACAAGCTTCCTTTAGTCGTGGTGTTCCCAGAGCCTGGAGACCAGTACGCGTAACTAGCAACCAACCTCGATCCCTTTCCAACAATCAAGCCGCCTTAAAAGGTGTGTATCAAGATGGCTATGTCCAGTACGGTCTAGAAAACTATAATGTGCCAGATGAACAACGGCGACAAATAAATAGTGATATTTCGCAAGCAGTCCGACAAACTAGAGACGGACAAGCACGAGCGATAGTAGTAAAAGCCAAAGTAGACTCACAAGGTAAAGCTGTACCTGTCAGTCTCTGGGTACGCGATCGCAATTATCAATTTTAGTCATGGTGGCGTAAATTCCACCCTACCCCAAAAGCTGCCCCTGCACCAGCTATCAAGCCAGTACTCATACCTTGGATAGTTTTTTGAATTGGATCTTGGGTAAGACAATCATTTGTAACTTGACTAGCACGTAAGCAAAGATTACTCTCTGCCCAACTGCTAGTACCTCCTAAAATTACACCAGCAATACTACAAGAAGCCACAAGCAGCAACAGCCTTTTAGTTTTTCTATCCATAGATGGATGCATGAAAGTTGGGAATAGTTCATCTTCCTCAACTACTCTACACATCTATACTGTTGTTGTCAGCTGGTTTCGGAAATTTAAATCCGCAAGGTAAACTACTCAATCTTTAAATTAAATGGTAAACGAGCATAAACCCCTTGAGGATCGTTCATATTTTGCAGCACGCCTAATTCTTGTTGTAATTTGAGGAATTCGGCAGTCAGTAAATCAGAAGGTTTAGTTTGTGTTTTTGTAATTCCTAAAACACTGCTAACGTCTTCAATTGCTCCACCAAACAAGCGTTCTCCAAAGCTGCCTTCTCTCGGATATTCTTTTAATTGCCAATCCTCTCCAAGTTTTGCTTCTTTCGCAGCGTAATTAACAGCAGCATTTAAACCACCAATTTCGTCAACTAAGCCAATTTCTTTAGCTGCAACACCAGACCAAACTCTGCCTTGGGCAATCTCAGCTACTCTTGTTTCTGGTAGTTTCCGACCTTGAGAAACTTTATTGAGAAATAAATTGTAAATTCGATTAACACTGCGTTGATAAATTGCTAATTCTTGCGGTGATTTTGGACGTGCTGCCGTTTGAGTATCTGCATAACGCGCAGTTTTCACTACATCCCAAGTAATCCCATTATTATTCGCTAATTTCTGCCCATTCAACAATACGCCAAAAACACCAATTGAACCAGTAATTGTATTTGGTTCCGCAAAAATGCGATTAGAATCACTGGCAATCCAATATCCACCAGAAGCAGCAACGTCACCCATAGAAACTACTACAGGTTTTACCTCACGAGTTAAGCGCACTTCTCGCTGCATAATTTCCGATGCAGTAGCACTACCACCAGGACTATTAATCCGCAAGACAACAGCCTTCACATTTTTATCTTGGCGTATTCTGTTGAAGATTTTGGCAAAGTGATCGCCCCCTACTTGACCTTCATCCCCATTGCCATCAACAATTTCGCCTTCAGCGTAGACTACAGCAACTTTATTTTTTGATTGCCGTTCTGCACTCAGCGATTTATCCTGAACTTGGGCATATTCATCTAAATCAATTTGCTTAAAACTTTTATCGTCTTTATCACTATCTGTAAGTTTCTTGAGGTCAGCAACCACTTGATCGTGATAAGCAACTTGATCGACTAAACCACTACTTTTAGCTGCGGGTGCTTCTATGATTGCCTGATTATCTGCGATCGACTGCAACTGTTGTGGGTTCATTTTCCGGCTATTACCTACCGTAGTCCGCCATTCAGACCACACATCATCTAGTAATTTCTGCGTTTGTTCTCGATTTTCTGGACTCAGTTTAGTTAAAATTAAAGGTTCTACAGCACTCTTAAATTTACCTACCCGAATAATCTGCACCCCAATTCCAAACTTTTGCAACGCACCTGCCAAAAACATCGGTTGACTACTTAAGCCGTTAACCTCCATTGATCCCAACGGATTTAACACAACAGTATCCGCAACTGAACTCAGATAATAGTCCTTCTTTCCCCAGTCGTTACCATAAGCGACAATCTTTTTCCCCGCCGCCCGAAATTCCTCCAATGCCTTGCGGATTTCTTTTAACGAAGCAAAACCCAGATTGCTAACTCCACCTGCTTTTGTCGCATCTAAATAAATACCCACAACTTTGGGATCACGTCGCGCCTTTTCTAAAGCATCCAGAACCTTGCGGAGTGTTATCCGATCTTCTGTTTTACCGGATAGTGTTTCTTGTAACAATTCACCAGAACCCGGTTCTCTATCAGTGATAGTCATCGACAAATCAAAAACCACTACTGATTTATCTTTGACTACAGGGCTAACATCTTTAGAAGCAGCGATCGCAAACAATAGCAATAACAATCCGGTAGTGCTAATTCCACAAAAAATAAATAGTCCTAATAAGCTGCCTATTAAACTGGCAAAAGTTTGTTTAAAAAAGTTATTCATTAGTCAATACTAATTAATAGAAAATGTTTGGTCACAAGTAATTTGCTAAAAAACTCAAACTACTTCTTTTTTATTGTATGCGTTGTAAACTTCCAGACTGTTTTAACTGCTCTAAGTTAGCATTACCTGTGCAAAATAGCACAGTGATCATCTCTGCTATCAGAACCTCAGCCAAATCATAAACCGCTGCTTCTGATAAAACTGCTGCTTGGAGGAATGGCATTGCCAAACCTGCGATATCTGCACCAAGGGCGAGTACTTTTGCAACATCTAAGCCATGACGCAAACCACCAGAAGCGATTAAAGGAATGTGAGGTGCGATCGTGCGAATCTCAATAATACACTCTGCCGTAGGTAAACCCCAATCAGCAAATGTTCTCCCTAACCGCCTTTGCAAAGAAGTTTCTGCCCGTTCACCTTCCACCTTTGCCCAAGAAGTCCCACCTGCACCAGCTACATCAATTACACTCACCCCCGCAGAAATCAACTTTTCTGCCATTACACCTGAAATGCCATTACCAACTTCCTTCGCAATTACTGGTACTGATAATTGATTGCATAACTGAGAAATTTTCTCCAGTAATCCCTTGAAATTCACATCTCCTTTCGGCTGAATGCACTCTTGTAATGGATTAATATGTAGAATTAACGCGTCTGCCTCTAGCATCTCAATAATTCGCAGACATTCATCTAATCCATACTTATAATTAAGCTGTACAGCCCCAACATTGGCAAACAGCAAAACATCCGGTGCATACTTGCGCACAGCAAAAGTCTCAGCAACTTGAGGCTTCTCCAATGCTACCCGTTGTGAACCAACACCCATTGCAAACTTGTAGTTTTGGGCGACTTCAGCCAAACGTCGGTTAATCATACCGGCTTGTTCAGTTCCTCCAGTCATCGAAGAAATTAACAACGGTGCGCCTAAGCGTTTACTCAAAAAATTTGTACTGATATCAATATCGTTTCTGTCTAATTCCGGCAAGCAACAATGGGTAAAGCGATAATGTGCTAGTCCATTAGTTGTTTCATTGAATTGCACATCTTTTTCTAGACAGATGCGAATGTGGTCAGCTTTACGCGACTGAGTTTGTGCTGAAGCATTATTAGTAGGAGCGTTCATTAGTATTTACAAGATATCAAAGCAGTTGCATCACTCATAACCATTGTGGCAGCGTTCAGAATCCTAAGAAATGACATTTTTCCCTAGTTAGTCACCAAATTTAGACAGTGCAAGCAATAGCATTAGCCCAAAAGCATTGATGAATCAGCTTTTTTACAGCCTTACGACAATTGCCGCAAGTAGTGAAAATTTTTTTTGGTTGAAGGCTTGACAATCTGATAGAGGTTAGTTAACCTAGATAAAGTGTCAAGGCGCAAGACAAACGCCAAAGACAACTGAACCGCGACAAACAAATACTTTGAAAGCTGAAATTTAAAACCAATCCTCGTCAAACAAATTAGTTTTGGGAAAACCCAAAAACTTAAAAAATTATAGCAAGGAATCTGAAAGATTTTGATTTTTCAGATAACAAACTCAGAAAAAAACGGAGAGTTTGATCCTGGCTCAGGATGAACGCTGGCGGTATGCTTAACACATGCAAGTCGAACGGAATCTTTCGGGATTCAGTGGCGGACGGGTGAGTAACGC
>NZ_JACJRU010000050.1 GCF_014697425.1 Nostoc sp. FACHB-110
AGGTCTGTTGGGTATGATGTAGACATTGCTCTAGTAACCCTGTCGCATTTTTATCTACTGACACAATAGCGTTACTGGAGCTTTTTTAGACTTTCCAAACATCCTCTAAGGGTGCTATTAATAAGATAATTAGTGTGATCACACCGTTAGCTAGGGCTATTCCTAGGTTACGGACTAATGCACCACGGGCAGAGATATACATAAGTTTTAGGTTTTTGACTTGTTTAAATTTGCTCTATGCCTTAAGGTAAGTGCTGGTTTGAAATGATGCTAGTATTTTCGTGCGAATGACGAAATTTAGTTTTTTCTACTTGCTCGGCGACGGGGTAGCTAAAATTGGGAAAGGCTGATTTTTTCGTTGAGGCGGCCGATGTCTCTCTGGATAAGGGTTTTGGGTGATTTTATGCTCTTTGTTAATGCAAAATTTGCTGTTTTCATCGACCCGGCCGCAAATGGCATCTGGACATTCGGTGCAACAAGGGTTTAAATAAGAAGGGTCACTTCTATTCAATGAAGTGGAATTAATGGAAACCGCTTTATTTTAAAAAGTAATTCGCTAACCGCGAATAAGTCACTTCTATTCAATGAAGTGGAATTAATGGAAACTGGTTGTTCTGGTTTTCAATATGGTTTCACGTTGTCACTTCTATTCAATGAAGTGGAATTAATGGAAACTCTCCTCGCTCACCGATGTCCGGGCCCTCGGCGTCACTTCTATTCAATGAAGTGGAATTAATGGAAACGAGAAGGAACATAAGAAACCTTAACTCCTAAAGAAGTTAAGTCACTTCTATTCAATGAAGTGGAATTAATGGAAACTAAGTAGCCCTCTAGCTGCCAAAGCTGGTTTTCAGGTCACTTCTATTCAATGAAGTGGAATTAATGGAAACTTGCTGATGCTGTGGACAATTTCTGCAACACCATTTCTAGGGTTTGCAGTCACTTCTATTCAATGAAGTGGAATTAATGGAAACTATGCTATCTAATATCGATTGATGCTTGTTAGCGAGTCACTTCTATTCAATGAAGTGGAATTAATGGAAACATAGTATAAGAAATCCTTGGCGTACCATCATCGTGTCACTTCTATTCAATGAAGTGGAATTAATGGAAACATCCATATTTTTCCCAGCAGTAAGAATTATCGGTAAATGTCACTTCTATTCAATGAAGTGGAATTAATCGAAACTTCTATATGCTCAGATACCCGAATTCTAAAAAAATTCGGGTATCTTTCTTTTCACAAAAATATAAATATTTAAAAAATTGTTATTTAGATTTACTCATAAACAGATAAAATACTTTCACCAATCCTTTTAACTTTTAATCTAAAATCTTCTGGTTGCACAACTTTGACATTGCCACCAAAGCCAACAACCCAGCGCAGAAATTCTACATCATCTAAATACCACTTAGGTAATAGTAGTTGAAATCGATTAGGAAAATATTTATCTGTCGTTTTCTTCAAACAAAAAATAGATTTTGATAGTGTTGATGTTGACTTACCCACAGGCGGAGACATCTTCATTTGCCTGGGCGGAAATCTCTTTGTACCTTCTGCTATAAACCGAAATATGGCATCATTAAACCATAATTCGACCGTTATAAAAACTTGTAGATGTTCTTGTTTGTCTTGACTAAGAAATTGATGTTGGTCAGTAACACTGTATCCTAAAAAAATCCCGGCACTAGCAGCCGCGAGTTTCTGCAATTTTAAGAGTGCATTTTCTTGTTCTGGTCGAGAGCGGACTTTTGTTTGTGGTTGACCAATAAATAATCTATCTAAACGCTCAAATCGAAATAATCCTGCATATTTTCCACTTGCACATTCATAACCTAAATACCAAGCTTGGTTACAAAATACAATTTGTAAAGGATAGGCTAAAAAAAAGCCTTCTTCATCTAGCGCAAATTTGCCACCACCGGGAAAGCGATTTAATTCTAGTAGTTGTCCTTGAACGATCGCCTGCTCTAATTGTGCTAAATTTCTACAAAGGGCATCTGGTGGTAAAAATTTTGAGTCAACAATATTCCGGTTAGCGATCGCCCGCACAGGATAAACTTGATTGATAGCCAATTTACTTTGCGACATTCGCATCGCAAAGGTTTCATAAATCTCCAACGCCACAGGGTCATTTAAACTTTTAGCCTGAGACTGAAGTACATCAAATACTTTAGTTAATTCCTGCTTTGACAAAATCGCTGTCCCTGCAAAATAGCCATCTCTTAATGAGAAATTTGGCAATATTTTATAAGGCTTCAGCACCTTTTCAATATCTTTGCGAACAGTATCTACACTATCATCATCAATAATGCCATGTTGCTTCAGTGCAGATACTAAAGTTGGCAAACTTCCCTTACCTGAGTCTGGTAAAAATGGGTGGTGCAAAATCAAACCTATAGTTTGAATCAACCTTTGAAAACTATTCCAGTCAGAATAACTATGAGTGACAAAATTTGCTGGGGTGATAGTTGCTGCTAGTGGGGGAATCGTTACAGCAGCAGAAAAGCTATGATTGCCAATGAGTGAGTTTTGCTCTAACCAGTCTAAATCAGATGCGATCGCCTGGCAATCAGCATAAATTTCACCACACAACTTCCCCATCAAAGCGGTAACTTCTTCTAGAGAACTAGCAAATTGCGGCACATAACCCAAAATGCTTGCTAATAAACTGGGGTTAGCAAATTGCAGATTCCCTATTCCCGGATAGCGGATAATCAGAGAAATTAAATACATCAGGCGTTCAAAGTCTAGCAGCTGACTGTAAGCATGGAGAGTGATATGACTGTTGCGGTTAGCGCGGTTAGTCAGGGTGCGCGGTAGCTGGTGAATTTGCGTTTGAATTTGTTGAAGATTGAATTTAGCAGAATTCACATCAATTGCTTTGACGCTGACAAATCCTTCTGCGGCAACTGGCGGAAACTCTTGCAAAGATTTCTGCATCTTCTCAAGAATGATATCTGGAACTTGGCGACTTCGCTGGTGATTCCAAGCCTGGCAAATTTTTATCGGGGTTTGCAGATACCACCCCATCCATTGCACTTCCAGTTTATTCAGCTTTCTTAGCAAATCCATCCGCCATACACGCTTGGCATTAGTAGCATCATAAATCACAGAATTACCAACAGCGATCGCAGCAACAATCTCAGAGATAACTACATTCTCCACCTCCACCCACTCACCTTGAATACTTGCATCACCATAAAGTGAGGCGCGAATTGCATCAGTAGAAACAATGCAATAATTCCCCTGCTTTGCTAACTCGGCGGCGAAAGTAGATTTCCCACTACCGGGAATACCAATGAGAAAGTGACAAATCATCAAACGTTCAAGCCTAGAAGTTTTTCTACTTTAACTTTTAGCCTTTATTTGTTTGTTGTCTATAGTTATTAAGCGAATCACAAAATATTTTTTACTTAAGTATTTATAAATATAAAATTATACTTTAATCCAAGAAAAGAAAGGCGATCGTCCTCCACCAAGAGCTTGCGATCGCCTTTCCCTAAATCCCCTTTCGGGAGATAATTTCTATCATGGCATAAGTCAACAAGTTTGCACTCTCCCAAAATTTCGCCCCATCAAAATTAGTTTCCATTACACTTCATTGAATAGAAGTGACAAAGGAAGCGTACCCCACTATCGATATACGCATAGTCTTGTTTCCATTAATTCCACTTCATTGAATAGAAGTGACGTTTATATGAACACCCATATCATGGGGTGACTATAGAGTTTCCATTAATTCCACTTCATTGAATAGAAGTGACCTTCAAAAGTCAGTCCGTACCTTCTGGCAACATAGTTAACTTGTTGTTTCCATTAATTCCACTTCATTGAATAGAAGTGACTTACTTCGAGGGCTTTGATGTGGCAGCAGTTTCACCGCTAGTTTCCATTAATTCCACTTCATTGAATAGAAGTGACTCGATGCTTTTTTCGCGGTATTCGTTGCCACTTAAAGTTTCCATTAATTCCACTTCATTGAATAGAAGTGACCCGCGATGGCTGCATTCTGGCATTCTCGCCACAACTGTAAGTTTCCATTAATTCCACTTCATTGAATAGAAGTGACTGCTGCTGATGCTGCTGACATTGCGATGAAGAAAGGTAGTTTCCATTAATTCCACTTCATTGAATAGAAGTGACCTGTTAAGTCTTCTTTAACTGTGTCTCCTATTGTAGAAGCTGTTTCCATTAATTCCACTTCATTGAATAGAAGTGACGATTGCTCATGCGTTGTGGGACTTAAGCCTAGGTAAAGGCAAGCGCAAGTTTCCATTAATTCCACTTCATTGAATAGAAGTGACTCGCTTTCGCTACGGCTCCGGTGGATTCCCTTAGTTTCCATTAATTCCACTTCATTGAATAGAAGTGACCCCTCTTATTTAAACCCTTTCTCCATCTAATGTCCAGATGCCATTTGCGGCCGGGTCGATAAATATGGCAAATTTTGCGCCAACTAAAAGCATAAAATCACCTGAAACCCTTACACACAAAGACATCGGCCGCCTCCACGAAAAAATCAGCCTTTCCCAATTTTAGCAACCCCCTCGCCCAGCAAGTAATAAAAATCATGAAGAGTGCTGACTAATCTTTTTCTTACTCAGCACTCAGCACTCAACACTCAGCACTCAACACTCAGCACTCAGCACTCAGCACTCAGCACTCAGCACTCAGCACTCAACACTCAGCACTCAACACTCAGCACTCAGCACTCAGCACTCAGCACTGAGTAAAGTAAAAACTTCGTCATTCGCATGAACAGCCATTTACATTCTGAATTTTTCCGAGAAGATAGAAAAGTCACACGCACCAACCAAGCCGATACCCAGACAAAATCAACACCAAACCGTGCTTTTGCATTTACGTTTCTGATTATCTTATACCAATTCTCTATGAAGTTACACCAAATAAATGATGTAGATACTTTGTATACAACATCTCTACAGCACACAATAAAGAGCAATCTCTGACAGTCCACTTAAGTGGACTTTGGCTATGAGCCTAGAACTGAAGTTCTAGGCGGGATGCGTTTCATACTGCCTATTTAGATATCCTCTCAGTATTACGCTACCTTCCCACTCAATGTGCCTTATTACGCCAATTATTTCTAATCAGCAAAACTCTAATTGTTACAAAGTATAACTACTGAATAAAAAATGAAATCTAGACAGTAATTTAAAACATGACTGCAAAAGGCAATACTGTACCAGTGACTAAATATACTGCTATCACCTTTGCACCCGTACAGGGATTCATCGAAAAATCCCGTAAACTCAGAGACTTATATGGTGCATCTCTCATCCTCTCCTACCTCAGCCAACAACTAGTAAAACAAGCCGAAAAAACCACAACAGTAATATCTCCAGCACTTCCCAACCTGCAAAAAGGAATGCCAAACCGCATACTTCTTCAAGGAGAATTTTCTCAAACCCAAGTTGAACAAACATTATTATCTGTGTGGAAAGGAATATTGCAAGAATGTCGGTGTTGGATAGAAACCAAATTACCAGACTATACCTACCACTGGGAAAGAGAATGGACAAACTGGGGAAACCACACCTGGGAAATCTTTTGGGGAGAAGGCGATAGTATTCCAGCCGCAATGGAAGACTTAGAAACCCGCAAACTTTCCCGTGGCTGGACAGCCTTAAATTGGATAGGAGAAAGTTCCAGCTTAACAGGTACAGATGGCATCGCCTTTCCCGCCTTAGGTGCAGAAGCAAGAAACCCAAAAAATCGTCAATGGACAATCGAAAAAAATGATATTCAAACTTTTTATCAACGCCTCGCCTGTGTATTAGAAAATCTCCCCCCAAATGCAGAACCAGAAGGTAAATTTTTTGCCACTAACGAAAAATTAAGTATACCCGAATTAGTTAAACGTTTAGTCACCCTCCCCGAAATTGCCCACAACTTAGGGATGTCTAAACTAGAAAGCTTCAGCGAAATTTATCGCGGCCCCGAAGCCAAAAACGCAGAAGGTAAAGGACGCTGGACAGGTTGGTTTATGGGTGACGGCGATGAAGTTGGCAAACACCTACAAGAATTAGCAAAATTAGAAAATGGTGATCAAGAACTGAAAAAATTTAGTCAAGCCATGCGTAACTGGGGAAAAGACTTTAGCCGCGACTTTCCCAAAGAAATTGGTCGAGTAGTATATGCTGGTGGCGACGATTTTTTAGGCGCACTTTATCGAGAAAAAGACCAAGAACCGATAACAGCCAACCAAGCATTTCAATGGTTAATTACCCTACCCCAAACCTGGGAAAAACATAGTCAAAAAATCGGGTTAAGCGTCGGCTTTGTGTGGGCAGGTTCTAGCGTTCCCCAAAGAGACATCTTACAACATTGCCGAGAAGCCGAAAAGTTAGCCAAATCATCAGGGCGTGGGCGAGTCACCATCAGAATAGTCTTTAACAGTGGTCAATATGTGCAGTGGACTTGTCCTTGGGATTATCTAGACATATTAACTAAATACCAAGATAGAGAAGGAAAAACAAACTGGAGTCATATTTATCAAGACTTAGCACAATTGCAATCTCGCCGCGCCTTTAATACTGACAAAAAGAATTTCTCAGAAAAATTCGCTATTGAATTTTTTAATATTTACTTTCCCGATGTAGGTAACGAATTACTCAATTATGACCGCGCTAAATATCTTGTTGGCTTTAGCGATGAAGATGCTCCTTATGAAAGAAGCAAAGCCAAAATTGAATGGATTAGCAACTTAATTAAAGTAGGCTGGCATTTATGTTCAAATACCTAATCATAATCAATCCCTTGGGATTAATGTATGGCAGTGCAGGCGCATTTCTTTCACCAGAAAACTTAGTCGGACGTTCTGGCGCGAAATTTCCCCCAGAAGCCGCAACCGTATCAGGCTTAATTTTTAGCATTAACCAAGCCACCAAAAAAATTAATCAAAAAGAATTAAGCGATAAATTATCTAAAGAATTAAGTGAGAATTTATCTGTAGCTGGCCCATTTTGGGCAAACATCAAAGACAAACAAAACTTTTATGTTCCCATCCCTTGGAATAAAATCATCGCCAAAAAAGCAGTAGATGAATGGCAGTTAAAAGATGGACAATGGCAATTAGAAAATAAAACCGAAAAACTAGAACCTGATTATCGCTGGCAAACTATAAATTCCTGGGGAATTGCCCCCAAAGCTTTATCTTCTAACCAATCAGTAGCAAAAAATCCTTGGGAATATATTTCCTTTCTTCACCCCAAAATTAAACACTCAGAACGTAGCGTAGAACAAAAAGATGGACTCTTTCTCGAAAACTCCGTCCAAATGTCCGACGATACCTGTTTAGTTTATCTCTCAACCCATCCCATCGAACCCGGTTGGTATCGCTTCGGCGGAGAAAATCACATTGTTGAAATTGAGTATAAAGAAATTACAAATAAGACATTATTAAACCTACTAAATCAGCCAATTCAACGCACCTTCGCCTTAATCACACCAGCAATTTGGGGTTCTAACCGTTTATCTTATCGCCATCCCCAACACCAAACCTTCCCCCAAACCATAGAGATGCTAACAGATAAACCAGTACCCTATCGTTTCCGCGCCAAAGGTAATTTAGGTAGAGGACGTTACGCAGTTCCCGCAGGTAGCGTGTATGTTTTAGCAGAACCGATAAACAAACCTTGGTGGGAATGGGATGAAGCATGGTTTCCCAAAGAAGGTTACAGTCTCAAACGTGTAGGATGCGGTCTATGTTTACCAACAGAAATTAAAGGAGTCGCCTAAAATGTACAAAAAAGCCTATGGTATAATCGAAACCTTAGCACCACTTCATGTCGGTGCAACCGCCGGAGAAGAAAGTGGTAACTTAAACCTCATCTTTCGTGACCAATTTACCCAAACAGGTATCCTTCCTGGTAGTTCAATTCGTGGTCGCCTGCGTTCCGAAATGCGCCTCATGGATGGAGAACAAGCCGCCAGTTATTGGTATGGTAACGAAGCAGGTTCCGAACAATCAGAAATTAACAACGAATCTATCATCAAATTTGAATACGCTTCTATCTTGTGGCTACCCGTATTTTGTCCCGGACAACCAATTGTTTGGGTAACTAGTCCACGCTTACTACAACGCTACCAAAGAATCGCCGGAGATAATATCAAATTTAATGGTAAATCCCTCAAAGAAATAGATATACCAGACCCCTACACAGGTTCAAAAAACCTCAAAGCCAGAGAATCACAAGGCAAAAAAACCTTATTCTTCAACTTAGGCTTTTTAACCATCAACAAAACCGCAGACTTATCACCTTGGTTCCCCTCTGGCAAAGAACAACCAGCCGTCATCGTAGACGACAGCGACATCTCCATGATTCATGACATGGCATTATATCGCCAAAGTCGTGTGCGCTTAAAATCCGATCAAAAAGTAGTTGATGGCGGCGGCTTCTTCAACACCGAAGCCTTACCAGAAGGAACCATCTTAGTATTTCCCATCGCCATCAAAGACGATAAATCAGGTAAACAATGGGAACCCTTCAACGGTACTCAAAGCACAGACATTTACCTTGGTGGCTTAGAGTCCATCGGCTTTGGCCATTGCAACTTAACCTTAAACAGCCTGTAAACATAACTCTTAAACCTTCTTTGCGCCTTTGCGCCTTTGCGCGAGATAAAAAATACTTATGACTTGGAAATCATACGACCTAGACCAAGAAGCACAACGCCTTGTCCTCAAACACCGTGACAAAAAAGGAGTCATCGGTCAGTCTCACAAAATGCGAACAACCGTAGCCTTCGGCTTAGAAAGATTTTGGGGAGAACAACTACGCCTGCTAGACAAAGAACCACCCAAAGGCGAATACTGGCGCGATACCTGGAAAAGCTTCGCCCAAATCATGCTAAAAGCCGGAATTAAACTACCCCAAGAAGATGTTAGCAGCAAGAACACTAACAAAATTCAAGAAGTCGCCGCTAAATTATGGGAACTTCCCCTTGAAGACCAAAGAATTTGTTTAGCCGTCCTCACTCAATTTTGCGACAGCTTAGTGTGGTGGACTCAACGTTATAAAAAATCAGGAGCCGATGATGACTAATAGTAACGAAGTCCCCTTAATGTTTCAAGCGCAAGTTTCCGGACGCGGACAAATTCAATATATCAGAAACCCCGAACAGTCCGAGAGATGGGTTGATGAATGGGTAGAAGGTGCTGCAATTGAAGCACATCAATTTAACACCAACGTCCAAACAAAAGAATATAAAATAACCTGGCGGTTTGTCTCTAACAGTGGACAAGACGAAGATATCATCAGGCCAGTCATCGCCGCTAAAGGGTTTCCCTTTTACCCAGGCGCAAGTATGAAAGGCGCATTTTTACGCGCCTGTACCACAGAACAAGCTAAAAGATATTGCGGCGGACAACTAACAACTAACGACACCCAACCCGGAATACTCCGCTTTCATGGTGGTTATCCCAAAGATGCAACATGGGCTGAACAGCAATTAATTGATGTAGTTCATCCCCAAGAAAAATGGCAAGTTAAAGATAACAATAGCCACGCAGCTTTTATTCAAATATCCCTGTATCAACCGACCTTAATATTTGGCATTTCTAGCACCAAAAAACTCGACCCCAGTGAATGGGAAACTATCTGGAGTATTTGGGATAAAGCTATAGAAAAAGGTATAGGTTCTAGAGTTAGTGCTGGTTATGGTCAACCTATAAATCATCCAGAAACTAAATTAGTTACAGTTAATTTGCGCGGACAAGGTTTAGCTTCACAATTAATCGATAAAACAGGTGAATTTCGTCCCAATATTTTCAAAGCAGCCTTACGTGGTCACACCTTACGTTTATTTAGCGGCGTTACCGACGAAAACACAGCCGAAGAATTAACCAGAGAACTTTGGGGAGGTTTCGCTGGAAGGAATGGTGCTGTCGTCGGACAGTTAGGGATTAGTTTTAACGCTGTTGATTTAGAGATGGATGAATATAGATATGGTAACAATACCATGCCTATTTATGAGTTAAAATCAGGAACTCTCAATATCCTCAGCATGGGTAATATCTCAACCGAATACAAAAAAGAACTGAAGACATTAGCAACACAAATTTTAAGATTCGCTATGTTGCTAGGCGGCTTTGGTAAATCATGGCGACGCATTGACCATAGCCTATTCTTTCCAGAGTATTTAGATAGAAATGATAAACCGATGATAGGTTGTCATTGGCAATTTACTCAGCAATCAAATAAATATTACTTCCCGATAAATAACATCAATCATATTACTAACATTCTCAACGATGTCCAGAAAACCATAAACAATTGGTTGAAATTAAAAGGTAAAACACCAACTAATCAACTAAGTTCCTGGCGCGAATCATTGCATCCGCAAAAAGTACAAATCTGGGGACGCATTGCAGCAGATGAAGATGATAGTTTAGCCGTGAGATGGTTTCACGGTAATTATCAAGGAGTCAAATCAATTAAAGGTTCAAGCCTCACAGGTAAGATGGGTCAAATTGGGAGAATTTGGCATCGGATGTATCCCCAATATATTAAAGATAGAGAAGGAGAAATTAGGCGTAACAAAAGACAATATATAGAGTTACTCACAATTTTTCCTGATAAAAAAGACGAAAGAACACAAGAATTTTTACAGTATTTACCAACAAGCGGATTTACCAAACTTTGGGGAGAATAAATTATGAGTATCTGGATTGTAACCACAGGTAATAGTGATGTCATCCTCAAGTATGATAAAAATTGGAGTAATTTATATGAAGAAATCAGATATGATTTAGAATGTACAGAATTTGCTTCACCTCTGCCATTAGACCCTAAAGATAAAAGTGCTGGCTATACTATACCTGCAAGAGTCTTAGGTTTAGTTTATGCAAATAAATTTGACGATTACAAGGGTGATTTAGAGTTTCCCTTGCTTGATACTTATTGTGAGTTTTTTTTAAAAGAAAACATCAAGCTAGAAAAAATTATAATTTTGCTGACAGACCAAACGCAAATATTTAAGCAAGACCAAATAATTTACGAAAAATGTCCCTATTGGCAAGACACTTGTACACTTAAACCTCTATTCGAGAAGTATTTTCAAACCGAGAACTATCAACCAGAGTTTTTATATCTAGCACCAACAGAAATAAATAAAGGTATAGATAATTGGAATGAAACTCTTGCTTTAGTACAAGGAACATTAGGTAAATTAGACTTTAATACTTCTAAAACAGTATATGTCAGCCATCAAGCCGGAACACCTGCCATATCTTCGGCTGTGCAATTTGTTAGCTTAGGTAAATTTAAAACTGTTAAATTTTTAGTCAGTAATGAATATTTTGACGAAAATTATGAGCGTAAATCTCAATCAGAAGCTATCAAAAGCTCTAATTATTGGCGAGGTCTGCAAATTCAAAAAGCCAAGCAGTTGATTACAAGCGGTTTTCCTGGTGCTGCGCTTAAAATATTAGATAATATAGAAGGAATAGATAAAAATGCCATTGCTGAATTAGAAAATATTGTTGATTTCTTCAATCTCCATAGTCCAACAACAGACGACAGCCAAGATTTTGCTATTCCTCAAGCTACTCAAAGAATTGTTGATACTCTTGACCTGATAGGCTTTTTCTTCAATCAAAAGAACTATCTTCAAGGTATTACCTTACTTGCTGCGGCTCAAGAAACATTTTTAAAGACTGCTATTTTATCACAAGTAGCTATGATTAATGACACTGTGATTGTTAATGGCAGTTCTCGAAAAGTTTCGGACTTGTTAGCCTGGAGTTCACCTGGTTTATTTTTGCATACAACTGTTAAGAATGAAAGTAGTCATTTAAAAAAAGATATTCTCACAAAACTAAAATTTCCGGTAACCAGATTTAATTTGAAGACAGATAAAGATTTTGAAATCACTAACAAAAATTTTGGTTTAGTTGCTTGGTTAAGAAATATAGATGATAATTTTGTCAAATGGCCTTTATTGTTATGGTATTGCGATCGTTATAGAAATCAAGAAGATGACTTGCGTAATCAATTAATGCACAACTTACGCGGGGTTGAAGATAGGGACGTAATTGATTATTTATTGGCAGATAAAAATCATAAAATAAATGATGTTATGTCAGCTTATAATGATAATGTTAAGCAACCATTTTTGAATGCTATTAATTACTTTAAGCTTCCTTACAAAAGGGAGAAGCTGTCTAAAAAACTTCAAGAAATAGCAGATTCGCTTATCTAAATGCTTCTTTTTTTAATTTGAGAAGAGGATATTTACTAAACTTTATTATCTGGTAAATTCTGAAAAAATTTATCTGAAATTATAGCCCAATACAGTTCAGTTAAGGCAACAACTTATACCAATTTGCAATTCGCAATGACGCGACGCTCGTTCCGACGCTCAAAGATTCGCTAACGCTGCGCTAACGCAATTAAGAAATCTAGCTCCAGTAAGAATTTCCTGATTTCTATCTGTCGCATTCTTTTCTTAAATTGGTATTAGACTGGTGTAAGTTGGGAGGAGGAAAGGAACCCAACATTCACGCATACTTTGTTGGGTTACGCTATCGCTACACCCAACCTACTATTCTCTTAACTAGGTGCAAGATGTGAACATACTTTGTTGGGTTACGCTATCGCTACACCCAACCTACTATTCTCTTAACTGAACCGTATTGTGCTGTTAGCGGTAGCGGGGCGTTTAGCCCGTGCTGAGTAGGAACTCAGTATTTTCAAGAATTTCAACCAAAAACATAGTCCTAAACTATGCTTCGACAGCTATAGAATCAAAAATTGTGGGTTAACTTGGATATTAACTCAATCTCTGCCGCAGCCATAAATTTAGTAGTGGCATGGCCAACTCATAAGATTGTTCTGCTCCATAAATTAAACCTTTATGCTGTAAACCAGCTAGCGCACCTTGTAAGCTACCACCTCGAGAAAGTCCATGTTTTTGAATGTAATCTTTACTTTGTGGTTTTTCTGTGGGATCTAAAGCTAAACATTCCAAAAGATGCACCTGATTAGCTGGCAGAAGCATCAATAAGGATTCGTAAGTCATCGATAAATCTTTAAGTAATCCTTCAATTGCCTCTGTGACATTTTGTTCAGTGATTAAATTATCAGGCAAACATGAAGTTCGCAAACGCCGAATAAGTGCCATTGCATCACCAATATGTCCTTGCACTGCATCTAAAAATAGGGGTAATGCTTTGGAACGAGAATCAAATGTTAGTCGATGTACGTGTAACATTTCTCTAGCCCACACAGCTAAAACATCTCTCGCTAAAGGAGGCAATTGAACAGTTGCTAAAGGGTAGTTATTTTCATCTGTGTGGTAGCTTGTTTCTGCGATCGTTGCAATCAAAACATAGTTAACATGACTATCCTGATTGATTTTACGTCGAAATGTTGTTGCCCATAAATTGCCGCGATCCCAAGAACGTATATGAGGAAAACTGTGCAAAATCAGCACCAAGCGTTTATGCAAATCTACAGCCATGATTTGTGGCAAATCTAACAGTATCTCCAATGCTTGCCATAGCTGCTTGTGACCCAGAGAACGCGACACCTTCAGTTTTTTTTCTACATCAAAGGTAAAAAATTCACTAGCATAGAGATTGACCCAATTCTGCATTTTAGATATTTCCCAGTTTTGGCTAATAGCTTCTGCTAGGAGTTGTAAAAATCTTTCCCCATCTGTGGCGCGGATGCAATCTATCTCCAGTACAACGGCTCCAACTTCTTGCGCCCCTCCCTTGACTAAGGTACGTCTACCACTACCAGGTACGCCCGTAATTAATAAATCACCATCTTTAGACAAAACTTCGACAATACGCTGAAACTCTGCCGATCGCCCAATCAATTGCAATGGAGTAGACAAATCCGAACTCACAAATTTTTCGCCTTTGCAATCCTCACTCTAATGGTCAGCATACTCGATTTTTGGGCAATCATTGAAGAAAACTATCGTAATTATTGATTTTTATTAGTGCTTAAATTTAATAAACACTAATTTATAGTGCTATCTTAAATTCAACACTTATTAAGAGAAAATAAAAAATTATGCTTCAAACTGTATCTACCGTTGCGCCACCAAGAGATAAACAGCCAGAGTTTTGGCATTCCTGGGAAATTGAGGAGGCGATCGCATATCTCAAAACCGATGAAGAAACAGGTATAAGTAGCATTAGAGCAAAGCAATTATTAACCGAGGTAGGAGCAAACGAACTCACCGCAAAGAAAACCCAGCCTTGGTGGTTAAAGTTTCTTTTGCAATTCAACCAGCCACTCTTGATTATTTTGTTATGTGCAGGTTTAGTTAAAGCCTTGACTGGTAGTTTTGTGAACGCTGGGGTAATTTGGGGCGTGACAACTACCAACGCCATTATTGGATTTATTCAAGAGTCAAAAGCCGAAAGTGCGATTTCTGCACTAGCAAAAGCCATTACCACCGAAGCCACAGTCTTGCGAGATGGGCAGAAAGTCCGCGTACCCTCCCGGGAATTAGTACCAGGGGATGTGGTACTGTTAACATCAGGCGATAAAGTACCTGCAGACTTACGCTTAATTCAAGTTCGTAACTTGCAAATTGATGAATCTGCTCTTACGGGTGAGTCGGTTGCTGTCGAAAAAAATACACGAAGTCTCCAGCCAGATACACCTCTAGCAGAACGGAAAAATATGGCCTATGCGGGGGGCTTTGTCACCTTTGGACAAGGCACTGGAGTAGTAGTAGCCACAGGTAACACTACGGAGACTGGGCGAATATCTCAGCTAATGGAGCAGCATACTGATATTTCTACACCATTAACCCGTAAATTTAATAAATTCAGTCAAAATTGGCTGTATATGGTGCTAGGTTTAGCAACACTCTGCTTCGTTGTGGGATTGAGCTTTAGAGGTGTAAACGAAGCTCTAGAAGCCGCAGTTGCTTTAACAGTTAGTGCCATCCCAGAAGGCTTACCAGCAGTAGTAACTGTCACTTTAGCGATTGGGGTTTCCCGAATGGCGCGGCGGAATGCCATCATTCGGAAGTTGCCAGCTGTCGAGACTTTGGGTAGTGCAACTGTTATCTGTTCTGACAAAACCGGGACTTTGACAGAAAACCAGATGACAGTGCAAGCCATCTATGCTGGAGGACATCAATATGCGGTTACAGGTATAGGTTACATACCTGATGGCGAAATCACCAGAGATGAACATCCAGTAGATTTAAATAGCGACAAGGGTTTACAAGAATGTCTGATAGCTGGATTACTCTGCAATGATTCCCACCTAGAAGTTAAAAATGGCAAGTGGGTAGTGATGGGAGATCCCACAGAGGGTGCTTTGATTGCATCAGCGAATAAAGCGGGTTTTAATCAAACTTCTCTAGCCCAGCACATGCCCAGACTAGATGGCATTCCCTTTGAGTCAGATTATCAATACATGGCAACATTACATGAAACACCCAGAGGGAAAACTATTTATGTGAAGGGTTCAGTAGAAGCAATTTTGCAACGCTGTCATCTGATTTTGAATACAGAAGGACAACCCCACCCTCTAGATTGTGTAGACACTTTATCACGAGCCAAAATTGAACGAGAAGTCAACATTATGGCGCGTCAAGGCTTGCGAGTTTTAGCCTTAGCGAAAAAGCCTATAGAAGATGAGCAAAATACAGTAGATCATCCAGATATTGCTGAGGGGTTAATCTTCCTAGGATTGCAGGGAATGATTGATCCGCCGCGTGAAAGTGCGATTAAAGCCGTGCAAGCTTGTCAATCAGCAGGGATTCAGGTGAAGATGATCACGGGAGATCATGCTGTTACAGCACAAGCGATCGCCCGGAGAATGGGAATCAACAAAAACGGCTCTGTTCTGGCTTTCACTGGTGCAGAACTCGCCCAAATGGATAAAAGCGAACTCGCCCAAGTTGCAGAAGAAGGCGTAGTCTTTGCCCGTGTCGCACCAGAACAAAAACTGCGTCTAGTTGAAGCTTTACAATCTAAAGGCGAAGTTGTCGCTATGACTGGGGATGGTGTCAACGATGCACCCGCCTTGAAACAAGCAGACATCGGTATCGCAATGGGTGGCGCAGGTACAGAAGTAGCTAAAGAAGCTGCGGATATGCTACTCACCGATGATAATTTTGCCTCGATTGAAGCAGCAGTAGAAGAAGGACGAGCCGTTTATAAAAATCTCATCAAAGCGATTTGCTTTATTCTGCCTGTGAATGGTGGCGAATCAATGACGATTTTAATTAGTACATTGTTAGCTAGAGACTTGCCAATTTTATCTCTACAAGTTCTCTGGTTGAATATGTTGAACTCCATCACTATGACAGTACCTTTGGCATTTGAACCCAAAGCCCAAAACGTGATGCAACAACCACCACGTCATCCTCATGAAGCATTATTATCAGGCAGTCGGATACAGCGAATCTTAGCAATTTCTTTATTTAACTGGATTGTGATATTTGGAGTATTTGAATATATCCGCCAAACCACAGGTAATCTAGATTTAGCGAGAACAATGGCGATTAACTCTCTAATTGCTGGGCGGATATTTTATCTATTAAGTATTAGCCAATTAATACCTAATCTGATTGCCAAGATGGACGGCACGCTAAAAGAAAACGTTGATGTTCCTGCAATTGGATTTGGAATTTTAGGAGCAATTATTTTACAAATTGTCTTTGCTCACGTACCGTTGATTAATGAAGTGTTTGAAACAGCACCTTTATCCTGGCAACAGTGGTTGTTCTGTTTAGGCGTGGGTTCACCGATGATTTTATGGGCTACAGTTGTGAATCGTTTAGACCCACCTAATTAATACAATTTTTCCAAGCATAACCTTCAATTGATAATCTAGCTCGGTTCATTATTGTGCATTTGAAGTTTTCAGTAGCCACAAAGATTGAACCAAGCTAGACTTCATATTGTGATTAATTAGTTAAGTTTGCTTTAGTCAAACTTTTTACCTCCCTTTTTAAGGCTACGGTGTACACACAAGTCTGATAAAGTTGCCTAAGAGGATGTTTTAAAAGGCGAATAGAATTCACCCAAAACTTTTAAAACATCCTCTAACAGTATTTTGATCCCTCCTAATACCAATTCACGGCGGACGCTCCTTCTCCCAAAGGGAGACGCTACGCGTAGCTTGCTTCTTTGAAGGAGTACGTCGTTAACGCAATTAAAAAACTTAGATGCAGCAAAGCTTTCAGTGTTTACATCCATATCATATTTTTCGTGAAATGGTATAACCCTAGGGCTGATTCTTTGCGGCAAGAGAAAATGTTAAGCACTATATACTTTCGTTCCTCAGTTATTTTGTCACGGTAAGTAGTCTAGACAGAAATAAGAGTCTTATTTTCTCTGCAGAACATGAATTAGCCCTACAGCTACCCCCACTTCCCCTGCTCATTTCACGACGATCTCACTTTTTCGCGTTGCTCCCAATTAGTATCAGGTTTAGATTTGGCAGAGCGTTAATTTTTACTTCTGCTCCTGGTAAATATGCAATTACTTTACTCCGTCGAGCTTAGACATCACGGTTAGAGAAGTTGTCGGGTTATGTTAAGAGTTATCTGACATAGCGAAGATTCAATTTGTTTTTTTTTGATTGTGACTTATTATATTGATCACAATGGAAGTTGAATATCTTCCCGACAGCAATCAAGAAATATGTTTTATCAAGTCGTTCATAGCACCCAGGGGCGTTGCCGTATTCGTGTGCCCAGACTGGCAGATGACTTAGAGTTTGCTGAAAACCTCAATCGCTTGGTTGAGTCGTGGCAGTTTGTAACTAAGGTTCGCATCAATCCCGCAGCTAGCTCGCTGATTGTTGAGTACAAAGTAAGTAGAGTTAATTTTGAAGATGCCCAAAAATATCTGTCAACCTGTATTGAAAAGGCAAGTTGTTTTCAACAAACAAGTTTGATTGAAACTTCTAATGAAGAAACTATAGAAGAATCTGACCTGATTCCCGAAGTTAATCAATGGAGAGATTTAAGTCTACCTCTTTTGAGTCTGAGTTTGGCGATATTTGCCGCTCCGTTGGAGTTACCACCTCTATTGATTATAATAGCGATCGCTGGTGCGGCGATGCCTTGGTTCAATCGAGCGGCTGATAGCATTGTGAATCAACGTCATCCGAATATTGATCTTTTAGACTCGGCGTGGATGACTCTACAAACCGTCCAAGGTCAATATATTGCTCCAGCTTTGAAAACCACTTTAGTAGAAATCCGCAGAAGCTTGCGCGGTACAGTTGAAGAAGCCAGAGAACAACAAGCTCGAGATTTTTTAAATTATTTACATCAAGATATTTGGGTAGAGCGTGATCAATTACAGCCAGCAGTCAGAGCAATAGAGTTGCAAGTAGGCGATCGCATCACGATTCATGCTGGTGAAATAATTCCTGTAGATGGTAGGATTATCTCTGGTAGTGGTTTGGTGGATTGCTCCTACCTCACAAGTATAGATACACCTATTCATTATTCTTTAGGGCAAGAAATCTACGCTTCTTCTCGCTTGTTGGAAGGAGAGTTGTCTATCTTAGTAGAGCGGACAGGTGAAAATACTCGCTTGGGATTGATTGCTCATCTGATGCAGACTACTCCGGTGCATGATACGCACATTGGCGCACAACAAGCAGAATTTGTGAAAAATGCCATCGTGCCAACCTTAGTTTTAGGCGGCACTATTTTTGCGGTAACAGGTAATTTAGGAGCTGCTATTTCTCCTTTTCAGTTTGACTTTGGTAGTGGTATTCCTATTTCTATCTCCACAACCATCCTTTCTGCCTTAACTTACGCTGTCCAAAATGGCATTTATATCCGTAGTGGTCGCGTTGTGGAGTTGTTAGCTCAGTTAAATACCCTTGTCATCCATGACTCTGCACTATTGTATCTCAATACAACTACATCAGACTGCATTCAGGCGATCGCTACCCTGCAAGAACAAGGCATTACTGTTTATCTCGTCAGTGAAGATAGTTTAGCCAAGACTAGCATACTGGCAAATAAATTTGGCATTCATACTCACCATATTCTTGCAGAATCTGATCCTCAACAACAAGCAAACTTAGTTGATGGACTCCGCAGTCAAGGAGGGTGCGTAGCAGTTCTGGGAATAAATGGTGATTGTCAAGCAGACATTTCTGTCTCACTGGCCTTTGGGGGGAATATTTCTCAAGAAGCAGATGTGGTACTGCTTGATCAGCAATTGCCAGGATTGATTTATGCTATTGCGATCGCTCAACGAGCAATGGAGGTAGTTTACCAAAATACGGCAACTATTGTTATTCCCAACCTGATGATGCAAATTGGTGGTGGTATGTTCTTGGGAGTCAATCCAATTTGGAATGTCATTGTGAATAATAGTTCCGCATTTATCGCTGAATTCTTAAATGGTTCGCGCCCCATTTTTGATGCGATTGTGCCATCACAACAGAAAAATAATCACAAAACAAATATTATGGCGATTCCTGCAACTTCTACCGAGTTACCTTTACCTATTTTGAACAGTAAAAACTTGAATCAACAACCTTTAACTCAGTGATAGAACCAAGGTAAATTGACTTCTAAAAAATTTACAATAAAAGCAAATTAATGCTGACGTAATTTTCGATATTGTCTAGAAATTTGTCTACTTTCCTCCAAATAGACTTGCACTACACAAAAGGCCATACAAAATAAAACAACATAAGCAACCAAAGCAACTACAACTATGCTATCCATTTTTATCCTCCCTAGCTTGGCTCTTTTTGAATAAATTTTTTCTTTTTTTGAGCTATAGACCATTTTAATGTTAATCAGGTCTAATGTCACATAATGAACGCAAATCTCTATTTTTGTTGAGGTTCAAAAATAGCTTACGCAATATTACTGAAGAACAGAGTATTTCTCCCTAAATCTATATCGTTGGGAAATTTCTTGAGTTTCATGCTTACAGGCTTCGATTAGCTGAAAAGCCATAAGCGACATAACTAAATAAGCAGCAACAGAAACTATAACAATGTAACTCATTTTTTCAGGAAATATTGCTTACTGATTACATTTAAATATTAAAAAATTAAACTTTGATTGCCTTCTACTAAAATATGTAAATAATTTCCCCCCAAAGTAAGAGAATAAGCAATTATACAAATACTTCTTAATCTAAGCAGATCAACATCATTAAATATCAAATAATCACCAGACTAACCCACTCCTGTTAAGGCTTTTTCCTTCTTTTTCCTGGCTTCTTCTCATACAGCATTTTTGATATGGATTAGGTAAATTTTCTAGTCTCTCTCTCACAAGTGTAGGTTTTTAACCCAGTGATGAGTAGAGACTCTAAAAATCACGATTTAATCAAAGTTCTATCCCCCTCACACCCCTACACCCTAAATCAAGTTTTTTGAGGCAGAAGGTAAAAAACCTACAGATGTCAGAGTCTCTCTCCCCCTGGAAAGGTTTACTGCACCAAACTGAAAAACGCTGTAACTTGGGTTTGATAAAAATTATTGATAGTTTTTCTAAAGGACTAAGCCAAATGACAACAAAAGATAAAATTCTGCTTTATATGTTAGTGTTTGTGCCCATTTCCTTTATAACGGAATGGCTGCATTTACATCCTGTGATTGTTTTCGTTATTTCTGGTTTAGCAATTATTCCCTTAGCAGCGTGGATTGCTAATTCTACGGAAGAAATTGCTACTGTTGTCGGGCCGTCTCTCGGTGGGTTGCTCAATGCTACTTTTGGCAACGCAACTGAGATGATTATCTCTATTGTTGCCCTTCATGCGGGTTTGGTGGAGGTAGTCAAAGCCAGTATTACAGGTACTATCGTTGCTAACCTACTTCTGGCTTTAGGAGCAGCAATTTTTTTGGGAGGGTTACGTTTTAAAGAGCAAAGTTTTCAGCCTAAAGTAGCCCGAATTAATGCTTCTTCACTAAATCTGGCTTTGGTAGTGCTACTTACGCCTACTGCTATCGACTTCACATCTAAAGGAATACAGCCTACAACTATCAATAATTTTTCTGCGGTTGCTGCAATCTTGTTGTTAGTGTTCTACCTGTTGATGCTGCTGTTTTCTATGAAAACTCACAAGGATATGTATGAACTCAGAGCTACTGAGCTTGATGAGTCAGACCAGTTAGAAACTAAGTCTCATCAACATGAAACATCTTTGTGGAAGAATATTGCTATCTTGTTAATTTGTACTATTGCGTTGGTATTTGTTTCTGATGTCTTAGTTGCTAGTCTAGAAAAAGCAATTACGACTTTAGGCTTTACTAGCTTATTCACAGGGGTAATTCTGATTCCCCTTTTTGGAGGTGCTGTAGAGTATATTACTGCTGCTACCTTTGCCATGAAAAATAAAATGGATTTATCAGTAGCAGTGGCAATGGGTTCTAGTCTGCAAATTGCTATGTTTGTTGCGCCAATTTTGGTGTTAGTGGGTCAATTGATGGGACAACCGATGAATCTAGATTTTAACCCATTTGAAGTATTGGCAGTAGCGATCGCTGTTTTAATTACCAACTCCATCAGCACAGATGGAAACTCTAACTGGCTAGAAGGAACCTTACTGCTGATTACCTACGCAGTTTTAGGAGCAGCATTCTATTTTCATCCATAAACCAATAGAGACGTTGCAATGCAACGTCTCTACTACAAATACCGGATCACAACCTAAAATGAAATCACCAAATAAGGTTCTTCAAATTTGCCTCCGGTAACTGGCTGATTTCGTAGTTCGTCTGGTAAAACAATATTTCGCCGTTGATCACCTGCTTCAACCGTGAGTTCTGTACCTAACTGGGTAAGCTTGACTTGCGATTTACTGAATCCTGGCAAGAATACTTGTACCTGACGTTGTGCCAAATCAACTGTTAAAGGTTCGGGGACATGAGGAATAGTTTTAAAATCTGGTAGCGCATCTAGTAGAGCTTGCCAATTGTAATTTTGCAACGCTGGAATTATGTTGACTTCCAATGGAGCAAAAGCTTGCTCTAGTTGGGTTTTGTTAGCTGCTTCATAACCTTGATAAGCTAGAACCCCACTTACTCGCAAATCAACTTGCTGTGCGCTACCCCAAAGCCAACGAGCCTCAGCGATGGCTGCTGGTTCATCTGTAGTTACTAAATAAGCACTTAACCTTTTGGCATCTCCGACAACTGCAACGCTTTTAGCAATCCAATCTTGAATTTGCACAATAGCATCTTGCACTTTTCGAGTGTCCATATTTGCACTCAACAAAGCACTGGCGAGAGGCCCCCCAATCGAGTCGGCGATTTTACTCAAGTCTAGAGATTCTAGCACTTCACGAAATCGACGAAAATACCAATCTGCAATGTTGGGAATTCCCAGCATTCTCAATGATTCTAAATCTCCCCGCCCATCATAAATGATCACATCATAGTCTTCACTTTGATAGTACTTTCGCAGAGCGTTGAACGATAGAAGGCTATCAAAACCCGGTAGGATAATTACCTCTCCCGAATATATCTCCATTTGTACAGAGGACGGCAGGTAAAGAGCCAACCACTTTTTGACTTCTTCCCAAACTTGTTCTAATAGTACAGTTGCAAGCAACTGTACCACACTTAGATTAGGTGCTATCTCTTGGGGAGTTGCTGAAAGAGAAGTTTCTAACAGCAGTTCTGCACTGGGATTGGGATTGTGGGTTACTAGTAGCACCCGTTGAGAATACTGAGCAAACCATTTAGCAGTGGCGATCGCCACTGTAGTGTGTCTCGTATCTGCCTTGCCTAAAAATGTAATAATTCTGCTCATCAAGGCCTAGCCCTTATGTCTTTTTCAAGGACTGAAGTTTACTCTTTAGCGAGAAGAGTGCGGTAGTTATCAGTTAACTGATTTTTATGATTCCAAAGTACTGAAACAGAAAGCAGCAACAAGAAGAAAAGGAGTTCCAGGAACTAAGGGGAGAAGTATCCCAATTATACCCAAAACAATGCAAATGGAACCGATAAAAATTCTCCCGGCATTTCTGATTTGCTTGAGCATAGGATTTATCCTACAAGTTGTTAAAATTGCTTGTTTAATTTAGCGTATCAGGTAATCATGCAATTATGAGCAGTATATAAAACATACTGCATAAATTTCCATTTACTATCTCATTTGAGGCACTTATGTCTTATTCTACAAGCTATGCTCCACAGTCTTCCTTTGTGTCTGGGGCATTGGATAACCTGAGGTTTTTCTTACCCAATTTAGTTTTATCTTTGGGTATCTCTATTGTCGGTTCGATTGTGCTGACTGGATTAACATATTGGCTCAATGCGGCGATCGGCCTTCCAGTAATTCCATTTTTGTTTATTATGATCTAGAGTAAGTTTAATGAATTAGAGATAAGTAGGGGCGTAAAGTATTGCGTCCCTACTTTCAATCAGTCCTCAGAAAGGATATGTACGGTCTGCGTTCCATTCTTGGAACACAACTTTTCACCACAGCTTAAAATTGTTGATATTAGACAAATCCGCTATGGATTATCAAATTGTTCATGCTGTTGAAGGACGGATTCGCATCCGGATTCCCTTATTAGCTGAGGAAACAGAGTATGTTAGTAAATTACAAAAGCGGGTTGAGTCCTTGAACTATGTTACCAATGTTCGGATTAACCCTCTAGCTGAATCAATGATTGTCACTTATAAATATAAGTTTGTTTCATGTAATATGATGCAGACTCATCTTCAAGAAGCGATCGCCCAAGTAGCTTCTCCCCAGTCTCCGTCTACATCTAGTGCATCACCAGAACCAAAAATTGCCCAAGTAGCTTCTCCCCAGTTTCCATCTCCGCCTCCTATACCAGAACTAACAGTAGAAGAAAAATCCCCTGAGATTTCAACAGAAGTTGCGCAAGAGTCATTTGCTTATAGCGGAGAACAAGTTAACCTAGATCAAGACCCTTGGGAAGAGGAAACAACTCCAGCAATTGAACCACCCAATGATGAAGTCCCAGCAGATTTAATGACGTCGGGGGTATCGACGATTGCAGAGGACAAAAGCAAAGATGAGTTAGTAGACGCTGTTACACAACAGGTGAATTTTGATGTAACACCGTTGCAAACATCCGCCTTAGCAAGACGTTTAGAGGTACATCCTAAAGCTTTAAGCCGATATAAGTCAAAACCTGACTTTAGCCTGTGGAGCCAAAAAAAAGACCCAAACAACATTGCTTGGACTTATGATAGTGTCTCAAAAATCTTTTGCCCAACAGAGCTAACGGTAAGTACTAATCTATCTAATCCTCAAGAGCAGAGAATACAGACGGAAGCAGAAATTGAAAGTGAAGCTCCAAAAAGTGAAGCTCCAAGTGGAATAGTAGGAGGAATCGTCGGCGAAGTTCTGTTGCCAGAAGAGGGTGGAGTAATTGGTAAAGATATGGGCGAAAAAATTAGCTCGGCTGTTACAGAAAAACTTGAGGAAGAAGTAGAAGTAAACAGCGAGCATAGTGAACAAGAATCTGCTCAAAATTAGTTATATCATGTCCGGCTAATCAGTTGTGATTCGACAAAACCCTCTCCCCTGCCCTCTAATGATCAGTCTTTAACAGGACATGATATTACATAAAGCGCATCAGCTTACCGTGCTTGTATCGTCTCTACTTCAAAATAGGGAATCGTTTCATGCTCTGCCTGGATATTACAACGATCCATACTGTAGACAAAAACCCCTCCAGTTTCAATCTTATAAACCCAACCGTAGAGCTTGATTTCACCTTTATGAAGTTTAGAATGAATGATTGGATAAGTTCGCAAATTTTCTAATTGGGTCATTACATTCTCTTCAATTGTGGCATTCAACAAGTCCTCTCCTTCGTACCCCTGATAGTTGTCTCGAATCAGCCGACGAGTTGCTTCTGCATGTTTTAACCAGTCATAAACTAATGGCATCTCATCAGCTAATTTCCCCAATTGCAATAACCCCTTCATTGCTCCACAGTTAGAATGACCGCAGATTATTATCTGCTTAATGTCTAAAGCTTGAACTGCGTATTCAACTGCTGCGCCTTCACCGCCATTAGTCGCACCATAAGGCGGAATGATATTACCCGCATTACGAATAATAAAGAGTTCGCCAGGTTCAGTTTGAGTTAGCAAATTTGGATCAATCCGCGAGTCAGAGCAGGTAATGAATAACGCTCTGGGGTGCTGTTCATGTCCAAGATGCTCAAACAAGTTTCGGTGTTCTTTGAAATAATTGGTTTGAAATTTATGCAACCCAGCAATTAACTTTTTCATTATTTCCAAAGCTCCAATAATTGAGCCAAAAAATAAATTTTGCAGTACTTAGGATGAAAAAGCTGACTAAGTAAACTTTATACTAATTAGTTCTATGGCATCTTGGAGTTGTTCTTTGTGTTTCCAAACACAGCCGCCATAGATCATTTTTCCATCAGGATCAGCTAAAAATATACAATCGTCTCTAAACAATGGGCTTTTCCAGGTTTTAACTACCGTTCCATCTCTGAGGATAAACTTAGACTGAGAATGTTTAATCAAGTTTGGACGGCAATATGCAATTCTAGGTACAGTTGCTAAAATCTGCATTACTGCTGCTGTTGTTGTGGCGATCGGTTGTGTAGATATCCACTTCTCGTCTTCTATCTGAGAACCCCATTTACCAATCTTAAATTGTGAGAATGGAATTCGTGGAAATATATTTACCATAATTAGTGTTCCATCACTATATAGGCAGAAGAAAATTAAAAATTCTCTTTGTGTCCTATGTCCAAGAAATTCTCTCACCCCGGTTGTAGGTAGAGTAGCCGTGGTGATGGATAATTAGCTTGTGCATCAAATACTTGAGGTTTTGGAGGAAGCGAGGATACCCCAGATGGTGCAATCATCTTGACTCATACGGGGCTTGTAATAAAGGCGGTTGTTGGAGTTATCTTTTCCCCTACACCCCACACCCGAATGCCACTAAGTTAAGCGGAAACCCTTGATATAGTAGGCTTGGAGGGTGTGGGAATTAAGAAGATGTGAACTCCCAAGCGCAATTAAAATTTAATTGTCTTCAACACTACACCCTACACCCTGCCAAGACTGGGTTTCACGCTTTCTTAGTGAGATTCCTCTATACCTCACACCCCACCCCAAAGGGGCTTGGTCAATTCTCGCACTTATTTGTCTTCAGGTTTGTAACACTTGCTGTCATCGCACTTGTCAAGCACGATCGCTCTGAAACTTGCAATAATTTACCGTGAGGCAGTGTAACGTCAAGAATCAAGAATAGCAACAGCAAACCTAATGGCCCAATGGCAAGAGCAAATGCTAACTTACGCACATTTAAGAAATCTGGATGATCTAGCATGATGTCTCCTTTGAGAAGAAGTTGTTTTTGTGGCGTTGCATAAATGCGGGATGAATTAAGATATCGAAGCAAAATGAAAATCAGTTTTATGACCTAAAAAGCCGCCAAGTTTGGCAGTCATTCACACAGCTTGTTGTAAAGATGGTAACTGCTTTGAAGGAATGGGATTTTGATTGATGGTTTCATACAAGGATGAGCCAGCATTCTGGGCGGGTTTCCCGACTGTGGAGGAGCCACTGCGTTGCGGTGAGCAGTCCGTTGGGCGGCTTCGCCGACTTGAAACCCGAAGGGGGGTTCTCCCCGTTGTAGCAAGTGGCGTGCAACTGGCGTTATCATTCACTTTTTTCTAGAACTGAGTAAAAAATATAATTAATTGCACTAGCTACATAGGATCACAAGCCCCTTTCTGACGAAGTTTAGCTGCCATCCTTTAGGAGTCTGCGAAGGCTAAACAATGTGCAATTAAAATGTGTAACAACTTCAAGACGGACGAATGCTTGAGAAGGGGTGTAAGAGTATGAGGATATGAACTTTAAGGGAAAGTTTATGTAACCCTTTGCACTCAAAAGGTTTGAGCCGTCTTAATTGATTTAAGACTTACGCAGGGATAACATATTTTCGTTATTGCGTAAGTCCTGTTATTCATGGAGTGACCCTATACCCCTACACTCTTACTCCCTCACACCCCTAATTTTTCAACTAACAACAAGTCATTTCTTACAAACAGACGCTGCTGCGTTGCTAACAGATGCCTGTTGGCTAGACACCCTTCGGGTGTCTAGCGAGGTTTCCTTCGCTCGGACTTTGCGCTTTGTAACTTTTCACAAATTAAGCAACTGTTTACTCTTGAGAGCTTATCCAATCGTTACTTCACGGGGAGCTACTTCAGTTTTGCCATTCTTGGAAGCCCTGATATCAGATTTAGCTTCTGCAATCAAATCTTGGAAGGATTCGGAAGCTTCAGCAGCACTAGCTTGTACTTTGTCAAAGGCTTCAAAAGCCCAAATTAATCCAGTTTTAGCTGTTGAGCGCGCTGAGTCAGATAAATTGTGACCTGTTGCAGCATCTACAGCACCAACGATAGGTGCAATAGCCAGTGCCCCAACCCCAATTACCGCAGCAGTCATTGGCTCTAGTCCGAGCAATAAAGCTTCTAGTTCAAACATTCTAAATAGCCTCCAAAAAAGGTATATCGCTAATCATGATTCGTATTCGCCACCATACGCTACAGGTGACGGTATTGATTTCCAAACATCATCAAGTCTGATTTGGCTTTACTTTATTAAACCATGTATAGAAAAATGGAAACAGAATACTGCACACCCTTGACGGTGGTTACACGAAAGATATTAGCAGATAGGAAGAATCTCTTCTTGAGTTTGATTCTACATCTATACCACTAACGATACAAGTAATTATGATGGTCTATCAATGAAAAATTGTTAAGTCTAAAAATGTTAATTAGTATACCTATATATATTATAGTAAATGTTAACTTTACTTAATGAACATAGTAGTAAGATTGTCAAGCGTATATCATAGCTAGCGATCGCTCAAAGTGCCATATCTCCAGTATGCATGGCGCAATTTTAATGGTTGTCTAACTTCTCAAATCAGCTAAAGCTAATAGCTTTTTGGTATGTCATCAATCATGCTTGATGATTGTTGTGATTAATGTAATGCTAAATAAAAATCAGTTGAGATATTTTTGTTATTTTGAAGCTCATATCATATAATTTTCTTAAGCGTAACCAGATTTTGTAATCTTGTTTCAGAGTGAAGACTAAGAGCTATTAAGTAGTTTCAGCACTAATGTATTATTAAGCTCTCGTAATTGTCATAGGCAAGCAATAATTTACTCAATTTAATAGGCTTTTCGATGGCTGGTGTCAATAATCCAGCTGTCTTGATAGTGAGTTAGCGATCTCCTAGCCGAATATCAATTAAGACCTATGAAAATTGCATTTCATATTGAGAAAAATAGTGAGATGTAAAAACTGTGAAAACTACACAACACAAGACATCTGATCCTGAACCCCATCAAAATACTAACTCTTCTCTGAGGTCGAAGAGTAGAGTATTGATGAGTGGTCTTTTATTTGGACATAGTTTGCTCTCGCATTTAGATTCAAAAACCCGACTGGGGTTAAGTATTATGTTGGGAATGACAGTTTTTTTACGACTGCCAAATACCCTACATTTAGCCAATCGCATTCTCACAGCTTGGATTTTAGGAGTTTTTTGCTTTTTGACATTAGTAGTATTGATGATGTGCAGCGCAACTCCCCAAAAAACGCGTTATCGCGCTCAACGCCAAGAAGCGCAACATTTAGCTGTTTTTCTTTTAGTAGTCATTACTGCCTGCACAAGTATCTTTGCAATTGGGCTAATGCAAGCAATGAACGACAGCAAAAATATTCCTGAATCTACCTTAGCACTGAAAATTGCGCTGTCTTTAGTCGCTGTCATCTGTTCTTGGTTTCTGACTCACACCATATTTGCCCTCCACTATGCTACCTGCTACTACTATCCAGATTTCTTGAACGAGGAGACAGGATATGTTGGTGGCTTGAGTTTTCCAGGGGATGAACTACCTGACTATTGGGACTTTATGTATTTCTCTTTCACTATCGGGATGACAGCTCAAACCTCAGATGTTTCGCTTCCAGGCTTGGGAATACGAAGGCTTGCTATAGGACATGGAATAATTTCTTTTTTCTTCTATATGGTGATTTTAGCTTCGGGCGTAAATGTAGCATCGGGGCTGATTTGAAGTGGTGGATTGATGATGATCATTGGGATAAAAAGTTATGGGATTTAGCATTTTACTGAGTCTGATGGAAAATTCCAAATCTCGTTTGCTGTTATCGTTGCTACTAGGCGGAGTTGTTTTTCTGTTGATATCGCCTGCAAGCTTGGAATTTCGCCTGCTTGCTGCTTGGGATACGGGAGTTTTATTTTTTCTCATACTAGTAGGTTTAATGATGATTGGCGCGAATCATGAACAGACACGCAATCGCGCACAGCGAGAGGAAATTGACCATTTGGCAATTTTTATTTTGGTTGTTTTTGTAGCTTTTGCTAGTTTGTTTATTATTGCAGCAGTGCTAGCAAAACATAAAGATACTTTTACTCCTGAAGTTGGGCTGTCCATAGTGGCAATTATCTGTTCTTGGCTACTGATGCACACTACCTTTGTGTTGCATTATGCCGCATTTTATTACCGTAAGCCTTCTTTTGCTCCAGAGACAGAATATATCGGCGGGCTAGATTTTTCCAGTGGAGAACCGCCTGACTATTTGGACTTTGTGTATTTCACATTTACCCTGGGTATGACCTCCCAAACTTCAGACACAGCAATTGTCACATCTGCTATGCGACGATTAGTTTTAGGACATACAGTCATGTCATTCTTTTTCTACAGCGTCATTTTCACTCTAGGGATGAGTATTATTTCTGGACTGATGTAACTCTACTGTTCAACAATTTTCACTTCTTTATCCTTTATATGCATATCCTATCTGCTCTATTACTTGCGATCGCCGTTAACGTCGATAATTTTGCGGTTGGTATCGCTTACGGAATAAAAAAACTCCAAATCGGCTGGCTTACTAACCTATTTATTGGTTTAGTTTCCGCAATTGGCACATATCTAGCGATTTCTGTCGGCCATGACATTAAGAATTACTTGTCTATCAATGTCGCCAATGCTTTAGGTAGCTTTATCTTGATAGCCGTCGGTATTTGGAGTATTTGGAAAACACTCAAACGCCAACGCAGAAAAATCAAGATGCGTCAAGAAATGAGATTTTTAGTTGCCGCAGGTTCCAACCGGACGATATCTCATAGCTCCCATCACAATGTTTCACAAGAATTCTTGCACGAATTTTCTTACGAAAAATTCTTGGAAGATCCTGAAAAAGCAGATTTAGACCACTCAGGTTATATTGATGTGCAAGAATCTATTGCTCTGGCATTTGGCTTGACTCTCAATAATCTAGGTTCAGGCTTGGGTGGTGGGATTTCTAACTTAAATGTGGCTATTACCACTTTTTTAGTTTTTATCCTCAGCTGGTTGGGAATATCAGGCGGGTACTTTCTCGGAGATCGCTTTACGACCAAGATATCTGGACTTTGGGCTGGTATCCTTTCCGGATCTTTAGTTATCATCACTGGGGTGTATGAATATTTCCTGATGCCTTAGCTTTGTAATCATTCTTGGATATCAATGACAGATGATCATGCTAAAGACACTAAAGAATGTGGATCAGATAAGTCCACATTCTTTAGACTCTGCATCTTTCATGAGTATATATTCCTTTTTTGCGCGAGATTTAACTTAACTTCCCAAACATTCCTTAGAATTGGATAGCACTCGTCGGTTATTTTGGGGCATTAAATCAATCACATTGTTAAAGCTGCTGAAGTAGTCTTGCAGCGCAATGGCAGCAAAACCATGAAATTCGACCCATTCATACTGATAAAAATTAGTAGAAGTGGTAGAGGTCTTTTCTTTTTGATTCAGAGGAAAAGTAGGGATTGCAATTAATAAAGAAACTTTTTCTTCTCCAAAGGTGTCTTGACCTTCTAGCCTGACAGCAGCAATGTAAGTGGTATTAATGACCATATTATCAACTTTAATAAATGCCATATTTCTGCAAGCCTCCGAGTAAAGTGAACGATAGATAATTTTCTAACTTGTGAATCACAAATTCCTTAGTCTGCCTGCAATTATTGAAGGTATAATTACCTTTCTTGCTTTATCTACTGAGCCTTATAACGGATTTTAAAAATAAAAAAACAGCAGTCTGAGTAATTCTAGTGATAGTTTCTCCTCACGAATTACGATATTATAGACTACTGGACTTGCAATATTAAAGAAGCGAAAGTTCAATTATTCATAACTTTCGCTTAGTAAAAACTAATTGATTTTGTTGACACTTGACATTTAACAGTCAAGCTCAACAAAAATAATAGAAGGTTTTTTATTTGTAGACTTATTATACCGTTTCACTTTAAGTATTGATACACATAGACAGCAGGCGGCAGGGGGCAAGTGGAAAGAATTAGGTATTGCTCATGTGTATCAGATATTTCGTAAAATTGTATTACGTATAACAGTGTTTTTCCCTTTTTGCTTCTTGTCCTGTCCACTTTTGCCACCGAGCTATCGCCCGATCAACATTTTCTGTAGCTTTGTCACCAGCAAAGCAGATGCGTCCCATCCTTTCACAGGCAATTAATAATTCAGCGTTTCCCAAAGAAGGTGCAAGCACAAAGTTATCATGTTTTGTATACAAACTGATTAAATAAGCTACAATTCCTTCTACACCCTCAATACCAACAGGCTTCTCTGGTTTGAGAATGGGATCTTGAGAGTAAATCCCGACGTATAATTCACCCAAGACCCACTCAAATCTAAAGGGCATATGATGGCGAACACAAAAATCTTGGATATATCCTTCACGAGCTAGTACAGCGACGATATGAGCTTCATCAATGAGATAATCATGATTCCACTCAGATGAAAGAGTAGCGATCGCTAAAGCCGCATTGGAAGGAAGAAGTTCAATAAATTTATCCTCAGCCGTATCACCACAGTAAATTAAATGCCTACCAAGTATCCACTCATCTCCTAGTTCTGCCCCTGGTAGAATTGGAGTAGTATTGATTTTTTTTTCAACTTGTGGTTTTGTAGATTTTATAGACTGTTTTGCCTGTTTTTGAGCAGTAGAGCTTTGTAGTGCAATCAATTGCTTTTCTTTAAGCTTAGTTCTAGCCTCTGCTGCTAACTTAGCTTGTGTTTCCATTTCTTCTTGCTTTTGCTGACGTTTTGCTTCTTGTGCTTTTTGTTCTGCCTGTTCTGCCTGTTCGCGTTCCTGACTACCTGCTCTGGCTATTTTTAGCAAAGTTGAATGACTTTTGGCAATAGGTGTTTTCTTAATCACCTCCTTAACTTCTGGGTCAATATTTTTAGCAATTTGCTTTCCTAGTTGATATGTCCGCTTGTTATAACCTGCCTCTTGAGCTAGTTGTACTGTCGTTTTAGTAGGGGGTGAATCAATTTCACCCCCTTTTTTGGTGTATTGGTTCTCGCCAGATTGAGCACGCAGACCTATCCGCTCTAAAATTTGGTCTCTCTCTAGCCAGAGTTCAGCTCGTTCTAAGGCTTCTAGTTCATTACGAATGAGGTTTTCATCGATTTCAGCCAATCTGGTATGGTCTAAGTCTTGATAAGTAATAATCCTGTATTCAATCTGTTCCAGCCCCAAAAGCTTGCAAGCAGTTAGGCGGTGCAACCCTGCAACTAGATTGAAATTTTGATCGAGGGTTATAGGGTTCAAGAGTCCGTTCGCCTTAATAGATTGCATCAACTCAGCAACTTTTTGGTCGTTCAGAGGACGCCTGTTGGGCTGGATACTAACCCTATCAATGGCAATAAAGGACATAAAAGTTACCAAATAACTAACTGAGGCTATATTTTTTATGGATACTATAGAAAATATAGCAAAACAAAAACTCTAGTAATCTTTCTTCACACTTTCTTAGTATTATATTGTAAACTTCTATACTTATATATAATATGAGTACTATGAAGTATTACACAAACTTTAAAAAGCGAAAGCATTTCTCTGCTACTGAAGCCTGCGTCATCACAGATTACTCTGATGACATCGATATTATCTGTTTATCTTTCTTGAGGATTCCTCTACACAGGAAATGAGAATATTGCACCCAAAATTTTAACTGACCATTATCTCAAAGCTGATATTCATTTTAGTGAGAAACTGCAAAACCTAGCTACAACAGGCTGATCAACTGAAGTAAAATTTTTACTTCCGCAGAGTCTATACTATGAGTTATCCTAAGGCTAATCTAATCAAAATCTTCTAGAAGTTACTGATCACAAAAATTTGATAAATTTAGTTTTTATTCATAATGCCAACTTAACCATGTTGTAAAAGCTTTGTATCAATCAAATAACATCTTTTATGGCATAATTTTAAGTTAAGAGTATCTAAAAGTTAGCAAAATTATAACAGTATCCCTCGGCTAATTTTTCATACCGTAAGGAGGAAAAGTATTTACTCCGGAAGAAGGATTGGCAATGCTGTGTGTTTGTAATTAAAAATTTAAGAGACATTACCAGAATAACCATTTCTCGGGCAGTGTAATAAACAATACTGAGTATTTTCCCCATTCATGAATGAGTACTCAGCATTGAGTAGGTGCTGAAATAAATATTTTTGTGACCAGGTAGGGGGCAGGGGACAGGGAGAGAAAGAGTTTGAGCCTGATTTACTTTTATTTACATAGAGGACTCATATTTGATTTATGAAAAAAATCAGTACACCCAGACCAATCTTCTTTCCTTCCCTACCTATAAAACTAGATTCAAAAATCAAACCGGATTCTTATAGTTTGGTTTTATTGTACAGACTTACTTAAGTAAGTCTGTGCAATAAAACCAAACTGTGTGAAGAAAAGTAAATAATGCTCAAACTCTTTCTCCCCCTGCTCCCTGCCCCCTGCCCCCTGCCTTATCCCAACATTGATTATTTACGCCGACCTACTTATACCCCTTGACGATAATTTTCATTGTTCGGCATATTATATTGATTTATTTCATCCTTTATTCTTTACACTTCCAACTGATACACGTTAATACTTTTTAAGAGGTAAGATTTTATGCCCACGCCAACAGAATATAAAATTCCGATAAAAAATCAATTTCAGGAAATAGATTATGAAATTGTCCACATTACCGAGGAGCGACTTCGGATTCGGATACCTCGACTAACCGATGATCCAGAATATGCAAGTTCGCTGACTTGGCTGATAGAATCTTTTGATTTTGTTGTTAGTGTGCGGATCAACCAACCATCTAGCTCGTTAATTGTCTACTATGAACCCGATGTGTCTGTAACAACGGTACAAAAAAGCTTGTTAAATAGCATTCAACAAGCTAGCGCCGTTGAGCTGCCACCGGGGACAGTGCCAATAAAAACAGAACTAAGACCAGAAATCGATTGGATGGAACGGCTGGGACTACCTATGGTCAGTTTAGGTTTGGCTGTGCTTTCTAGCCAGTTTACCCTACCTATCCCAGGTTTAGTGATTGGTGGCTTAATTGCTGTGGCTGCTGCACCCTTTGTGACTAGGCTGATAGAAATAACTGTCAAAGAACGACGACTAGACGCGGATATTCTTGATGCACTTTGGCTAGGTCTTTACACCATTAAAGGAGACTTTGTCGGCCCATCACTGATGTTGAGTTTAATGGAAACAGGGGACGCGCTGCGAGATGCCACCGCCCGCGCTTCAGAGAGGCAATTTATGGATTTGTTCATGGGAATGGATAAATTTGCCAAGGTGGAACGGGACGGACAAGAGGTGCAGGTTCCTCTGAAAGATGTGCAAAAAGGCGATCGCGTTATTGTCTATCCTGGTGAAATGATTCCAGTGAGTGGGAGAGTACTGCGGGGTACAGCATTAATTGATGAACATAAACTCACCGGAGAGTCTACGTTAGTTTCTCGCTCTGAAGGACAGGTAGTTCACGCCTCTACTTTGTTGTTAGAAGGCAAAATCTGTATATTAACAAAACGAATTGGCAAAAATACCCGTTTAGGATTGACAGTCGAACTCTTGCAATCTGCTCCAGTTCATGACACACGCGTTGAAGATTATGCCGCCAAAGTTGCTGATGCGACCATTGTCCCAACCCTGCTATTAAGCGGCGCAATTTTTGCGATTACCAGAGATGTATCCCGATCTCTTGCTCCTCTTCACCTCGATTTTAGCCACAGCATTCGCATTGCCGTACCTTCTACAGTTCTAGCGGCACTTACCTATGCTGCCCGGCATGGGATCTACATCCGTAGCGGACGTGCCTTGGAAATCCTAGCACGGACAGATACAGTTGTTTTTGACAAAACTGGGACGCTTACTCAAGGTAATGCTGAAGTTGTGGCAATTAAAACCGCAAGTACAGAAATCTCTTCAGCTTATGTCTTACAAGTTGCCGCATCGGCAGAACAAGGTAACACTCATCCTGTCGCTAGTGCGATTCTGCGCCATGCCCAAGAAAATAATATCAAAACTCGACCTTGTGAAGCTTGGGATTATCGCATTGGCTTAGGTGTTGTTGCCCAAATTTCTGGACAACGGATTTTGGCAGGTAGTCATCGTCTCATGCTGCAAGAAGGCATTGATGTTAATTCCATTCATCAACTTCATCCAGGGGTAAGAACAGGTAGCGAATCTACAGTCTATGTGGCTATGGGTGGCGAGTTGTTAGGAGTGATTTTATATACAGACCCCGTACGTCCCGAAAGTGCCCAAGTGATTGCTACCCTTGAAAATCAAGGTCAGCAGACCTATATGTTAAGTGGCGATAGCCAACGAGTTGCTAATCATGTAGCGCAGGATTTGGGCATTAAAAGTAGTCATGTTTATGCAGAATCATTTCCCGATCAAAAAGTCGAAGTGATTCGCCAACTCCAAAGCCAAGAGCGGACTGTGGTTTTCATCGGGGAAGGTATCAATGATGCGGCAGCTTTAGCACATGCGGATGTTTCTATTTCTTTTGCTAGTGGGATTGATATTGCCCGAGAAACAGCCGATGTAGTACTTTTAGATGATGATCTGCGGGGCATACCTCATGCTATTGCGATCGCCAAACAAGCAATGGATATTATTTACCAAAATACTGCTCTCATCGCCATACCAAATATTGGTGTAGTTCTTGCAGGCGTTTTATTTGCTTTCGATCCAGTTTTAGGTGTCATCGTCAGTAATGGTTCAGCCTTGATTGCCGAGTTGAACAGTTTCCGCCCCCTGTTTAATGCCCAAGCAGTTCCTAACTTCGATTCAGTCATGGTAAAACCTATACTCGATATTAAACGTCCGACTAAATCTGCTGAACCCCCTGCTGATGCTAGGGAATTGCAAATACTTACTCCCAGTCTCCAGCCCCCAGTCATGCCCTGAGCCTGTTCCCCCCGAAGAAGTAACTGACAAAGCCCCATTGGGGCGGGTGTGGGGTGTAGGGCAAGAAATAGCCCAACAACCAGCGCGTTCCCCTACACCCTGTTCAAAAAGTAGCGTCTCGTAGAGCAGGATCGAAGTTTCCTCAGTTAATAATTTCTTAAAACTTTTGTGAAATATTTATGATTCCATCGTACAATTTCTTTACTAGGTATTCATCAATTTAAATACTGCTTCAGGTTCAGAGGAAACTATTATGCCTCGATGTCCTGTTTGCCAAAATAAATACGTTGCAGATCAAACCGAGAATTGCTCAGTGTGTGGTTGGCATCTCCAAGCGCACTCTTTAGTCATCGCGCTGATTCCAGAAGTCTCCTTGAAAGAGCAGGCGAGATTGGAATGGGCACAAAAGATATGGGCAACGCTCAAACCTGCTCGTGAACAAATCCAGCAATTTCAGTCTCAGCTTCAAGAAGCAGACCAAACCATAGCTCAACTCCATTTTGAGTTAGAACAAGCAAACCAACAATGTCAGCAACTTTTAGCTGCCTTAGAACATCGAGAATCAGATTTAGCAAGTCTGCTTTCAAAATCAGACGAGTTAAACCATGAATTAAGCGACTTACAAGGACAACTAGAGCAAACAAATCAACTACAAGTTCAATCTCCAACACCGGAACTCATTGAAGCAGGATCTCCAGATCAAAGCCTTTTAGAACTGGAACAATCCCAAATTGCAACAGCTTTACCAATCAAGGCGCAAACTTTGATTTTTCAGGTAGTGACTGTTGATCCGCAGGGACAACTGGCTAGTTGCTATGGAAGTGAAGCTCACTACTTCCAGGAAGAACTAGAGAATATTGCTTTAGATATGATTATCCTGCCAGGGGGTGTCTTTTGGATGGGTTCACAAGAGACGGAACAAGGGCGAGAAAGTCACGAAGAACCCCTGCATCAGGTAACAATTGAGCCTTTTTGTATGGGAAGATTTACAATTACTCAGTCACAATGGCGGGCGATAGCGAATTTACCAACCATTAATCGCTCTCTCAATCCTGAGCCAGCCCATACTCAAGGCGAAAACCAACCTGTAGAACAAGTTTCGTGGTACGATGCTATTGAATTTTGTGCAAGATTAACCAAACTCACCAAACGAGATTATCGCTTACCAAGCGAAGCAGAATGGGAGTATGCCTGTCGCGCCAGAACAACAACACCTTTCCATTTTGGTGAAACGATTACACCCGAACTAGCTAATTACGACGGTAGTTATATCTACAACTTAGAACCTGTAGGTCAATATCGCCAACGGACAGTACCAGTAGGAAGTTTTCAAGTTGCTAACGCATTTGGACTATGCGATATGCATGGCAACGTCTGGGAGTGGTGCGCCGATGTTTGGCACACCAACTATCAACAAGCTCCCTGTAACGGTAGCGTTTGGGAACAGGCAGAATTTCAAGAGCATCGCCTCTTGCGGGGTGGTTCTTGGTATTGTCTCCCCAGCCTTTGTCGTTCCGCTCAACGCCATTGGGATAAAGCTGATCACGCGGGTAGTGGTATTGGTTTTCGAGTAGTCTGTTCTAGTGCAAGGCAAGGAGAATAACACATGACCAAGCCCCTTCGGGGCGGGTGCAGGGTGTAGGGTGTAGGGGAAGATAAAGCCCAGGAAAGCACAGCGTCTAGAAGAGAAGTCCGGTAAAAGCCTCTCCCTTCAGAGAGAAAAAAGGGGAAAATGTGTTCTTAGTTGTGTAGTACGAAAAACACGAAGTTCTGTAAGTGAAACTCCGTTCTTAAGAACGGAGTCCCTACCCCTTACACCCTGTTCATAACTCAGCACTAGTTAAGCGAGGATAAATATGTCAAAACAGATCAAACAATTCCACCAACTGATTAGCCAAAATCCAACTCTAGTAGAGAAGCTAAAAAGTGCATCTAACCGAGAAGACTTTGTAGAGTTAACGGTACAATTAGGCGCAGAGTATGGTTACAGCTTTACTTCTACAGAAGTCGAAGTCTACATAAACCAAAATATGCTGATACTAATGAGACAGTTTGCTTGAAACTTTTTGTGTCTGAAATAAATTGCTGTGTCGTGTAATACAAGCGTTGATCCCAAGTTGCAGTCAAAGATAGTAACCTAGGGTGGGAGTAGGGAGTAGGGAGTAGGAATACTATTATTTCAACAAAGCAACTTGGTATGAGGTTCGTTTCCTAGTGGAGTAGAAGTTAAGTTTAATACAAGGGTTGGCATGATGTCTAATCATGTGTTCTAAGTAGTCAGCACGGGTTTTGCCCAAAAAGTGTCAAGGAAAAAGGATGAAATTACCATAGGCCTCGCTGCCAGTAAGCAAAAAAGTTTCATACTTCATACTTCATACTTCATACTTGAGTTGACTTTCGTAAACATTGTTTTTATTCAGCCGTGATATACTGTAAACTTTGTTTATTAGCAGTAGACCAATAGAGTGATACTATACTCTATAAATATGTGCTTAACCTCTTGTTGTTAACCTCAATATTGTTTGTGTTTAGTTGAGCTGAGAGCTAAACTTTGGCGGATATCAGCCGACAACTAGCGGCAAACTCCACTAGCAACATGGCGAAAGAAACACAATCTTCCATAATCCTAAATTCCAAAGCTTGTAAAACGTGTTTCACCAAGAGGAAAGTAATAGAAATTTACTATGGTAAGTATTTGATGACTTGAGAATCTTAGGTTACGGAATGCTTGCTTATCAGTAATTCTGACAATTTTACCAATCGAAGTAGGAAATAGTTGTTTACTAGCTTTTAACCTCGGAAATTTCAGGTAAACGTGTCCTATTTGTGGATAGGCTGTGCGAAAAATTTCAAGCCTAACTACTGCTGTGCAATTTTTCTTAATGTGTACAAACCCAATACAAACACAAAGAAAGCCCTATGTCAGGTCAAACCACTGCTGAAAAGCTTGCTATAACTGTTATTGAGACTTATCCGTTAAGTCATGCTGAAGCTATACATTATGAGGTAGTTCATTGGATTCCAGGGCGGTTTCGCATTCGGATTCCTCAACTTGCCTGGGATGAAGAATATGCTCAACAGCTAAAGTATGTTCTGGGTAAATTGGATTTTGCCACTGAAGTTCAAATTAACGCTAAGGCTAGTTCATTAATTTTTAACTACGATCACGAGCCAACTGCGATAGCGATCGCTACTATTCAAGAGAAATTGTTTAGTGCAATTCAGCAGGCATCGATGGTTGACGTTCCTATAGGATGGACTGGTGAAGAGAAGGAAAAAGCTAACAACGAAGTAGACTTTGTAGAACGTCTAGGCTTTCCTGTAGCAGGTTTAGTACTCAGTTTGGGTGCAATGGTTGGGCTGCCAATTCCTCCTGTTTTGATTGGTGCTGTTGTATTTGTTGGGGCAATTCCAGTATTCAAACGAGCCTGGGATGCTATTCAACAAGAGCGTCAGTTAACTATTGATTTCTTGGATGGTTTAGCCATCGCATTGCACACAGCGACGGGACATTTCTTTGCGCCATCCTTTATGCTAGGTTTGGTAGAAGGCGGCGAAGCTATCCGGGATATGACGGCGCGGGGTAGTGAGAGAGCATCCCTTGACCTGCTAGATTGCTTGAGCAAGACTGCCTTTGTCATCCGCGATGGAAAAGTTGTAGAGATTCCCACTCAAGATGTGATTGTTGGGGATCACGTCGTAGTCTATCCTGGCGACCAGATTCCCGTTGACGGCATTATTGTAGAAGGGACAGGGATTCTTGACCAGTGCAAACTCACCGGTGAATCAGTACCCGTAACGCGCACAACCGGAGAAGAAGTCTTTGCTTCTACCTTATTGGTCGATGGTACGTTAACTATCCTATCAGAACGAGTTGGCAACAACACTCGTGCTGGTGTGATTGTCAACTTAATGCAGGCTGCACCTGTGCATGATACACGGGTTGAGAACTACGCTGCAACAGTAGCAAATCAAATGGTAATTCCCACCTTGCTAATTGGTACAGGTGTGGGCATTTTTAGCGGCAACCTCAGCCGAGCGATCGCACTGCTTACCTTAGACTTTGGTACAGGCATTCGGGTTTCTGTACCGACGACAATTCTTTCGGTTCTTACCTATGCGGCTCGCAATGGCGTACTCATTCGTAGTGGTCGCGCGATTGAAATGTTAGCAACCATTGACACCGTTGTTTGTGACAAGACAGGAACACTGACTATTGGTCATGCAGGTGTTAATGATATTGATGTGATGGAAACCCGCTTCAGCAAAGAAGAAATTTTGTGTTACGCGGCTAGTGCTGAAAAAGGATTGACTCACCCCATTGCTGAGGCAATAGTTCATCACGCTAAAGATACAGGTGTTGCCCTTAAAGAATGTGAAGAGTGGGAATATAAAGTTGGTCTGGGTGCAGTCGCCAAAATCGACGGTATAAATATCCTCGTCGGTAGCCCCCGATTCATGAAGCAAGAAAATGTGGATTTGGAGGAATACGACATTCGCTATCCCGATGCCAAGTCAGGTGGTCAATCCTTAGTTTATATAGCAGGTGATGGTAGACTGCTGGGCGTGATCCGTTATAGTGACCCACCACGTCCAGAAAGCAAAGAAGTCATCCGCGAACTCAAAGAGATGGGCATTACTGTACATATGCTCACAGGTGATGTGACACGGGTTGCTCACTCTATCGCCAATAATCTCGGCATCCATCCCAATCATGTCACTGCTGAAGCTTTCCCAGAAAAGAAAGTAGAAGTAGTTAAAGGATTGCACGACAGTGGTAAAATTGTCGCATTCTGCGGTGATGGCATTAATGACTCTGCTGCTTTGGCTTACGCCGATGCCTCAATATCCTTTGCAGGTGCAACCGACATCGCTAGAGAAACAGCCGATGTAGTATTGATGGAAGATGACCTGCGCGGCTTAATCATGGCGGTTAAATGTGCGCGTCAAGCAATGGATATTATTTGGCAGAACACCATGATCGTGGCAGTTCCCAACTTAGGCGCGTTGCTCTCCGGTATTTTCTTCGCCCTCGATCCACTTTTAGCGGTAGTAATCAACAACGGTACTGCGATCATGGCAGAACTGAATGGTCTACGTCCGCTGATCGGCCCTGGTGAAGTTATGCCACTAGGACATCAGCTAAGTGCAGCTGAAATTGCTGAGGAAGAAAACCGATTACAAGAACGTAGTCATAGAGCCGAAGCAGTTAATGTTTTACCAACTTCTATAGAAGTAGAGACTGAAGTAGTGGTTCTTTCGTCTGACAATCAAGAACCTCAAAGTAATGATTTGGGTGTGAGTGAGTCTAAAGTAGATACAGCAAACATAGTTTAAGAGAGGATATCGGGCACTTTGGAGTGCCCATTCCTTTTTTTGAATTTTGAATTGCTTATGAGGTTTTATGTTTCGTAAAATTCTCGTCGCCCTCAATCGCTGTGACCATATCAGCGAGTATATCTTTCAAGAAGCACTGGAGTTGGCAAAAGCCACTAAGGCATCTTTAAAGCTACTCCACGTTCTATCTGTTGATGAAAGAGGTTGGGAAGAGTTGGAAAAATCCAGACTGGATGTATTCAAATCTTTCACAGAACAAGCGATCGCTGTTGGAGTAGCAACTGAATATTACCAAGGTTTAGGCCGACCCGGTTATATTATTTGCGAAACTGCCCGCGTCTGGGAGGCTGGTTTAATTGTCATCGGCCGCCGGGGGCTTTCTGGTATGAGCGAACTAATTTTGGGCAGTGTCAGCAACTATGTCACCCACTATGCTCCTTGCTCAGTACTCATCATCCAAAACCCAGATATAACTTAGTGCTGTAACTATTCAAAAAAGCAAACAGTAATCTCCGCTACACTTTGGTTGCGTATTTAATGTATAGACTGTTTACAGTTGATAGTCAAAATAAGTCGTAGTCAATAATACTCGCTCCACGAAAAGTAAACCAAGTAATTCGCAGTTACACTTCTAGGGAGCTTGTACTCCTTGAATTAGGCATTAGTAATTATTTGCTCTTCTGTCAGCAGTCAACATATCTCAGGCGTGGTGTAGGTCTTGAAAGTAAAATGTCTGCTTCACATTATATCTTTGATTAAAAATTTGTATTAGTGTAAGCAGCTTCATCATCTCTTTCTTTCGGTGATTACTGTAAGCTACAAGTAAGAAGCCATTCAAAGATTGAACTAGTATCTCCCGGTGATTGTCAACCCATAGATTAATTGTGTGGGTCATACAAAGGCAAACGCATCTATATATATTATTAACAATAAGTGATATTTATTGTGTTGCCCTAAAGTAGGAGTTTATCGTTCAATTTATTTGTAAAAGGTAGCCAACCTCAGCCAAAAGTATCCAAAAAATAGGGGTATGAGAGGTTAAGAAGTAAAAAGTTAAAAGGCAAAAGGAAAAAAGGACTAAACTAATATTTTTTGCCTTTTAACTTTATGAGTGCCTTCTTAGGTCAGATTATTAAATATTCACCTGAGCAACTCATAGACTATCGAGTTTATGAACTTTCAACAAAGAAGTTCATTTGACTCAAATTAATGTCATCAAATCAATAGATTACCATTGCGATCGCTAGCGAAGTGACCGCCGAATTTCTATACCATCTCAAAAAATAAGAAGGTTTTGGAGGTTGAACAATGTCAGTTTCAAAGCCCGGCAGATTATCGCGCTCACCAACAACCAAAAAAACCAAGCAACCTAGCTCAATGTCTCGTAAGGATGCCTTACTCTTACGGATGCTGGTTTTTGTACCCATTTGCCTGATTCTGCACCATCTAAATGTAAATTCGACAATTGTCTTCATGGCAGCAGGTTTGGCAATTATTCCTCTAGCAGCATGGACAGCTAACTTTACAGAAGCCATCGCCTCTCGAATTGGCCCTGCGATGGGTGGTTTGCTCAATGCTACTTTTGGCAATGCTACTGAGATGATTGTTTCTATTGTTGCTCTCAGAGCCGGACTGATAGATGTAGTCAAAGCCAGTTTGATGGGTTCGATGATTGCCAATCTGCTTTTAGGTTTAGGGATCGCCCTGTTTTTTGGAGGGTTGCGAATCAATCAGCAAAACTCCCACATCAACCAAGAACACTTGAGCGCAGTTGGTCGTGTCAATGCCTCTTTACTGAATTTGGTAATCGTCTTTTTACTAGCACCCACCGCCATTGAAGTCACTTCGTTAGCGCTACATCTCCAAACAACTAACGAGTTTTCTTACATTGCATCAGCACTGCTCTTAACTAGTTACATCTTAATGCTGTTCTTCTCTATGAAGACTCACAGGCATCTGTATGGATTAGATGAGGATGCAGAACCGGAGAGTTACGGTAGTGAAGCTAGAGGGGAGAAATATAGCTTAAAGTTACATGTTAGCTTGCTTTTAGGTACAACAATTGTTTTGGTGTTTGTTTCCGAAGTCCTGGTAGATAGTTTATCAGAGGCGATCGCTACTACTGGAATGAGTAGCTTATTCACTGGAGTAATTCTGCTGCCTATCTTCGGTGCAGCGGTAGAAATCATCACTTGTGGAATCTGTGGCGCTAAGAACAAAGTCAATCTCGCATCTTCAGTGGCGATCGGTTCTAGCTTACAAATTGCCATGTTCGTCACACCAATCTTAGTTTTTACTGGCTTGGTAATTGGCAAACCGATGAACCTAGACTTTGATAACTTTACAGTTCTAGGAGTGGCTATTGCTGTTCTGATGACCAATTCTGTCAGACCTAACAGTCGTTCTAATTGGTTAGAAGGAACGTTGCTCTTAATGACTTACCTAATGCTAGCCACAGCATTCTTTCTACATCCTAACCTAGTCGGATAAGCAATTCAAAATCACAATCTGAATCAATCTAGACAATGATTCAATCTTGTAGAAATTTGGAGAGCAATTTTTAACAATGTTATAGCTTGAGCGTTAAAATTATGCAGCTTCAAGAAGTTACGCAAGTATTAAGGCAACCTAGTATTAACTGGTTAGCAATCTTTCTGCCCATAAGTTTAGTGATAGCGTACCTGCCAGGATTTCACAATGAGATATTCCTGTTTTTTACTTCTTGCTTGGCGATGGTCGTTGTTGCCTACTGGCTTGGCAATGCCACAGAACAATTAGCAGACAAAGTTGGTTCCACATGGGGTGGAATGATGAATGCTGCTTTTAGTAACTTACCTGAACTCATTTTTGGTTTAATAGCCGTAGCTAAAGGGTTAGGGCCACTAGCAAAAGCTGCCTGGACAGGTGCAATTATCAGCAATATGTTAGTTGCTGTTGGTGCAGCCATTATGGTTGGTGGCTACCGCTTTGGTACGGTGACATTTCCCCTAGATAGAGCCAAAGATGCCGCCGCAGGATTAATGATTGCGGCGGTGGCAATTCTCATGCCGTCAATCTATGCCCATGCAGTTGATTTTTCTAGCGAGAGTATAACTGCTGCTGATGTCATCAAGAATGTCTCTGTTTGGTTATCTGTATTTTTGCTCATGGCTTATGGTGGGAGCATAATTTATACCCTGGCTAGATTTAGATATTCTGAACCAGCACTACAAGCCAAGAATCTCGCTGAAGCTTTTGTCCATTCCGAGTCAGCACTACAAGCCAAGAATCTCACGGACGTTTTTGTGCCAGAAGCAGAAAGTGTAGAAATGTCTTGGGGTGTACCCTTTTCTATTGGCGTACTTGCTGCTTCTAGTGTCTTGATGGCTTTTTTATCTGATTTTGTTTCTGATTGCGTAGATTCTGTGACTGCTGGACTGGGATGGACTGAGATGTTTGTGGGGGCGATTGTCATTGGCATTATTGGCAATGTGGGCGCGATTATGAGTGCTGTTTTAGTCGCCTACAAAAATAAGTTGGATCTTAGTTTTGAGATTGGCATGAATGCTGCTTCTCAAGTTGCATTGCTAGTAATTCCCACTTTAATCGTCGCTTCTTTTTTGGTGGGTCATCCTGTTGATTTTCTTTTCTCGCCTCCACAAATTGCTGCACTTATCGGTAGCGTTTTAATCATGACGCAAGTTTCTCAGGATGGGCGATGTAATTGGTTAAATGGACTGCAAATGCTGATTTTCTTTGGCGTTATTAGTGTCTTGTTCTTTTATGATCCGACTTGAGGGGGCAGCTGACAGGTGTAGGTGTTTTACGTTATGACCCAAAAACCTTGATTTAGGGTGTAGGGGTGTAAGGGTTTGAGGGGGGATGGAACTCTGATTAAATGGTGATTTTGAGAGTTGCTACTCATCACTGGGTTAAAAACCTACACTGGTGAACTACCCCCTACCCTCAACACCCTACCCAAACTAGGTTTCACGTTTTCTTAGTGACATTCGACTCTTGACAACTAACAACTGACAACTAACAACTGACAACAAAAATGGCTACTAGAGATTTTGAATTAGGGAGTATGGACGGTTTGCCAGAGTTTAGAGTTGTGATGGACGGTAATGGCTTTTTACTAACGCCAGTACTTGAAACCAGGAAAACAACTCTCAAAGCTTTTGTGAGTATTGAACGGTCTGACAATATTAATGAGGAAACTTGGAAGGCTTTTGGACAATGCATCATGATTGCAGCAGCCGGAGCGGCATTTGCCGGCTTCACTCCAGGAGGTATAGCAGCTATGCCTATATTTATGCACACGTTTGGTACTTGTGCCACTTCTAAAGGATTGGAACTGGCAGCTAGTCAAATTCGCTTCCGAACTGAAACTTTCTACGGTGAATGGGAACGTTTTACATTTGGGGAAACTGCCAATCAGAATCTCAATAAACCGAAGCTTCAGCCAAAATGCTAAGAGTGGTAAACAAGAAACGCATCATTTTTGTTCTAGGTAAGTCCGATATCTGTACTAGAGGAATCTGGTTTGATTTCTGAATCTAGTTGTGTAAGTAGGGAGTAGGAAAGAAGATTAATCTGGGTGTAAGCTGTTAATCGTTTAATTTTCACATTGAGACCGCAGGGGAGCAGGGGGCAGGGAGCAAGGGAGAGGGTTTGCAGCTTTTACTACCATGAATATGGTGCAATTTAAATGACGACTAGCTTTCTGATTTTTTTCATAAATCAAATACTAGTCCTATATTAGGTTTCCCACCTGGCTCCTTGTGGGCGAGGTTGTAATTAAAACTCAGGATAATTGTAGTCAACCCTTGTTTTGGCTCCTGTCTTCTGTATCCTACTTTCTGCCTTCATTTTTACATTTATTTATCTTTACATTGTCTTATTGACTCAATAAAGATTGTAATATCTAATAGTACCGATAAACGCATTCATAGCATTTAATCATAATGCTATGTGAGTTCAAGTTTTTGATTTAAAAGAGAATATCTATGACTTCTACTACGTCAGACTCTGGGTTCACTCAACCAGATGAAACGTCTGCATGGCATACTTTAGAAGTTGTTAAAGCTCTCAGGCGATTAGGAAGCGATCGCACATTTGGTTTAACGACCTCAAAAGTGACAGAATATCTCAGACGTTATGGTGCAAACGAGCTAACAGAAAGTGGAACCCGCTCCCCCGCAGAGATCCTTTGGGATCAATTCAAAAACATTATGTTGTTGATGTTAATTGCTGTGGCAATTATCTCTGCTGTTTTAGATGTGCGGGAAGCTTTAACTAAAGGAACATTTGTCTTTCCTAAAGATGCCGTCGCCATTTTTGTAGTCGTGATTTTGAATGGTGTGTTGGGCTACATCCAAGAAAGTGGGGCAGAAAAAGCTCTCGCAGCTTTGAAAAATTTGGCATCTTCTAAGGTAAGGGTAATTCGAGATGGCAAAACCTTAGAGGTGGAGTCTAAAGAATTAGTCCCCGGAGATGTCATGTTACTGGAAGCCGGTGTGAAGGTTCCGGCTGATGGGCGATTGTTGGAGGCGGTGAACTTACAAGTACGAGAATCTGCTTTAACAGGAGAAGCTCATGCAGTTAACAAGCAAGCTGAAGTACAATTACCAGAAGATGCACCATTAGGCGATCGCATCAATCTAGTTTTTTCCGGTACGGAGGTAGTGCAAGGACGAGCAACAGTGCTAGTCACAAGCACTGGAATGCAGACAGAATTAGGAAAAATTGCCAGTGCTTTACAGTCAGTTGAATCGGAACCTACGCCACTCCAAAAACGTATGACCCAACTAGGCAATGTCCTAGTCACAGGTGCATTAGTGCTAGTGGTGATTGTCATTGCTGGTGGTACTTTATTCAATCCGAGCTTATTTGAGGAACTAGTCAAAGTATCTCTAAGTATGGCAGTAGCGGTAGTACCAGAAGGCTTACCTGCAGTAATTACAGTGACGCTGGCACTAGGAACCCAGCGCATGGTAAAGCGGAATGCACTGATTCGCAAACTCCCAGCAGTAGAAACCCTTGGTTCTGTTACCACCATTTGTTCTGATAAGACTGGAACTTTGACTCAAAACAAAATGGTAGTCCAAGCTGTTTGCACAGCCAGCAATACAGCCCGTGTGAGTGGAGATGGTTATACTCCTATGGGTGAATTTCAATGGCAAGATAAAACCCATCTTTCCCAAGCTCACCCAGAACTGCAAGGCTTATTACTAGCTTGCGTACTATGTAATGATGCCATCTTACAAAAAGAAAATGGTGAATGGTCAATTTTAGGCGACCCCACAGAAGGTGCATTGTTGTCATTGGCTGGTAAAGGTTCTTTCCGTAAAGACGAGCAAGATAATCGCTTTGCCCGGGTAGCGGAGTTTCCCTTCTCATCAGAACGCAAACGGATGAGCGTCATGGTAGAAGCAGAAGGATCTGGTGCAGGTATTAGTGCTTTCCATTTGCACACAACTCCTTATCTGATGTTTACTAAAGGCTCTCCTGAATTGACCTTAGAACGATGCACTCACATTCAAATTGGTAATGATGTTAAGCCACTAACAGCAGAACAACGAAGCCGGATTTTAGAGCAAAATAACGAGATGGCAATGCGAGGGCTAAGGGTTCTCGGCTTTGCTAACAAACTCTTAACTGAACTACCACCAGAAGGTTCTGAAGATGTTTCTGAAAACACTCTGATCTGGCTAGGATTGGTGGGTATGTTAGATGCTCCTCGTCCAGAAGTGCGGGATGCAGTTGCTCGTTGTCGGACGGCGGGGATTCGTCCGGTGATGATTACAGGCGACCACCAACTAACAGCAAAAGCCATCGCTGAAGACTTAGGTATTGCCAGTCCTAAAGATGAAGTCCTCACCGGGCGAGAACTCGAAAAATTAAGTATGGCAGAACTGGAAAAACATGTAGACCGGGTTAGCGTCTACGCCCGCGTCTCTCCAGAACACAAATTAAAAATTGTGCAGGCACTACAACACCAAGGCCATGTTGTAGCGATGACTGGCGATGGGGTTAATGATGCTCCAGCCCTCAAGCAAGCAGACATTGGTGTAGCAATGGGTATTACCGGCACTGATGTCAGTAAAGAAGCTAGTGACATGGTGCTATTAGATGATAACTTTTCTACCATAGTGGCAGCAGCAGAAGAAGGACGTGTCGTATATATCAACATCCGTCGTTTTATTCGTTACATTCTCGGTAGTAATATCGGCGAAGTACTGACTATTGCAGCCGCACCTCTGATGGGTTTAGGTGGTGTACCCCTATCACCCTTACAAATCCTTTGGATGAACCTTGTTACAGATGGAGTGCCTGCCCTAGCCCTAGCTGTGGAACCAGGTAGACCAATTGTGATGCAGCAACCTCCCAAAAATCCCAAAGAAAACATTTTTGCCCGTGGATTGGGTGCATACATGATCCGAATAGGCATTGTGTTGGCAATCATTACTATCGCTATGATGTCTTGGGCTTATGGATACACTCAGACATACACAGCAGGCGGTACTCTTGATCCAGAGCGTTGGAAAACAATGGTCTTTACTACTCTGTGTTTGTCACAGATGGGACACGCTTTAGCAATTCGCTCTAATACCCGTCTGTTTATGGAGATTAATCCCTTCTCTAATCCCTATATTCTGGCATCGGTAATATTGACATCAATACTCCAACTACTCTTGATTTACGTTGAACCATTACGTAACTTCTTCAGCACTCACTACCTTACCTTCATAGAATTGATGATTTGTATTGGTTTTAGTGCGCTCACCTTTGTGTGGATTGAACTAGAAAAGTTGTTTATCCGTTGGCAGAGAAAAACTCAGTAGTAGAGGACTATTTGTAAACCGAGAAATTTATGCCAAATTGGGCAGACAAAGGAATAAAAATCTTTTTTATATCCTATTTTCCGAAAAAAATGCCCAATTAGGCACAAAAAAATAATTCGTCATTAATGAAATGTGAGTAGGAATAATGAGTAGTTAAGTCTCAATTATTTTTTTAAAAAAGCTACTATTTATGATTTAGAATGAATGCCTAACTATAGAGCGATCGCAAAATAATATAGCGTTTTCTAGTCTGCTGAAGTACAAATCTCTGCGTACCTCTGCGCTTAACTCTGTGACCCTCTGCGTTTCAAAATATTACCTGTACCTCACTTAACTGGGAATCGCTATAATGCATAATATTTATATTAAATTTTATCTATAAATTATATAAATTTTCGCTGTGCTTGAGCGTGAAAATAAAAATTGTTATTTTCCAATATTCGTGCAGGAAGTCCACTGAAAAAATGAGTAAAGTCACAATTCCATTAGAGAAACCACTCCATTATGACCCAGAAGCGATCGCTCAAAAATACCGCGATCAAAAAATGCAAGTTTTCAAACGATGGTGGCAAATTTCACTTCCCATAGTTAGCTTTACTATCAAATGGTGGTGGAACCGCAAAACAGGACAGTCTAGCCGAAAGCAGCAACGCGAAGCCGTACAATTGCGAGAAATCCTCACTAGTCTTGGCTCTGCTTATATTAAAATTGGTCAAGCCCTGTCTACTCGCTCTGATTTACTGCCTTCAGTTTATATAGATGAACTTGCTCAACTGCAAGATCAGTTGCCTAGTTTTTCTAATGAACTAGCATACAAATTTATTCAAGAAGAATTGGGGAAAACTCCAGACAAAATTTATGCAGAATTATCTCCTCAACCAATTGCCGCCGCTTCTTTAGGACAAGTCTATCAAGGTCGATTACCAACGGGAGAGTTAGTTGCTGTTAAAGTCCAAAGACCTGATTTAGCAGAAAAAATTGCTTTAGATATATATATATTGCGAAGTCTGGCTGCTTTTTTCCAAAAGCGATATCAACGAATTCGGACTAATTTAGTTGCCATCTTAGATGAATTTGCTACTCATCTATTTGAAGAGATGGATTACATTCAAGAAGGAAAAAATGCAGAACACTTTGCTAATCTTTATGGTGAGTTGACTGATATTTATGTGCCTAAAATTTACTGGCAATATACTAATCGTCGCGTTTTGACGATGGAATGGATAAAAGGAACTAAATTAACTAACCCAGCCGAAATTCAGTCTCAAGGAATTGATGCTCGTTCCATAATTGAAGTTGGAGTACAGTGTACTCTCAGACAACTGCTAGAACATGGTTTTTTTCATGCCGATCCTCATCCAGGTAATTTGCTGGCAATGGAAAATGGCAAGCTAGCTTATTTAGACTTTGGGATGATGAGCGAAATTAAGCCTGATCAAAGGTATGCTTTAATTAACGCTGTCGTTCACATTGTCAATCGAGATTTTTCAGCACTGGTACAAGACTATATAGAATTGGAGTTTTTACCTGTTGATGCAGACATAACTCCCATCAGTACTGCATTGACAAAGCTGTTTAATGATGCGCTAACATCTAGCGTTGCTCAATTCAACTTTCAGGTAATTATTCAACAGCTTTCAGAGTTGATGTACCAATATTCCTTTCAAGTGCCAGCGTACTATGCATTAATTATTCGTTCATTGGTAGCATTAGAGGGAATTGCAATTAGTATAGACCCAGACTTTAAGGTTTTAGTTTCTGCATACCCTTACGTTCTCAAACGCCTTTTAACTGACCCAGCCCCACAATTACAACCAACTTTTAATAATCTACTCTTTAAAAATGGTAGTTTTCGCTGGAATCGTCTAGAAACAATATTAATAAACTTTAGTAATACTAAAGATTTTCACTTTGGTAGAACATTAGAACAGGGTGTTAGTTATTTACTATCAGATCAAGGGAAGTTTGTTCGCATCCGTCTAGCGGATGAGTTACTCAAAATCTTAGATGCTTTTGGTGAAACCTTGCTATCTACAACACCAGTTATTTTTGGGATGCGGATGAATTATCATCACCAAAATTTAGTAGTAAATATTGATCTAGAGATGCTGGAATACCTCAAACGTATTTGGATACTCTTGCAGAAATTACCAGGATTTGACTCCGTACAAATAGCACAAGCAGCTGCCCAAGTTTTGATGATACCCGTTACTCATGAAACTGGCCCATATATTGTTAAGCAAGTTATACAAAGAAGTATAAAGCGACTTAGGGACTTCCCAGTAAAAAAAATACCAGACTATAAGAATAAGAATCACTCTGAAGGTAACAACGCAATTGTCTAAAGTTGTGCTTGAAAACGCTGGCTTGCTGCTCCTTTGAGTTGCTTTACTGTTTCTAGTTAATTCGAGCAATACTTTTATCCACCCACAAATTTCCCTCCAAATTGAATTGATTATGAATGGGGGTAAAGAGGAACCGCCGCAGGCGGTTCCTCTTTACCCCTTCCGAATGATTATAATTATTGCAATTGGTGATTTTATTCCTTGGAAGTTCCTACATCTGGCATAATTGACTAAAATATAGAGATTTTTATGGTAAATACTATTCAAAAATTATCAGATAGTACAACGACTTATCGCAAATTACAAATCAACTATACCCGCAATAAGCAAAAAGACCATACTGCTTTAATGGATGAAGCAACTGCAAACTTTCGCTATGAAGATTGCCAAAACGAATATTGGAATCCAGAAGAATTTTCACTATTATATGGTACACCTTTATGGGAACAGTCTAGCAAACATCAGCGAATAGTTTTAAATCAGCTTTATTGGGTAGCTTACTACTCTCAGATTGTTTCTGCTGAAATTGCCACTATTTATTTCAATCAAACTAGTGCAGCCGGACTTTATGCTCAAGAAGACTTCCGCTTAATCTGCGATACTTTAGATTTAGAATCTGCTCAAGAAAGATCACATATCAATACTTTTCGCGTCATTGCTAAACAAGTTGAGCAAACCTTATTTGGGGAACCTATATTTACCTACCCAATGCGCGGCCCGTTTACCGAAACAATGGTTTATGCTGATACCAATGCTTTAAAAACTTGGTGGAAGAAGATTCAATTGCAATATTTTGGGTTGATTTCTGCGAATAATACATTTTTAGCTTGTCAGTATTTTACAGTCCGGGGTGTTAGGACACTAAATGGTAAATTAGTACAGCACAAACTCAGTAATTATTATCAAAAACATCCTCAATCTGAATCTGCACCAATTCCAGCGAAGATATCTTACTATCACTTTTTAGATGAAAGTTTTCACTTCAATAGTTCAACAATAATATCTCATGATGTGATAACTTGTTTGCCTAAAGCAACAGCATTTGAGAGACTAGTTGCTAATTTAGGTTTGTTGGGTTGTCAACGTGATCATTTTCATTTTTCGGCGGCGATTAATGGGATTTTTTGGTATGACCCGGCGTTGTATAACAAGATTTATTATGTGTTGCGATCGCCCATCTTCAATATGAGCGATACTGATGCTAAAGAAATGATGCGTCGTTGTTTTACGGAAGAGTCGGAAGGATTACACCGCAGTTTTGCCACTCATCAAGAAGCGATGCAATCTTATAAAGTGTATGTAGAAAAACTTGATTATCTTTGGCAGCAAAATCGAGAAATGTCTGTGATGGGTGGTAATTCGATTGCTCGATATTTGGCGACTCAGAGAAATGCTTTTTGGAGATTTGAGAAGGATGTGTCTCACGCAGAGACGCAAAGACGCAAAGAGGAATTGAAGAGTTTGGTTTAAATATTATGTCTAATTTATGTACTGTTTCTTTTCCGGGAACTGATTATCCACCTATTAACTTACCAGCACATAAAAATCTGTCTGAACATCTCACAATTCAGAATTCACCTGTATTATTTGGTTGTCGGACTGGTATTTGCGGAACTTGCCTAGTTGAGGTTATTGGTGAAATTCCTCCGCCTGAGTTAGATGAACAGGAAATATTAGATACACTAGTACCCAACATTTCTAATGCTCGATTAGCTTGTCAGCTTGACCTTATAACTAATATTCAAATTCGCAAAATAGAAATCTAAATATAGCTATAAGGTTTAGTTTTAGCACATTAACTAACCTGTGACAGTTCTTTTGCTTTAATAAGTAGCAATTCAGCCCTTGAAACTAAAAAGCTATCATAGTCATCTGCAAACATATTAGTTGGGCAGAAATGAGTTGACAGTATTTTCTCTAAAATTGTATTGTCAGCAGGCATTTCAGAACGATATTGACTAGGGGATTTATCTTTTATTTTATTGTTATCTGTTCTAGCAAGTAGGGAGTAATTTGCCAGACAGTTGATTTTTTCATCGCTATTTCCTAGACTCTCTAAGTAGGCTTTAGGAAAAATATGATGAAACTCTTTTCGATTCCCTTGAGATAAAACTTCTTGCAAGGATATATTCGTGCCTTGAATAAAGTTTAAAGGTTTACCTTGTGCTAAAAGGAGAATGAAAGTTTCAGTTGCAACTGAAGACCTGCGGAAATTTTTTTTAATAAAAAAATCACGTTCTAAGTCTATATCAAAATCTCCAAGTTTATGAGGCTTGCTATCCTTAAGTTGTTGTACTTCTACTAAATCTATATGAGTACTCTTAGCTCCTCCTCTGGCATATCTTTGCGAAAAGCAGGCACGCCAAAACCACTTTTTAATAACTTTATATTGTTCTTCAGGAATAGGAGGAGGCTGTTTTTGTGAAGAAGCAAAGAAAGATGCTAGAACAGGTAATATATTTTCCATCGGTAAAAGTTTAAGATAGAAAACAGGTTCTTCCGGTAGTTTTATGGTCGTTATTAGAATTAACTTGATTTTAATAACTTATAATTTAGTCTTATCAATGTCTATAATATAGATTAGATAAGCATTTAGTAA
>NZ_JACJRU010000051.1 GCF_014697425.1 Nostoc sp. FACHB-110
CGAAATACCCACTAAATCGCCAAACTCAGACACTTTCCACATAAACTTACTCACTATGGTTAGCTATGAATAAGTTTAGATAAGAATTTGGCTACTTAGTCAAGCTCTATTTTTGTCAATTCACATCTTGCACCTAGCCCCTGCGAATAGAATTCGCGGCTATACAAACGAAGTCCGCCTACGCGGACTAACGCAATATCAAGGGTTTGGAACCCGCGCAGGCGGGTTTTGTCTGTGTAGCCGCGACTTCAGTCGCAGGCGTGCAAGATATGTGTCAATGCGTAATGTTTGTACAAATAGCAGCAAATGTTACTGTCAAAAATCAAACATAGCAGTTTAATCATCAATAAATCCTTTTCTTCATATTTTGCACCTAGCCCCTGCGACAGGAGTCAGCAATAAACAGAGTTTTCGCCACTTTAACTTGCTTAGTTTTTGTTTGATTTGACTCATTTACCAGCAAATTTAAAAAAATGTTAAGTATTTCTTTGAATCATTCTTTACCGACTGTGCCGCGTTTAGTAACTGCTTTACCTGGGCCGCGTGCTAAAGCAATTGTAGAACGCGATCGCGCCGTAACTTCCCCATCCTATACCCGTGACTATCCTTTAGTGGTGGCTCGCGGTCAAGGCTGTATGGTAGAAGATGTGGACGGCAATGTATTTTTAGATATGACGGCGGGTATTGCTGTCACCGCCACCGGACACGCCCACCCAGAAGTAGTTAAGGCCATTCAAGACCAGTCAGCCTGTCTGCTGCATATGTCAGGCACAGATTTTTATTATGAACCGATGGTAGAACTCGCGGAAAAATTAGCTTTTCGCGCCCCGTTCCCGAAAGGTGCAAGGGTATTTTTTACCAACTCCGGTGCGGAGTCGAACGAAGGCGCAATTAAATTAGCTCGATATTACACCAAGCGATCGCTCATCGTGGCTTTTTTAGGTGCATTCCACGGCCGCACCTACGGCGCAATGTCTTTAACAGGTTCCAAAACTGTACAACGGGCGAACTTTGGGCCGTTAGTTCCCGGCGTAACTCACATTCCCTACGGCACTCACGCCAGTTTAGATTATTTAGAAACACAACTATTTAATACCATGCTACCGCCGCAAGAAGTAGCAGCGATTGTCGTTGAACCAATTCAAGGGGAAGGCGGCTACATCGTCCCCGAAGATGGCTTTTTGCAAAGAATTCGAGATATATGCGATCGCTACGGCATATTAATGATAGTAGATGAAGTGCAATCGGGTATGGGTCGTACAGGCCGCTTGTTTGCCATCGAACATTGGGGAGTCATGCCTGATATTATGACCACTGCCAAAGGTATCGCCAGTGGCTTACCCTTAGGCGCGATACTCGCCCGCCCAGAAATTATGACTTGGCCGCCTGGTTCCCACGCCACCACCTTTGGTGGAAACCCTGTAGCTTGTGCGGCTGGTTTAGCCACATTGCAACTGTTAGAAAGCGGCTTGATAACCAACGCCACCCACATGGGAGAACACTTGCAAGCTGGTTTAACTGGGTTACATGAAAGATTTCCGCAAATTTCCCTACCGAGAGGCAAAGGTTTAATGGTAGCTGTAGATTTACTCGATGAAGCGGGTAATTATGATAGTAAACTGCGCGATCACATCATTCAAGCAGCCTTCTTACGGGGTTTATTATTACTCGGTTGCGGTAAAGCCGCCATTCGTTTCTGTCCACCTTTAATTATTGACGGCAACCAAATACAAACCGCCCTAGAAATACTCTCTGACATTCTCAACAGCAACTCTTAACCTTTCTGCGCCTTTGCGCCTCTGCGTGACACATATATGAAACCCGAACTCGCCACCAAACTCTGGAACTTTCTTTGGCAAGACTACAAAGCCAGAGTTAGTTACGCCCAAACCTATCAACAAATGATTCATGCTGTGGGTGGAACTATTGCCAACGACCATATCGCCTTTCGGTCATTACGCCTAGTTATTCATACCCCCCAAGGTGAAATTAATTTCGGCATCAACCACCTAGAAAAAATCGCCATAGCCTTGGGTTACGAAGTGGCAGGAGAATATACCTTTGCTGCGACGCATTTATACGCCCGGCATTATCACCATCCCCAACAAGCAGAATTCGATTTACCCAAACTGTTTATCAGCGAGTTAATTGTTGAGGAATTACCTACTCATATCGCCCAGTTAATTCATCAAACAGTCACCCAAATTTCCGATGGGATGATCTCTACTTTCAACGCAGAGAATAATATTGCTCTCATCACCCAAACATTCCCGCAAATTTTCACACGCCCTTGGCAACCTCCCTTGCGTTCCGTTGTCGAACAAGTGAATACAGTCAGTCAGTATGGGGCGTGGGTGCTACTACACGGTTACGCCGTCAATCATTTTACAGGCTATATCAACCGCCAAAATACTTCCCAATACCCAGATATAGATACTACAGTCCGTGCCTTGGCTAACTTGGGCATACCAATGAAAGCCGAAATCGAAGGAAATGTTAGCTGTGGTTTGCGTCAAACTGCAACCCAAGCCGTCACCGAAATGGTGACAGTTTTAGATGACCAAAGTAAACAAGCAATTCAAATCCCTTGGACTTATGCTTATTATGAACTAGCCCAACGTTATATAGTCGAAGTTGAACCGGGGAAACCACAACTATTTGATGCTTTTTTAGGCAAGAATGCTCAACAATTATTTGAAATGACCAAGCCCCGTTGAGGCAGGGTGTAGGGGTGTAAGGGTGTGATATCATCTCCGGCTAATCAGTTGTGATTCGACAAATTGGTGCAGAAACGACAAAAACCTCTCCCCTGCCCCCTTCTGCAAACCCTTGATTTTTCGTTTTCATGCGTAAGTCTGGAAATTATCACTTCTGATGTTTACATATCTTCCCTTAAATTAACAGTATACAACGGTATATCTATAGAGTTATAGTAGTTAATGCTGTTCAGAGAAATAATTCTGATGATTAACTTGCTCTACCGCCACTTAATTGCCAAGTGGATATCGTTGATTAAATTTGCCACTATTTTGTGGTCAAATCTCAGCAGATGGCGCTTTTATGGGTTATCTTTACCTATCTTGGGAGCCTTTATTGCCAGTATTGGTTTAAGCTTGTTATTTGCTGCTTGCTCATCACCATCAGCGGTTAATGCTCCTAATCCAAACACCACATCTGTGAGTAATTCAGCTGTAAATCAAGCTAAAGTTGTACGCTTTGGTTATCAGAAATCGCTGATTTTACTCAAGACTAAAGGTGTATTAGAAAAGCGGTTGTCGCCTCAAGGAGTATCTGTAGAATGGATTGAATTCCCTGCCGGGCCGCAGCTACTAGAAGCGATGAATGTTGGTAGTATTGACTTTGGTCATGTGGGAGAATCACCACCAATATTTGCTCAAGCCGCAGGTGCAGCATTGACTTATGTTGCAGGTATCGCACCCAGTCCGGCAGGTTCGGCAATTCTCATACCACAAAACTCTCCGATTAAAGAGTTAAGTGAATTGAAAGGTAAAAAAATTGCCTTTCAAAAAGGTTCTAGTGCGCATTTATTATTAGTTCAAGCACTGCAAAAAGCAGGACTAAAATATACTGACATTGAGCCTAAATATTTGCCGCCTGCCGATGCGCGAGCAGCATTTGTCAAAGGCAGTGTAGATGCTTGGGTTATTTGGGATCCCTTTTATGCCGCCGCCCAAAAAGCGACTAATGCGCGGGTGTTAGTTGATGGTACAGGGATTAATAAACAAGGTGGCTATTATTTAGGTAGCCGCAAATTTGTCACCGAAAATTCTGATACTGTCAAGGCAATTCTCGAAGAAATTCAAAAACTCGAAGAATGGTCACAACAGCATCGAGAAGAAGTAGCACAAACTCTTGCACCTGTCCTGGGGATTGATGTTGAAACAATGAGAATTGCCACTCAAAGACGTAGTTTTGGTGTAGTACCAATTGACGATCGCTTAATCAATCTTCAGCAAGAAGTTGCCGATACTTATTATCAATTAAAGCTCATTCCTAAACAGGTAAATGTGAAAGATGCGCTATTAACCAAAGAACAATATGCGGCATTTTCACCCCAAACTTAGGCTGAATTTAACAACAATCAGAAGATTTGCGGAATCAGGCAGAATCTTCATGTAGAATTATGCCGACTGTGTATTGTCAAGCTTGAAACTTCATACTTCAAAGATCCTATGACTAATGCTACAGAACTACTGCGATCGCGCTACGGTGAACTTCCATTTGATTCAAAAACTTGGAATGAATCACTGACAACATTGCTATCTCACCGTTCAGTTCGAGCTTATTTACCCGACGCTTTACCAGCGGAAACTTTAGAATTGTTAGTAGCAGCAGCGCAGTCAGCATCCACTTCTTCTAATCTGCAAACCTGGAGTGTGGTAGCAGTAGAAGACCCCCAACGCAAAGAACAATTATCCCTGTTAGCGGGAAATCAAGCCCACATCCGCCAAGCGCCTCTATTTCTAGTCTGGTTAGCCGACTTAGCCAGGTTGAGTTACGTGGCCGAAAGTCGGGGTTTTAAGCATGAAGGGCTAGACTACTTAGAAATGTTTGTGATGGCAACTATCGATGCCACTTTAGCAGCACAAAACGCCACTATTGCGGCTGAGTCTTTGGGTTTAGGAACAGTTTATATCGGTGGGATTCGTAATCAACCACAAGAAGTGGCAACTGTCCTCAACTTACCATCATCTGTCTATGCTGTGTTTGGGTTATGTGTAGGTTATCCTAACCCAGAAGTGGCGACAGCAATTAAGCCACGTTTGCCCCAACCTGCCGTGCTACATCGAGAAACTTATAAACTGGCAGAACAAGATGAAGCGATCGCTCGTTACAATGACATCATTAAAGGCTTTTACACCGAACAAAAAATGAACATTGCTGGCGACTGGTCAGAACATTCATCTCAACGCATAGAAACAGTAGAATCTCTAAGAGGACGCGCTCATCTGCGTGAAGCCTTGCATAACCTTGGTTTTAACTTACGATAACCGCACAGAAGCTTATGGATTTGCACCTCAGTGGCAAAGTAGCCTTGGTAACAGCTGCAAGTAAAGGACTAGGCAAAGCTACAGCACGGCAATTTGCCCTTGAGGGTGCAAAAGTCGTCATCTGCGCCCGTAGTCAACTAATTGACAAAGCAGGGGCGGAAATAGAAACCGAAACAGGCGCACAAGTTTTATCTCTGCGTGCAGACGTTACCCAACAAGCAGATATTGAACGGGTAATTAATGCTACAGTTGAGAAATTTGGCGGCTTGGATATCCTCGTAACCAACGCTGGCGGGCCACCGTCAGGTACATTTGATGACACTGATTTAACAGCCTGGGAAAACGCTATCAACTTAAATCTGCTGAGTGCGGTGTCTTTGGTGAAGTATGCTTTACCTTATTTACTTGACATACTCACCGACCTGAAGGTGAGGTGATTCTTGACGGCTCACAGCAACTAGCTACCGAAGTAGTCTTATGGTCGCTCCCCGTCCGTTTAAGGTCGTGCCGATGCCCCATGCCGACCATTTTGATATTTTGGGATGCGTTCTCATCTCTGTCGTGTTCAGTATTGCAGTTCAAGCACAGCACGGAGCGCACAGACAAATCAATCTTGCCCCATCGATACCCACAGCAAGAACAAGTTTGACTAGTAGGTTCCCATCTGCTAATTACTCGGAAATCCCGATGAAGTTTTTCAGATTTACTCTGACAAAATACCCGAAATTCTCTCCATCCCTGCAAGCTAATCACTCTTGCTAACTTACGGTTCTTGACCATTCCTGACACATTCAAATCTTCCAAAACAATAGTTTGATTCTCACTAACTATTTTGGTTGATAGTTTGTGCAGTAAATCTTTCCGAGTATCTGCAATTTGATTGTGTCGTTTAGCAATCTTTAATCTGGTGACTTCACGACGTTTAGAACCCTTCTGTTGTCTTGCTAGCTGACGTTGTAGTTTACGGATTTTGCGGTCTTTGTTTGAGTAATCGGGACTTATTGCTTTCTCCCCATTGCTCATAACTGCAAAAATTTTTACACCCAAATCAATACCTATGCTTTGGTTTTTGGCAGACGCTCGTACCTCGCTACCGCTGTCACTAAAGGGTTGAATAGGCTCTATCTCTACAACAAAGCTGAGAAAATAACGGTTAGCACAATCCTTGATAACAGTTACGCTACTTGGTGCGGATGGTAATTGTCTTGACCAAATAGGTTTAACATTACCAATCTTAGCTAGATATACTTCCTCTCCTTTAATTGAAAAACCACCAATTCTAAATCTAGCTAATTGTTTGCTTGTCTTCTTTTTAAACTTAGGAGTACCGACCTTTTTACCCTTGCGTTTACCTTTAAGTGAGTCAAAAAAGTTCTTGTAAGCAACACCTAAATCAGCAACAGATTGTTGCAATGGGATATTAGAAACATCAGACAACCATGAACGATCCAATGTCTTTTTAGCTTGCGTAATCACTAACTTTTGCAAGTCGTTGTTACTAGGAAGCTTTTCGGACTGCTTACAAATAGCCAGAGCATCATTCCAGACTACGCGAACGCAACCAAACAACTGCGCTAGCAGTTGCTTCTGTTGGTCTGTCGGGTAGAAACGAAATTGATATCTGGCTTTCATGAATAATGTATAATTGGTCTACAAGAGGATTATACATTGGTGAGCAGCGCGTTGGGCGGGTTCCCCGACTTGTAGGGAGTACATCAGAAATCAAGAAAAGCCTTCGTAGAACTACGGGGCTTGTATCCCATCTTTTGGTCAATGGAGTCATGCTACAAGTTGATGGTGGGCTGAATGCTGGGACATTTTAGAGACTGTTTTCTCTACTGCTCTAAATTTAATCAAGAAAAACCCAGCGTAATTGCTGGGCTTTTCTGCTAGCTAGAATGTTTTTTCGACTAATAATCTTGTTTAAATAAACCAAACAAAGGCGCAAGCATAATTCCGAAGACAAAACCACCAATGTGCGCCCAGTAAGCAACACCACCAGTTTCTACACTCATATTGGCTGCGGCTTGTAAACTGGCTAGACCCGATATTATATTCTGAACAAAGAAGATTCCAATCACTACTAATGCCGGCACACTAATTGTAGTCACAAAAAAACCTAAGAATACTAAAGTGGTAATTCTGGCATGAGGAAAACGGATAATATATGCACCTAAAATTCCCGAAATTGCCCCACTAGCACCCAAAGAAGGAATCTCAGAATACATACCAATAAACCACTGACACATAGCGGCTGAAGCTCCGCAAATTAAGTAAAAAACTAAGTACTTAAAATGTCCTAAACGGTCTTCGATATTGTTACCAAAAACCCAGAGGAATAGCATATTTGATATCAAATGCCACCAACCACCATGCAGGAATTGTGATGTAAATAAAGTTACCCATTCTGTAGAAAAGTTAGTGGTTAGTTCTTGGGGAACTACGGCATATTGACTGAAAAATAAATTTAATCGAGCATTAGACAGACTCACTTCATGAAGAAAAACTAAAACATTCATACCAATCAAACCGTAAGTAAAATACGGTGTGATTCGCGTCGGGTTTTCGTCATAGAGTGGAAACACAGGTGTTTTTCCTAATTATCAATTAACTGCAATATAGCTTGAATAACTGGCAGTTGAACAATATCGATAATTACACCTGTGAAATTATGAATGTGAGTTGCGCTTACCCATACCATGATTCTGCTTGAGATTTATCGCTAAACAAACCCAACAACGGGCCGAGAATAGCTCCAAAAATAAACCCGCCAGCGTGCGCCCAGTAAGCGATACCACCGCTTTCCATCCCTATATTAGTCGGGGTTTCTAAACTGGCTAGTCCGTAAAAAGCTTGTTGTAAAAACCAAAATCCTAAAAAGAAATAGGCGGGAACCCGGAAGGTAGGAAAGAAGATACCTAAAGGTATGACACCGAGAATTTCGGCTTTGGGAAAACGCAAAATATATGCACCCATGACACCCGCGATCGCACCACTAGCCCCCAAAGACGGAATAATAGAATTTTGGGAGAAGTACCACTGAGTTAAAGAAGCTAAAACACCACAGCCTAGATAAAACAGCAAATATTTGATATGGCCTAATTTGTCTTCAACGTTGTTACCAAATATCCACAAAAACAACATATTACCTGCTAAGTGCAGAAAACCACCGTGCAGAAATTGGGAAGTAATTAATGTGGCCCATTCTGGTACTGGTTGATGCACAGCAACACCCGCAAAGCTTAAACTGAGTTCGCGGGGAACCACCGCCGCCAAGTGTAAAAAGCCATCTAAAGCTTGCGGCGGAAGACTACTTTCATAAATAAATGCCAAAACATTAACAGCAATTAAGCCAAAAGTCACATAAGGCGTAATTTGTGTAGGATTATCATCTCTAATGGGAACCACAGGCGTTTTTCCTAATTTTTGAGAAACTAGCCTCAAATTACTGAATATTGCCTGTTTTTTCTTCTACCTCTTGGCTGGATATTCATCATCTGCCTGATGAACTACCTACGCACTCCGCTTGCGCTACGTCCCTTGGTTTCTGACGCTTCAACTGCTGAACTTTCCTAAACCCTCCACAATGCTATGGGGTTTGAGAAAGAGGTTCAGCATCAGCGATTGAGAGGCTAGTTCCTAACCCCTTAGCATAATAAGTACTAAAGAACCGTATATTTAGGGAAGTAGTAGACCGTCTTGAGCTATAGATAATAAAAAAGATGTGAATAAATGTTCACATCTTCCAATAGTTTTTTGTAGTAATTTTTTAGCTTTCTAGTACTTCTTTGACTAAAGATGCCAATTTATCAGCGCTATCAGGAACAGCGATCGCTTTCGCATTTTCTCCCATTTTGGTTAACTCGGCTGGATTTTGTAACAACTGCAAAACTTGATTTTGCAAGATTTCGGCGGTTAACTCTGATTGCTTATAAGTAATTGCTGCACCAACTTTAGTAAATACCTCGGCGTTATAAGATTGATGATCTTCGGCTGCAAAGGGGTAAGGAATCAATATTGCAGGTGTGCCACACACCGCCAATTCTGTTAAGCTACCTGCACCAGAACGACTAATAGCTAAAGTAGCACGTCGCAATAGTGCGGCCATGTTGTCATAAAACGGTAACTCTATATATTGCGGATGTTTAAAAATACCTGCATCGGGATCGCGATCGCCTGTTAAATGAACGATATAAGCACCAGCATTTAACCAAGCGCTCGCCGCCTGACGCACTAATTTATTAATAGCAACTGCACCTTGACTTCCACCAAATACCAAAATTAATGGCGCACCATCGCCAATTGCTAAATCCAGTGATGGTGTTTGTTCAGCTAAAAATTGCGATCGCACTGGTGTACCAACGCAAACATTTTTTGCCCGGGGTAAATATTTAGCCGCCGCATCAAAACCCAAGGCCATTGCATTGCACCAAGGGCCAAAAAACCGCGTCACCTTTCCTGGTAATGCGTTAGACTCGTGAAAAACTACAGGTAAACCCAAAGAACGCGCCGCAATTACCGCAGGCCCAGCAATATAACCGCCTGTAGTAAATACGCCTTGAAAATTTCCTCGTTTGAGTAACTGTCTAACTTCTATAATCGAACCCATGAGTTTACCCAAAGTCCCCAGAGATGCAAGTCCGAACCCTTGCTGGAACCCTTCAACTGCAATAGTATTCAAGGGATACTGTTTGGGAACAAGTTGCGTTTCTAGTCGATTTGGGACACCCAACCATTCGATTTCATAGTCTGGCAGTTTTTCTGCCAGTGCGATCGCTGGAAACAAGTGTCCACCAGTCCCACTGGCAGCTATAAGTAATCTTATCGGTGCGTTTGTCATCAAACCTCTACCGTTTAGCGCCTAGCTTCATTAAGATAAAACAATTTCCCTACGTTCATGAATAAAATCAGTAAACTGTTACCAATGACTAACATTATTGCTGCATCATCAAAACGGCAACATCAATTTGCCGCTAACAGTTGGCTCTTATTATGCCTACTCACCCTAGGTTTAACTAGTAGTTTACACAATGTGCAAGCTGCTCAACCACAAAATGCACCCGCAGAACTGACCAACTTACTAACGCAAATTGATACAGCTGCTAGTAAAGGTGATGCTAAAGCCGTCCTCCAATTTTATAGCCCCAATTTTACCAATGGGGACGGATTAAACCGTCAAAATCTCGAAAAAGCCTTAGTTACACTTTGGAAGCAGTATCCGCAACTACGCTACACAACAAAGCTGCAATCCTGGAAAACAGAAGGCAATACCATCATTGCAGAAACAGTCACAAATATTACCAGTGCGTCATCTCCTAATACCAACGGTTATGCTCTCAACGCCACAATGACATCTCGCCAAAGAGTTACAGCTGGCAAAATAGTCCGTCAAGACATCCTCGCAGAACGCAGCTTGATTACTTCTGGTAAACAGCCGCCTCAAATCGATATTAAATTACCCCAGCAAGTCAAAGTGGGACAGCAATATAGTTTTGATGCAATTGTCAAAGAGCCTTTAGGAGAAGACTTACTACTAGGAACAGCCTTAGAAGAACCCGTTAAAATCGACAAATATCTTAATCCTTCACCCGTAGATTTACAACCACTCACATCTGGTGGATTGTTCAAAGTAGGACGCGCACCGACAACACCAGGCAACCAATGGGTTTCAGCAGTAATTGTTCGTGGTGAAGGTGTAGCAATGGTGACTCAACGTTTGCAAGTTGTGAAATAGTAGGCTCTACGCGCGGGAATTGGGAATTGGGTATGGGGAATTAGTGATTTTTTCAGTACTCCCCTGCTCCCCTGCTCCCAATTCATCTACCCAATAAAGATAAAATCGTTCACTATCCACCCATGCTCTCTCAAAATTTTTGATAGGAGTAATCTTTAAATTATTTGGATTTAATTTTAGTTTCCTATGTAAAATCAGCAAAATTCTCTTTTGAGACGCTTGATTCTTGAATAAATAACTTACTTGTCTGAATATCTCAGGTTGTTCAACTTCTTGACGACCTTTTTTAAATAATGTGAAACTACCCATGTTTTGCCGTTCGGGGTAGTAAAACTGGCGATTAAGATAACCCGATAATGCAGCCATATTTGCATCTCTACTAGCAACAATAAATTCCTTTTCTAAGTGAGATTGTTGGATATAATGAGCCGTTTCCCGACTGGCTGAATATGGAATAATTAAATCTCTGGTGAAACTATAAATTCCTCCAATAAATTGGGCATAAAGAATTATCATAAAAGCAATATGATGCCATTTTTGACCAAATTGCAGCAAGTTGGTTTTAATAGACAATTTATTGGTGAAAAATGTAGAATCTTGATAATAACTTGACAGCCATAACGCGGCAATCAGAACTAAATAAAAATGTCCAAAATGCCGAGGGTTTCCTGCAAATCTTAAATATGTAAATGCTAGAATTACCACATTACCTATGATATAAAAAAATAGAGGTAATGGCTTTTTACATAACTGAATTAAATTGAAAGTAACGATAGATAGAATAATAAAAGCACATACAGTTAAATCCAGCCATCTTTTATGTGGCACAATTAAAAAGTAACTAGCAAACAATCTATCTATACTTCTCAATAAATTCCTGATATCTAATTGCAGTATCCATCCATTATTTAATCCGCCATGAAGATAACTATCTACTGGAGGAGTAACAATATATATTGTTAAAATAAAAGAAAATATAATAATTCCAATACTGAAAAATAAGTCGTATTTGTGGCTGCGGCTAAAATACTGCTTTCGATGTTCACTATCAAAACAAAGTTCGATTAGCAGAGTTAATGCTAAAGAAAAGGATACAAAAAAAGCATATATACTACTATTGGCAAGTAAGCCTAATAAAATTGCTAAGTATAAATAGGTGCTTTTTCTAGATGCAAAAATTTTGCAAAAACCAAAAGTAAATAGTAAGCTAAATGCATAATTTCGACAAATGAGAAAATATTCATAAAAAGGAAAAAAGCCAAATGAAAACAAAAACTTTTGTTTATAGTTAAAAGGACTGTATAAGCAAAAAATAGTAATTGCAGTAATTGTAATTGCTAGATGAAAAATTTGCATGGCAACAGGAGTGTCAGCGATTCGTCTGACAAAGGCCAAATAGAAGTACCACAAAATAGGATGGCCTTCATAATGAATATTGGCAATTAAAGCTTGAAAAGATTCACTATCTCTGACAATCAGCCAAGGATTTAGTTCATCTCGCCACATCGAATGGTTGAGAATACCTATTAAACCGAGAACTGAAAAAAGAATTATAATGAACCAAGGAGAATAGAAAGGTAAACTCGAAATTCGATTAATTAATTTTTTTGCTAGCATTGCTTAATTTTGAGTATTTAATTAAAATTCTAAAGTGGGAAATATAAGTTGTTCTAATAATATATTTGTGATCAGCGTTAACTCCTGTATTTTATATTATTGGAAAAAACTTTTAAAATTAAATCACCAATTTCTTCAATCAATTGTGTATCTAGTTGCAAATTGTTGGACAATTGACAATTGGCAATTGACAATTGACAAACAATGATTTCCTTACAAAATCAAATTATTTTGATTACAGGTGCAAGTAGTGGTATTGGTACTGCTTGCGCTAAAGTTTTCGCTGGTGCTGGTGCAAAATTGATTTTGGCGGCGCGACGGCTAGAACGGTTGCAGCAGTTAGCCGATGATTTGCATAAAGAGTTTGGTACAGCAACTCATTTGTTACAGCTAGATGTGCGCGATCGCCCTGCGGTAGAATATTCAATTGCTAACCTTCCCCCCGACTGGTCAAATATAGACATTCTTATCAACAACGCTGGCTTGAGTCGCGGTTTAGATAAGCTGCATGAAGGCGACTTTCAAGACTGGGAAGAAATGATTGATACCAATATCAAAGGTTTGTTGTACCTCACCCGCTATGTCGTTCCGGGGATGGTGAGTCGCGGTCGCGGTCATGTGGTAAATATAGGCTCTATCGCCGGACATCAAACTTATCCTGGGGGTAATGTTTACTGTGCAACTAAAGCAGCAGTCAAAGCCATCTCTGAAGGTTTAAAACAAGACTTGTTAGGCACTCCTGTACGTGTCTCGTCTGTAGATCCTGGGATGGTAGAAACGGAATTTAGTGAAGTGCGTTTTCATGGTGATGGAGAACGCGCCAAACGGGTTTATCAAGGCGTAACCCCCTTAACCCCTGATGATATTGCTGATGTGATCTTATTCTGCACCACGCGATCGCCCCACGTAAATATTAACGAAGTGATACTTATGCCAGTAGATCAAGCTAGTGCCACTCTCGTTCATCGCCATAATTAACAATAGACCTCTCGTTCAGCAACAAATTGGCTGGTAGAGACGCTAAATTTCGCGTCTCTATTTACAAATTCCAATTGCGGCGAAAATGGAAGAAATCTTCTAATTTATCTTGCCAATCAAGATTACTATTTAACCTTTGCTGATGCCACAATTGTGCAGTTTCTACTAAAATTTCTGAGAAACTGGGATATACAACCGCTAAATTAGCTAAATCTTTAACTTTAATTTTTTGCTTGATTACCAAAGCAATCAAATTAATTAATTCTGTTGCTGCTGTGCCTAAAATAGTAGCCCCGATAATTTCGCCATTACGTAATACAATTAATTTACAAACACCTGTAGTATCACTTTGAATTTGGGCTGAAGCTAGGGATTTAAAATAATGTCGAAAAACTAAAAATTCATTGTGATAAAATTTGCTTGCCTGTTTTTCAGTGAAACCTAACTGTGCCAATGCTGGACGAGTAAATATTGCCCAAGGAATATGCTGATAATTAATATTTAATCTAGGTAAAAATAGAGCATTATTCAAAGCTATTCTAGCTTCATAATTAGCAATATTAGCAAAGTCATAACCACCAATTACATCACCACAAGCATAAATACGCGGGTTGGTAGTTTGAAGTTTATGATTAACTACTAATCGCTGCTGATGCCACTTCACACCTACTGCTGCTAAATTTAAAGATGCAAAATTTGGTTGTTGTCCAGTTGCTACTAAAATTTCATCAGTTTCAATGGCTTTGTCTCCGGCTTGAAGCCACTTTTTACCATCAATTTGTCTGACTTGAGTAGTTAGTGTTTGTGTGAGAACGCGTACACCATCAACTTCTAACTGTGCTTGAAGTAGTTGGGCAATTTCTGGGTCGATGTTGGGCAGAATATGAGGAAATTTAACTATTAAGGTGACAGTACAACCCAACCTGGCTAAGGTTTGAGCTATTTCAATACTTTGCGGAACACCACCAAGAATTGCCCAATTTTGAGGTATTGATTGTTTAGCAATCAACTGCCAAATATTATTTAAATTCAGATAACCAGTAGCTTGTAAACCATCAATATTAGGAATCGCTGGATGGGAACCACTAGCTAGTAAATAAGTGCGTCCACGTAGCACACGCAGGAGAGAATTTTGTGAAGAGGAATCTGAATATTTACTGTCATTTTCATAAACGGTAAATGCTAAATGTGGTGTAGGTTGAAATTCACCTCTGCCAATAATTACATCAACTCCCAGTGCTGCTAATTTGGCGGGAGAATTAATTTCATGAATATTTTCAGCAACTTCATCAGCGTATTGCATCGCTTTTTGCCATGCAACAGATATCTGGCATTTTTCTGCGGTATCAGCGTGGGTAGTATGAATGCCAAAATCAGCAGCATCGTTGAAAGATTGGAAGATTTTAGCGATTTCGCTCAAAGTCTGATGATAAACAAACCCGTAATTGATTTGTGGTTCTACTAAAGCAACTTTGGCGTGCAGTTTAGTTGCTCTTAAAGCAGCATAGCGTCCGGCAAGAGTGCCGCCAATAATCACGACATCGTAATCAATAGTCATTAGTCATTGGTCATTTGTCATTAGTTAATTGTAGAGACGTTAATCATTTCGTCTCTACAAGGAGCAAAATAATTAGTAATTGGTATTCTTAATTACGTAATTCGTAGGGTTAACGAATCCACGATCGCCATTACGAATTTTAGACTAATGCTTGCATCGCTGTTAATAAGCGTTGGTTATCAGACACAGAGCGCACTGCCACCCGAAAAAAGCGCTCGCCTAATTCTTTAAAACTCAGGCAATCCCGAATTAAAATCTGATGGTGTTGGAGTAGTTTTTGCTGTAACTGCGTAGACTGTTGTGATTCCACCAGTAAAAAGTTCGCAGCACCAGGATAAGGCTGCAATCCCCCAATGGCGGCTAAACCTTGAAACAGTTGGTTTCTGGTCGGTGGTAGCCATTGCCAGGTTTGCTGTTGAAAAGCCTGATCTGCAATTACAGCAATTGCCGCGGCTGCCGCTAGATTATTGACAGGCCAAGGATCTCGCCAAGACTGCCAACGCGACAAATAATCAGGGTGAGCGATCGCATATCCCAGTCTTAGCCCCGGCAGACTGTAAAATTTTGTCAGAGATCGCAACACTACTAAATTTTTATGCTCCTGCACCACCCTAATTAAGCTTTGTTCTGCATCAGGTGGCAAAAAATCCATAAACGCCTCATCCACCACCACCAAGGCAAACTCTTCTAAAAGAGGTAAAATTTCCTGCCGTGAAAATAATTTCCCGGTTGGGTTGTGGGGATTATTTAACAGCAGTCCTTTGTCATTGGTTTTTTGTCCGCGAATTTCTAAACGCTGGCTGTCAACACTCAGACTCGTGTCATCGTTGACAAATGACAAATGACTCCAATTAATAGGTAACTCCAGGACTTTCGCGTTATAAGCCGCTAGGGTTCGGTAGTAGTCGCCAAAGGCTGGAGTCAGCAAAATTGTTGCAGCCAAGGCTGCTAATTCTCTACCCACCAAAGTTAATAACTCTGCTGAACCATTACCGGGCAGAATCCACTCTGGTGGTAATTGATGGAAGTGACCCAGAGCGAGTCTCAGGTCACTGTACTCTGGCTGAGGATAGTGCTTCAGACTATCAAGTTGTGACTTAATCGCAGCGATGGCACTATCCGGTGGCCCTAAAGGACTGATGCTCGCAGAAAAATCAAGAATAGCATCACGGGGACAGCCAGCCAGTGCTGCTGCCCAGGCTAAATTTCCCCCGTGTGCTGGTTGCTGCATCAAAATAAAAATCCCGTAAACAAAACTTAAGATTTTGGGGGTGCGACTCTTTCTCTAAAGAGTTTACCAGCAGAGAAAGCAGGCACTTTGGTTGCCGGAATTTCCATTTTCTCATTTGTTTTGGGGTTACGCCCTTCGCGGGCTTTGCGTTCCCGTGATTCAAAAGAACCAAACCCCACCAGTGTCACTTTATCGCCAGATGAAACCGCTTCAATGATAGTTTCTAAAGCAGCTGTCAATACTGCATCTGCTTGTTTTTTGGTCACACTAGCTTTTTCTGCCACTGCATCAACCAATTCACCTTTGTTCATATAAGCTCCTTCATGTTTAGTTGAGATTTTGACCCGATACACCGTGTTGTATCTTTACTCAAATCTCTGTTTGCAGAATTACAAAAGTCATCGCCGGGAGTATTTATACTCAAAATGGCTACACATCCCATTGGCTCGACTTTTCAATGAATCATTCTAAGGTGTAGTAGCCAGAAGTGGATATATGAAACCGTTAATTTATATGGATTTCAGGATTTTTTCTGCTTTTTTGGGGTGTGTTACTCGCAAAACTAGGCTTTTAGTAGGAAAAAATACTTAGTAAAAACCCTGGTTTCTCGAGAAACCATTAAATTTTAGAACCAGAGAAAAATCTTTTTTTCTGCCTTCTAGCTGGTTGATTACAGAGCTAATGCCAGGGATATTCTACTCGATGCGATCGCCTCTAATCATTGCAGATTAAGCATTCTAAGCTGATCGCTACGGTTTTAAATGATGGACAATAGCCAACTTTTGCTCGGTTTGACAAAGCCGCAAAAGGTAATCTTACGCTTTGCTAGCGTTAAATTAACATAACTTAATATTTGGTAGGGAATGGGAACGGAAAATCAGCGATAGAAAACCAAAAAAATTGGTTCGCACATCGTCATCTCGCATCCGAAGCAACCAATTTGCACAAAATATCTTCTCCATTCCCTTTGTTGTCGCCGATTAAATCGCAAATGCAGGACGATGCTGAATCCAAGGTTTTGCGGCTTCTATCTGGGCGGCGAGGCTAATAATGGTATTTTCCGCCGCCGGTTTACCCACAAGCTGCACGCTGATGGGTACGCCGTGGCTATCGAAACCTACTGGTAAAGCGATCGCAGGTTGTCCCGTAGCATTAGCCGCAGGACAAGGGGCAACCCAACGCACAATATTTTGAAATGCTTCTTCTGGACTCAGGGCTGCCCATTCACCTACACGAATTGGTGAATGTAAATAAACGGGCAATACCAACACATCAAAATGCTCGAAAAATGCCACAATTTGCCGTGACACAATCTGCAAATACGATAACGCCTGGAGATATTCCGCCACCGTCCCTGTACGTGCCAACAACCAACGATTCACAGGCTGTAATGCTTCCACGGGAATTCCCGATGCCGCCACCCCAGCTTGCCAAACTGTTTGAAACGGTGCTAGTAACCCACTAAAATCGGGACATTTTTCTTCAACGGTGTTACCTAATTGTTCTAATAATTGGACTGTTTGCAATACTCCTTGTTGACAGTTAGCATCCGCAGTCCCCAAAGGCGCAATTTGAGTGGCGAAGGCAATCTTTAACCCAGAAATTTGCGCTTGAGTCGCAGCTAAAAACGACGGTTCAGGATTTGGCAACCAGTAGGGATCACCTGTAACGTAACCAGAAATTGCGTCCAACATTGCCGCCGCATCAGCCACAGTCCGGGCAATCGGGCCATTGACAGCAATTCCCCCCAAGCGATCGCCGACTGGGGCTTTTGTGACTCTACCTCTTGAGGGTTTAATTCCCACCAAACCACAACAAGCCGCCGGGCCACGAATCGAACCACCACCATCAGAACCTTGAGCGATCGCACATAACCCAGCAGCAACAGCCGCCGCCGCCCCACCACTAGAACCGCCGGGAGTATATTCTAAATTCCAAGGGTTTCTCGCTGGCGGAAATCCCGTGGGTTCGGTGTAGGGGAAAGAACCAATTTCCGAGGTTGCAGTTTTCCCAAGAATAATGAATCCAGCTTGTTTAATCAGACTCACAACCCCATCATCATAATTCGGGATGTTTTTAAGTAACGCCGGATTGCCGTAGGTACAAGGTACACCAGCTACAGTGTTGAGGTCTTTAATAGAAATCGGTACACCAAAAAAAGGCGGTAAATCGCTGGTTGTAGCTAGCATTTCGGTTTTGGCTTTCGCATCGGCGAGTGCTAATTCTGCCGTCACCGTAAAATAACTTCCCAATTGGGGGTTCAATCGCTCAATTCTTTGTAAATATATTTCCACTAATTCTAGTGGCGACACTTCCCGACGGCGAATTAATTGCGCCAACTCGACTGCTGGGGTAAACGCTAAATCAATGGCATTCATATTTGACTTTAGTTACTAATTGTGCATTTATTTAAAATTTTTCCAGTGGATTTGTTACTTAAACCAAATTTCCGGGAACCATGAATCCATAGCGCCTCAGATTTTTTAATCAGGATGCTTCTACCATTGGCCAGACTAGGTTTTTATGCAAACCCTAATCTTGCAGCATAGTCATTTTAATTGTTTCCTATCAACTTTCGGCAAATCCCCAAGGGATATTTATGGCTGATCTAGAAACACTGGTGAATGAATTACCAAAAATAGTTCAAACTCTGAGGCTGAATATTGGCTATTCCCACGACATCATGCGGCAAATTGCCACGATTAATCATGCCCAGGATCAACTACGCAATATTCAAGACAAAATTAATCAAACTCTGCAATTTAACCAACTAGAAAAATCACCAATTGCCACATTTAGTTATCTAGAATCAGCCGAACAACCATTTAACGCCGGAGCTTATACAGTCTATTTGTATAAGTATGATTATCCAGGACTGTTAACAGCTAAATTTGGCAAATTACCCGCCGATATCACCCTGGCAGAAATCCAAGCTAAAATAGATGTTTGGGTTGATTGGGGCGATTTGATTCAGGCGATCGCTGCGGATATTTTAAGCAATATTCAGTTAATTAATCAGGTTAATACTGATGCTAAACATGATAGTATCCCAGCAGTGTTTCAAACAGCAGAGGAAATTTTAAAAATTCAATTAAACCTAGAAAAACCTAAATTTTTACAACAGCAAATTCAGCAAATAATTAAAGCTCAAGAAGCGGCTTTTAAGGTAAAAGAGAGATTAAAATTTATCTTTGATAATATTAAAAAAAGTCAAAATTTGCTAAATATACTACTAGGTGTATCGTCTTTTTGTGGCAAAACAGGCTTTTCTTTAGAATGGTTAGATGATGACCAGGAATTAATTATCTCTGGTGACGGTAGATTGCAAGAATTGACAGATATTATTAATGATTGTGAATTTTATCAAGACAAAATCGACTCGTTAATTTTGCAACTTAATTCTTTAAAAGTCAAAGCCGAAAAACTTTTAATCAACCCTCAAGCTCGTCAACGTAAATTAGCTAGCCAATCACAAAAAAAAATAGAAAAGCCAACGCTAAATTATTATAGCGGCATGATTACTGTAGGGTTATTGGCTTTAAGTTTGGGTGGTTGGATAGTTAAATCAGAAATTCCCCAAATCCAGCACGTTCAGCTAAATTTCAATCAAGAAGAAATGGCAAATGCCAACTTTAAAGCTGCTCAAGTTTTGGGTTTAGAAGCATCTAGTTTAGTTCAAAAACCACCCCATCCTCTTATTGTCTGGGAACAAGCAAAATTTAAATGGCAAGAAGCTATCAAGTTACTAGAAAGCATCCCTGACAATACTTCAGTTTCTGCACAAGCTAAAGCCAAACTGAATAACTATCGTTTTTACCATCATGCTATTAGTAAAAAATTAATTTCTGAACAAAAAGCCCTAGCTAATTTAGAATCAGCACATAAACTAGCCATAGAAGCACATTTTTTTGTTCAAAGTTCGCCCCATTCTCTCTCAATTAGACAACAAGCTAAAGGTAAATGGGAACAAGCAATTAATCTGTTAAAACAAATTCCTAAAAATACCTTTGTTTATAAACAAGCACAAGAAACCTTATTAAATTATCAAACAAACTACACAGGTATTGAGCTTTAAACTCAAAACTATTCTGTCTAAGTACGCCTGCGCGGACTAACTAAAAATCAAGGTTTTGAAACCCGCGCAGGCAGTGAGGGGGTCGCAGTCTTGGCGGTTCCCGTCGATTGCGTTAGCGCAGCGTAAAGCCTGACGGCATGGCTTCGCTTAGAGCGACGTACTCCTTCGGAGAAGCAAGCTACGCGTAGCGTCTCCCTTTGGGAGAAGGAGCGTCACCCCCGAACCCGTTAGCGCAGCGTTAGCGACGCAGGAGCGTCAGGGGTTTTGCCTGTTTAGCGGCGACTTCAGTCGCCCTCGTGCAAAATATGAAAATAGCACAAGAGTCTAAAAATACTTAATTATTGCTGCTAAATTTATCGAAAAATAGTTAATTACAAATGTAACTTTTTCGTAGCATATTTATATTCAGAACAGCAACTGTTCATAACTTAGCTTGTACGTAGACAATTCTATTGTGTCAATATCACTGATGTTATTGACAAATAAACACACTTTAAACCATCAACCTGTTACAGGAAAAAAAATTATGACAGAACAAATTATTGAACCAAATGATTTTGACCTTCACAATAATGATGTGCAAATTCATTACTCATTGGAAAGCTTCATTGGTGGGCCGCAACTTACTTATAAAACTCAAAATTTTGATCGGCAATTCACAGGTGAAGAAATCAATGTAGTAGAAACAAATATTGGTAAGCTGGTCACAGTACTTGTTGAACCCGATGCGGATACAGGAGAGGAAGTCAGACTGACCCTATTACTGCCAAGCATTAATCTGTCATCTAGTTTAGAGAACCCAATTGAGACAGAAGCAATTTTTACTACCCAACGCAATGTTCTGCGCGGTTTATCTCCCATACTTGAAGGACAGCTACAGACTTACCATACTTTATCCCTTAGAGGAACAGCTCGCAGCGTTGACTTCTAAGAGGATATATTAGAAGTCAAAAATTATACTGAATATTGAAATACTCTTTGGAGAATTATTTCTACCATAAATGCGATCGCACTCTCTGACAATGCGATCGCACTCACTCAACTATACTTTAGTGCGATCGGTCAAAATCTCATAACCTGTTTCTGTGACTAAAACAGTATGCTCAAACTGTGCCGAAAGGGAATTATCTACAGTTACTGCTGTCCAACGGTCGGCTAAGGTTCGGGTATGTTTAGAACCAGCATTCAAAATTGGCTCAATTGCCAAAGTCATTCCCGCACGCAGCTTCACATTCGGCATACTCCGTGTTCGGAAGTTAAACACTGATGGCTCTTCGTGCAAGTTGCGACCAACCCCATGTCCAGTGAATTCTTCTACCACACTAAAACCATTAGCTTTTACATGGTCTTCGATGGCTCCTGCTAAATCCAGCAGATACGCACCTGCTTTGACTTTTTCAATACCTTTATAAAGGGCTTCCTCGGCTACACGAATCAGTCTAGCGGCTTCTGGGGTAACTTCACCCACCGCAATTGTGATACAAGAATCCCCATGAAAGCCTTGGTAACAAGCCCCCGTATCTACTTTCAACACATCCCCAGCGCGGATGACTTTTTTTGGATTTGGGATACCGTGTACGACTTCATTATTGATGCTGGCGCAGATAGAACCAGTAAAACCGTGATACCCTTTAAAGCTGGGTATGGCATCCATTTCGCGGATGCGTTTTTCTGCATAAGCATCCAAATCAGCCGTCGTCATCCCTGGCTTTACCAGTTCGGAAATTTCTTTGAGTACTGTTGCCACAATTTTGGCAGATTGCCGCATAATTTCAATTTCGCGTGGCGATTTCAGTTCTATTCCTCGACGTTGCTTTGGTGGAGACGTAATCTTAGCTGGTTGAGAAAGCAAATTGCTGAGAATGTTCATGGGGAAATTAATAATTGCTGATGCCGCTTGATGGAAGAGGCAGTGTTTTTTCTAGGATAATTGAGAAACAATATCTATATTTAAATCTAACTTAGTTTATTGCGGCAAAGTTGATTCAGAACTACTGACAATAATTTCTCCAGTCATCCCAGCTTCAGTATGCCCTGCAATAGGACAGCGTAGGCTGTATTTTCCTGCTTTTAGCGGGACTAATACCCATTGCGCTTCTGCACCTGGTTTTAATTCAAGTTCGTGAATGGCTCCTTTGATTTCAACTTTGCCAGCTTCTAATTTTTGTGTCCAACTAGCATCAGCAAAATCTTTGGCAGTAAAGTAATGCTTTAATTGACTAGGATTTTTGAGTTGCAGAAGATAGCGTTTTCCTGATACTAACTCTAAATGATTTGGTTCAAACTTAAATTCGTTAGCCGCATTACTCAAATTTACGGAAATTTCTGTGGCTGGTTGTTTGAGCAAATCCTGAGGTAAGTTACCTGCAATTGCTGGACGCATACTGCATAAACCTAAGCAAAGCAAGCATGAAAACAAAAGCATAAACCTTTGTAATTTGCTTTTTTTCATCATGAATTTAAATGCAAATTTTTGAATAATGAATATTATCCCTCTTGTGTCACTCTCTGGGTAGTAAGCTGTTAATCGTTTAATTTTGACATTGAGACCGCAGGGGAGCAGGGGGCAGGGAGCAAGGGAGAGGGTTTGCAGCTTTTACTACCATGAATATGGTGCAATTTAAATTACGACTAGCTGATAAATAGAAGTGTGAACAAAAAAACTCTACAAGGTTAAGTATAGTAATGGATGTATAACTAAAAATCCTCAAACATTGGCTCAGGGATGCCTAGCAGACAGTGGCAATATACAGCATTTTTGGGCATTGCTGATTAGTGGGATGTTTTTTGTTTCGCGCAAAGGCAAGGCAGCGCGTTGGGCGGCTCTGCCGACTTGAAGCGACTGCCGCGCAAAGGCGCGAAGAATCAATATTTTATTTTTGTTAAACATCTCAATTCATCCCGCATTTATGCAACGCCCATTTTTGATATGGATGAGTTACATTTTCTAGTCTCTCTGCCCCTTGAAAGAGGTACTGATTTTTTTCATAAATCAAATATGAGTCCTATAGATAATTTTTATGCAAAACTGCTTCCCTACATGATTGTGTCAACCGAAGCAGTGGTAAGCAGTTAAGTTGATTATTCTATTTTTTATTATCTAAGACAATGAATCTAAATCTAGAGATTGCATTCCTTTATCCTTGGCAAAATCTAGCATACTACCTAACTGTAACCACACAAGCAAGCAGGTTAAAAGGCTGAGTGGTAAACCAATTGCTAAAGCTAGAAAAGGCGGGAAACCAAATATGGCTAAACCTGAATAAAGAAATAAGCTAACGCCAAGAGTTATACCTAAAAATGGTACTAATAATTGTCTAGTGAAAGAACTGGACTCTGGTTTGACTGCACTATCTTTTGCCCATTTTCTGACAATAATTTTTAGAGTACCAGATAAACTAAAGCCAGAAGTTACAGCAATGAATAAGCCAAGAATTAGGAGAAAATAAGGCGGTTGTTGGGGAAAATAGTACATGAAAACTCCAATTATATTAAAGATAAAATTTTAAAAGCACAATAAAAATTCAGGGTGAAATCAAGCAACAAAGCCTGCATATTTCAACCCTGAATTTTGTTTATCGCCCAATGGCTGAGGGAAAATTATCAAAATTAACCAGCGTGGTAGCACTTGGGACGATCGCAGCTACGCTTTCGCGGGATAAATTAGTTAAAAAGCCGATCGCAACATCGAATATACGATTGGGCTTGATATCATCTTTGACTAATTCCCACAAGCGTTGCACTTCTTGGGTGTGCAAACGGTCGTCTTCTGTCAGTGCTAATACTAACTGTCGCCGCAGGAATTTACCTTCTTCTGATAGCAGATATTGTAAACCCATTTGAGCGGTAGGCAGTACATCAAAGCTACCATCGGTACGAGCGATCGCAATTAAATTTTCTAATCGCTGCCACTGGAATTTACCATCTTTAAATAGCACATTCAGTAAGCGTCGTCTTAATTGCGGTGACTCACCAGTCAGTAGTCGTCTGGCAATATATGGATAACCAACCTCAACAATTTTGAAATTGGGGTTAAGGCTGAGGGCAATACCTTCTTGTGTCACCAAAGAACGAATAATTAAGGCAAACTTGGCCGGAACCCGGAAAGGATATTCATACATCAATTCCGAAAATTCGTCGGTAATGGTTTTGAAGTTAAAATCACCGACGTTCTTACCAATAGCATCGCCTAAAACTGCTTCTAAGGCTGGCACAATTGGGCAAATATTTGTGTCTGGTGTTAAAAAACCTAAATTGACAAAATCGGTAGCTAAGTCGAGATAGTCTTTATTTACCAGATGGACTAAGGCATCAACTAACGTTTCTTTGGTAATTTCTTCTAACTGATCCATCATACCGAAGTCGATGTAAGCCATTCGACCATCGGGCATGGCAAATAAATTACCAGGATGGGGGTCAGCGTGAAAGAAACCAAATTCTAGAAGTTGGCGTAAACCCGACGTTACACCAATTTGGATAATCACTTCTGGGTCTAACCCTGCGGCGCGGATACTTTGAGTATCTGTCAGCTTGAAGCCGTTTATCCATTCCAGCGTCAAAACATGATTACTACTGCAACGCCAGTAAATAGCTGGGACTTTTACCTGCGGGTCATTACGGAAATTGTTGGCGAATTTTTCCGCGTTGCGGCCTTCGTTGATGTAGTCAATTTCTTCAAATAATTTAGTGCCGAACTCGTCCACAATTAAAGTTAAGTCATGGCCGAGATTCAGAGGTAGCCAAGGTGCTAGCCAACTTGCAGCCCACCGCATTAAATAAAGGTCAAGGGCGAGTATGGGGTGCAAATTAGGACGTTGGACTTTGACTGCTACTTCTTCACCGCTAATCAAACGCCCGCGATAAACTTGACCCAAACTAGCAGCTGCTACAGGGTTTGGGGATAGTTCGCTGTAAACGTCTGATATTGCACAGTCGAGTTCTTTTTCGATAATTGCATAGGCGATCGCATTATCGAAAGGTGGCAGTTGGTCTTGCAACTTCACCAACTCTTCTAAGAAGTCTTTGCGGATTAAGTCTGGTCTGGTAGAAAGGGCTTGACCAACTTTAATGAAGGTAGGGCCTAGCCTAGTCAGCAGTTGACGCAGTTGAATAGCTCGTTTACCTTTATTTTGCTCAACTTGATTTTGCCATTCGTCCCATTTCAGACTTACAATGAATCCAGCAAAAGACCAGATAATTTTGAGTAAGCGTCCCCATGCTAACCAGGGGCGGTAACGATAGTGACGAGCGATCGCTTCTGGATTGTATCGCTTTAGTTCAGCAGGTTGATACTGACCCACGCTTTTGTTTGCCTCTTCAACTGGGAAATCTACACTGTTGTTTTTTTGCATCCGAAAATGCAAGCTAATCGCTTGTTGAAAATAACTGTGGTTTTTTATCCAAAACTATAAAACGTTAACTTTTTTAAATAGACACACGGCTATCAAAGACTACCGTGCTGCCTAGCTTTTTTATCTTTTCCTTAATTATACTTTATAAAAGTACAAAATATTTTTGTGAGTTAGGGATTAGAGGAGAGAAGCTAGGGGCTAGGAATTAGGAAAGTTTAGGTAGACTAGTCCAGCACAAAAAGATAATTACCCATTCACCCCTAACCCCTAACCTCTAGCCTCTAACCCCTATTTCGACTTCGCCTCTAAATCTTCTAAGCGGCTTTTGAGTTCTTGGTTTTGTTGCTTGAGTTGGTCTAATTCCTCGCGCAATTGACGCAAAGCCGTTTCTGGGCCGATATGCTTTTGGACATTGCCAATTTCTTCATCAGCATAACGGCGCACGCGTCCGTCGGGGGTTTGGTCAGAAAGTGCGCGCAAAATGCCAATTGCTTTCGGTGTCTGCATCTGTCCTAAGGAAGCAACTACCGCCATTTGAGTTAAAAAGAAAGTTTCTTTGGCAAGTTCAGCTAATCTATCTAAAATCCGTTCTAGGTTGACAGGGGTTTGACCGACGGAAATCTTGCCTAAAGCCCGAATTGCTGGTAAACGTAAGGCTTGGGGAACTCCCAGTTTTGTGTATTCTAAAAGTAGATTTAAAGCTGCTTCTGAGGTTTTAAGTTCAGCTAAACCAGCAACAGCACCAGCACGGACTACTTCATTCCAACCTGCTTTTTCTTCTAAAACAGACTTCAGCAGTTTGATGGCTTTTTCTTCTTTGGGCTTTTCGTCTAGATTAGCAGCTGCGATCGCCCCAATGGCACGGGCGGCGGCGGCTTCTACATAGTAACTGCGATCGCCTTCTTGCACTACCTCTTTCACAGCCTTATAACTATCATGGGTTTTGATAGTCGCTAATGCTGTAACTACAGCACGACGTACGTAAGGATTTTTATCTTTTAACCCAGCGACTAACCCATCAAAAGCTTGGTCTAACTTGACTTCGGCCAATTGTTTCGCTACTTCTACCCGCACACCCCAAAATGGATCGTTTTTCAGTGACTTTGATAAGGCTTTGGTCGCTTCTAAACCACCTTTTTTCGCTAAAGCCCCAGCCGCATAAATCCGAGAAAGTGGGTCTGGGTCAAATTCTAACTGTGCTTTTAACTCTGGAACTGGATATTCCAAAGCAACAGTTTTGAGGAAATGATTACCGACATCAAAGCTAATAAAATCAGGTTTGGCTGATAGGGGGAAATAAAAACTTTGTTCGTGTTCGTGTACTCGGACTGTGAAAGTGCTGAGTTTTTCAGTGGAACCTTTTTGAACGTAGCCAAAGCCAATGGGAATTTTCAGGTCAAATAAATTTTTACTGTTCTTGTTATCGGCTTGGGTTTGAGTAACTGTGACCTTGGCTAAATTTGCATTGCCATCCCAAGAATAAGCCACTTTAAAATCAGGATGACCGCCACGATAAACGTATTGGTCGAATAGGAAAGCTAAATTTCGTCCTGTAGCTTTATCAATGGCGCGGAGTAAGTCTACTGTCTCCACAGTTTTATGGGCGTTATCTTGCACAAAGGTATGAATGGCGTGCCAAAATAATTCTTCGCCCAATTCCGCCCGAATCATGTGATAAACACAAGACCCTTTTTCGTAGATGTGGCGGTCATAAAGTTCAATGGCTTCCCGATAAACATGAGTCACCATTGGCCTACGGTAGCGGCTGCTATCTTCGCTTAAATAACTCCGCGCTTCTATTAAACGATAGTATGCGGCTTCTTCTGCACTATACTCATGTTCCGTCCACATCACCTCGGAGTAAGAAGCCATTCCTTCTTTAATCCAAGCATGAGACCAATGCTTAATTACCAACAAATCACCAAACCACTGGTGTGCTAGTTCGTGGACAACTAAACTTTCGGTGTTGCGGTTATCATAGACGGCGCGTTCATCTAAAAGACAACGGTCTGTTAATAAGGTGGTGGAAGTATTTTCCATCCCGCCAAAGATAAAGTCATCAACGCAAACTTGAGCATATTTAGGAAAAGGATATGGATAACCATACTTTTCGCTCAAAAATTCGACCATGCGGGGAGTTTTCCCCATACTGCGTTTAGCGTCTTCTTCCCGGCTTTTTTCTACGTAGTAGGTTACGGGTTTACCTTTCCACTCATCTCGAATTTCGGCAAAGTCACCGACAGCTAAAGTCATCAAATAGGTAGGATGAATTTGCTGTTGTGACCAATGATAAATTTTGTCGTTTCCTTCTGCGGCGGTGTCAATTAATTCACCGTTGGAAATGGCTACTAATGGTTTAGGAACCCGGACGCGAATTTCCGAAGTTGATAGTTGTCCGGGATAGTCAAAACAGGGAAACCAAAAACGCGAGTCTTCGTCTTCTCCTTGAGTCCAGACTTGGGTGGGTTTGTGGGGATAGTGTTTGTCTGGTTGGATAAAATAGATACCACGTTGGGGTTTTTCAGCTGAATATGCGATCGCAATTAATATTTTTTTGCCCAGTTGAGTTGGTTGCGAAAGTTGAATCGAAAGCTGTTCGCCGTCATAGTCAAACTTCTGCACCACCTCATCGACTTGTACAGACTGGATATTTAAGTTAACTGCATCCAGCGTTAAGCGCTCAATTCCACTGCGGACTGGTGCGAGACGAATACTACAACTGCCGTGATAACTTTGTTTGGGAATATCTAGATGTAAATCAAGAAAAATATGTTCAACTTGTCCAGGGCGATCGGGGTTATAGTGTGGTCTAGCTCCTGGTAACTCAAAAGATTTGTGTCCGTTGCTTTCTGTATCAAAATAATAATTCGACATTGATGCTGATTGGCCTTTTAATCCTAAAAAATTTGACTAAATATTTAAGAGAATAATCCTATTTGCTTGGGGTGGTAAATCAAAATAGTGGATAGGTGCTATGCAATTTTTGCAATGTTTGAAAGATTATCGTTAATCTTTCTGGGTTGGATGTAGAAATTTTAGCCCGATGTAAATTTTCATTGAGTACAAATACTCGCCCATTTTTCTCTAGCTTAGAATAGCGTGCTGCATTCCCACAAGACATCCTTCGAGATGAATAATAATTCCGCTTACGGATTTGGCTCTCATCTCATTGAAGTATTTGTTTGGAGTTCTTTTTGCTGTTTGCCTGTAAATTTACTAAATTCTAACAGTGAAATCCGAAGAAATCGTGAAGTTTTTGCATAATTCCGAGAACTCAACAATGACGTTTTTACTCAGCTTGGTAAAAATTTGAGGAAAATATAGGAAAATTACAATGCCTGAACGTAAGTCAAATTTTTTATTGCCTGCAATTGGCGCAGTTGTAGCGATTGTAGGAGGCGTAGCCGTCTATACATATGTATTTAAAGGCCCTTCTGGAGACAGCGCAGGTGCTTTAAGCAGTGCTAAATTAGTACCCGCTTCGGCACTCATGGCTACTTATGTCACCACAGATCCACAAGCTTGGGCTAAGTTACAAGAGTTTGGCACTCCTGAAGCACAAAAGTTATTAACCAAAAGTTTAGATGACTTGAATAAAAATGCGTTTCAAGGCAGTGATATTAGTTATGAGAAAGATATCAAACCTTGGATTGGTGGGATTATGATCGCGGTTTTACCACCAAATCAGACTAAACCGACTCAATTTAATAATGGTGTCAGTGGTAATCCAGAAATACCGCCAGTTATTCAACCGCAACAAGAGGCAAATGTCTTATTAGTGGTGGGGATCAAAGATAAATTAACAGCTTTAAATTTTGCTAATAAATTAAAAACTCAAAAAGGAGTGAAAAGTCAGGAAACTGACTATAAAGGCGAAAAAATTACGGAAACTATCGAAAATAACAAGTCTACCTATAGTGTAGTTGTTAATAACAGCTATTTGCTCTTAGCTCCACAAAAGCAATCTGTAGAAAAAGCAATTGATACTTATAAAGGTCAGGCTTCTTTTGCTACGAAAGAAGATGCTAATAGTCTTTTTGCTAAAGGAATTAATTTGCAAAACACTTTGGCTCAAATTTATGTACCAGACTATACAGGGATGGTACAGCAATTAGCAGCCGCTAATCCTCAAGCCAGACAACTACCGCCACAAGCTTTGGCGCAATTAAAACAAGTAAAATCAATGGTAGCAGGTGTTGGCGTTGACGATAAAGGATTACGAGTCAAAGCGATCGCTAATTTAGATCCGCAACTAAACAAATTTCAGTATCAAAATACGCCTGCTAAAATATTGGCGCAATTTCCCAGCGATACCTTTGCTTTAGTAAGTGGTAACGGAATTAGCCGTGGCTGGCAAACATTTGTGGAACAGTCCAAAGACTATCCCGACATTCAGCAAGGGTTACAGCAAGTACGCGCTCAGATGAAATTTGTCAATCTTGACTTAGATAAAGATATTTTTGGCTGGATGGATGGAGAATTTGGCTTTGCTGCGATTCCATCTAATCAAGGTGTATTAGCAAATGTTGGTTTTGGTGGTGCTTTTATATTTGATACCAGCGATCGCAAAACAGCAGAAGCCACCTTTACTAAACTTGATAATCTAGCCAAAGCCCAAAGAATCAACATTGCTACCAGAAATATTGGCGGTAAAGATGTCACAGAATGGCAGATACCCCAACAAGGCGCATTATTATCTCACGGTTGGTTAGACCAAGATACCGTCTTTTTAGCTGTTGGCGGCCCGGTTGCTGAGGCTGTAGCAACGTCTAATGGCAAAAGTTTAGATAAAAGCGACACCTTTAAAGCAGTCACAGGTTCATTGCAGCAGCCTAACGGTGGCTACTTCTATTTAGATATGGATAAAACCGTGACTCTAGTTAATCGTTTTGCTACCCAAGGTAGACCAATTCCCCCAGAAACTAGTGCTGTCTTAAATTCGATTCGCGGTTTTGCTGCAACTGCTACCAGTCCTGATAAATCAACCAGTCAATTAGAAATACTCTTGGCCTTAAAACCTAGTCAAAAATAGACATTCAAAGGGGAAAGGGGGCAAGCAGAACAAGAGTTTTTTCTGGCTTTTGCCCCGCGTACTTGATAAAACCGCGGCAATTTAACTTTAAATGTTGTGCCTTTTCCAGTCCCCAATGATATTACGCTGATTTACTAAAAATTCGATAGTAAAGCCAGGTACTCGTTTCCTTAATGGGGAATAGTAAATAAGTTAAAGGATTGATAGCCACAATAATATTGCGGAAGTCGCGTTTTGCGAAAAAGATAATTGCACTAGCTACTTGTGAGGCTGACATAACACCATAGGGGTTAAGTTGGCTTTTAAATGGGCCAAGAATTAATTTCCGAATGATGCAATTTCCTTCCAGGCGTTTTAGCGTGATGATATCGCCTAATGTGCGTTTGCTCAATTCATAAAGAGGACTTAGGGCTGGTGAGACTTCCGCTTCGGAAGTATTCACCCAGATTTCTTTTGTGGCTTTATCTTGCGGCCCTGTCACGGTTGACATAAACACATCGATTAACCGCAATGCCGAAAAGGTATTGACTTCGTAGGAAGAGTTGATGGCTTGAGAGGTGCGATCGCCATAAACATTAATCCCGTGATTAATAATTAAAATATCTACTTTCTCTAATTTATCCCGCAGTTGCGACTCATTCCCCAACTCCCAAGCAAGCACAGTTACCCCCGCTTGGGTAGCAAATTTATCAGGATTAGTCGTTAAAGCTAAAACCTTAGCATTGTGTTTAAGCAGTTCCGTGGTTAATGCTTGGCCTAAACTGCCAGATGCGCCAGTCAAAGCAACAGTTTTACCCTTGAGCGAAAGTCCTGTACCCAGAATTTTATCCACTAGCGGAAACACCCCACTGTAATAAGCATTCACATCATCAAAATGATGTCGCCAATGATAAGCACGATTTACCAACCAAACCGAAGGAATCACTTCTAAAGAACCTGGTAAGTGATTAAAATCTGTCTCTACTTTCCCGAAAAAATATCGCACCGATGCCCCATACAAAAAGGTCAAAGCATAAGCTACCCCTATCCATAATCCCCATTGGTGAATTAATAAAGCAACTACCGTCAAAATCACTACCAACAAAATCGACTCTACAATGTCGTGGTAAAGCTGGGACTCTTGGTAAATCTTCGGCGACACTATTGATAAATCTCGACGATAAGCTGCATGATGCTTGTTGTGCCATTTAGCTAGCCAAACTACTTGATGACACAAAGCATGGTAAATGTCCCTTAGCACCTCCGCTAGTAACAGAGAAAAAACTGCCCAAGCAGAAAACTGTACAGCATTTATCAATAACCAATCCATCTGTAAATTTGTTTTAAATCCAGTCCAGCTTTGCATTAGCATCTTGATCATATTTTTCAGTCTGCCATTATCTTAATCAATCTTTATATTCCGATAAGAATGGCAAACTTTGGTGCAGTAAATCAGAAATTTGGAATTGGTTCAGACTTCTGCTTGGGCAAAGACGCATTTATGTGTAATTCAGTACTTAAAGCAAAATCAAAATTTTGAGATTAAAAGGTAAAAATTATCACTCCATGTATTCACTATTTAGACTAGTGCATCTTTAACTCCAATCCAGCCCGTAATTTTGTTTTGAGAACTGGTATAAGTTGTAGCTTGTACATTTTCTCTCAGTTGAGATGTGCTAGGTAGTTCTTCTTTGATACCTCTATTTAACAAACCAGCAAGATGACAAGACAACACAGGCATATCTTGCCAACAGTGACGACAAAACCAAGTAATTTCGGAACCGCGAACTTGTTGTAAAAGTACTTCAGAGCAGCAAAGACAGTAATTCATATTTTTCTAAAGCAATTGATATAAAGGGGTTTTAAAAAACAGCCCAGCCACTTGATTAACTTGTTGTCACTCAAATAGCTGTCTACACCTACGAGGATAGTTAGCAAATCTGAGGAATTTGTGAAGAAGATAACATTATTCAATTATTCGTAATATTTATACATTAAAGTCTGAGTATTAACACTAAGATATTGTGATTAAATTTTACTTTTACTCACAGTGAAAGTGAGCAACATTACCTGACCAATAACAGGCTAATAGTTGGATAGCCGTGGCAGCAGAGTATTAAGCTAGTAATGTCCTCAGTACTATCCTCAATAGTAAATAGATGTAACGCATATACAAAATGTTAAGTTGTTTGTAAATTATGAGTAGTGGAGTGTCAATTATCCTGATGAAATTTATCAACTGCTGATGGCAATAGTTAAGCAAAAGTCTATTTTTTCTCTTCTTCTTCAGTCCCAATTTATTGGTTGTCATAACAACAATCATTAATTTGTCTTGCTGTTAAATTTAGCAATGTTCAGGAAAAAATATATTTAATAATTGGCAGATTTTTATTTATTCAAGATTAGCAAAATGGCATCACTAGAAACATTTGATACTGACCGTTTATTTGCTGAACGTTTAAGATTTATTCATTTAAATGAACTCAATCAAATGCATCAAAATCATCAAGTTATGGCGACTTTAGGAGGAATTCGTTCGGATGAGGAGACACGCTTGTTTATTTTAAATAATTTGTATCATTGGCAAAGTCATGGCTTTGGTCTATGGGTATTTAGAGACAAAGTTACTAAGCAGTTTGTCGGTCGTGCTGGTCTCAGAAAAACAAATGTTGAAGGTAAAGCTGAAGTAGAATTAGCCTACGCTTTAATGGCTAAATTTTGGGGTCAAGGATTTGCCACTGAAATGGGGAGAAAAATTTTGCAAGTAGGTGTTAATTTACTGGGTTTGCAAGATATTATCTGTTTTACATTAACAAATAATCTTGCTTCAAAAAGAGTGATGGAAAAGCTAGGTTTTGAATACGAGCGTGAGATTATCCATGCTAATTTGCCGCATTTATTTTATCGTTTAAAAGTTTAATGATGAATTCTAACTCCGCGCTGTGTGCCGCCATATCAGAACGTATTACTAACACTCTGCCAAAGCGAATTACCTTTGCAGAATATATGGATATGGTGCTATATCATCCAGAATATGGCTACTATTCCAGCAAAGCTGTCAATATTGGGTTTAAAGGTGGGGATTTTTTCACTTCTGCTAGTCTTGGTGATGATTTTGGCGAATCACTAGCAGAACAATTTGTGCAAATGTGGGAGATTTTAGGACGACCAAAACCATTTTCGTTAGTAGAAATGGGAGCAGGTCAAGGCTTGTTAGCCATGCATATCCTCAATTATTATCAATTACACTACCCAGATTTTTTGCAAGCATTAGATTATGTAATTGTGGAAAAGTCTCCCGGGTTAAGACAAGAACAACAACAAAGATTAGCAAAATTTTTTGTGCGTTGGTGCAACCTAGCAGAAATATCGAGTAATTCAATTGTTGGTTGTTTTTTTTCTAACGAATTGGTAGATGCTTTGCCAGTACATCAGTTTGTCTTAGAAGCGGGTGAATTTAAAGAAATTTATGTAACTATAGCAGCTGATTTAACTTCTCAAAGTCAACAACCAAGCCCATTTATGGAAGTAACTGGGGAACCTTCAACACCTAAACTAAAAGAATACTTTGATTTAATTGGGATTGATTTATCTGTAAATTACCCAGATGGCTATCGCAGCGAAATTAATTTAGCGGCTATTGATTGGTTGAGTATAGTAGCAGACCGCTTGCAGCGCGGGTATGTGGTAACAGTTGATTATGGCTATATTGCTAGTCGCTACTATAACCCCAGGCGATCGCAAGGAACATTACAGTGCTACTATCAACATCGCTACCATGACAACCCTTATATCAATATTGGGCGACAAGATATCACCGCCCATGTTGACTTTACAGCCTTAGAACGTTGGGGTGAGCAGTGTGGTTTAACCAAAGTTGGGTTTACACAACAAGGTCTATTTTTGATGGCGTTGGGTTTGGGCGACAAAATTGCATCTTTGTCTTATCAAGAGATATCAATTGCCGAGTTGTTGCAACGCCGAGAATCACTCCACAAACTTATAGATCCCACAGGACTAGGTGGCTTTGGCGTTTTAGTGCAAAGCAAAGGACTGCACACTCAAGAAATTTCTCAACCCCTAAAAGGGCTATTTGTGCCAAAGTAAAAGTAAGGTGAAAAGTTAAAACTATCTATAGGTCTGCGGCATCCTGGTTATATGGACTAGCATAACTATTGATTACTGCGAAATCCTCTTTAGGAAAATCCTCACTATGAGTACTCATGACTTGTTAATGCTAGTAATGCTGCTGACACCTGGTATTTTACTTTCTGTTGTCATTATGGTGACTTTTGCCGCAGGTGGTTGAATTTAGCATTTTTGGGCGAACTTGATAGCTGAGAATAGCATCTTAAATCTCAAATCAATCTTCGCCCTTCAATTACAATCAAACGATAGAACCGCGATGTCTACACAAGGCTTCGCCTACGCTGTACCAAAGGAACGTGAACAATGAAGGTGGCATTTCTGGGAACTGGACTGATGGGACAACCAATGGCACAAAGGTTGTTAGCAGCCAATATACAAGTAGTTGCCTACAATCGCACCCCAGAAAAACTAGCACCATTACAAGCAGCTGGCGCTGAAATTGCAACGCAACCCCGTCAAGCCATTCGTGCTGCTGACTGCATTATTTTAATGCTGACTAACGCCGCAGCTATTTATCAAGTCTTGCTATCTGATACGGCTTGGCGCACCCTCGAAGGACGCACTATCATCCAAATGGGGACAATTACACCCACCCAAAGCCAAGAAATTCGAGATGCAATAGTTGGCGGTGGTGGCGAATATATAGAAGCGCCAGTTTTAGGTAGTATCCCAGAAGCTCAAACTGGTAAGTTAATTGTGATGGTAGGCGCGCAACCAGAACAATATCAAAGACATTTACAATTACTGCAAAATTTTGGCCCAGAACCTTTACTGATTGGGCCTGTAGGAAGCGCCGCAGCACTAAAATTAGCCTTAAATCAATTAATTGCATCCCTAACAACTAGTTTCGCGCTGAGTCTGGCTTTTTTGCAGCGTCAAGGTGTCAATACAGAATCTTTTATGCAAATTCTCCGCGAAAGTTCGCTTTATGCACCTACCTTTGACAAAAAGCTGCAACGAATGTTGTCTGAAGACTATACAAATCCCAATTTCCCAACCAAACATTTGCTCAAAGATACAGATTTGTTTATCTCTGAAGCCAAAGCTTTAGGTTTGGATCTCAGCAGTATTGAATCAGTAAGACATATTTTGTACACAGCCGTGAAAATGTCTTTTGCTAATGATGATTATTCGTCGATATTTTCCGCTATTAAAGAATGGGGAGATTCTAGTGCAGAGTAGGATAACCTGAGTTCGGGTGAAAGATCAGGAGGTAACATCCACTCCAGTTGAAGGCTAGGTTTTTTAGGTTGATGACAATAAGCGATTAATCCGCAAAGAACGTTAACACATATCTTGCACGAGGGCGACTGAAGTCGCGGCTACACAGACAAAACCCCTGACGCTCCTGCGTCGCTCTAAGCGAAGCCATGCCGTCAGGCTTTACGCTGCGCTAACGGGTTCGGGGGTGACGCTCCTTCTCCCAAAGGGAGACGCTACGCGTAGCTTGCTTCTCCGAAGGAGTACGTCGCTCTAAGCGAAGCCATGCCGTCAGGCTTTACGCTGCGCTAACGCAATCGACGGGAACCGCCAAGACTGCGACCCCCTCACCGCCTGCGCGGGTTCCAAACCCTTGATATTGCGTTAGTCCGCGTGGTGCGCCAAGCGCAGCGCAAGCGCGATAGGCACACCACGCGTTTGTATAGCCGAGCCAGTGCGTTGGGCGGGCAATGCCCGACTTGAAGCATCTGGCGTGCGAATTCTATTCGCTGGGGCTAGGTGCAAGATGTGAATTAACGCAAAAATTAACTATGGTTAGAAACTAAGATTTCTCAACATAATTGCAGTATTTTTGATGGAGGTATTATCTGGTAAACATCAAAAACAAAAGAATAATATGGTACAGATCAAAATTTATGGATTGAGAGAACATCTTGAGCCAATTAAGCTAAAACTCTCAGATGTCATTCATTCCTGTGTGATAGATGCACTTCAATATCCATCAGACAAACGCGCACATCGCTTTTTTCCTTTGGAAAGAGATGATTTTTTCTATCCATCTGAGCGCACCGAGCGTTATACTATCTTGGAGTTGAGTATGATCGAGGGACGCAGTGTTGAGGCGAAAAAACAGTTGATTCGTTTACTGTTTGAGCGTGTACAACTAATAGGAATTTCAGCACAAGATTTGGAAATCACAATTTTTGAAACTCCCAAGCACAATTGGGGTTTTCGAGGTCTACCTGGAGATGAGCATCAACTCAATTACAAAATCGAGGTGTAATCCAATTTAGGCATTCCATCGGCCTGAAGAGGTTGATGGGTCAGGGCGAACGCATCTGAAGTATACGTAATGACTACTGAAATTGAGAATCAACGAAAAAATCAGTATTTCTGGCTTGATTTATTTTACAAGGCTCAAAGCGATGCCTGCGGCGGGCTACGCCAACGCTAAAATCTTTGTCAATAAGCAGGGGTTTAATGAGATTATTTTTACGTCTATTGAGAATAGATTAGTCTTATTGACATGATGCGGCCGCCCTGATTCTCTCCCAAGCCCCCTGCAAAATCATTTTCTGATTTTTTGTTGGCGTTGCTGATCAATGGGATGATTTTTGTCTCACGCAGAGGCGCAAAGGCGCAAAGAGCAAGAGTTTTAAAAGTAGAATTTTATGATTTCATCCCGCATTTATGCAACGCCTTTTTGTTGAGTCATTATTTGTTGGTTTTGTTGTGATTTCGTTTTGTTAAGTAAGAAGACACAAATAAACTTAACTAGATAAGTCTTAGACAAAATAGTTAAAAATCTCTTCCCTCCTGCCTAGCCCTAATTCCAATTATTTATGTCCCTCTACTTATCTGAATTGTATTGTTTTATAGCTTTGATAAAATTTCCGGCAGCAATTGTCCGGGAACTTTTGATAAAGCGAGATTTTGTCCTTGAATACCTAATTCGCTGTGGAAAGTGCGAATTGTTTTGACTACATAAGCAAAGGTAGTTTGATACGCTTCTGGTTGTTTACTTAATCCGTTTAAGGCTTGTAAATGATGATCTAAGGCTATTTCTAAGTGGTGCGATCGCGTTGCTTTATCGCCATCAAAATAAATATCAGTAACTAACTGATAATGAGCTAATCCTAAGTTATTATGTGCCGCAAATAAATCAAAGCTTAAAGGAATTCCCTTTAAAGAATGCGCCAAATTAATAGCTTCTGCGTAAGCAATAATCGATAATTTTAATAATTTTTGCTTGCTTTCTTTGGTAGTTTGGGGTAAGTTCGATAAATGCCAATAAGCGGTGGCTAAATTATTTTGAGTAGCAGCGCAAGCACTCGGCATAGTGGCGGCAGTGCGATATTTCAAAGCTTCGCAGTAAACATCAATTGCTTGCTGAAGATTTTCGGCTGGTTGTTCGTATTGCGCCAAATTCCAGTAAGCAGTACCGATGTTATTTTGAATCATGCCATATTTTAGTGGTTCCTGTTGGGGATTGTAATGGGCGATCGCTTGATTATAAGCTGCGATCGCTTTTTTTAAATGCAGTACTGGTTGATTGTATTGTCCCAAATGCCAGTAAGCTGTACCTAAATTATTTTGGCAAGCTGCATACTTGAAGGTGTCCATTTCTACAGTGCGGTAGCGCAACGCTTCTGTATAAGCTAAAACTGCTTGCTGCCAATTTTCCCCAGGGTTAGAAAATTTTGCCAAATCACCATAAGCTGTCCCTAAATTATTCTGCACGCGCGCATAAGTTTCTGGGTGAGACTGCGGCGAAATCATCTTTAACGCCAACTGATAAAATTCAATTCCCTGTTCGATGTAATTTTGTCCCGCTTCCACATTTGGTGGCGTGCGGTAAAGCATCCAATAAAGTGTGCCTAAATCGTTGAGAATATCCGGTAATTGGGGCGATTCTTCATCGTAGGCGATCGCTTCTTGATAGGCAAGAATCGCTACCATCAGATTTTCTAAGGTGGAATGTCCTTGTTCAATTCGCAAGCGATAGGCATTTCCTAGCTGCTGATAAGCTGCTGCTAAATCCTGCGGTGCAGCTTGCTTGGCGTGTAATTCCTCAATCTCTAATAAAATTTGTTGCGGTTGCCAGTTCTCCTCTTCTTGAGAAGTTTTCGTATTAATAGTTGCCAGGACTAACTCGCTTAAATCCTGATTAATATGAGACAACGACGACAGCGATAGGTTACTTGTCTGACTAGCTTTACCCGCATCTGTAGTTTCATCTGGCAAAAAACCCAGTGGTGGCGCTACTTCTAGCACCTTCGTGGCTGGCTTGGCTAAAGTTTCTAAAACCCCACCATTTTCTGCTTCTGTATTTTTTTGAGCTTTGGGTTTTGCTTCAACTGCTGATTCGTTGAAAGTCGCCCCTTCTATCTTGCCTAAGTCGAGATTGCGGGAACTGGGGAAACGTTCGGGATAATTTAAATTACGTGCTGGTGTTGGTTCCCCAGCAAAGGTAAATACACCAGTCCGCCAATGCCAAAACTGTGGTGCTGATTGCTGAATAGCCGATAACCAAGGACGGGATATCCACAACAACACACTAGATTCTAAAAATCCATTCGCCTCTTCGCTAGATAAAGATGCTTCCGCAAGACGTAAATAATGCAGAAATAACCGTTGAACAGCCACAGGCTGTTTAGTTAGCTGTTCCACACCCACGATTTGAAATGTTGGTACTGGTAAAGGCCGTCCAGGGCTGTCTTTAGATGCGCCCACAATCGGCGGGGGATAATTAGCCAACCATTGATTAATTTGTGCGACGGGGTTAGGCTCATGAAGATTTAAACGCAAAGTGACTAGCCGTGGATAGGCTGAAGTACTGGTAGCTTCTTGGCTATCTTGGGGCTGATAAAGCACTTGTCCAACTGGATAAGCCAAAGTAGAGTGCAACCGCGCTGCTACTTGATTTCGCAATTGTAAATCGTCACAAACGGCTAAAAACAGTTGTCGTCTTAAGCCTAAACTTAGGGCAAGTTTCAGGCGGTGATATACTTGCCGATTCCAAGCAAAATTATCGGGGTGTGCCGGATCATTCACGCTCATGGAGGCTCAATAGCCAAAAAAGTGTATATTTTTTATCAAGGTGGATTTACAGCGTTTCTCAGTTTGGTGCAGTACATCTTTCAAGGGGGAGAGGGGCTAGGGACTAGAGACTAGAAAATGTACCTCATCCATATCAAAAATGCTGTAAGTTGGCAAAACTATTGTCAGTCGCAGAGTTCGGGGTAATTTTCCCATAACAAAGTGCTGTTAGCGCTAGTGGGGCGTTGAGCAGCGTGCTGAGTCTAAATTCAGTATTTTCAGGTCTTTAAGCAATCAACACTGTTTTAATTTATGCTTCAACTGCTATATCAATTCTTACTATAGGATGTTGACAAAATCCACAAAAAACAGGTTCCTCTAACATAGAAACCTGCAATAATTCAAAAAAATTAGATTTTATTTAGACAGTTATTGCTTAACTGAGATTGGACACGGAGAAGGCGACAAAAATTAAGCCACCGACCAAAACTGTAGCAGCGACTCCGAGGATGATGTAATTACGCTTTTGTTCCGCAGTCGGAGGCTCTGCTCGATAAACCTTTGGTTCCTGGGCAAAATTGTTAAGACGACCGCCTTCTTCATTCGTGTAGGGCATGAAGCAATTCCTTATTCTTAATTTTGAACATTTATGATCTAATGTTACAGAAACCGATACAATTTACTCTCACTATCAGCGATAAATTTTTACATTTAGCCGACAGTCAACAGTTAACTGTTGACTGTTAACTGTTAACTGTTAATTGTCCCAGTCACAGGGGAACTAGCACTGGCGTAGGACTTAATCGGCATTCTGCCAGCTAGATAGGCCAAGCGTCCGGCGACTGCGGCCAAATTCATCGCATAAGCCATTGCAGCAGGGTTTTGTGCCAACGCGATCGCACTATTAATTAACAAGGCATCTGCGCCTAATTCCATCGCCTGCGCTGCTTCTGAGGGCGAACCAATCCCCGCATCTACCACGACTGGCACTTTAGCGTTTTCAATAATTATTTGGATATTGGCAGTTGTTTTTAACCCTTGTCCCGAACCGATGGGTGATGCTAAAGGCATGACTGTTGCACAGCCAACATCTTCTAAACGCTTGGCTAACATCGGGTCAGCATTGATATAAGGCAATACCGCAAACCCTTCTTTTACTAGTTGTTCGGCGGCTTGCAGTGTGCCAATGGGATCGGGTAGTAAATATTTTGGATCTGGGATAACTTCTAATTTGACAAAGTTATTATCTTCCTGTCCTAGCAGTTTTGCCATTTCTCGTCCTAAACGGGCGACGCGAATCGCTTCTTCGGCTGTTTGACAACCCGCAGTATTCGGTAGCATCCAAATTTTTGACCAGTCTAGTGCTTCGGCTAACCCTTCATGTCCAGGGGTTTTAGCCTGAACGCGTCGAACGGCAACGGTAACAATTTGACAATTACTGGCAACAACGCTTTGCTGCATTTCTTCTATACTGCGATACTTTCCGGTTCCCGTCATCAGACGAGATTGGAAGGTTTTGCCAGCAATTATCAGTGGTGAGTCGGGGAGTGGGGAGTCGGGAGTGGGGAGCGGTGCGATCGCACGATGCCCATTGGTAAAATTGGCAGAGTGAGTGAGCATAGGGGCGGTAGATGGCTGGGTGTGAAAGCGAGTATAGTGGAAATTCGGCAGCAAAGAATCGGATTTTTGTTCGCAGATTAAATTCGCAATAATTTCTGCTGTGACTGGCGCGAGTAAAATGCCATTGCGATAATGACCAGTCGCTAAAGTCAAGTTTTCACAATGGCTAGTGCCTAAAATCGGTAATTCGTCTGGGGTATCAGGGCGAAAACCCCACCACAGTTCTTGAATCGGATAATCCTGCAATTGGGGATAAAGGCGGATGGCTTGCTGAAGTAAATTTTGAATGCCAGCAGGGGTGTTATGGGGAGTAAAACCTACATCTTCACTAGTTGCACCGATGATAATTGAACGACTCCGCCGTGGCACGATGTAAGTATTTTCACCGAATAAAATACGTCTTAGGGGCAATTCTGGGACAAAATCCGGTAAGCGCAAACTCAGCATTTGCCCTTTGCGCGGTCTCACAGGCAAAGGTAACAATTCACTAGCCCAAGCACCCGCAGCTAAGACATAGTGACTAGCACGAATCATGCCTTCGGTGTTCGTTTGGATACCGATTACTTGTCCTTGCTGTTGAATTAATCCTTCAACTGTAACGTTATCTTTGAGGTCAACACCAAGAGATTTTGCGGCTGTCCACAGTGCTTGTGCTAATAAGCGATTATCAACTTGAGCATCTTCAGGATACCACCAGCCACCAACAACATCATTTCCCAATCCTGGCTGATATTGATGAATAGCGGCTTGATCTAACCAGTAAGCAGGTGATTCACGCGGTGCAGGCGATGTTGGTGGTTGATAAACCGGGGCAAGGATACCACAAGCCCAATAACCAGTATTTATCCCAGTTAAGTCTTCTAATTTGCGCGTCCATTCTGGATATAATGTACGCGATCGCCAGCACAACTGCCGCATTGCCTGGTCTTGGATAATTTCGGCATCTGGAGCCAGCATCCCCGCCGCCGCATGGGTAGCAGCAGCCTGGAAATCACGACAAAGCACGGTGACATTTTTTGTCCCGCGCAGTTTAAGTTCGACGGCGATCGCCAAGCCAATAACACCGCCACCAATAATTAAAATGTCACTAGTCATTAGTCATTAGTCATTGGTTATTAGCCATTGATCATTAGTACACAACTAAATAACTTATAACTAATAACTTTAAGACTTTTGCAAAAAGGTCACTTATTTAGGCTTGGTATAAGAATATAGGAGTATGAGGGTATTATTTACATCCCTACACCCCTACACCCTCAAACCCCCAAAATTTTACCACAAAGCGCGAATTGGCGTTCTGGTGTCGCTATCACTCACCGATGTCTCATTTGATTGAGTTTCTGTAGATTGAACTTCTCTAGTAGTTGTATCTGTATTCTCAGGAGTTGAAAATGACTCGCTGGGAGTGGTGTTTTGAGCCACACTGGTTCTGCGCTCATTTGTATTCCGTTCAGCTGTATTGAGATTGTCTTGTCTGACGCTGCGGCCGCCTCTAGGTTCAACGGCAGTGTTATTTTCTTGAGTAGTGTTAGCTCTGTCTTCGCTTAACTCACGACTACCACGACTGGGAGCAGTGCTATTGACATTAATATTGGCTGGGAGAACTCGTGATGTTTTGCCGCCTGGAGTATTGCCACTGGGAGTGTTACTAGCAGTTTGTTGTTGCCCCATTGGAAAGTTGATACCTAGCAATGTACCTAATAATATTGCCAAGCCTCCACCCATCAGAATAAGCGGTGTCCATCTACCCATATGATTTTGCTCCTTTTAACCTAACCTTATGATTTCTCAAGTATTCGATCGCCCTGACTCATGAATCCTTAAAATCCTCTTTATGACAGGCTCAATGCAAGTCTATCGTAGGAAAATAAAAAAGTAGCGATCGCAGCTTTTGTGATGCTAATTCGCTATCATTACATTCTCTTGTTTGAGCCAACCTGCACTATAACTGCCAGCTACGTGATAGTCCCTTAACTGAGTAACGCCGTTTGATCGACCATTACCATTGTCCTGCAAAGTTTTTGTAATTTGATCCTAAATTGTCTGTATATGCCCCAATTTAACTACAAGCTTTGGTGGACATATCGCCCGATGCACTGAGTTGGATGATTTAAAGCTAGTATTGGGGGCATATTTAAATTACCTAACTGGCTTTTTGTTGTATATTGGCACATTTCCTCTATAGTTGTCTCGCATGATTTTGTCTTATGACCACAAATCTCCCACCTCAAATTTGGCTTTATGACACTACGCTACGGGATGGTACTCAATGCGAAGGGCTATCAGTGTCTACTGAAGACAAGCTCCGCATTGCCAAAAGACTCGACCAACTGGGAATTCCTTTTATTGAAGGTGGTTGGCCGGGGGCGAATCCGAAGGATGTTCAGTTTTTCTGGCAATTACAAGAAGATCCGCTAAAACAAGCAGAAATTGTGGCATTTTGTTCTACGCGTCGTCCTCATACGGTGGCGGCGGCGGAACCAATGCTACAAGCGATTTTAACGGCGGGTTCGCGCTGGGTGACAATTTTCGGGAAATCTTGGGATTTACACGTTACAGAAGGTCTCAAGACAACTTTAGAAGAAAATTTAGCGATGATCCGCGATACTATCGAGTATTTTCGCTCCCACGGGCGACGCGTGATCTACGATGCCGAACATTGGTTTGATGGTTATAAGCACAATCGAGATTACGCTTTACAGACATTATCGGCGGCGATCGCTTCTGGTGCAGAATGGTTAGTTTTATGTGATACCAATGGCGGAACTTTGCCTCCTGAAGTCAGCGAAAGCGTACAAACTGTCAAGCGTCATTTGTCATCTGTGATTTGTCAACAAGCAATGACAACTCCCCAAATCGGCATTCATACTCATAATGATTCAGAACTGGCAGTAGCAAATGCCCTAGCCGCTGTTATGGCTGGGGCAACAATGGTACAAGGAACAATTAATGGTTATGGTGAACGTTGCGGAAATGCTAACCTTTGTTCTTTAATTCCCAACTTACAGCTAAAGATGGGTTATAGCTGTATCGCAGAACACCAGCTGAGTGAGCTTACAGAAGCAAGTCGCTTTGTCAGTGAAGTAGTAAATCTTGCACCAGATGAACACGCTCCCTTTGTTGGTCGTTCGGCTTTTGCCCATAAAGGTGGTGTTCATGTCTCCGCAGTTGAACGCAATCCTTTAACTTACGAACACATTCAACCCGAACAAGTAGGAAACCGGCGGCGGATAGTCATTTCTGAACAATCGGGACTCAGTAATGTACTCGCCAAAGCCCGGACTTTTGGCATTGAACTAGATAAGCAAACGCCCCAAGCACGGCAAATTCTCCATCGTCTAAAACAATTAGAAAGCCAAGGCTATCAATTTGAAGCTGCTGAAGCGAGCTTTGCACTATTAATGTATGAAGCTTTGGGAGCGCGTCAAGAATTCTTTGAAGTTAAAGGCTTCCAAGTACATTGTGATTTAGTTGAAGGTAAAGAAGCGAGTAGTGCTTTAGCAACTGTGAAAGTTGCCGTCAACGCTCAAGATATTTTAGAAGCAGCCGAAGGTAACGGCCCTGTTGCGGCTTTAGATGCAGCTTTACGCAAAGCTTTAGCCAACTTTTATCCCCAAATTGCCAGCTTTGAATTGACTGATTATAAAGTGCGGATTCTCGATGGACACGCAGGTACAGCAGCCAAAACTAGAGCTTTGGTAGAGTCAGGCAATGGTCATCAACGCTGGACGACTATCGGCGTTTCCGCAAATATTTTGGCAGCTTCCTATCAAGCAGTAGTTGAGGGTCTGGAATATGGTCTGTTGTTGCACTCCCAAGCAGAGGCGGCCTTGAAGGCTTAGGGATGAGGGGCTAGTATTTTTAACTCAGCAACGCTAGATGCTAACCTGCGGGAACGCCTGCGGCGCAGTTGCCCAACGCACTGGCTCCTCAGCACTCAGATTCTCCAACTTGAGGCGACTGTTGTCAAAGTGGTGTTGAAGCGCGATCGCCATCTCTTATCAGATAATAATTGGAGTTGATCGAGAGTCAATTGAGCCTTTTTACTCGAACGTTGAGGCTTTGAAGTGGAAGTGTGAGGAAATTTTCTGCGTTGGGTGTTGTCGGATGGGGGATTTTCTCACGCCGAGGCGCAAAGGCGCAAAGAGGAATGAGAGAGTTTTGGATTTGTTTGACAACAGCTGTGTGAAAATTGCTGAGTCAATCAATTTTGGATTTTAGATTCAGAAAATCTTTGCATCTAAAATATGCTGGCAGACTCGCGCTTCGCTGCGCTAACGGCAATCCAAAATTAAAAATTCTTTTACCCCCTGCTTATTAAGTAAAACTTTCCCAGGCTTGAGCCAGCAGTTGACTTAGCCAACGTCGTTGCTGTCTATCTAGCATGGGGTCATCTTCGAGGACTTGTGCTGTTAAGTCTTCCAAAGATTTACCTTGAGAACGGACAATTTTAATTACTCCTGCGATCGCAGAAGCTACAAGTTCTTCATCAATGGGCTTTTGTTGTAAGGCGAGAATATCTTGAGGGCTATCGGGAATGGGATAATTCATGGCGTGGGTTTACAAAGTTACAAAATGGAAAAAATTTTTGACAAATTATTAAAAGTTCTTTACAGAATCTTTATTTGACTAATAGGGCGGAGTTTAGCGTATTTTTCGCCATTAATAAATCTGTCGAAATGAGTATCTTGAGCGGAGATGTCAGCAACACATGAAAGAGATCCTTTATTTAGAAGTGCCAATTTCAGATACGGCAGTTGTACGCCGTTGGCTACAAGTGGATTTTCAACCTGGATTTGGCGAAAAATTACTCACCTTAGATGGCTTCTGCCTGAAATTACCTACAGAATATACAGCATCTAAGCAGACTATTACCGAAAATTTACCGACAGAACTTTCTGTTTTTGTCTGGTCAGTGCAGAGAACTACCTATTTAAAGGTCTTCCGTTGGTCAGATCAGTCTTTCCCTCAAGAGAAAGAGATTTTGCTACGTCTCAAGAAAGAAATTAGACAACGCTTTCCCCATCAGTACCCCAAACCGCCAGCAATTGATTTATCCCAACAATCAATTTTTGAGGCACTAGCGTCATATTACCCACTTACAGTTAAATACTTTCAAAAAATGCCGAATGGCGAATATGACCTCAAACGTGCTTATTGGTGGGAACAACGCTGGCGAGAAGGTGTACTTCATCCCCAACAACCGCGTCAGGTGATCTTTTCTCATCCTCAATCTCACATCTCAAATCCAAAATTGGACTACGATTTGATTTACATTGGTGGCGCACTGGGGTCAATTCATGCAGCAGCGATGGCCAAACTCGGATACAAGGTGCTACTGGTGGAACGCCTACCTTTTGGCAAAATGAACCGCGAATGGAATATTTCGCGTGATGAACTACAAAGCTTGTTAAATCTAGGTTTGCTCACAAATGCAGAGTTAGACAGTATTATTGTCAGGGAATACAAAGACGGATTTAACAAATTTTTTGATGGGAATAATCCGCCAAAATTGCGATCGCCTATTCTCCACACGCCTACAGTATTAAACGTAGCCTTAGATTCAGAAAAATTGTTGCAAATATGTGGACAAAAGCTGCGTGCAGCTGGTGGCGATATTTGGGATGAAACTGAGTTTATCCGTGCAGATATTGATAAATCTCAAGTTGTGGTCACACTCAAGCACTTACCCACCCAAAAACAACAGCAAGTAAGTGGACGATTGTTAGTGGACGCAATGGGAACCGCTTCACCTATTGCTTGGCAATTAAACGGTGGTCGTGCTTTTGATAGTGTTTGTCCCACAGTAGGTGCGGTGATTGATGGGGGATTTGAACCTCAGGTTTGGGATTCCCAATATGGTGATGTGCTGTACAGTCACGGCGATATTTCGCGGGGAAGACAGTTGATTTGGGAACTTTTTCCTGGCGCGGGTGAGGAACTGACAATTTATTTATTTCACTACCACCAAGTCCACCCCGATAATCCTGGTTCTTTGCTGGAAATGTATGAGGATTTTTTCACAATTTTGCCGGAGTATCGCCGTTGCGATCTGGATAAACTGGTGTGGAAAAAGCCGACATTTGGCTACATACCAGGACATTTTAGTGTGAATAGTAGCGATCGCAAAGTTGCCTTTGATCGATTAATTGCCATTGGTGATGCGGCATCGCTTCAGTCTCCTTTGGTATTCACAGGTTTTGGTTCTTTAGTGCGGAACTTAGAACGTTTGACAACGCTGTTAGATATTGCCCTCAAGCATGACTTATTCAGTTCGCGCCACTTGAATAAAATTCGCGCCTACCAAAGCAATGTTTCGGTGACTTGGCTATTTTCAAAAGGGATGATGGTTCCGACTGGGAAGTTTATCCCTCCCCAGCGCATTAACTCTATGCTAAATACCTTCTTTGGTTTATTAGCTGATGAACCACCAGAGGTTGCAGATAACTTTATCAAAGATAGGTGCGATTGGTTAACCTTTAACCGCTTGGCACTCAAAGCCGCCCGCAAAAACCCCGCCTTGCTATTGTGGATTTGGGAACTAGCAGGCCCCAAAGATTTATTCAGATGGGTAGGTAATTATCTTAACTTCGGTCGCTATGCCTTAGTTAGTGCCTTCCTGAGTTCTTGGTTTGCGGGCTTTTTATACCGAATTCAACCGTGGTTAGAACCGCGTCATCCGGCATTGTGGTTACAATTACTAGCACTTCGCTACGCAATTACCACAGGTAAACCGCGATCGCTAAATCAAACATCAACAGTAAATTCAGAAGCAGTCATCCTCAATTAGTTCAACAATAATGCGTAATTTTTAATTACGCATTATTTTGACTATTGGCACGGAAGTTTGGTAATTCCACCGATGCCAAGGATTTACGCCCTTTAGGTGGACGCTGAGGATAGACCACGGGTGACGGAGATTGGGACTCATGATCATTACTCCAGTCACCTGTTGTTTCTGGGTTTAACTCTGTGTTTGATATTTCTTCTGTATTCTCGGCAACAGGTTCTGACCAATAATTTTCTGGCTCTTGGGTTGTTTGTTTCGGCAACGGCACAGTAAAAGAGAGTGGCGAATGCTTATCTGGTACAATTGTTGACTCTTCGATTACTGAACTTGGTACAGTGATAGGTGCATTATTTTCGGAAGTTAATGCTTCTAATTGCTGTTCTAGTGTAGTTTCTGGTTCTTCTTCTTTTGTCTTCCAAGTTTCCCAAATTGGTACTTCAGTTTGATGGCTTGTGACATTAGTTTCACTACTAGCAGGTGAAGCAGTTCCAGGTTGAGCAGCAAAAAACATTTGAATGAGACTATCTATTTGCTCATCTAGTTTTGCTGTGTCATTCGATGAAACTGTTTCTGATGTTGCTAATGTATCTGGTTCATCATCAATTTCTGAGCTAGCAGCAGGTTCAATAGGTGTTGTTTGTTCCTGAGTTGCCCAGTTCCACGGAGAAGAAGGTGGTGGTGCAGGGTTGCTAGGAATAGGTGAGGCGGGAGTTGTAGATTCACTCCAAGGATGAGGCGTATTTTCTGACTCAGATTCTGGTTCTGCTGACCAAGGTCGAATCGGTTGTACGTTGGGAAATAAAGACCGTGCTTTTCTCGAAAATCTGCTTTGTTTACTAGACGGATGATAAGCAGGCGTTACTGTTTCTTGTGCGGAGTCATCATTCGCCGCAGGTGGTTCTAGACATTTTTCTAAGGCTGCCTTAAATTGCAGTGTTTGGCGTTGCTGGCGCATCAACCGAGTACGCAACTCTCGACAAGTCGTTTCTGCTTGTGCTACTTGCTGAGACTGTTCATTATAATTTGTTTGCAACAGCGCACATTCCCGTTCTAACTGGGCTAGGCGTTGTTGGCTAATTTGTAGCTGTGCTTTATAGGTTTCAACGAGAGTTTCTTGGCGTTGAATTGTTTGGCTGGCGGTGTCTAACTGTTGAAATAATGACTGAATTTGCTCTTGGGCAGCAATTAATTCTTGAGCTTGTTGGTTGAGCATTGACTCAGTAACGCTGCAACGTCTTTTTTGCCACTGCACGGCTTTTTCCGACTCAGTTAAGTCATCTTTAAGATGCTCTACTTGCTCATACAATTCATTATTGGCTGAACGCAGCTCTTCATTCAACGCCAGCAGTTTCTGAAATTCATCATCAATGACTGCTTGCTGTCTACTATCGGGTTCCGCCACCCATTCTTCTTGGGTAACATCTTTAGAAGCGGGAAGACTTGGCGGCTCTGGTTGTGGATCTGATGCAGGTTTGAGCAGTGGTAACTGCTTCATAGTCATATTTTCAGAAGGCACAACTGAATAAAAAGGACAGCTAGCCTGCTCTGGTTGTAGCGAGTTAGCAGAATTGAGAGATTCCATCACAGCCCTGTTGTTTGAGGTGTCAACTTCATTCATTACTCTTGACCCACCTACCTAAAGATACTCAGCGATGCTCAATTGAGCATTGCTAATCAACTGTGTTTGCTCGGTGCTTAATCTAGAAACCAAGTTGAATGCTCTCCAAGCATGAGTCACTAGTTATTAGTCAGTGTTCCCATTTTGCATCTAGAACTGATGACGTTATAACATTAAGAACTTATAACTCGTCAACCTTAGTCTAGGTCGGGATTTATAGCTCAAATGCTACTATGTACGGAATTCAGCATAGATGCCTAACAAAAGTTGTCTCTGGGTTGGCTTTGATCAATAATCGTTTGTATTTGGTAGTAACAGCTGCCTGGCAGAAATTTAGGCGCGAGACAAATATCTGCGCTGTATCTAATTTACCAAACACTTTGCTTCTAAGGGAACAGGGGTGTGAGGGTACACAGGGGTGTAGAAGTGTGAGGGTGTAAGGGTGTAGGGTTGTGAGGGTAATAATTTAAGCGATCGCACTTTCTTAACAAGTAAAATATCTACTTGGGTTTTGAAGGCGATCGCACCTTATGAACGGAAATTTGTATAATTTGAGCGATTGCATTAAACTAGCACCTTGTGACACTCTATGTATGACGATATCTGCCGATTTTTAGCGGAACACTTTTCATCAGACTTTGCTAGTTGGCTGATGGGAGAATCGATAACGATGACGGAAATAAAACCTTCAGAACTTTTTTTAGAGCCAATTCGCACTGATGCGCTAATTCTACTACGGTCAGATGAATCAATTCTGCACATAGAATTTCAAACTCTACCGAAAAAGAATGTTCCGTTTCGCTTGTTAGATTATCGTGTGCGCGTGTATCGAAAATATCCAGATAAACCCATGCGCCAAGTTGTGATTTATCTCAAAGAAACGAGTTCAGATTTGGTTCAACAAACTAGCTTTACAATGGAACGCACTCGCCATGAATTTGACGTGATTCGATTGTGGGAGCAACCCGCCAGCGTTTTTCTGCAATATCCTGGGTTAGTTCCTTTTGCGGTACTAGGACAAAGTGCAGATTCCCAAGCCACATTGCGCCAAGTTGCGGAAATTGTAGATCAAATTCCTGATTCTACAGCACAAGCGAATCTCATAGCAGCGTCGGGAATTTTAGCAGGGCTAAAATTAGAAGAAGAGGTGATTTATCAGATATTGCGGAGGGATATTATGCAGGAATCTGTGATTTATCAGTCTATTCAAAGAGAGGGAGAAGCAAAAGGAGAGGCGAGAAAGCAAAGAGAAATCGCCATTAATTGTTTACGAGATGGTTTTCCCATAGAAGCCGTAGCCCGTGTAACAGGTTTATCAATTGAAGAAGTGCAAGAACTTCAACGTCAAATTAATCTGCAAAACTAACGTTATCATTATAGCGATCGCTGACGGCAAAACCATCGTATCTTTATTGTTGATGAAAAGCGATCGCTTTTTTATAAATACTCAATCTATTATTGGAATTTTGCCGGGATTCAACTAAGCTTACTTGCTCATTCTTCACCCCAAGAGCTTAAAAATTCCACTTGATTTTGCATATCTTCTGCTGACTTGGCGGCAATTATTCGTAAAAGGCGGCGCATTTGTTCGCCAATTTCATAATATTGTTGTCCTAAAATTATGCCAGCGTGAAATTTTCCCTGTGCAACTAATATTGTGTGCAATCTATAGTAATCTCTAATATTAAAACTGTAAATCACTCGCTTATTCTCAGATGCCCACTGTAATTGCTCCTCATCGCTACGAGATAACATTTCTGCTTGTGCAACACTTATGACATCTACACTACGCGCACGCAAAGCCTCTAACAGCGCATTACTCTCAGCATCCTCATCTAAATATAAACGAATAATACTCATTTTTTAGTTGCAGCTTTGTGTAGTGCAGCAAGTCTTTCATACTCTGCTTGTTCTTCTGCTAAATCGGTATCAATTTCTTCTCGGTTAGCGTGATAGTAAGTTAATGCTGCATAAATTTGCACTAGCGTTAAGTGAGGTTTATCCGCAGCAATTTCTTCGGCGCTGTAACCTTGCTTGTATAAAGCTGCAATGCGGCTTACACTTGAGCCTGTTCCAGCAATAATGGGACGACCACTATGCAACTTAGGATCTCTTGTAATTAGTGTACCGATATCAGTGCTAGTTACCAAAGGTTTTCTCCTGATTTGGTCTTTATATTAACTAGGTTAGCATTGCGATCGCTGACGGCAAAACCACCGTATCTTTATTGTTGATGAGAGCGATCGCTTAATATTATTATTTTTCTAATACCAATTAAAAATGAAGCTGCATATAATGGAGAAAAGCAAACTTGGTAAGTTAACCCAACCATGAGCCGTCCATTTAAAATTGCGATCGCCGAGAGTGAAGAGGA
>NZ_JACJRU010000052.1 GCF_014697425.1 Nostoc sp. FACHB-110
TAGTGTTAGCACTAATAGTGGCGGTGAATGTTGGGGTAGATACGCCAAATTCTGTGGGATAGTAATCACGAATTTGAATAATTGCGTCAGTGTTTGCAGCTGTTACCTTCAAGATTACTGGATTATCTCGCCCAATAGATAAACGTTGTGGTAATTCTCGCTTGATTTGTACCCGCAAAGGCCTGACTTGTGCGCCATCCACAATCATAAATCCGAGAACGATCGCATCAAATAATAATGTGATGGCGATACTCACGGGAATGGTGAGAAATAAGGATAAAATGGGAGCGATCGCAATTCCTAATCCTAATAAAAAATAAAGTCTTTGAGAAGCAACCATGTTTTATTTAGTTTTTTGCTAATTTTTGTAAGTATTTTTTAGAAATCTAAACCCAACTTTCCCAAGCAATTTCTCTTACTTGCTGCATTCGCTCAAAATCACTATCGCATGAAACGATAATCAATGAATGGCGTAAGGCTGTAGCAGCTATCCAGAGGTCATTTTCATTAATCCCGATAGTATTTAATTGAGTTGCGCTACGTTTAGTTTTTTCTTTGAGTCCAAAATGCTTGATTAATTCAGATTTAAAGTCACCGTAAATTTTTGTAGTTTCTTTATCGATTCCATATAAGTTAATTCGCTGCAATACCTCATTAACTTTGATTAAGTTAGCAGCTTTCTGTTGGGAATTTTGCGCCATAAAGCGTAATTCTCCTGCAACAATAACACTAGTATAAAGTTGTATTTGACCAAGCGATCGCAGGTGATTGGCAACACTAGGTACACCCTACATTAAGAAAGAACAATGATTGGTATCAAGAAGATACATGATTAAAATTCAATTTGTATTCGGCTTTCATGAACTAATTGCAGACATTCTCTAATATCTGAACCTTCCCAACTCCCGACAAATTCTAATAAATCTTCGGCAGTAGAGTTAGTAACATTATGTTCTGCTGACAATGGTTGATAAACTTGGTTATTTACTGATATATTTTGTGGTTGGTGTTTGGCTTGCAAAAACTGAATAAAATCTAAAATCTCCTGCAATAAAGATTCAGGTAATTGTTCTATTTCTTGGTTAATCTGTTCTTTAATTGTCATTACCACCTCGATTATTTATCTAATTGTAACCTATTATTTTTCTATTGATTTGGGACTTCCAAAAAATAAAATACCCAATAAATAAGAATGATAATCATTGTAGGGGGTGGGAAGTCAGGGCTGCCGTCGGCAGCCCTGACTTCCCTTTTTGTAGTAATTTCAATATATCCCTCTTCTGTCACTTTCCGGGAGGCGATCGCTAGAAGCCTCATGAGGCAATCAATACAAGCTATACTATTAGAAAAAAATTGGTCTTGTATTTGTTATTAGAAAATAATCGCGCGATCACAGGCTATACAAAAGCTCTAGAATTCAGAAATGACAAAAGTTTTCGGAAAGTGACAGAAGAGGGATACTGTTACCAATCGCCAAACCTAAAATTTAAACACAGAGAAACATAGTAAAAAGTTGAGCGCAGGAAACCCACGCTCAAGAATTTTCAAAACTGAGTTTTTCCTATTGAATGAATTTACAATAACTTGAAGCCGAAGTTATTGAGAGTCTCTCGTAAATTTTTGCAGCCTTTGAGATAGTCTAGGGTGGCGATTCTCTCGGCGGAGTGTTCTGACCAATCACCGGCGACGTTCATGTTTTGTTCGGTGTAGAACTGTTTCATAATATCGTTGTAGTGAGCGATCGCATCTTCTTGTTCTGCTAATTTATAAGTCTCCCGATGCAATATAGCTTGCTGGGGTAAACGTGGTTTTACTGCTGGTTGGACTTCAGGATTAGGAAAGCCTAAACACTGTCCAAATACGGGGAAGACGAAAGGCGGTAAGTTCAATAATGTGGCGACTTCTTGGGTATGGTTGCGAATTGCACCTATGTATACTGTTCCTAAACCCAAGGATTCAGCGACTACAGTCACATTTTGCGCTGCTACGGAAGCATCGACTATGGCTTTTACCAAAAGCTCGGTGTATTCCAACGCAACATGAGCTAGTCCACGACTGTCAGCAATTTGAGCCAAACGACCTAAATCGGCTAACCATACTAAGAATACCGGAGCTTGCTTGACTTGGGCTTGATTATTGGAGAGCCGATACAATTCTTGTTTGCGTTCTTCATCTTCAACCGCTACCACACTCCAGCTTTGCAAGTTTGCGGAAGTAGGCGCAGATTGAGCCGCAGCTACTAATAACTCGATGATTCCTGGTGGTAAAGGTTCAGGTAAATAAGACCGGACTGAACGGTGAGATAATATTGTTCCGATAGAATCATTCCAGGGAATATTAACATCAAAAGGAATTTCACCGTAGCGCGATCGCAAAACTTCTACAGGATTAGTCATAATTAAAAACTCCCAACATTTCAAAGGTACAAAAAAACTCTCCGCGTAACTTTGCGCTTACCTCCGCGCACCTCTGCGTTTATCAACTACTCTGGAAACAAAAACACAATCTTAGTCAAAGATTCCAATTCACCTGACGAATAATAATCAGAGTAAATATCCATTGCTAATATTTCTCTTAGCGACATAACAAAAGAGATAAATACAAGCAAAACAAACAGCAGAGGAATAATTTGTCTAAGTCTTGAGAAATGATAAACTTTGCTATTCATCATCAATTTTTCCTAGAGAATAATTAGGAGGTATTCACTAAACATTCCGAAAAAAAGCTACTCGTAAAGCTAACCGACTTTCAGACATAGGAGAAGTAACCGGAGTTACCATGTGCCAAGAATTATCAGAACGTACAATCACAACTGAAGAATAGCTCAGAGGTAAAATATCTCGAAAAGCTGAATCCGGTTCAGAGTCTTTGAGAATCCGCAAACAACCGCCCCAATTTTCTGACCATTCTTGATTAAAAAATAGTAGATGAGTTAAAACTTTATTCGGTTCATCTGTATGGGGAAAATGTTGATGTCCTGATTTATATTGACGAAATCCAATATCCATTACACAATCTGTCAAATCTAAGCCAGTCATATCTCCCAAAGCTTGACGATAAGTATTTGTCCATAGTCCTTCTATTAAATTTCGCCACGCATGACTGAGGTGTTTCAAATCAGAAGTTAATTTTCCTTGTGCAAGCCGTTGTCGCCAGCGATCGTCTTTAAATTTGAGCAGTAAAGGAATATCTTGACTAGAAGCAATTATCTTTCCCCAATAATAGCCGTAACCCTCCCCAGTTGATAGAAAAAAATCTTGTTTGGGGAAACTAGCGGTTAATTCTAGACTTACTTCTTTTGATAATAAGTCTTTAATTAAAGCCCAATGATACGGAACTTTTTGGATGACTGCGGTACGAATAGATTGGAGGTTCAGCATGATTTGGTTAAGGTAGATGACTAAACTAAAAACAAAACGTAAATCTGTCTACGATCGCATTTTGCAAACAGCATCAGATTTGTTTTACCGAGAAGGTATTCGCAATGTTGGTATCGACAGAATCATTGCGGAATCTGGTGTAGCCAAAATGTCGCTGTACAATCATTTCAAATCAAAAGATGCTTTGATTGAAGCTTGGTTGCGACAAGAGGATGAAAAATGGTGTCGATGGCTGAAAACCACAGTTGAACAACAAACCTCTGAGCCTGCTAAACAACTTTTGGCAATCTTTGACGCTTTAAGAGAATGGTTTGAAAGTCCAGATTTTCGAGGTTGTGCATTTATTAACGCCTCCGTAGAATTAGCTAATCCTGACCATCCTGGGTATCGAGTAGCACTAGAACATCAACAGGCGATTTACCACTACATCAAAACTCTCGCTCAAGCAGCAGAAGTTACATTACCAGAACAATTAGCTAGACAACTGCTGTTGCTCATACAAGGTGCGATCGTCGTTGCCATGATGGAAGGCAGTTGGTCAACCGCATCCCAAGCGAAGAAAGCGGCATTAATTCTCATTCAAACAGCATCAACATAAACTCTGCGCCCCTCTGCGTTTACCTTTGCGCCCCTCTGCGTTAAAAAACTCCCACTCATACAAAATGTGCATCTCTCGGATGAAACGCCAACTTAATCAAGCTGTGATGGTAAACATTCTCTGACACATCATTACGAGGGACTCTAGCCGTTAAAGTTTGTTCTCCCACCTTCACCTTGATGGTATAAGTTCCTACACCACGCACAATCCTTTCTACCCGCCCTTGAATAGAGACTGACCCTGGCTGTTGCGGAATTGTAGAATGTGTATCGTCAATGTGGAAAGCATCACCGGATAAACAACAGGCGGTGATAGGTGCGTTAATTTCGCCATAATAGGAAAACTCCATAGTGTTAGCTAACTTAATCAAATAACCACGGTGTTCTGGTTCTATTTGACAAGGGATGACGTTATCCATACCAACAAGTCTGGCGAGTTGTTGGTTAGCTGGGCGACGAATGAGCATTTCTAACTTATCGTCTTGGATAATTCCACCGTCAAATAAAGCGATCGCGCGATCGGCAAAATTCAACATATCTGTAAAGTTATGGCTGACTAGTATTACCGCAGCCCCTCTAGCTTCCGCCCATTGGCGAATTTTCTCGATGATTTGCGGACGAATTGCTACATCTAAGTAAGCGGAAGGCTCATCTAATAACAGCAATTCTGGATCAGCTACCAACCCACAGGCAATACATACCCGCTTACCTTCGCCACCAGAAAGGGCGCGGGCTTGTCGATGTGCTAAATGTTCACAGCCGAATGTTTCCAGGGCAGTATATACCCTATGCTTAATTTGATGCTTGGGTACACCGCGAAACTGTAAGACTCTGGCAACATTATTAAATACCGTGTCATCCAACAGTAATGTTTCTTGAAACACCAATGCAGAACGACGACGCAAGGCTGTTTGATTAACTTGACGTGCATTCTGTCCAAACAATTGCAGTTCCCCACTGTAGGATTGCAACATATTTATGGTTCTTAACAGGGTGCTTTTACCCGCACCATTAGGGCCAACTACGGCGACTAGTTCCCCTGGACGCACAGCGAAATGATCAATTGATAAGATATTTTTGCGGCTTTTACTATCAACCTTCACCTGACGCATATTCAGGATATATTGATTGACTTCCTCCTGACTTTCCTGTGGTTTTGTGGGAGGGGATTCTAAATTGACAAACGACTTTAACTTATGTAATTTACTCATAACATCTTTTTATCGTGCTGCAAGATAGTCAGCGACACCACAATGCTGTAGGTAATGAACAGGAGAATGTACGCGATCGCCATCGCCACATCAAAGTTACCTTTTTCTACTTCCGTCACAATAGCTGTAGTTAAAACTCGCGTCTGTCCTTTGATATTTCCCCCCACCATCATGGAAGCTCCAACTTCCGAAATGACGCGACCAAAACCCGCAATAATAGCAGCTATTAAGCCAAGTTTTGCTTCCTTAATTAATAACCAATGAGCTTGCCAAGGTGTCGCCCCCATTGATAATAATTGCCAACGTAGTTTCGGATTAATACTAAGAATGGCTGCAAAACTAAAACCCGCAACTATCGGGAAAGCAATAATAGTTTGAGCGATAATCATGGCTGTAGGTGTGTACATTAAATCCAAATCACCCAAAGGGCCGGAACGCCACAAAAATAGACTCACCACCAAACCAACCACCACAGGCGGTAATCCCATCCCAAAGTTAACGACACTGTTTAATACAGGCTTCCCGATGAAATCTTCTAAAGCCAACCACAAACCCAAAGGTACACCCAACAACACACTAATAGTTGTCGCCACTCCAGAGACTAGCAATGTCATCGTCATTACTTCAATAACATTGCGATCGCCATTAATTAATAACTCTAGAGCCTTATTTGCTCCATCAATGATTGTATCCACGAGTCTATTATGAATCGAAAATAAAAGTGATGTTCTCTCTAACCTAACCCCCAACCCCTTCCCTACAAGGGAAGGGGAGTAGAAAATAAAGCCTCTCTCCTTTTAGGGGAGAGGTTTGGAGAGGGGTTTTCAGAATAAGTAACCTAAAACCCATAATCCTTTTCACTCTTACCCCCATCAACAAAAAACAATGGCTGTCCAAATTCTTTCCTACCGTGAGCAGCAATTATTCTCTGTCCTTCAGGAGATAAAACAAAATCAATAAAAGCTTTAGAACCCGCACTATTAACCTTGGGGAATTTCTGCGGATTTACTTGCATCACATGGTAGAGATTTAATAATTTCCTATCTCCTTCCACCAACACTTGTAAAGAAGTAAGATTTTTTTTCTGAAATATATAAGTTGCCCTGTCTGCTAGGGTATATCCCAGTTTTTGATTAGCGACTTGCAAGGTTTTCGCCATTCCTGAACCTGTTTGTTGATACCAACTACCAGCAGGATTAATATTCGCTTGCTGCCATAAATCTTTCTCTAATTTATTTGTACCTGAATCATCACCCCTTGATATAAATAATGCTTGATTTTTGGCAATTGCATTAAACGCTTGCACAGCATTTTTATTGCCTCGAATCTTAGCTTTATCAGGATTACCTGGCCCTACAATTACAAAATCATTGTGCATCACTAAACGGCGGTTAGTCACTGCACCACCTTGTAAAACTTTGCGTTCGGCTTTGGGTGAATTGACAAATAGTGCGTCAACTTCGCCTTTTTCTGCTAAAGCTAAAGCTTGTCCAGTTCCTACGGCAACTTTTTTGAGTCGATAGCCTGTTTTTTTCTCAAATGCTGGTACTAAATCATCAAGCAATCCACTATCTTCGATGCTAGTTGTCATGGCGACAATGACATTGCGATTTGTAGCAGATTGAGCGTTGGCTTGTGGTATTAAAAAGTTACTAGTGTCAGCAGTTACAACTGCTAAACAAGAAGCTAAAGCTGCAATGATGAATCTTCTTTGAACCATATAACCTCTCAGGATTTACACAGATGGCGTTGTTGATTGAGAATATAAATTTGTTTCGCGCAAAGGCGCAAAGACGCAAAGGTAAGAAGAAAAAGAAACGCAATTTTTATAGTTGATAAGTTTATGAAATTCCGGGTCTTTTTACTGACTCAGAAAGTATTAATTACAGAATTAATTGCAGCGTTGAGAGATAGTTTTCTCTCTACTCACTCAGGTGTTTAGCTTTGAGGCACTAAGCTTAGTAGTTCTTCAACGGTGAGGCTGCGTTTAGTTTTGACTGATTGATGGCGTACTGCATCTAATACTGATTGAATTTCGGCTTGGCCGAGGGTAATACCGTGTTGTTGTAGTACGCTGAGTAGGAGATGGCGACCGGAATGTTTACCTACTACTAAGCGTCGTTCCCAACCTACATCTTCTGGTGCAAATGGTTCATAGGTGATGGGGTTTTGCAGTACGCCATGAGCATGAATCCCTGATTCGTGTGCAAAGGTGTTTTCACCAACGATCGCTTTCCAAGGAAGAACGGGAAAGTTAGTGGCTTTGGAGACTAATTTTGATACTTCTACGAGTCTTTTGGTATCAATTCCTGTGGGTATATCGTAGAGATATTTGAGTCCCATGACTACTTCTTCTAAAGGTGCATTTCCGGCTCGTTCACCTATACCATTGACGGTGGTATTCACAGATATTGCGCCAGCTTTCACACCGGCTAAGGTGTTCGCCAAGGCCATACCAAAGTCGTCATGTGTGTGCATTTCTATGACAATTGATAGGTGCGATACTAGATAGCTAACTTTTTTGTAGGTGGTTGTGGGGTCAAGGACTCCTACAGTATCACAGAAGCGAAACCGAAACGCGCCCCATTCTTGGGCAGATTGGGCAACTTCTAAGAGAAAGGATTCATCGGCTCTCGAAGAATCTTCGCCACCGACGGAGACAGATAAACCGCGATCGCAGGCAAAATTAATTGCATCTCGGAGTTTATCTAAGACTAACTGTCGTTTTCCTTTGAATTTAGCGGCTATCTGAATATCGGAGACAGGAACAGAAACATGAACTCTATCCAAACCACAATCGATAGATGCTTGGATATCCGACAAATTCGCCCGATTCCAGCCGAGTAGTTTGGCATTTAATCCCAATTTGGCAATTCTTGTAATCGATTCGGCTTCTTCATGTCCCATTGCGGGAATGCCAACTTCTAATTCGTGGACACCTATAGAATCGAGTAGAGAGGCGATCGCAATTTTTTCCTCAACATTGAAGGCTATACCCGCCGCCTGTTCTCCATCTCGCAAGGTTGTATCGTTAATGTAAATAACCTGATTGTTCATAGTAAATAAATGACCAATGGTTTAACTCTGAGTAGAACGCGATGAAACAACAAAACTATTTTCAGAAAAATTAAATCGCCTCCAACCCTGTACGCTCTTGATTTGCAAGAAGTACAGGGGTGTAGGGGAAAGGGAAAATTCCTTGATTGGGACTTCCCGCTACTTCTCACACAATCCCGATTAAATAGTTGCGACAACTTCGCCAATGTCGCTAATGTCATAACCACCTAGAACTTCTAATTGTGATTGCACTAATCGATGTCCTAGGATACTCAAAAATTGCTGGACTGGTGCTTCTTCTAAGTATTCTTTGAGAATCACCAAGTCATATCGTGCTTGATGCAAGGGGATAAACCCCAAACCAAAAGCCGCCGCTACAGAAGCCGTACTCACCCCCGCATCAGCGATACCTGCGGCGATAGATAAGGCTACATCTTGATGGCTATGAACAATATGCTCATATCCTTTAATTGCATTGGCTGATACCTGTTCTTCTTTGAGTTTGCGTTCTAAAAGCATCCGACTACCAGAACCCGGTTCACGGTTAATGATTGTGGCTTCTAGTTCCACCAAGTTAGATAAGGATTTGATTTCCATTGGGTTTCCTGGTGCAACAACTAGCCCTTCTTCCCAAATGCCCAAAGTAATTAAAACTGCACTTCTACCACCTAAAACTTCTCGCGCAAAAGGAATGTTATGTTCTCCTGTTTGCGGGTCGTACAAGTGCATCCCTGCAATGTGAACTTCACCCCGGTTTAAACTACGCAAGGCAGCCATACTATTAGCAAAGTGATAATGAACCCGTAGCTGGGGATGCCAGCGTTCGGTTGCCCTCGCTAAAAAGGAAATAACTGGCGTACAACCGGCGATGACAACTGTATTTTGCAGTTTGTCTAAATCATCAAGCAGGCTTACTTGGACTTTATTCGTATGTGTCTGACTCTCTGCTTTACCCTCCGGGTTCGACAGTTTGCTTATGCCGGGAAACCCGTCCACCGCAACTGTCTCACCGTCAGCAGGAATCATTTCCATCCGAAAAGCTTCCTTGCCCACGAGAGGATAAGCTATCCATTGACCACCAACCTTTGCTAGACTCACTCTCAGTTGTTGCCCAGTGGGGACTGGTTTAGCCAGAACTGCTTCAATTTCAGGTAAATCATCTTCTAACCAAAATAAGTTTTCGACTTGACAACCCAGTGCTTTAGCTAAACGTAAAGTAATGGCGACAGAAGGCGCATATTGTCCAGATTCCACACCACTAATCGTCTGACGGGTTACGCCAGCTATATTAGCCAAATCTTGCTGGCTCATGCCTAAACGGGTTCTGATCGATTTGATGTTGTTGCAGATATTGATATCTAGCTTCATGAGACTATATCTACTCCGTGACAAGAAGCTACCACGAGCAAATTTAATCTGCTGAGGTAATAACACAGCCTTCTACTATATGTTTGAGAAGACTAGTAATTAAGTTTAGATGACTGCATACATCTTCCATTACTTGCTGGGTTGCTATGTTCACAGCAAATAATTTGTCAGATGAATTGATTGCGAGTTGATTTACAAGTTTTGTTCCCCCTTGACGCAAGTTTAACATACATTTCGCCAAAATAATTGCCTAATAAAAAACTTTTTATACCTCTATTTTCTATCAGTAATGTATATGTAGTTACAGAAATTTGTGACTTTTATACTTTTAACAAGCCAAGACCATCGAAACAAGTAAAAAAGCACGCAGAATTGTTGAGCTACACTGCTATATAACACTGACTGAATAGGCACGAACTGTTGAATCTACTGTCGCAATTATCAGACCATTTTGTAAGGCTTGACAGATAAGCATTCTGTCAAATGGATCACGATGTAATAATGGCAATTTAGCCAGTTGAATCACACTACTTTCATCCAGAGCAAGACTGGCAATCTGATGAAGATCGCGCTGTTTGGGTAAATACGTTTCCGGCTGTTCCGGCAGAGGTAGCTTACCCAACTGGTACTTAACAATTGCTTCCCAAATTGAAACTGAACTCAGATAGACATCATTGTCAGGATCACGAATCGCATCCCGAACATCTGTTGACAACTGAGTATCACCACTAATGAACCATAAAAAGATGTGCGTATCCAGCAGAATCCTCATTTGGCCTCAAATGCACTGAGAATATCTTCTGGCAAAGGAGCATCGAAATCATCTGGAACGGTAAACTCACCTGAACACAAACCAAATGGTCGCAATTGCTGATTACTGGCGATAGGTCTAAGTTCAGCGATCGCTTTATCTGCTCGAACAATTACAATTGTTTCACCTGCCTCCACTTGACGCAGATACTTGGAAGGATTGCGCTGAATTTCATCAACTGTCACGCTTAACATAAAAAGCCTCAGTATAAGCTCAAGGGATAATAATCTACCTGATTCAATTGTAAATGATGAGTCGTATGCTTCCAGCTAGTACCTATTTTTCCGAATTACTGTATCATCAAATACAGATTTTTATGACTTTAATTTTATTAGTTGATCAAGCGATCAAAATTTCCCGAAGAAATTAAGAATCATACTGTTTAACTTTAAACATTTGCTATGACTTCCCCAATATTGCTGGTGTCATAGCCGCCGAGAACCTCTAATTGCGATCGCACCGCCCGATGTCCCAGAATATTGATAAATTGCTGTACTGGTGCTTGTTCCAAATATTCTTTTAAAATCACCAAGTCATACCGTGCTTGATGTAAAGGGATAAATCCCAACCCAAAAGCCGCCGCTATTGATGCGTTACTGATACCTGCATCAACCATACCCGAAGCTACAGAAAAGGCAACCTCTTGATGGTTGTGGGCGATACGGTCAAACTGTTTCACACTCTGAAATGGTACTCTTTGTTCTTGAAGCTTGCGTTCTAAAAGCGTCCGCCCCGCAGAACCCGCTTCATGAGTAATAATAGTTGCGCCAAATTCCACTAAATCGGCAACGGTTTTCACTCCCATTGGGTTTCCTGGTGGGACTAATAATCCTTCTTGCCAAACTCCCAGAGTGATTAAAACTGCATTTCTGCCAGCTAAAGCTTCTTTCACAAAAGGAATATTATGTTCTCTAGATTTAGGATCGTATAAATGCATCCCCGCAATGTGAACTTCACCTTGGCACAGACTACGTAAAGCTTTTCTACTGTGGGCAAAACGATAATGAACTCGAAGTTTAGGATGCCAGCGTTCAGTGGCTTTTGCCAATACGGAAAGCACAGGTGTACAAGCAGCAATCACGACTGTATTTTGCAATCTATCAATATCATCTAGCAGTCGCACCGAGACTTTATTGTTTTTGAAATGGCGTTGGGCTTCATCTTGGGAGTAAATGTTATTACTTTTTACCAAACCCTGTGCCACTGCTATCTCGGAAGATAATGAAAGTTCAGTGATGTTGGTGAACTTTTTAGCTGCAACTATCTCACCATCAGATGGAATCATTTCAATCCGAAAAGCATCATTTCCCACAAGAGGATAAGCTATCCATTGTTCTCCCACCTTCGCCAAAGTAACTTGTGATGACTGTTCTGGAACAACTGAACCGGCAATTGAAGCCTCAATTTCCGGGAAATCTTCATCTAGCCAGAACAAGTCCTCTACTTTGCAAGCAAGTGCTTTGGCTAAACGCAGACACATCGATATAGAAGGCGCATATTGCCCTGATTCTAAACTGCCAATGGTCTGGCGCGTGACACCAACGATGTTAGCCAAATCTTGCTGGCTCAAGTCTAAGCGAGTTCTAATTGACTTGAGGTTATTACAAAGATTCACATCCGTTTTCATCAGGCAGTATCTCTCCATTAGAAAAAGCCGCAGGGAAAAAAGTTAACCTACCACGACAATCACAAAGGATTGAGGATTTGACGAGCGTTGTGGAAGGTTATGTTAGTGCTGAGAATATTTATCTGAATATTAGCAAGTATATCATACAGGTCGCAAATATTCTTAACAAAATTGTTGAAGAAGAATCCAGAAATCCGGGTTTAGGAGTCAGAACAAGAGCGTGGAGGATTTAGACCCGTTTATTCATTCGCCACTTGCACAGAATTTATATACTAATCAGGTTCTACTGTTCTAAATACTGTGATACCAACAATTGGAGTTCTAACCATAATACTGGGTCTTTTTGTTTTAATGTGGAGCAGCGATCGCGGATAATGCGTGTAGCATTCATACAAAGAGCGTTGGCTATTCCCATATCTTGGGCGACACTTCTAAAACTTCCGGTAAAACCATTAACCGAAGCAAAAACTTGATGAGGAGCAAAAATCACAAAATATTGTAGAAGTTTTTGCGGTCTTCCCCAATAAGAGTAGACAAGTTCAACATGACAATATGGCAGCAAAGCATTCAGTTCAGGACAGCGTTCTTTAACTACGGTAGTAAATTTTTCAACTAAGGTTTCTTCAGTCAGCATTATCAAAATGCTCCTTGATTTAGGATATGTGGGTGTAAGGATGTGGGGGAACATTTAGACGCTCAAAACCCCCGAATTTACCAACAGCTTTTCTAACTGTTCATCAGATAAAGGTTTGGGAATGACAAAATTGGTGTTTTGGTCAATTGCTTTGGCTAGGTGACGATAATGCTGTGCTTGTTCGCAATGAGGTGCATACTCAATCACCGTCTGACTATAAAATTCCGCTTGCTGTACAATGTTGTCTCTCGGAATAAAGGCAATCATTTGCGTTCCTAATTGTTCTGCAAAAGCCTGAACTAAATCATCTTCTTGCTCAATATTGCGAGAGTTGCAAATTAAACCTCCCAGTCGCACACCGCCAATAACCGCATATTTGTGAATCCCCCGACAGATATTGTTAGTGGTGTACATAGCCATAATTTCGCCAGAAGTAACGATATAAACTTCCTGCGCCTTTCTTTCCCGCATCGGCATGACAAAGCCACCGCACACCACACTACCCAAACCATCATAAAAAGTGTAGTCAAGTTGGAGTTTGTCATCATAAGCACCCAGTTGTTCTAACAAGCCAATGGATGTAATGACACCCCTACCTGTACATCCCACCCCAGGTTCAGGGCCGCCAGATTCCACACAAAAGGTCTTACCCCAGCCTTCTTTGCATAAATCTTCTAAATGCAAATCGTCTGATTCTTGACGTAAGGTATCGAGTACAATCTTGGGGTGCAGTCCTCCTAACAACAGCCGGGTAGAATCAGCCTTAGAATCACATCCAACCACCATCACTTTACGACCCATTTCAACTAACCCAGCTGTCATATTTTGAGTAGTCGTAGATTTACCAATGCCCCCTTTTCCATAAATAGCGATCTTCCGCATAAAAATCTCCAATCTTTTGGGCTGATATGTATGGGGTTTAAGTGAGGATAAAACCTATGTCTTCGCTAGTTAGAAGTTCGTTCTCAGCAAAATTTTAGTGTTGTTGAATGAAAATCCAAGTTTGCTTCACATAAAGCAGAAAATTCGCGTAATTTATTTAACTTAAGTGAAGCGTCAGTCACGCAAATTTACAAAAAATCAGACTTGCTTAAAAGTGAAATTTAATATTTAAAATTTATCCCAAAACAAATAATAAACTCAAATAATATAATAATTAAAAATCTTACTTTTAGAAATTAAATTTACCTTGGAATATAATATAATTAAGTCAGAGGCTGACTGCCTCTAGACATTTATCAATTGATTATTTATTGTTTTACTTTTACCTTTGTTAAAATTTCCCTTGCTGGCATTGCTTCTCCAATGATTGAGTTTTTTTTTAGCAATAACAATATTATTGGAGTTAATCACAGCATAAGCTTCGATACCTTCGATTAGTTCTAATTCATCTGCTACAGCATTAGTAATAACTGAAGTTAATTCTATTTCAGGATTAATCTTCAAAGTTAATTGCGTATTTTCTCCTAGACGAAGCACTTGCGTGACTACCCCTTGAATAATATTGCAAGAGTTAACTTCTATAGTATTTATAAAATTACTGCGAGTATATTTTTTTGGCTGCTTCTTGTTTGATTTTGATTTTAGCGATCGCGGCGTATCTTGATCAAGTCCTCGCACTAATTCCCGCAGAATCTCCGTCTTAGTACGTTGGGATCTTCTACACATTTGTTCCAAAATATCCCGTTCTTCCTGTGAAGCCTGAAATGTTATCCAGCCTTGTTCCTTTCTTGGCATATCATTTTTAACCGAAGGGTTTATTGATTTTGAGTGATTAGCAAAAACGATTTTTGATATATAGCGTTTCCAATTCAGATGAGGTACAAAATCACCCCTCCCCAACTCTGGGTGTATTTCACCTGCTTGGGAATTGCTGTAACTGTTTAAAACTTATCTACCTTGCTGCTGCTATCCTCATCAGTCGATTTAGCAAAGCTCTTAGGTATTTTGACTGTGAGCAAAACTCCACAAGTAAGCATTCCTATAGCGTAGTTGACTTGTGTGCAGGGCATTAATTGGTGCAGACGAAGCATATTTCTCTAGCAATTATTTTAGCATAATGTTAACTTAACTTGCCAAGACGGCCAATTTGGTAAGCATTTTTACAAAATCTCCAATTTTTCCTAAAAATTTTTCATAGCAAGTAAATTAGCAAAATGTATGTTATGCTTGCATTAGAGAATAAAAAGTAGCAATAAACCTTCTTTCAGAATTAAAAGACTTAGCTATTTGTTTCCAAGGTGCTATTGATTTAGTTAAGTATTTTAATTTCTGAAGATGACAGTTTGAATAAACTTTCTACTTTACTAGTGGAGCTAGACAGAAGTTATAAAGACTGTAGTTTTAAGCTTGATGCTGTTTTGAGTAGAGGTTTCACTTATTTCATGTTGTTTAAATACAAATGAATCTACTCAAAATATCAGTTATGACAACAAGGCAATAATAAATTGCCCTGCTACAAATTTTTTGCTGATATGGGAATGAGGTAAATAGTTGACTCCATTCCTAATGTAGAGTTACTGTGATTGCTCTTTTTACTATCATTCCCTTATCTTTCCTTTTCCATCACAAAAGATGCAAGAGTCAATTTCACAATGAGAGTTTATCAAGTGCTGCTTCAAATGTATCTATAGGCATAATACAGCCTGAATATCTAGCTCTAAATTGTGTAAATTACTAACTGAAATTCTGCTGTATTTAACACAAAATAATTCATGAAAGAAGTTCTTAAACTAGTGATAGCCTTAAACTTCTTGACCTGAATTAAATTTGGACTTAATGACAAGTATTTTATTCATCTCTGCTTCATCTCTAAAAACCAGTGTAAGAGATTTAAACACATCTATTGCCTATGCCCTCTTGCCCAAGCAAATAAATAAGTTATCAATCAAATAGAACTGCTATAGGACGAATATTTGATTTAGGAAAAAATCAATACACTAAAAAAGATTTCTTTCCTACTCCCTGACTACATACAGAGTTTATCAGTTTGGCACAGTACATCTTTCAAGGGGAAAGAGACTAGAGACTAGGGACTAGATGAATGTACCTCATTAGAATGAAAAACGCTGTAAGTAAATTACCAAATCAAAGCTGATTCCTATATATTTTATCTAATACGGAAAAGCCATGAATCAAACTCAAGCAGAAATCAACAAATTACTGAATGAAATAGCCTGCGAGTACAACGTAAAAAAATTGCAGAGCAAAAAAAACAAACCTTGCAAAAAACCACCAAAACCAGGCGCAGCCCAAGGTAATTGTCCTTTTGAAGGAGCGATGGTTGCGCTTGGGCCAATTACTGATGTAGCTCATTTAGTACATGGGCCTGTTAGTTGTACCCGTAACCCTTGGGGTAGTCGTGGTAGTTTATCTTCTGATTCTCAACTATATCAAATAGGCTTTTCTACTGATTTAGGTGAGAATAGTATTGTGTTTGGTGGTGAAAAGAAGCTTGACAAAGCTATTCTTGAAACTGCTCAACGCTATAAACCTGCGGCTATCTTTGTCTATGCTACTTGTGTGACTGCTTTGATTGGTGATGATGTAGATGCTGTTTGTAAAAGAGCTACACATCAAATTGGTATTCCGGTTATTTATATAGATGCACCTGGATTTCTTGGTAGTAAAAATTTAGGTAATCGCATTGGTGGGGAAGCTTTATTAGAATATGTAGTAGGAACTGCGGAGCCAGAATTCACTACACCATTCGATATCAATATTATTGGTGACTATAATGTTGCTGGTGAAATATGGAATATATTACCACTTCTCAAGAAATTAGGTATTCGTGTACTGTCCAAAATTACAGGTGATGCTCATTATCAAGAAATTTGCTATGCTCATCGTGCCAAATTAAATGTAGTAATTTGCTCTAATGTGTCACTACAAATGGCACAAAAAATGCAAGAGCGTTATGGCATCCCTTATATTGAAGAATCTTTTTATGGTGTAGAAAATATTAATCACTGCTTGCGAAATATTGCTGCAGCATTAGGTGATAAATATCTACAAGAACGAACTGAATTGTTAATTGCAGAGGAAACAAAAGCGTTAAATATTGCCTTAACTTTTTATCGTTCTCAACTGCAAGGTAAGCGTATTGTTCTTTATAGTGGTGGCGTAAAGAGTTGGTCAATCATCTTAGCAGCAAAAGACTTGGGAATGGAAGTTGTTGCTACTAGTGATAGAAAGAATACTCAAGATGAAAAAGTCAAAATTAAGCAATTACTTGGTCAAAATGGCATGGTTTTAGCCAAAGGTGGCCCCAAGGCTTTACTACAAGTAATAGAAGATACAAAAGCCGATATTTTAGTGGCTGGAGCTAGTAATCAATATACAGCACTGAAAGCACGAATACCTTTTTTAGATGTTAACCATGAACGCCATCATGCCTATTCTGGCTATATAGGAATGCTAACAATGGCACAGGAATTTTATGAAGCTTTGTATAGTCCTGTGTGGGAGCAAATTAGACAGCCTGCTCCTTGGGATTAGCAAAAGGTGGGTGGGTGGGAAGATGAAAATTGATGAACTTACAAACAACAATTAATTTTTGACGGAGCAAATCAATGAAAGTAGCTTTTACGACCAGTGATGGTACTCACATTAACACTCATTTTGGTGTGGCAAAAGAAATTGATGTGTATGAAGTAACCAAAGATGGATTTGAATTTGTTGAAACTTTGGTCTTTGAAGGTGACTTAGAAGAAGCTGCCCATGAAGATAAAATCACGCCCAAAATGGAAGCAATTATTGACTGCAAAATTTTGTATGTTAAGGCTATTGGTAAGCCAGCAGGCAATAAGTTAATTAAACAGGGTATGACTATTGTGAGAGCGCAAGAATATGATACAGTGCCTGATATCTTGCATATGTTAGTTAAAAGTTTAAATAGTGATGCACCACCTATGTTGCGTAAAGCTTTGCTACAGGAAAACCATGAATTGGCATATTCTTGTAATGAAGAGTAGTTCAATTTATTGTTGATATTTTCTCCTGCTATATATACAGTATGTATAGCAGGAGATTTAAAATATGACTTTTTGAGTTCTCTATTTTGCTAACTACTTCGCTTTATCTGTTACTTTTAACAATTTTAGTAATTTTAGCAATTTTTTCCTGACTGTTCGCAAGCTCCAATACTTACCCAACTGCTTGAACCATCTTGCCAGTGTTCTTTTTTCCAAATAAGAGTAGGGTTACGTGTTAAATAGCGAAAAAGATTTTGTTCACTAGATTGATTCCGTCAGCTAGATTAATTGTCAAGAAGAAGATATACCGTTTGTTGCCCTTTTTACGAGGGAGCCTGTACAAATCCAGACAATACAGAGACACTACCACTTAGAGCAATTTTTAGATAAAAACATACTGCTTCTTAAAGTTTAAGACGGTAAAAACGGCTGAAAAAAGGGAGCCAGTGCGTTGGGCGGCTTTGCCGACTTGAAGCAACTGGCGTGGGAGGTGTATGGTTATGACGGTGGAAAACAAATAAAGGGGCGTAAACGCTTTATTCTGGTTGATACTTTAGGACTAGTTTTGGCAGCTATCGTTACAGAAGCCAACTTTCCAGAGCATTTATGAGGCGCAGCAGTTGTTATGGAAGCCGCACAAACAAATGAAAATTTAGTTGTGATTTGGGTAGATAAAGGCTTTAGCGGTGAGAACTTTGAGCGTGTGATTCAGCAATTATGTAATCTTACTGTTTTCTGTTCTATTTCTGATTATACTTTCCCCATAGTGACAAAAGAGGGATTACTTACTTGCTGTTTCTACAGGTGTGGTAGATTCTGGGATGGGATTCGTGGATGAACCAAAGGCAACCCGTAAAAAAGGTGGAGCCAGAAAAGTTGTCAAAATTACCATGATAATAATTGACACCTCCAGGGGCTTATCCAAAATGCCGCTAGCTGATCCGATGCCAGCAAACACTAGACCCACCTCACCTCGTGGAATCATCCCAACCCCGATCGCCACTCGATTGATGCCGGGTTGTCCAAACACAGCCCAACCTGTGATCAGCTTGCCAATAATCGCCACTCCCATCAAAAAGACAGCAATCAATAGTCCTGCCCGATTCTCCGGTACCGCCGGGTTCAAAACACCGAGGTCGGCACGCGCTCCGACCGTCACAAAGAAGATTGGTACCAGTAAATCGGCGATCGGTTTGATTAATTCATCTAACTCGTTCCGGGTATCGGTTTCATCAAGTACCAAACCCGCAGCAAAGGCACCCAAAATCGCTTCAAGATGAATGGCATTGCCTAAAAATGCCATAAAGAAAGCGAAGATGAATGCTGGAATCACAATATTTCCACGGGTTTTGAGCCGATCCACGATCGCCACAAAACTTTTGTTAAAGACACCCCCCAACAAAATTGATCCAATCAAGAATGCCGTAGCACTGACAATCAAGTAAATGACATTGGCAACATCAATCTCACCGGTTTTGGCTAAACTAGCGACTACAGCCAAGACAATAATGCCGAGGACATCATCAATCACCGCCGCGCCAACAATGATTTGCCCTTCTTTGGATTTGAGTTGACCTAACTCTGACAACACTTTAGAGGTAATGCCGATACTCGTTGCCGTTAACGCGGCTCCTGCAAAAATCGCAGGAATGGCTGCGACATGAAAGAGTATCATTAACCCTGCCGTACCTGCCGCAAAAGGTGCCGCGACTCCGACACAGGCGACAACCGTGGCTTGAATTCCCACTTCCTTTAGTTGCCGCAGATCGGATTCCAGTCCAATTTCAAACAGCAGAATAATCACACCGATTTCAGCTAGAACCGAAATCACTTCACTTTGGGACTCAAAGATTCGGGTTAGCGCATCCGGTGTCAATTGATTCAATCTTTGCAACGCCGTCATAATCACCGAGTCAGAGGCAGACAGCCCCCCTTCCGGAAAAATCACTAGGTGTAACGCCGAAACACCGACAACCACACCAGCGACCAGTTCCCCCAGTACGGGCGGAAAATCCAAGCGTCTAGCGACCTCTGCACCGAACTTGCTGGCCAAATAAATCACCACCAGCGTCAGCAATACGCCAGACAGAATAATAGGTGAATCCTCAGCAACAACAGTCGCCAGGAATGGTATCGGAGCCATGAGAGCGGACATCCCCCCACTGAAAGGAGGCAGAATGTTGGACAAAATCATGAGTTTACAGGAATGAAGGTTAAGGGTTTGAGGAAGTTATAAAACTGTGGGGGGAATGACTTCTGCGCCAGGGTCAACGTCCTGCGGACACGAAACATGGTCACTCAAAAGCCGAGGTTATGACCTCGGCCTTTGGGGTCTGCTTTGTCTCGATGCAACAGCCGTCTGATCCAAAGAAACTCGCACTAATGGCTCGCTTGTTCCTTTCGTGGCGCGTCGTCTCGATTTAACAGCCCTCTGGCCCACAGAAAGTTCTCCCGTACAGTACCTCTGCTTCACAGATATAGATAATGCCCGCGTAATCGGTGAAAAACTTGATGGCGACCTGATCTGCAATCTTCTCTGCCATCTCCCGATTTTCGGTGAGTACCTCGAACTTTACATTGGAATCGGTATCAGCAGTGCTGGGTTTACCCGTAGAGCGCACATTGCGACTGCCTTTACCGCCAGTATCTACCACCGTATAACCAGTTGCCCCGGCTTCATCAATGATACTAGCGATCTTTTTCAGCAGAACCTTTTCCGTGACGATGACGAGCTTGTTGGCACGCTTGGCCATGTTGCTTACCTCCTGAAATTATGTACATTGATCTACTGGGTCTGGCGGGTCAAGGGAGCGCGACAGACCGTGACCTGTCTAGAATTAGCCGCCTATCGCCTGGGCAAGCCCGACAAAGAAAGGTATACACAAGCCGATCGCAACTGGTGTACCGATTGCTGTGGATGCGCCTATATATGCGGAGGGATTGGCCGACGGGATACCGGCTCGCAACGTGGGTGGCCCTGAGATGTCGGAACTGGAGGCGGCGATGACGGCCAGCATTACCACACCGCCCATGCTGAATCCCGCGACTTGGTGGGCAATCATGCCGAGACCGAAGGCGATTAGCCCATGCACAAACGGTGCGACCACACTATACACAACATACCACTGGGCTACTTTACGCAGTTCGCCAACCCTTGACCAAGCTTCCATACCCATGACCAGCATCAAGATTGAAAGCAAGCCGCGAAAGGCGGGATCGAAGAAGCTTTTATAGACGCTTTCCGGGCGGGTGAACAGTCCCAAAGCAAGGCCTAACAACATTGCCGATAGGGCAGGTCCCCGGAGGCTTTCCTCAATGATCGGCCATATCTTGACCTTATTATCTGCATCCCCTTTCTGCTGGCTGAGATACTCCTGCCGATTGCTGGGATAATCTTTTTTATCGGGATAATCGCCAGCCGCAACGGGCTGCTCACTGAACGAATGCTGCCCAATAGAGTAGGCTGCTTCTTTACGCTTCTTCTTGTTGAGATAAATATTCGCCACAACAATCGCAGTTACGAGCGCTGGGATATCCATGAAGGGATAGAGTGCGCCAGCCCATGCCTCGTATGAAATTTTTTGTTCTTCCAGTACCGTCAGACCGGCAGCCATTGTAGAACCACTCACGGCTCCAAACAACCCCCCAGTTGCGATCGCATCAACGACTTTGACCTTTGGCAGCTTGGCTAAGGTATAGCGCGAGATGAATACAATCGTAATCCCTGTGATTACAGCAAAGATCATGGGTAACACCATCTCCGTCAGATTAGAATTACGGATCGCAATTCCACCGGTTAGACCGATTTTGGTGAGCAGCATGAAGACGATGATCGTACAAATCGACTCAGGAATGACCAATTCGCTACCCAGGGCAGCAATGATCATGCCACCAATCAAAAAGGCGAGTGTTGGGGACTGCAATTGGGCAATGAAGTCCTTCACAAACAGCGACACAAAATCCACGAATGCCTCCTTCTCCTCGGATGACGAGTATTGCAATAAATGAACTAAATGAACCGGAGGTTATTAAACCGGATGAGATTGGTGATTGCCATCATTGAGGTCAATGAACGGTATATCAAACGAACTAGAACCGAGCCTTTTCATAGATAAGGATGAGTTATAGATAAAAGTCGGCTGGATCATAAAATCTAACATCTGCGATCGCGTACTCAAAAAAGTCTCGACCAAAAACTGCCGATAATGATTGCCTAGCGACTTCTAGCTGTGAAAAACTAAATCGTAATAGTTAAATCATTTTGATATTCTTAACTTTACGCCACTCTGGATAGTAATAATTACCTAGTAATCAAGAAAAAAATTTTTGTATACATAGAAATTCTTCTATGGTTTTTAGATCACTGACACTACGAAGCCATTGCAAAGTATAATAAATGCTTGCTATGCAAAATGATCAGTTGTGAGTAAAAAAAAGGCTCTTTTATTTATTGCTGTACCAATGGATATCAGAATTAGCCACGCTGGGCGGGAAAAAAGAGGACTGGATACCAGCTATAACGCAATAATTCGGCTGCAAAACTGGAAACCAACCATTCTTGAATTTTACCTATGGTTGCAGAAGACACGGCGATCGCGCTAATATCATCTGTCGCAGCCGCCTTTAAAACCTCGCTAATAGAGTGTCCTTCTCTAACTTCTGTCTCTGTATGTAAATTAACAGCCTCTAAATCAGCTTTGATGCGAGATAAGCTTTGTTGAGCTTGCTGTGGTTGTATTCTCTGTGATACTTCTTGACGACCAGTACCTTCTAATACCCAACAAAGCTTGCATTGTTGTAGATATCTATCAGATTGTTGTTGAGCGAATTGCTTGACTTGCTGGACTACATAATCTGCTGCTGGAGTTCCATTGTAAGGAATTAACAAAGAGCGGAGAAGATGTTGACAACGCAGCGTTAATTCCTCGCCCGTATAAGTAGAGATTAATTGTGGGCGCAGTACAAGTAAAGGAATCTTTGTTTGGCGTGATAAGTCAACCATTGTACTACCCACAAGTTTTTCCGTGAGTAAGCTACGACTTTGAGAAAAGGTAAAAAATCTTGCCTCAAGTTTGACATAAATCAGCGTTTCTCCTTGACGTTGAATCAATCGTTAAATAATCATGTTTCGATAATCAAAATCTGATATTTAGGCGATGTCAGATAAATATATTCCTCAGAGAATAAGTAGATAATTCTACGAGATAGTGACTTATGGTACTTGAATCAGCAATTAGTGAAGAAGCGATCGCCACGAATCTCAAGCAGTTTCTTTTGGTACTTTCAGTTTCTTTGGGTGTAGCAACCTTACCCCAAATATTTAGTTGGTTTCGCCAAATCCCTTATACATTACTTTTGGTAATTGTTGGCTTAGGATTGGCCGTTGTCGATGTGCGTTTAGTTGTCCTCTCTCCTGCCTTAATCTTATCCATCTTTTTACCGCCCCTATTATTTGAAGCTGCATGGAATTTAAAATGGTCAGATTTACAGAAAGATTTTGTCCCAATTTGTTTATATGCAGTGTTTGGGGTGGTTATCTCAATTGTTGGAGTCGCACTTGGCTTAAATCAATTGGCTGGAATTTCGTTAACTACAGCCTTACTCATCGGTGCGAGTCTCAGTGCTACTGACCCCGTTTCTGTTACTGCTTTGTTTCGGGAATTAGGCGTAGGTAGCCGTCTTGTTACTCTTATGGAGGGAGAAAGCCTATTTAATGATGGTATGGCAGTAGTGGCCTTTGGTGTTTTGGTGGCTTTGCCTTTAGGAAATGCCGAATTAGGCTTTCAACCGATTTTATTACAATTTTTCCAAGTGGTAGGCATTGGTGTAGCAGTAGGTTGTTTAATTGGCTTTGCAATTTCCTACCTTACCCAACGGTTTGACTTACCCTTAGTAGAACAGTCTTTAACCTTGGTATCTGCCTACGGTACTTATTTGATTACCGAAGATTTGGGAGGTTCCGGTGTAATTGGCGTTGTTACCACAGGTTTAATATTAGGTAACTTTGGTTCGCGTATCGGGATGAATCCTCGCACGCGGATTATTGTCTCTGAGTTTTGGGAATTTCTAGCCTTTTTCGTCAATTCCATCGTTTTTCTGCTGATTGGCGACCAAATACGCTTTGCCAGCTTGGGAGAAAATCTGCAAATTATTGCCCTCACAGTAGCAGCAATGATTTTAATGCGCGCAGTTGCACTATTAGTTTTGAGCAAATTGAGCGGTATCATCACTCAATCAGAAATTTCCTTACCTGAGCAAACTATTTTGTGGTGGGGTGGCTTACGTGGCTCAGTCTCAATTGCTCTAGCATTAAGTGTACCAACAATACTGCCAGATAGAGAAATAATTATTGCTACTGTTTTTGGAGTAGTTTTATTTACTCTACTTGTTCAGGGATTAACTATTAAACCTCTGTTAGAAAAGCTCAATTTACTTGGCGATGCACCTTTACGCGAACATTATTTACAATTGGTAGCTCGTAATGTTGCTTTAGAAAGAGTGTTGCAACATCTTCAAATAGAAAAACGTCCTGGTATCGACTCAGAATTTATTCGTTATCAAACAAAATTAATCTCAGGCGAAATTGAACAAGTGAAAACTCAAATTGATACATTACACAGTGAATATCCTAATCTGCAAAACTTTACTACAGAACAATTTCGGGATGAATTATTAGCAATAGAAGCGGATACCTATGCAGAATTTGTCAAGTCTGGTCGATTAAATAAGGAACTGGTTCCTATACTAGAGGATGTTTTACAGTCTAGAATAGACTAGTTCAGCTTACAGCATTTTTCATCTAGATGAGGTACATTTTTCTAGCCTCTAGCCCCTAGTCTCTACCCTCTCTCCTCTTGAAAGGAGTAATAAACAAAACTGAGAAACGCTGTAAAAATTATTGGGGGCTTATTTTAAAGGTAGAACAATTTGTAAAGTTGTACCTTGATTAAAGATACTCTTAATACTAATCTTGCCCCCGTGAGATTGAACTATTTGTTGAACTATCGATAGTCCCAAACCAAACCCTCCAGTTTTCCGAGAACGCTTTTTATCTACTCGATAAAAGCGTTCAAAAATATGTGGTAAATCATCTTCAGGGATACCAACACCGTTATCTATAACTTGAATAACAGCCCAATGTGATTGTGTAAATAACTCTAAATTAACTAGACCATCAGCAGGAGTATATTTACACGCATTATTTAGTAAATTGGTAATTGCTTGGCGAAGTAAATTAGCATCACCAAGCACATTTATACTATTGTTTGGTAGTGTAAAAATTAAGCTTAGATGTTGTGCATCTGGGTGTGTGGCATAATCTTCTTTTATCTGAAAAAGTAATTTATTTAAGTTAACTTCTTGTAAGAATTCAGTAGGCAATTTGCCTTGATAACGTGCTAAAAATAATAAATCATTTACCAGGGTACTCATTGACTTGGCAATGTCAAAAATCTTGTGAAAACGTTGACGCTGCACATCTGAATCAGTAGATTTAGACAAAAAGCCGTATTGAGCATTACTAATAATTGCTGTTAAAGGCGATCGCAATTCGTGAGAAGCATCAGCAGTAAATCTTTGCAGATAATCGTAACTTTGGCGAATTGGCTGCATTGCTAGTCCTCCCAACCACCAACCAGTCAGCGCAACTACACCTAAGGTAATAGGTACGGAAATTGCCAAAACCATACGGAATTCCGCTAAAGCACTTTCCGCAGAAGTCATTGGCATTGCTGCTTGCAAATAACCAATTAGCACACCATGTTGATAAACAGGCAATGTTATCTGACGCAGCCAGATGCTATCAGTTTTGATGGTATCAAATCCGCTAGATATTGCCAGGCGATCGCTCATCAACCCACCAAAAAATTGTACCAGTTGTTTCTGCTCATCATACCAACCGGCATAAACTAGTTCGCTATCCGGCAATGGTTGTACCCTACTCCCCAATAATGGTACGTGTTCTAAATCTAATTGCTGTTCACCATTGTGCATTTCTAACTTGACATTCGCAGCCATCACACTGATTTTTTTATAAAGTAATCTATCCAGTGCTTCTAACTCATCTAAAACTTCTAAATAATAAACTATTGCCGCAAACCCAATTAAAATACTCCCCATTGCTAGGGTGAACCAACTTGCAAGATTGCGACGGCTGCGATTAAACATAATTAGTCATTGGTCATTTGTCATTAGTTATTATTTATATTTGTACTAACATTTGATTCTTGTGGAGTTAGGCGATAACCCATACCATAAACCGTTTTAATCCAGTCGTCTGCACCTAATAACTGCAAACGTTGGCGCAACTTCCGAACTAGGACAGTTAAAGCATTGCTTTCTGGTTCCATACCACATTCCCACAAAGCGTCTTCAATCTGAGTGCGAGTCAAAACCTGATTAGGGTGACGCATCAAATATTCTAGTAATTGCGCTTCACGGGGAGATAATTCTACTTTTATCTGATTTCTTTCGATATTTAATTCGGCTAAATACAATTGTAAGTCTGCTATTTGTAAACTATCTCCTTGCCAATTAGGAACTCTTCTTCCTAAAGCGCGTACCCTTGCCAAAAGTTCGACTAAATCAGCAGGTTTAACTAAATAATCATCTGCTCCTGCATCTAAACCCATAACTTTGTCGGGTGTAGTATCTTTAGCAGTTAACATCAATATGGGTGCGCTTTTACCAGCAAGACGATACTGACGACACAAACTCAACCCACTTATTGTGGGTAACATCCAGTCAACAATTAATAGATCGTAATCTTTTTGGGAAATCAACCACTGTGCAATTTCCCCATCTTCCGCAGCATCAACAATATATCCAGCTTCAGACAGAATACCTTGTAGTGGTTCTAATTGTTCAAAATCATCTTCGACTAGTAAAATTCGCATAAAAATTTTGAGCGTTAAACCTTATAATCAAGCTACTCAAAGCCCTTAAATATTAAAAATTAAAAATAGATTTATATCTTCTATCTAGGTTTAGATTTTATGACTTAGTTGATTCAGATATGTCTAAACTTATATCTATCTATAGATGGTTGCAAAAAGTACTAATTTGTTATTTCTATTTATTCACCACCTTCTCTTGTCTGCTTTTACAAGTATTTCCTTTATCAAGTAGAGTTATAAAAAAATAAGAATTTATAATTATGCCTAATTTGAGTTACCAATTTTTATTGTTTTTCTTCTCTTTATTATTTGTTGGGATTGCTTTTTGGACTGGGGGAGATTTGCTAACAAAGCAATTATTCAGCTTTTCTTACAGGACACTAGACAAGGTGCAAGTTGAGACACTTCCCCAAGTGATGCTAAACCTAGATTTTAAGATAATTGATATGGAAATATATCCAGAAGAGAAGTTTACTCAAGTTAAGATTAAAACAGGAAATTCTATGCTGAAAAGATTAGAGTTAGAAATTCCTAATTCTAGTTATGCAGAAGTGGCGATCGTCAAAGAATTAAAGCTATACCCTCAACTTAAACAACTTCAGCGCAATCAACAGATAAAGCTAAAGATTCCCCTAGATTTAATGGCTATTAAAGCCACTGTTGAAAAACAGCAAGGATATAGCTTTGTTGAAGTTATAACTTTTAATCATGCTTTAAAAAAGTTAGATTTTGAGCTACCAACTGTTGAAATTAATGTGCTAGAAGCAATGATTACTCAATTACTTAACTTATCGGCGGAAGATGTGAGAAAGCTTGTTAGTTATCAAGTTAAACATCAAACTAAATAAAACATACAAACCGAAAAAGCTAATAAAATTATGACAATCTCAACTATGTAGTTAAGAATACGTAGCAAAAAATACTATTGTTCATCTTTAGATAGGCAAGCTAATGCTCTCCTCTTTATAAATAAATCTACTCTTTTAACTAGAAATTCTTTTTGATTACTATTGTCACTTTCTGTTCACATTCTTTTTGTATATTGCATATAAAAGGCATTATTTTTATATTTGCCTTGAATTAAACACAATATTTGGTAATAAAATAAATTCTATTTTCTACTTCCATTTAGATAGATAAAACTGAGATTTTATGCTAAAAAATGAAATTACAGGTCAATACCTGGCAGAAAACTTAAAATACTATTTAAACTGGATGGACTCAAGCTCATCTAGTCAAACTTTAAATATAGAAAATAATGATAGCACAAATTTCAGTACAAATAAGGCAAGTAATCTCACAACTTTAGACCCAACTTTAATTGTTGCTCCTATTGTTTTATTAGTGATGAGTGGAATAGTTATTTTTCATAAGCTCAAGCTTTATCATCAGGCTAAAAACCTCAAAACTTTAGATTACTCTCCCTGTAAAAGCTGCCATTACTTTTTAAACAGCATCTATTTAAAGTGTGCTGTAAATCCTGATGTTGTGTTTACAAAAGCAGCAGTTAATTGTCGTGATTACGAGCCGTTAAAACATAGCAAAAAAAATCGTTTTCTCAGTTTTCAGAGTCGCAGTAAATTTAACTAAAAAATGTAGGAATGATTATGATAGGTTTAATCATGACTTGGTTAGTAACTACTGTTAGTTTTTTGATTATTGCTAGGCTACCATTTTTAGGTATAGAAATAGACAGTTTTAGTAAAGCAGCTATTTCTGCAATAGTTTTTGGAATTTTGAATGCAATTTTGCTACCTGTTCTAACCTTTTTTACCTTTCCTTTTATTATCTTGACTTTGGGATTATTTTTCTTTGTTTTAAATGCCATTATCTTTGGATTGTCGGCTTTAATTGTCCCAGGTTTTAGATTACGTTACGGTTTGTGGAGTGCTTTGCTTGGTTCTATTACTTTAGCAATTATTAACTCAGTTCTATTAAGGATATAGGACTCATATTTGATTTCTGAAAAACCAAATTGGCTAGAAGCTTGCCATACAAAGGTTCGTTTCTCAGTATACTTAGCAATATTCAAGTACGATTCCTATAGTTGCGCCAATTACCTAAATAATGCAACAATCTGAGTGAATTTTGTCGGATATATAACTAGTAAGAAGAACTTAGTCATGAAATTATTTCTTAAGCAACCAGTTATTTGGTTTTGCATGGGAATGTTGCTCATATCTACTCTATTTGCTTGCCAACCTCAACAAGTAGCAGAATCACCCCCAATTCCTACTGCAACTCCTGTACAAACATCTGCACCTGCTACAAATACACGCCCTGTAGCTTATCTCGATCGCCAGTTAAGCACAAATCCTGCCGAGTTAGCACCATTACCTTATGCTTATAATGCCTTAGAAAAGGCAATTGACGCAGAAACAATGAAACTGCATCACGACAAGCATCATGCAGCTTATGTCAATAACCTCAACAATGCTTTAAAAAAATATCGGCAACTACAAAAGAGTAGTGTGGAAGCTTTACTCCTGGATTTGAATAGCATCCCTGAAGATATCAGAACAACAGTACGTAACAATGGTGGTGGTCATCTTAACCATACAATCTTTTGGCAAATCATGAGTCCTAAAGGTGGCGGAGAACCAACAGGAGAAATCGCCCAAGAAATTAACCAAACTTTTGGTAGTTTTGAAGCTTTTAGAAAACAGTTTAATGCAGCAGGAGGCGATCGCTTTGGTAGTGGTTGGGTTTGGTTAGTCCGAAACGCCCAAGGTCAATTGCAAATTACCAGTACACCCAATCAAGATAATCCCATTTCCGAAGGCTCGTATCCGATTATGGGTAATGATGTCTGGGAACACGCTTATTATCTGAGATATCAAAATCGTCGTGCTGATTATTTAAATAATTGGTGGAATGTCGTCAACTGGACGGAAATTAACAGACGCGCCCAAGCTTCACGTCAAAAAACTTAGAGGCATTGGTTTACAATAATTTCCTCACTCCTTTCTATAACAACAAAAAGGGTGAGGATAAAATTCAGAGGATATATTGCAAGTATGACAGCACTACAATCATCTATCTCAAGCAGACCAAGCTTCTCTAAAGTCAGCGTAGAGTGTTAGTCCACCGTCAAAATATCAATGCTGCCCCATTTATCAACTACGGTATTGACCATTTCTACAACGTCTTCTTCTTTGGAGACATCGCCTTGTATGAGTAGAGATTGAACACCGCAGTTATTGACATCGCCACAGGCTTTTTGCATAGCGATTTCTTCTGTGTCTTCCGCAGCTTCCGGGCTTTTGCGGTAATTAATGGCGATATTGCAACCTTCCTGCGCTAGGCGAATGGCGATCGCTTGTCCAATCCCCGAACTAGCACCTGTAATTAGAGCATTTTTTCCTTTTTATTGTGTAATCCGAAGAATTTTGTCTTGCTGTGATGGGCAATCTCCTCGACCATCACAGTTACTCGTTGTCACATATAATTCGCCATCTGGCCCCATAACCGCCTCTCGCAGCCGTCCATATTTACCTTGCAAATACACTTCATGGCGCGACACTTTTTGCGGGGATTTAGGGTCGAAAATCACACGCTGCAAGTTTTCCGAACGGAGAGTGGCGATAATTAAACTACCCTTCCACTCAGGTATAGAATTGCCAGTATAAATTGCTGTGCCACCAGGAGGTAAAGCCTCCCGCCAAACAATCGAAGGAGTCACAAGCCCTTCTCCTGATTCACAACGGTAGATAGTAGGCCAACCGAGGTTGTCACCTGCTCTTGCTACACTGACTTCATCATGTCCTCTTCTACCCAAATCACCGCTAGGGCCGTGGTCTGTCACCCATAACGTTGATTTATCACGCCAGTCAAACCCTTGAGTATTGCGAATCCCAGTGATATATACAGGGCTTTTTTCAAATGGGTTGTCTGGCGGTACTTGTCCGTCAGGAGTCACACGCAAAATTTTACCTGCGAGGCTATTAATATCTTGGGAACTTGGCGGTTCCCCGGCATCACCAGTCCCAACATAAAGCATTCCATCGGGGCCAAAGCGGATGCGCCCTCCGTTGTGGTATTGCGCTACAGGAATATTGTCAACAATTACCCTATCTCGTGAAGCACTGAGTCCGTCGCCAGATAGCCGCCATCGTTCAACACGATTTACCTGTGACCCATTTCTATCAGCAGTATAGTAAACGTAAAAAAATCGGTTGTCGGCAAAGTTGGGATGAGTTGCAATGCCAAGCAAACCATCTTCACCGCTATCAGTCACATCGATTGTAGCTACTGGCTTGGAAACGAGTTTACCACCCCGTACAAGGCGAACTCGTCCAGGCCGTTCAGTAACTAACATATCTCGATTTGGCAAAAAAGCAATTCCCCAAGGTACTTCTAAACCTGTTACTACTTCTTCAGCGCGCAGATTTACCTTTCCTTGCGAACCAAAGCCATTTTTTACTAAATTACACGCTTGATTGTTAGTAGGAGTTTGTTGGCTAACTGGTTGGGCTGTTTGTGTTTCTTGAGTGTTGCTGTTGGCAGACTCAGTTGTGGGTACGTTGCAAGCAGAAAGTCCTAATAATACCATGCCAAAAAGTAATTTTTTAGCAAGAGGGTTTCTCAACTTCAAATATTTGATAACCATTAGTTCTTTATCCAATCTTTTCAATTTATTCAATCTCAAAACTGAGTAATGTTAAATGGCTAGGATTAGCAATTAACTCTTTTGCTACTAAGAATGCTCCAATAGTCCAGGCTTGATATTTTCTTGATTGCTTACCAATTAATCTAGCATTCTTCCCATCATAATATTCTGGCCAGCCATCTTGATATAAACGATTTTCTGCGATTTCAATTGCTTTGTGAGCAATTTCTAAACGATTAGTTTTTATGGCTGCTGCTGTTAGTAGCCATAATAAAACAGGCCAACTACCCCCATTATGATAAGACCAAGGTGTATTTTTTGGGTCACTACCAGTAATAATTTCCCACTCTATCCCTTCTAGTGCTGGATAACAAAGTTTCATTGGCATATATCCAATTAAATCCTGCCAACGTTTTTCAATGAGATTCATAATTTTTTGAGATTCTTCATCACTAGCTAAAGAAGTAACAATTGCCATGAGATTTCCCAAAGCAAAGAAACGAAAATCCATACGTCCAGGGCCAAGATTACCTGCTAAATAACCGCCATCATCTGGTAGCCATTCGGTTAGCTAATCAGGTATTGAACCAGGATAAATATTGAATATGTTAGCTACTTCTTTACCAAATTCATCACCTTTAAAGCGATAAATTTCATTTAAACGATTTAAATCAATCCAGTAATATTCGCGTAGATGATAGGTAAGCGGTGCTAAACGTTGAGTGACACTATTAGAGCAGGAAATGTTATCATCATGTGGTAGCAAAAGTTCTCTGGCTGCACGTAAAGCCGCGTAAAACAACACTTGAATTTCAAGAGGATGTTCGTAAACGCCCATACGACGATCAATCATAAAAGCACCATCGGGAACTAGCATTGTTGGATACATAGCAAACCGATGGGCGAGACACATCTCTAAAATTAATTTTATTCCCTGTTGAAACTCGCTTTGATGAGCAAGGGCGATATCGCCTGTAGCTTTGACATAAGCTCGTAATAAGATAGTCCACCACAAGCAAGAATCAACAGGCGGAACTCTGGCGATCGCTTGTTCACCAAAATCAGCAGTTAAACACTCTTCGCCATCTTTTACTACTACTTTAAAACTAGCTGGCATTAGTCCTGGCCCTGGCTTAAAAGAGTCCATTTGTGGTTCATGACTCTGTAAATGTAGAGTTTCAATCAAGAAATTGCGAACAATTTCTGGTTCACCTTTCATCAAAAAAGCCATTGCTGATGAAACAAAATCACGGATGAAACATTGGTCATAATTTAGTGCGTCTGACCCTGCTTCTAAGGCTGCTACTGTGCCAACTGGACGACCTTGATAATAAACAATTGACTTTTCAATTAATGTCCAAGCTTCTGTAATTAAATCGGTTTTTGTATTCATTGGTGTAAACTCCTAAATATTTTGGGTTGGAATTATAGTGATTTCTTGTTAAGTGAGGTATAGATTTAATGTTTTTAAACGCAGAGTGACGCAGAGATTTTTTAAATTGATTAGTGATATACTCAATTCCTCAGCAGATTACTAGGTTTTTAACGCTGCTTTGTGTATTTGTTTCTGCTGGAATTGGGCGATATTGTAACCAAGCGAATAAAGCAGCAGTACCCAGGAAAATGAAGGTTATTGTTGCTACTACTTGCAGCATGATACTGTAACGCATAAAAATTGTTTAGTTGGTGATAACTTAGTTAAACAAGGTTGTAATGTTCCATGTGAATATTAGTAACTGGCACTTCTAAATCATGTAAAGCTCTCTCTACTTGATCCATCATTTTCGGCACAGCACAGATAAAGTAATTGCGGGTTGCAGGACGTTTAGGAATGTAGCGTTTTAGCAGTTCCTGATCGACATATCCAGTTTCTCCTGACCGATCTTCTGGAGGTTCTTTTAGAACGTGAATTACTGTTAAGTCTAATTTGTCTTTTAAGGCTGCAATTTCTTCTCGATAAGTTATATCTTCCCAAGTTTTACTGGCATAAATTAAGAGTAGGGGACGCTCATCTTTACGTTCTGCTAAGGTAAACAGCATACTAATAATTGGTGTGATGCCTATCCCGCCAGCAATAAAGACAAATCCAGCAGTATTCTCATAGCGGTCTGTGGTGAAAACTCCATAAGGGCCATCTAAAAAGGCTTTAGTACCAGGTTTGACATCCTTAATTGTTTTTGTGAAGTCGCCTAAAGCCTTGATACCAAATTCAATGCGATCGCATTTTTCGGCACTAGAAGCAAAATAAAATGGATGTTCCCGCATTCTAAAAGGTGAAATTTCCAGGGTTATCCAAGCAAATTGACCTGGTTGAAAATGGATTCCTCCGTGTCCTCTAGGACGCAAAACTAAATTCCAGACATTACCTCTTTGGGGAATTACAGCTTCTACCAAATAAGGTTTTTTCTGCATAAAATAAGGTTTAACCAAGCGAACATAAATCAATAACCACAACGATACTATTGCAATTCCAGTCCAGATAACTGCTTTCCAAAATAACCCTAAATAATTACCTACACCAATTACAGGATTTTTCATCAATAAGCTTCTCATCAGCCCATACCTCCTAGCTTTGTTGTTGCAATAGAGATTACGTTAGCCACACAGCACTCCCACCTTCTGGAGACTCGCTTAATTGACAATTAATTCACTTTTAAAATGGAAAATATTCTGGCGATTATTAGAGCTTCGCCAACAATTTCCTTATACTCTGCTATATATTTAGTATTTGTGATAAATGTTAATAGAAAGTGACAAATTACTACGACATTACTAATTTTTGCTCATTTAGAATCGTCTGTACTGATGCCTCGAACTTCCTCTATTTCACCAACTTCAAAAATTAAGGTAAAATGTTGACCCATTTCTTTTCTTAAAAATCTTTCTAAAAGTGTCACTTGTGTTGGTGTTATAGGTTCTTTTGTACGTACACTCAAACGGACTTCTGGCGGATTAGTCAACCAATTTACATCACTATTGAGCAATACCATCCGTTGAAAGGTAACAGTTCTATTCACTAATGCTTGTCTCAAACTTACTGACAGTCTAGCTTGTCTAATTAATTGATAAAAGCTGATAGTTAAGGGAATAAAAAGTATTATTGTTAAAGCTAACGTCCATATAAGGGCTTTTTTAGCACGTTTAAATGAAGCGCAACCTGTTACTAAAAACGTCAGCATACAAGAAAGAGTGATTCCTAATAAATTGGTCAGATAAAGTAAAGATGCACCAAAACTCAATGACCAATTTAATTGCGATAAACCTAAACCAATTACACAAACTGGTGGCATGAGTGCAACTGCGATCGCTGACTACGTTGACTAGATGATTTTTTGTCACCCACATAGGACACACGATAAATCACCCCGTTGGTATCGTCGGTGAATAATAGTGAACCGTCTGGTGCTGTAGCTAACCCTACTGGTCTGCCAAACTGTGCTTTTCCGTCTTGTCTTAAGAAGCCCGTAACAAAGTCTTCAAATCCTACAGGTTTGCCATTCTCGAAACGCAAACGCACAACTTTATACCCCACGGGTGGGTTACGGTTCCAAGAACCCCGCATCGTAACAAAAACATCGTTACGATACTGGGCGGGAAACTGGGAAGCAGTATAAAAAACAAAATCCAAGGGCGCGCTATGGGCTGTATAAGTAAGTAAGGGAGGTTCGGTTTTTTTACAGTATTCTTCCTTACTCATGCCGTCTGGGTTGCCTTGGAGGTAGACATCAGGACGGCGATCGCCCCAACAAAATGGCCAGCCATAATCTGCATCTTTTTTAATCAAGTTCAATTCTTCTGGTGGTTGATCGTTACCTCGCCAGTCTGAACCGTGATCCATTCCCCAAAGTTCTTTCGTTTGAGGATGCCAAGCAAAACCGATAGTATTTCGCAATCCCTTGGCGTAGATAGTCCGTTTTTTACCATTGGGTTGGACTTGCAATAGGGTAGCGTGTTCATCATTTGGCTCGTCACAAGCGTTACACGTGCTACCTACAGAAAGATAAAGCAATCCATCAGGGCCAAAGCCAATAGTCCGATTAGGGTGTTGTCCGGCATCAGGTATATCACTGATTAAGGTCTGGATTTTACCCTCTTTACCATTGGATAGTAAGTCAGTAGCATATAAATGTGTATCAGTAACAAAATACAGACGATTTCTATTGATAGTAATGCCGTTAACGAATTTTAGTCCTGATGCAACGGTACGTCTTTGGTTAGCGCGTCCATCTTTGTTGGTGTCTGTTAAAGCTATCACATCACCTTGTTCACGCCGAGTCACATAGATTGTACCGTTGGGTGCAACTGCTAAGTTACGAGGATTACCTAAATCTTGAGCAAATATGTTGATTTCAAAGCCAGGAGGTAGGCGCAACTCTTTCATTAGAGATTCATTGAACTTCAACCTTTCGGGAGTCGCTAAGTAACCTTCTACGCGTTCGATTCTTTGCTGTTGGGGTTGTTGAGAACTTGCAGGAACAGCAAGTCCCAATGCTAAAGCACATCCCATTAAGAGATATTTTGGTTTTGTGATGAATTTCATTAGTAAAGCCTGACAGTATTGGATGGCACTCAGGATTGCTCTTTTTAACTGAAGATTGAGGAGCTTACACGAGTAAAATTACACCTTTACTTAGGCAGTCACATCTAACTAATGAAATACAATCATTAATTTGTATCTGACTTCAGAAATATATCTATTGGCAGAGTCAACTAATAGATGAAACTGAGAGAATCTAGGCGCAATATCTAAATATTATTATCTTATTTGAGTGCTACGCAGTTTTTTAGCCATTAAACCTTTAATTTTATTGACTGCCTTAGCGGTATTTTTGCCTGTGCCAGTATTTGCAGCGACAGAAGAAGCAATAACGGCGGAAATTACTTCAGTGTCTCGGTTATCCGACGTAGAACCAACAGATTGGGAAATAATAGCGTTGCGATCGCTAATTGAGCGTTATGGTTGCATTACAGGATACTCTGATAATACTTATCAAGGCAATGTCTCTCTAACTCGTAATGAATTTGCCGCCGCATTAAATACTTGCATCAACGCCCTTAACCAACAACTAGAAAATCAATTTCAACTAACACAAGCAGAAATCGCCACTATTCAACGTCTGCAAACAGAGTTTACAACAGAATTAACTATAGTCCAAAGTCGTCTAACTGCGTTGGAGGAAAATACAAAAAATTTACAGTCTCAACAATTTTCCCCCACAATGAAATTAGGTGGTTCCTTTGTTGCTGTTGTTAGTGGACTCACCGGAGACAGGGCTGATGGTAATCCCGATACGGAAATCGATTCAAATATTGCCTTTAATTATCGCACTCGTTTAAATTTAACTACTAGCTTTTCCGGCAGAGATAGATTGCTAATCCGGCTGCAATCTTCTAATAGAGTACCTAATTTTAACGGTGCTTCGGCAACAGATATGACACGCCTTTCTTTTGAAGTTGGCAACACTAACGATAATTTGACTGTAAATTTGTTGGAATATCGTTTTCCTGTAGGAGAAAAACTCAACTTCTACTTATTTGCTAATGCGACATCTCACCATTACTACACCAATGTTTTAAATCCTTATTTTGCTAGTTTTGGTGGTGCGAAAGGTTCTCCTTCTCGCTTTTTAGAACGTAATCCTATCTATCGCATTGGATTTATTAGTCCGGCTGGTGTCGTTGCTAGTTATAGATTTAACCCAGATACGCGTTTAGATGTCGGATATTTAGCTGAAAATAGCAACAATACTGATGCAGGATTGTTTGGCGGAACCTACAGTGCTTTAGCACAGTTTACTTTTAAACCTACACAAAATTTAGACTTAAGTTTTACCTATCTGCATCATTATTCTCCTGATGGAAATCTATTACATCGCACAGGTAGTAATTTTGCTAATCTTCCCTTTGGGATAGGCGTACCATTAACATCAAATTCTTATGGTGTACAAGCTTTATGGAGAGTTACACCCAAAGTAGCGGTGAGTAGTTGGTTAGGATATATGACAGCTAACCGAGTTGATTGTGTGAGTGGTAATGCAGATATTATTAACTATGCTGTTAATTTAGCTTTTCCTGATTTATTTACTAAAAATGCTGTAGGCGGATTAGGTTTAGGAATGCCACCTAAAACTATTAATAACACAATTGCTTCTCGTCAAGATACAGGTACAGGTTTACATTTAGAAGCATTTTATCAATATCATTTAACAGAAAATATTACTCTAATTCTGGGAGTTATTTATTTAACTAATCCTAATCATAATCATCTGAATAAAGATATTTTTGTCGGGACATTTAGAACAGTATTTAACTTTTAGGAATATCAGACTTTTGTTGCTATTCAATCAAACTTTTTATTACAGCATTTTTGACATAGATGAGGTAAATTTTCTAGTCGCTCTCCCCCCTTGAAAGGTGTACTGCACCAAACTGAAAAAGGCTGTAATAATCATTAAAAACCAAATTTTTCCTACTTTGGATATAAATATTGGCAAAACTATCGGTAGATGTGAAAACTTTAAATTTATGTAATATTCATAAGTTATTATTCAATATAGTGTTATGAATAGCTTTCATCGCTTTCAGAAAGCAATTGTCATCTTAGTAGCTGTTTTAATTATGAGTGTAGGATGGCTTGTAAATACTGAAATGTTGGTGCAATCTCAATCTAGACCAACTGCTGATATTACCGTAGATGGTCGCCATTTATTTGAGTTATCACAAGCAGGACAATTTAGTGCAGAAAGTCGTGCTGCTGATGCTAATTTAATTTTAAAACAAGCAGTTCGTTCGCCAGAAAATTTCAAAGTAGAGATTGTAGAAACTAATCAATTACCTGTAATTCTGGTAAACAATCGTCACTTATTAACGGTGACGCAAGAAGATACTTTTACTGGGAGAACAAAACAAGAACAAGCACAAATTTGGGCGCAACGCATTAGAGAAGCTGTAGAACAAGGACAAGCAGAACGCAGTTTAAGCTATTTTTGGCGGTCAATATTACTGGTAGGTTTATCTATATTAAGCGCGATCGCTCTGCATTTGCTTTTGGGTTGGGTGTGGCGTTATTGGCTACGGCGGCTAGTTCCAACCCAAGCGCATCATCCCGAAACAGGAGCGCAACCCCAAGGAATTGAGCTATTTTTAAAATTGACGTTGTTTGTAGTGCAATCGCTTTTATGGATAGGAACAGCTATCTATATTACTGACTTATTCCCCTTAACAAGAGAATGGAGTAGAGAGATTGTTAATATTCTCTGGATGAGCTTAATTTCACCTGTAATTACAATTGGTGGAAGCTCTTATTCTGTTATCAGTATAATTATTTTAATCAGCTTATTTTTTGGGGTATTAGCTATTGCTGGGACTTTAACAAATTTGCTGCGATCGCGTGTATTACGGATGACAAATGTTAGTCGTGGTGTACAAGAATCAATCGCTATTGCTATTAATTACAGTCTGATTTTTATCGGAATAGTTATATTACTACAAATTTGGGGTTTAGACATCAGTTCCTTAGCAATAGTAGCCAGCGTCTTTGGTGTAGCGATCGGCTTTGGCTTACAGGGAGTGGCTAAAGAATTAGTTAGCGGTTTTGTCATTACATTTGAACGTTCTATTGAAATTGGCGACTTTGTAGAGATTGGCGAATTTAAAGGAACAGTCGAGCGTTTGAATGCACGTAGCACTCATCTCCACACGTTGGATGACACAGTAGTAATTGTGCCAAACTCTCGTTTATTGGATACAGAAGTAGTAAATTGGAATCATCGTGGTTCAACATCTCGTATAGTATTACCCTTGCGGGTTGCTTATGGCGCGAGTATTAATACTATACGCTCTGCATTACTAGAAGTCGCAAATGCAAATCATGATATATTAAAAAAACCACATCCTACTGTTTGGTTTCAAGGATATGGAGAAGATTTCTTAAATTTTCAGCTATTAGTTTGGATTTCTAAACCCCGCCAACAATTTCAAATTAAGAGCGATTTATATTTTCAGATTGATGAGATTTTTAGACAAAAAAACATTAATGTTCCTTTACCCCAACGTTCTCTACATTTGCGTACTGGTAGCTTACCATTAGAACTTTCTCCAGATTTAGAGAATTCTTTATCACAGCTTTTAGACAGTTTAACTACTTTGTCAAAAAGCCAGTTACCCAAAGATACTACCAAGGGTGTTAATAATTCATATTTAAAAAACCAGAGTAAAAAAATGGGTGCAGATTAATATTTAATCTGGCGTTGCTAAACAGCAATAACGTCAGAGTTAAAACAATAAAACTCAAAAATTTGCCTTTAGCTAAGGTTTTATTTAAACGTTCTATAATTATGAAATAGCGAGTTGATAAATACTTTCAACTTCAAGCTATACAAAGTTATAAAATTATTGGTTAATTCAAGGTTAAATTAATTGGTTTATTTATCTAAACTAGAAATATCTAACTTTTTATATAAATACAATAGCAGATAGTTTTACTATCATCATACCTAATACCAATTTAATGTGAAGTTGCACATATCTAGATCCCCCTAAATCCCCCTTAAAAAGGGGGACTTTGATTCTTTTCCCCCCTTTTTTAAGGGGGGCTAGGGGGGATCGAATTCTATGCAGCTTCATAAAGAATTGGTATAAGAGTTATTATTCCTTTAGATGGTGCGTATATTTTTCGTTTCCCAAAAGCTGAAGTTCTCACTTTAGTCCCCTTGGAACACCTGCTATCTTAATCAAGAGGGTCAAAGCGGTTGACTAATGAGGCTACTAAAATCATTGGTAAACCAACAAGCAAGCAAATTAACCATTGATTTAAAGCCAGTGGTGCAGTTGAAAATAAACTATTCATCACGTTCCACTGACTGAAAATTATCTGTAAAACTATCGTTGTAGCAATGCCTATTGCAATAGCTGAAGCATCGCTGAATTTTTGACGAGTTCCTCGCAGTTGATTAATTAAAGCTGTGCCTAATTGACTAATACTTAAAAGATAAAACAGTCTACCAGATACTAAAGCTTGAATTGCCATTGTTCTGGCTAAATCTATATTGCCTGTGGTCTGTCTAATCCATTCAAATACACCAAAAATTAATATCCAGTTAAAAATAGAAATTGCCACAATTCGCTTGACTAGACTCTTAGAAAGTAGAGGTTCGCGGGGGCTACGCGGTAGCTGTTGCATTACCCGTGGAGATTTTGGCTCAAAGGCTAAAGGTACAGTCATAGCAATGGAGTTAACCATATTCAGCCATAAAACTTGTAAGGATAAAATTGGTAATTCTCTGGCAAACACTACACTAATTAAAATTGTCATCGACTCGCCACCATTAACAGGTAGGATAAAGGCGATCGCTTTTAATAAATTGCGATAAACAGTCCGTCCTTCTTCAACGGCGGCTTCTATAGAGGCAAAGTTATCATCGGTCAAAATCATATCGGCGGCTTCTTTAGCAACCTCTGTACCTGCACCTCCCATCGCAATACCAATATCAGCTTGTCTTAATGCTGGTGCATCGTTCACACCATCACCTGTCATGGCTACTATTTCACCTTTAGATTGCAAGGCTTCTACGATGCGGAGTTTCTGTTCTGGTGCAACACGAGCAAACACCGCCCCATTTTCTATGGCTGTAGCTAGTTCTGATTGCTCCATTTGAGCTAGTTGAGTGCCTGTAAATGCCAGCACTTCACCATTTTTATTAAAGCCCATACGCTCGGCGATCGCTCTTGCTGTCACAGCATGGTCGCCTGTAATCATTTTGACTTGAATTCCTGCATTTTGACAGGCTTCTACTGCCTTAATTGCTTCGGCTCTGGGAGGATCAATCATTCCTTGTAATCCCAGAAAAATTAAGCCTGTTTCGATATCTGCATGGTCAAGAGATTTTTGAGTATTGGGTACAATTTTTTTCGCAAAAGCTAGCACCCGTAAACCAAATTGTGCCATCACATCAACTTCTTGATGTATGGTTTTGGCATCAATAGCAGCTAAATTTCTCTTAGCATCTAACATCTGATGACAACGTTGAAGAATTGCTTCGACAGAACCCTTAACGTAAATCGTTCCACCTCTATGCAAAGTTGCCATGTATTGGAACTCAGACTCAAACGGGATAACATCTAACCTAGTCATCTGCGCTTCTAAGACATGGCGATGCAGTCCAACTTTATCGGCAGCAGTTATCAATGCTCCTTCTGTCGGATCTCCCACAACCTGCCATTGTCCATCTTTGTGTTCTAGACGCGAATCATTACATAACAATCCGGCTTGCAGACATTCTGCTAAAACAGGGAAATTCTGCCAGTCTATTGGCTGTTCTTCTAATAAGATTTCTCCTTCGGGAGCGTAACCTGTACCTGTGACTGTATATTGTTCTCCACCTGTATAAATGGCTTGTACAGTCATCTGGTTTTCGGTTAGCGTTCCAGTTTTATCAGCGCAAATAACTGTAGCACCGCCCAAAGTTTCCACGGCTGGTAATTTGCGAACGATCGCATGACGGCGTGCCATACGAGAAACCCCAATGGCTAATGTTACAGTTACTACTGCTGGCAATCCTTCAGGAATCGCACTCACAGCAAAAGCCACCGCCGCTTCAAACATTCCCGCCCAAGAATTGCCATAAGCCAGCCCAACAGCAAACGTCAGTGCAGCTATACCCAAAATAATGTATAGCAAGGTGCGGCTGAATTTATCAAATTTGCGAGTTAAGGGAGTTTTCAGGCTCGTTCCTTGTTCAATCAGTTGGGAAATCCGCCCGGTTTCTGTCGCTTCGCCAATGGCTACGACAATCCCTTTACCAGTGCCAAATGTGACAAAGCTGCCAGCATAAGCCATGTTAGCGCGTTCTGCTAAAGCTGCATCTGCATCAATGGTTTGGGTATTTTTTTCAATCGCAACTGACTCACCCGTAAGTGCTGATTCATTAACTTGGAGATTACGAGATTGTATCAGACGTAAATCGGCTGGAACTTTATCGCCAGAAACCAGTAAGACTACATCCCCCGGTACTAACTCTGTAGAAGGAACTTGTACCTTTTGACCGTTGCGGAGGATAGTTGCATTGGTTTTGACTGAAGAGGCTAAAGCTGCGATCGCACTTTCGGCTTTTGATTCTTGAATAAAGCCGATAATGGCATTAATCAAGGTTACACCCCAAATCACCCAAGCATTTACCCATTGTCCAATTAAAGCTTTAATGGCACCCGCAATCAGCAGAATATACAGTAAAGGTTGGTTAAACTGCAATAAAAATCTTAATATGGGATTTGTGCCAGATTTACCCTTAAGTTCGTTAGCACCGTAACGTTCTCTTCGTTTTGCTACCTCATCTGAGGTTAAACCTGTCTCTATATTTGTGTTTAAATTCTGCGCTACCCTCGATGCAGCTAGATTATGCCATTGCTGTTGCTGGATGATTTCTTCAGATGTTACTGCCATTTTCTTCGCTTCCAGATTAACTATAGATAGAGCAAATTAAATTTCACACTCTTCTACGGGATGATTGGCGTTGTGTCCTACCAAAAGCGGTAATATTATCTACAAATTTAAAAGTATTTTCCACGAAGCGATCGCCTGTAGTTGGACGAGAATCTTGGAGATTGCGTAAGCCATGTAAATCTAAAAAGCTAAATCCTACTTTAGAGAAAAAGGGAATTAAGCAAAACAAAAAAGTCTCTATTGTTTGGTTAATCCAACCAAAACCACTAGGGCCAATAATCCAAACAATTGGGTAACAAATCCAAAGCACTGTAAAATAAGTTACTAACTTATTGTATAAGTTTGATAATTCTGCTGTTTGAGTTTTGGACTTAGCGCGTAAAGGATTCCAAATACCCCAAAGCACAATCAAAAAGGCAACAACCCCGCAAATATCCCACAAATATCTTATCCAATCTTGTTCAGATAAATCTGCAATCAATCCACTCGTAATCACAACTACTTGAGTACTCATCAAAAAACCGATGAGTGTCCAATCTTTTTTAGTAAACTGCATTGCTGTCCAAGACAGAGATAGGAGTAATAAAGGTGTAGTAACAATCCAATCAATGTAACGAGCATAGTGGGCAATTTGACCAGATGCTTCAACTTTTCCTTGGTCTAAAGCCATTGCCATATAAGCGAGTCCTGACCAGATAGGAATGAATATTGCCACTAGATATTCATGTTGTGGAACACCACGCCCATTACGACTGAGCGACCAAAAATGTAATGCACCAATCGCCATCCCAGCAACATAAATCCAGTGAATAATACTTTGCAAATCCATAAATTTATCTCACAAAGGTAGTTCAATGTAATAAAATTGAAAATTGATGAAATCTAATTAACTTAGTAAAAGTTGTTATTTATTGCTACCTGGACAATTGCAACAAATTAAGCTTTTCGTCACACTGGCTTATTGCCGTTAGTTCACTGTTTTAATAACTAGCAGATACAGCAGATTGCCGGTGGATGAGGTATAAGTTCCCAGCAAAAAGCTGTGTAAAAAAGACTTTTAAGCCTGTTTTTTGTTGCCTGCTACAAGATGATTAAGTTAACTATGAGTATGGCAAACAAATGTGATTAAAAAATGACGACATATTTAACAGCATTTATCCTGCTGTCACTTTCTATTCACATTTCAATTACAAGCTAAAAATATTGGATAGTTACTACTTGATAAGTTTATGTTATGTCCGGTCAAAAAATTTATCGGCTTTTCTTGGCTTGGTTAAAAATTACTTTGCCAACGTTTGTAGGCTTAAGTGCAATTATCGTCTTACTACTGGTGTTGTTTACTATTTTACAAGTACCTTCTTTTGTTCTCGGTAATGATACATTTTGGTTATTGCGTTGGCGATATGAACAGAACGCTAATTTTGCGATCGCTTTCAATCCGTTCTTGCTATTTGGCATAGCATCCATAATTGGTTTTATAGGAATGTATTTAAAACGTTATTCATACCCTCACAGTAAAAGAAGACGAAACTGATATTTATATCCTAATTTCTATTTTTTATAGAAAAGTAATAGGATTTTCCCTAATGCTATAGCAAACATTGGGTCATATCTTAATTCTTCATGGTCATTTAAATCTTCGTATCCGTTGTTTAATTAAGCTCTCTATTGAATGGTCATTTCTATTAGGCTGACGGTAATCTTGGAAACATTGTGCAAATCTTGATGTAATTTGCAGTTTTCTGTCTATTTCAGCAATTAAGGTTATCCCGGCATCAGATGTTACTTTTACCCCCTGGAAATTAACTATGATTGAAGGCGATTTTGCCTGCTCAAATTTGAACTATTTTGGTATACGATCTTTTGAAGCTGGAGTCATACTTTTTAACGGCTGAAATACTTACTATATATACATTTTTGCAGTTTTTTACCCCTTTCTTTATGTCTTGTGAAAGATTCAGGCTATCCATGCAATAGTTAGATAACCTTTTCAATTCAGAATTTTCATAATTATTACCTCAAAAATATTAATTTAAAACGTCATTTTTCTGGTTAATCCCAATCCTTATTATTGTCATCATTATTTAAATTCTTAATGACTTGATAATAACTCTCTTCTACATCTTTGTAGTCTTGTTCTTGTAATAGTCCTTCACGGCTATCTTGTAAAATCATGTCAGCATGATGACGCAGGCTTGCTTGATATTTAGAATTATTAGTGTAAGTAGCAATTACAGCTATAGCTTCTAACAAACGAATAGTTACTCCTGCATCCGACTTTCCATACTGCCGAATTTGGTTAAAAGCACGATCAACCAATTCTTGAAAATCTACTCCTTTAGCAATGAATCGCAATTTTTGATTTTTATCGTAGCGATAGGGCGAAGGAAAATCTCGTTGAACTAAGTGGCACAGTCCTGCGCTAAGTCGGTCAATACAGCGAATTGCAGTAAATGGATCATTTATTCCAGGGGAAATGGCACGCAGAGCAATTTCTACTAATTGATCGATTGGAAACTCTATATCCTGTTGTTCTGTACGTTCTTTGCCTAAAATAAAAGCATCATTAATTTGTTTGGTAAGTTTTTTATTTACTTTTTTTCCTGGCAAAACTAAGACTAAATCGCTACCTTGAATTAGAAATTTTCCTGGTCTAACCTGAAGGCGTATTAGCAAATTATGTTTACAAGCAATTTCCATCAATTCCACATTATCAATTGCTTGTAAATAACCAGTACCATTAGCTCTAATTGGTAAAGCCTCTTGCTCAAAAGACATGGGCATTTTTTCAACTCCAAGACTATCTTCTGGTTCACCATGCCCAATTCTTTCTGGAAATAGCCGCTTAATTGCTGAATGTAAATCCTCACTAACATTTTCGATTACATGAGATGCCTGAATTATGGTTGAAGCATGATGGATAAAATAAATTAATACACCAATGCTAATAATGGCGAGTAAAGTGCCGACTGTAACCGAAAGTTGTGGTACATACTGTTCGTATCCATCTCCTTCTCCATGAATTGTTCGCAGTACAAGCAAGCAGTAGATGAACGTACCAATAAATGTGCCTAGTACAACTTGATTACCTGTATCCTGCATAAAATTACGCAGAAGTCGCGGCCCGAAATTGGAAGCAGCTAACTGAAGTGCCACAATTGTAATTGAAAAGGCTGTAGCAGCAACGCTAATCATCGAACCTGCAACCGATCCTAACAGCGATCGCGCTCCATCAGATCCACCTGTGTAAATCCACCAATAATCAAGATTTACCTTGTCTGAGCGGTCAAAATTAAGCATTGTGAAAGCCAAAGCAGTAGCTACCACCGCCATAACCGCCGGTATGAACCAGTAACTTGAGTGGAGTTGATCCCACAGTTTGCTTATCTTGACATTTCTCATTGTTCGTTGGTTTGAGAATCTACTTTACCGTTGTTATCTGGTGAGGAGCGTGCTTGAGCAAGTAACCTGAGTGAATCGCTGATGCGGCGAGGCTTTGGTACTTCACCTTTACCAGATGGCCAACCTTCACGCTGACGAGAACGGTTTCCATCTGTCTCTTCTGTCTGGTCGTGGAACAGAATTTGTTGAGTTGGGAAAGGCAAATCAATGCCGTTTGCAACAAGCGTTTTCTTGATTGCAATAATCACTTTATCCCGCGAAATAAGATTATCTGCCCGTCGTGGTGGATGAACCCACCAGCGCACCCGGATGTTGACAGTGCTTTCGGCTAGTTCCATTGCTAGTACATCAGGAGCCGGGTCTTTTAAAACCTCATCTACACTTAGCATTGCGTCTAGCATTAACTGCTTGGCCCGATCAATGTCGTCGTTGTAGCCAATGCCGACATCATACTCTAATCGGCGGTTATCAAAGGCTGTGTTTACAGTTACCGAATTAGTAAATAATTCCGAGTTCGGAATGACAATCCGCCGACCGTCATAAGTTCTGATTGTTGTTGCGCGTGTTTCAATATTTTCGACTGTTCCTTCAAAGCCTTTAAAAACAATTTGGTCATCAATTTGAAAAGGTTCAGTCAGCAGAATTAAAATTCCAGCTAAGAAATTCTGTAAAATATCGCGGAAAGCAAAACCAATTGCAACACCACTAATTCCCAAAAGTTGTACCAAATCACCCGCTCTAAATGTAGGAATCACAATGGAAAGGGCGATAAACAACCCAATCAAAATTGTTAGCCCTTGCGCTAACCTTCCCAGTACTAATCCTAGATTTCGGGCAGAACGACGATTGCGAGTTAACCGCTTGACCAGTACCTTAATTCTGCTGGCAACAAATAAAAAGAAGATGAAGACGATTAACCCTAATACAATGTTCGGTAGCAAAGCTATGAACCCGTTAACCATGCTTTGAACCTTGTCCCAAGCTGCGGAGATTTCTGCATTCATGAAGTTTCCTCATTAAGTAATTTTTGCTAACGTTAACGCTCTAAATTCTGATGCAATAATTCTTGAATTTCCCCGCGCAATGCTGCGATTTCACTCTGAAGCAGTTGAATCGATTTCGCTCCAGCTAACTCTGCTTCGTCATCATCGGCATCACGGCCAATAAAAAACGTCGCCAGAGTTGCAGTGACATAACCAAATACGGCAAACGCATACAACGCTAAGAAAAAACAAAGCACCCGACCTTCGGGCGTTTTGGGCGAATAGTCAGAACCCATCGTTGTCATGAGCATTGCTGTCCACCATAAAGCAGTGCTGTAGCTGTGCAGCCCTGATTCCACAGGAACTTCGTTTTCAAAGGTATACATTCCTGCTGCTCCTATCAAAGTGACAATCATTGTTAATGCCACAACATAACCAAACCCTCGACGGCTCACACTTGCTGCTAGAACCCTCATGCCTCGGTTAGCACGGGTCATAACTCGCAACAACTGTAAACCTCGCACAGCCCGCGCTGTTCGTAGTACGCGGACGACTCGGATAATCCGAAACGTACGCAGCGCTGGCAACACTAAAGAAACAGCTGTTAGCCAGTTGCTTTTGATATAAGAAAATTTATGGGGAGCGATCGCTAGTTTCAGGAGAAAATCTAATATAAAAAGAATCCAAATAGTGATGCTAAAGGCTTCCAGTAAAGAGTTTAATCCCCAGATGATCTCGATGATGAACAGTGCTAGCCATACAAAGCCCAGCACCAGCATTGGAATTTCTAGCCAATCTTCCAACTGTTGCAAGACTTCATTACGTTCTTTTTCTAGGGCTTGCTTTTCTGAAAGCTTTGAACTTCTCATAAATGGTCTTATTATTTACTCGTAGGTGTTTCTAGCACGTTGACATCAACTAGAGGTGTCACATTAAAGTCCTGTTTTAATAATTGAGTTTGAATTGATTGGGTGAGGCGTAAGCGTATTTCTTCACTAGACGCTGTAACTCCCGGTTGACGCTGCACATAAATAACAGATAGCAAGGTATCCTGCCCTTGAATGTTAGATCGTGTAAAGCGCACATTCGACTCGACTAATTTTGCTAAACCAACTTGCTCTACAGTTTTTTGAACTTGGGCATTGGCACGTTGGGCAAGGCTAGAGCGTTGTAAATTGGGAGAATTAGAGAACTGCCAAGTCAGCAAAAGAGCCAATGCGATGACAGTTATCACTAAAGCAATACCGAATACCCGTTTTTTACCACGCCCATAGCGAGTTTCTTGAGCAGACAGCCCAAATATTCGGAACAACAAAGCTGCTGAAAAATTAATGCCACATAGTTGCAAAAACAGTAAGAATAGCTCCGAAATTACCATGTCCCATCTGCCAATTGCACTTGCCATACCCACAATTCCCGCAGGTGGAGCCAAAGAAGCGGCAACTAGCATTCCGGTTGCTGCCCCAGATACTAAACTACTGCGCTCTGACTGAACTAAATTGAGCGCCCCTGCTGCTCCGGCTGCCAATGGTAAAATCACTGCGACTGCTGAAACCTGGCTGCTTTCTACCATTAAACTGGTGGGAATTTCTTGCCGTAATATCAGGCTAAGTAGCCAAGTAGTGGCAATTGTGACTGCTAAAGCGGCAAAATAACGTAAAATACTCCGTCCTAAGAGTTGGCGATCGCCCCATGCAGTAGCGATCGCTGTATTCATTGCCGGCCCTGCAAAGGGTGCAATTAGCATCGCCGCCACCAGCAAGTAAGCTGTATTCGTATACAAGCCAATCCAGACTACAAAGCCTGCCAGTGCTGCATAACCAAGAAAACCTCGCCAAGAGCCAACACTTTGCAAACCAGAAAGAAAAATCTCAATCGGACTGCGTTCTTCCACATCTACAACTTGTTGCGGTGCTTGGGATGCAGGGGGTTGCAGAGTCATCACACCAGTTGGTATGAGCGTAATTTGTACTTTGGGCAAGTCTTGCAACTTGTCCAGAACTTTGCCAACTTCTTGATTAGAAAGGTGAACAATTACTACATCAATCGGTTCTTCTGCATTAGCTTCAAATCGAGCCATATTTGTGCCGTTATGAGATTTGGCAATATCGATAACAGCTTTTCCATTTCCTCGTGGCACTTGAATAATAAGTTGACGCATTTTCACCTCCTATAGCTAACCATCTTGCTTTTTGGGGCGATCGCTCTACTACCCAAAGAAATATTTTGAAAATAACTAAACTTAATTAATTTTGGTTAGTAATCGCTAAATTATTGGAAAATAACTGCCTCATTAAGAGAATAAGGGAGATTATCAGCAAACGAAGAAAGGGTGCGTGGTGTTTATCGTAATCAAGGAACACAAACTCCTTCAGTTTCTGGCGATCGCTAATTTTCGGTATGATAGCTCTACAAGTTGTCACCCGTGCATTATTAAAATTGTCCTTATGATTGCAGCCAAAACGCCCACTAGAAGACACTGGGAACTGTTTGAGATTTACAAAGCTAAGGTTGCTATCAAAATGGAGCCTAAAGAGTTCCTAAAACACTGGTCTGTCAACTACGAAGAACTTGCCGAATTGTGTGGGCGTTCTAAAAGCACAGTAGCTCATTGGTTTTCCCAAGGTGAGCATCGTAGGGAACCCTCAGAATCTGACAAACGCCGACTAGCAGAAATTCATGCTTTGTGGATTCAATTTGAGAATGAACCTGCTCACCTTAGAGAGATTTGGGCAAGAAAACGACGGCGCAAACATAAAACAAACTGTAATAATTAGTTGTCATCAGTGTATTATTTAGTTGTCAAGGTGACAACGTGAGTTTTATTGTGTGTCATAGCTATTCCCACCTCAAATAAGTGAATTATGATTACCCAAAGCTTTTTATCTAGCCTGGAAGAATCGAATGCAGTAACTAATAGTCCAAGCGAGGTTCAGACTTTACAAGGTAAAGAACCACTCAAACATCTGTTGATTGGTTCTTCTAAAGCTGTAACCAGCACAATTCACTACTTGCAAGTTATTGGCTACTCAAATGTTGGCGATTGGAGTCCTTTACTACCCAGTCCTAACCCTGGTGAAGTTATGAGTATTTTAAATAGACCTATTGCGGTGCAATAAGCACAGTTACTTCGTGTAGCTAAAAAAATGACCCCTAGAGGGGTCATTTTTTTAGCTACATATTTTGTGTGCCTTGTGTGCGATCACAGTAAAGATAAACTCCAAAGTATTACTGCGCTCCAATAAAGTTCATAAGTGATTTTATGGTAAAGGTTTAAGAGATAACAAATCCTGTAGCTCTGCAACACTTAGTTGTTTCAGTTCCACAAGTCGCTGGTCAACAAGTTCCATAAATTGCTGAAAATATGGACAACCACAACATACTTTGTCATCGCCAGGAACAGCACACTTACAGCTGTGAGTGGCAATAATTTCCTTAAAGTAATAGTTACACCGGATACAATAACAAACACGGTTATCTTGACTCTGGTGGGGAGTTAGAAATCCTAGAGAGTGGCATTTAGGACACTTAGGCTTACTTAAATCTTCAGGCTTCCACTCCTTCAAAACCAGTTGTGAAGCAACTTGAAACCTCAACTGTTTCAGCCGCAGAAGTTCAATCACATTCATGTTAATTCTCCAGTTTTACAGCAGGAGTGTTTTTAAACACAATGGATTCAACTTGACCATCACGAAGAAAAATCCTGTGTACAATCAATACCGTTGCCAAAAAAAGAGTATGAAGAGGTAGGGCTGTCGTAGTAGAGTTATTGTCTTCCCAAACGACAACTCAAAAACTACGATTTAGCCCATGCCCGACAT
>NZ_JACJRU010000053.1 GCF_014697425.1 Nostoc sp. FACHB-110
CACCGCCCGAATGTCACTAACTGCCTGGGGAATAAGTTGCAGTTGTTCGGCTCGATATGCGATCGCAGACGGCGTTGGTTCACTGCCCAGAATTAACGCCGCAGCTTGCAGGGCTTGGGTGTTGTTCATAGCACTGGCCAGATTACCTAATGCTATACCCATGAGCCGTAAGCACTCCTGAGCATTTTCTTTTGGTGGTTCTTGCGCCAGCGATCGCAGGTCAATAAACTCAGGGGTAAAGGGTAAGGGGGAAGGGTGAAAGGTATTTTCTTGCTCCTTTAACCTTTCCCCTTTAACCCTTTCCCTTCTGTTGGCAGGGCGTTCTTCTATAGCGTTTTCTAACTCCTGAATGCGTCGTTGTAATCGCTGGTTCTCAAGCTCTAACTGCCTCAAGCCTTCCAACTCGAAAAGCCGATGCTGTAAGTGGATGTTTTCTTCTTTCTGCTGCTGAAACAGGTTTTGTAAAGCGGTCAGTTGGTCTTGTACTTGCTGCTGTGCTTCGGCTGTGGCCTCCGTTCGCAAACCAATCCTCAAGTCTTGCTCCAGGCGTTCCAATTCCTGCTGGTGCTGTTGCTTCAGTTGGGCGATCGCTTCGGCGTATTCTTTGGGGTAAGTTCGCTCAGGGGTAAATGACTCAATTACGTCATTACTTAAAGAGGTCAAATCCGCATTGTTTACCAGTTCTCTATCACCATCAGCAAAAGTGACAATCTGCTGCCAGTTGTTCGGTGCGTCTGCTTCTATGGTTCCTTCTTCACCAAAACGGGGGTGCGCTGGTGAGATAACTTTGACTGTGTTAGTTTTAGGAACCACTGGTTCCTGAGTTTGGTGAACTATTGGTTCCTGAATTTGAGGAACCAATGGTTCCTGAGCAATAGTTTTTTGGCGGGGTAGCCGAGGAACCACCCTGTTAGCAGCTGCGGCAAAGTCTGATTCGCTGGGGGAAGGGTTTTGCTGGAGTGCGATCGCAACAGCTTGCTTTAACTTGTCTGGTTCCTTGACTAGCCGCAGCAGTGAACGGGCTTGACGCTCGTTTTTGATGTGTTCCCCCAATTCGTCAGCTGTGTCCCTAACTTTCTTAGCCCCTAAGAGTTGGTTAATTCTGCGGTATCCACCCCAGGCTGATAGTTCTTTTTGGCAGTATTCCTCAAAACTTTTATAGCCAGCTTCACGATAAAGCTGATTGTCACGCATCTGTAATATCTCTTCAACAGCTTGCCATTCAAAGCGGTCAATGGCAGTGAACGTTTCTTTGATGCTGGTGTTGAGAATGCTGTAGTTGGGTGCTGATGTTTTTGTGTCAACGTCTTGGTCAAGAACAAGATTGTCCTGTGTGCATAGGATAGAAGGATTTGATATTGTTTGATTAACCATAAACTTGGGAGTTTGTGGAACTACCCTCAGCGCGTGCCTGGAAAACAATCGCTGGGGGTTTTAATTTGTCAACATGATTGCTTTGAGTCTAGCACTAGGCTAGCCATTTTTACCAATCAGGCTAGACATTTATAAACACCCTTTAAAAGCTTCGCCCCCTAGGGTTGGTTAGGGGGCGAGTTTGTTGCTAGATTAATCAGATTTTTGGCGCTGGCTAGCATAGTTTCTAGCTGACTTTTGAGTTGTTGATTTTCTGCGGCTAGCCCGCCCTTAATTTTCCCAGTTCTGCTTTGATCTCCTCTATTTCTTGCTGTTGGCTTTCTATCAGTTGTCTAATATCTACGACATTAGTTTCATTTTCTTGTCTACCAAGTCGGCTTCTAATGTAACTTTCTATGTCTTCAGTCATGCTTGTACCTTCTTTTTCAAGCATTTCCTTGTAATCAGAGTACAAAGTCTCATCAAGCCTGACATTCAGTTGTGCGCCACGCTTCCTAGAAGGAGGCTTTCTTTCATCTGCCATCTTTGCTTTTTTGAATTTAAATAACTAACTACACTATAAAACACCGTCTAGCCACTGGCTATAACTTCTCCTAATGTCTCAAGCCTATGTAGATCAGTTAATTGGCTAGATAATGTCTTGACAGTGGCTAGCCATAATTATATACTAGAGTCATCGCTTAAAAACAAAAGACGACCGCCCCAGCCTACGAAACTTGTGCGATCGCCTTTTATCCCTAAAACGGTGAACTCTATTATGAACTATTTCCCATATACACAGCAAGCACCCAAAAGCTTTAGCTGCAACACAATAGACGAGCAAACCGCAGCACAGGCAGAGTTTTACAACCACCTCGAAGCCCAAGCTCAGACCATAGCCCCAACTACAGATCCGCTTACATCCCGTGACCGCCGCATCATTGCCGAGATTATAGAAGTAGACCCCGAATCGATCCGCACCATCTGGATAGAAGCCGGAATCACTGTATGGGTGCAATTAGTTGACAATGGACGACTACCCTTCGAGCGCAACTGGTTTTATACAAGAGTGCAAGAAGTTAAAGCAACCCTACCCGAAACCCCAAGAGAACGCAACGACCGCCTCAGCGAAGAACTTGAAACAGCTTGTCAGAAATACGGCTTAACTCATGGAGAAATAGACTGGCTCTCGTTTAGCACAACCTTATACTTCAACAACCGACGAGTAGGCTTTGTGGGATACAACCGCGCGGATCAATGGTACAGCAGACAAAGGCCATTGGGTCAGAGCCGTACAACTGACAGTATTGATGAGGCGATCGCACTGTTGGGAATTAGCCAACCAGTAGCGGCGTAGTACAGACAGTAAAAAAAGCGATCGCATCCTTCAACAGCGATCGCTCTCTCACCACGATGAATGCAAAATACAGCAAATATGTCTTTACTTCAAGATCCCGACTGGGGCGATTGCTGCGAACCAATACTTTTATCCCCAACACACCCAAACGCAGAGTTAATTGAAATCCCTGGTTATACGCTGGTCTACTGTTCCGGTGCTTGCCCCAAAATCTACCGCGTTTACAAAGGTGAATCAATGCTTGGGTTGGTTTTCCAGCACATCAGTTATTGGTCAAACGAAGTAGATGAGCAACAGTACACCCAGCCATTAAACGCAGCAGTGGCACTCGATGATTCTCTCTTGGCTGCAAGTATGACCAATGCAACGCCCGATATTGCAGCGTAAATCAGGGAAAGGGTTAAAGGGGAAAGGTTAAAGGATAGTTCTTTATTCCCTTCCCCCTTGCCCTTTCCCCCTTCCCCAATCATTCATTCACTAACTAAAACAATGGAACCTACGGTATCGATTCCTCCGGTTTGGCAATCCCCACTTTTTGGCTTTGGACAACGCACAGAACGCGGTCAAATCATCGGCATGAAGTATTACGCCGAAGATACGTATTTAGCTGAAGAATATGGTGCAGGTTGGCGTTACATTCTGCTACCAAACAAAAACACTGAAGATGATGAAACACGGATTGAGGATGACATAAAACTGCTTTCGCCACAGGAGTTAAAAACAGTTTTAGAGACAGAAATTAACAGCTACTTGCGCCAAGTTGAATCACTCAAACACGAATTAAACGCAGTTGGTGTCAGTGTTGTGTTAACTGAATCCACTGATGAAAAACTCACCCAGCCGCCTTATCCATCTCTGCAAGATTTAGTTGATGCTGGGAAGTTCATCCTCAAAGAAATTGTCAAACACCCCGATTATCTAACACTTGGATATCAACCAGATTTAACGATTGGCGATGCTGAGACTGCGCTTTCTTATCTGGAATTGGAACTTGAACCAAACCAAAGTCCTGCATTAGATATTGCTGACTAAAAATAACTACCTGAATGATATGGCCGTTCATTCAGGTAGTAGGGAGATTCTGTTGCGCCGTCATCAACATTACAACAAACACAACCACACTCTCAGTATTCATCAACACATACACGAATATGGAAACTCTGAAAATCAACAATAGCGTTTTCTTAATTCCTCCCAGCCAACCCAAGCTGCAAGCCAACTGTGCCAAGGAGTACGGGCAATTTCTTCTCGATTGTCCTCCCAAGTTAACGATTCTGGAAGCACAGCAAGGAGGATACCTCAAAGGTAACAAGGCTGATTTTGCGTAGACGCTTTGCGGCTTGTCTTTGACATCGCAATCTCACGCCCTGACCGCCCGATAACCATTAACGAGAACTTCACCAACGAGCCATTCACCGAACTGTGGGTGATTCCCGTTACTGGTGGACTCAAAGACCAATTCAAAGGGCCAGCGTCCATGCTGCTTTCTTTCCTGATGCACCGCCGCAGCAAGGATTCGTTTGCTGGACTGTACAACCATTTCGCGCATCGTGCATTCCAGCAATGGTGCGAACAGGGGATGCCAGGAAATCCAACGGAGTTCTGCTACGGTGCGATCGCTTCGGTGTTACGAAACTATATCTTTGCTGCTGAGTTCCAAAAAGTTGACGGGGCAAAGGGTACGTATTGGTTTATTCAATGGTCGTACCGCAATCCGCAGTCTGATTTTGAGAAGGATGCTCTGGAAGCAGCTGAAATGATTCGCTCTGGTGCAGAATCGGGGGCGACATTGGGCTGGGTTACAAACGAAACTTACGAAAGATGGGCGTTGAATGCAGAGATTAGACCTGCACTGCCAGCAGTCTCGGAGGCAGAAGCGAGGGCATCGTTACAGCCGCAGAATCAGGTGGTTGTGCCGAGTAGGAAACGTTAATTAAACAACAATAACGGCGGTTCAATGATGAATCGCCAACTCAAATAATTATGAAACAACTAACAGGATTTACCCCTATCGCTGCACTACCTGAATCAACTGCGGCTTCTGCTAAACAACAATTACTAGAAACAATTGATTGGTTACAGGCTGAGGGTGCAGCAAGTGAAACTAATCTCAACCTTTTAATAGCAATTGTTCAATCAATTCTTTGGTCAGAAGAATCGTACACCAGATTTTTGCAGTGCGGTTTTGATACTGCAATTGAGTTGTTTGATATCAGTTCTCAGAATTGGGATTTTGAAGAAGCAATGTTATCACGCCACAATCCTAGAAATTGGTACGAATACAAGCAATTAAGGCAAACACGGGCAGTAGAAGCATAAGCAATCAGTATTAAATATTAGGGATTTAATTATGAGTATCAAATGGACAGAACCAGAGTTAGCAACTCTCTATGAAATGGCAGAAACACACATAGTAAAGCAAATAGCCTTTCGCCTCAAAAGACGAGGTTTTCATCGTACAGAATTAGCCATTGCTAATAAACTTAATGCTTTGGGTTACTCTATCCGCCCCACTTTGGATAACTATAGTTGTCGTGAAATTGCCAAAAACCTTTCTCTAGATACTGGCACGATTATTTATTGGATAAAGCAAGGGTGGTTGAAAGCGAAAAAACGTTCTGCTAGTTGTTATCAAGTCAAAAGTCGAGATTTAAAACGCTTTTTCAATAACCCTCCTAAGTCAATGCAGAAGCGAATAGCACGAATAGATCCGCAGGTGGTCAGGTATTTAGTTGGTTAATTAACTTCGCAAATAGTATAACTCGGTAGTTATGGAGGTTGGATAAATGCTGCTAGGTTTTAAAACTGAATTGAAATTTAATAACAAGCAGCGTACAGCGTTTTTAAAACATTGCGGAGTGGCTAGGCACGCTTGGAATTGGGGGTTATCTTTAACTAAACAAATATTAGATCATAACAAAGCTAACCCGACAGACAAAATTAAGTTTCCTAGTGCTTTTGATTTGCATAAATGGTTAGTAGCATTAGTAAAACCTGAATGTTCTTGGTATTACGAATGCTCTAACTCTCCTCCGCAACAAGCATTGACAGCATTAAGAATCGCTTGGGATAGATTTTTTAAGAAAGTATCTGGAGTACCTCAGTTTAAAAAGAAGGGTCAGCATGATAGTTTTACTTTGTATGGAGTTATAAAGATTTTAGGAAATAACAAAATTCGAGTTCCCCGAATTGGTGTACTCCAAACCTATGAATGCTTACCACAGATTCAACCTAAATCAGTAACAATTAACCGTCAAGCAGACAGATGGTTTATTAGTTTCAAATTGGAAGTAGCGCAACAAATATCGACTTCAGATAGCATTGTTGGTGTAGATTTAGGAATAAAAAATTTAGCTACTTTATCAACAGGAGAAGTAATTCAGGGAGCAAAATCTTATAAAAAATATCAAGCTAAATTAAGTAGACTACAGTGGTTGAATCGTCGAAAAGTGAAAGGTTCATCTAACTGGAAAAAAGTGGTAATTAAGATTGCTAGGCTGCATAGAAAGATAGCTAATATTCGCAAAGATACGCTCCATAAATTAACTACATTGTTAGCCAAGAACCACGGTACTGTAGTAATTGAGAATTTAAATGTATCTGGAATGTTAGCTAACCGTAGACTAGCCAAAGCAGTTTCAGATATGGGTTTCTATGAATTTCGTAGACAGCTTACATACAAGTGTAAATTATATGGTTCACAACTTGTAGTAGTTGATAGATGGTATCCCAGTTCCAAAACTTGTTCTCAGTGTCGAACTAAAAAAGACGTTCTCTTGTTAAGCGAAAGAGAGTTTAAATGTGACAATTGTGGATTCACTATTGACCGCGATTTAAACGCCGCAATCAATTTGACTAAAGCTGTCAGTTAGGCAGTATTAGCCTGTGGATTGGTTGAAGCCGACTTCTCCAATATGAAGCAGGAAGTAAACGTCAAACTCTATTTAGTACAAGTTATCTTTTATAGAAAGGTCACTTAGAAATAGGTTTGAGTAAGTTTTATATAACGGAAACTCGCTTACCTGTCAAGGATTTGGAATCGTCTACTTGGCGGACTGTTTCGGCTGATACGTTTGTTGCGGCGTGGTCAAAGGAAGTGGACGCGCTACCCTCCTTTACCACTGATTACCTGCACTTGGTCACTGGCATACTGCTGCCCATTTGGAAAATCCTGCCGCAGCACAGTAGTCGAGTTTTCAGGTTGCAAACCAGCGATGGCGCGAAAGTGCTTGGTCGGGTGGTGAATGCTCAAGATATCCAAACCGTGCGTGAACAACTCGGACTGAGAAATCAGATGCTTTCTCCAGCAGAGCTTGTGAGGTTGGTACTGGACGAAAGTTATACACAACAACTCCCTGGTGGCGTAACTTTGCGACGTTCTTTCATTGCTGGTGAGCCTCGTATAGAACTAGTCGATGCCCTCTCGTTGGCTGACCGACTTGTGGCTGTGGGTTGTTTTACCGAGATCATCAACTGGCGCAAGCGGGTGTTTGTGCCAACGGGCTTGAGCGCTGCTGCTGTTCTGACGGCGGTGATTGGGATTTTGGGGTAATCAGAGCAAAGCGATGTGGTTTTTACCCGTCGCTTTGTTTTTTCTAAAATTTTGGTTTGCAGTTGCACTTTTTGTAAATCTTGTTATTAGCTGGATTTTTCCGCTTCGGGCAACGCCGTGTTGCTCAAGTTTATCTAGAGACTTTGTTTCGTCATCATTAGCTCAAAACATCTGGAATTTAGTTTGATTGAACGTACCATAACGTCACAAGTTCCTTTAAAATAGGTTCACTAGCTGCTTAAGATTGTTCAATTAATCATTAACCCAAAAGCAAACAAGCAAACATTTATATCCAAGATAGTTTGGAGTTAAATTGTCTAATTAGTATTTTTAATATATCAGAAGTGTCTTTTGCCATTGATGACTAATATTGCGTCTAAATCCATAAAACTACAAGCACAACTCACTGAAAAATACTTCGAGTTACACCCTTGTATACAAAAGATTATTCAGTTGTTCTCAGTAATTTATGCACCGATAGATAAAAATTCATTTGTGAGTTGTATTAGTAAAACGGGTGCTTTAGATGAAAATAATAAACCTTGGAGTACTAAAACCATTAGTCCCCAAATTGATAAATTGTTAAAAGTAGGTTTGCTAGTGCAGTCAGGCAGACAAAATCCTGAATGTCATCCTTTACTCACAGAAATTGCTACTCGTCATGCAGTAAAAACCGGACAGTTTGAAATTCTTGTCACAGTAGTAGAAGAAAAGTTACCTATACGGACTCATTGGAACAAAAAAGCTCGGATATTCCGCAGCTTACGCGAGTGTATTCGGGAAATCCGTATAGGTTTTTATCGCCAAGATCCTAATTTTATTAATCAGCAAATTGAAGATTACGAGAAATATGCTGATAGCGAAGAAAAAATAGTCATCCAAAATATCTTCTTTCAGATATGCAATAACCCATTTGATGCCGATTGGTTTAACACTTTACCACAAGGATTATATGAAAATGGGATATCTAGTATCCTCCTCAACTCAGCCTTAAAATTGTCTGTGTCTGAAGATGCGTTTACGTTGCTGGAAGAAGAATGTTCTACATCTGGGAAACATTGTTCAGATTATCTGCATTTGATTTTGACAGAACAAATGTTGCTTCGGGGTTGTACCCAAGAAGCACAAGAATGTCTGGAGCGGGTATCGGATGAATATCAACATAACGCTGCTGTCTTTTGGGGATGGTTAAGTTTTCTTGGAGGGGAAAACGAACAAGCGATTAAATATTATACAGATGCCCTGAAAAAACTGAGAAAAGCGACAGGCAAACGCCAAATATACTTTAATACGATGGGAGGCTTATTTTTTATCCTGGCACTGTTAAAAGATGGTTCAGTGCAGAGCCTCCAGCAAGCAGAAGATTACACCAGTGCGATGTCCCGCCAATCAGATCATTGGCTGAGGTTTATTTATGGCAGACTGAAAATGGTACTGCAAGTCCATCAAGGTGATCTTACTCAAAAACAATTAGTCCTTAGCTCTCACATTTCTTCAGTGGAAGAAGAAAACAGCTTACAAACATTGTTTTGCTCACTCTGCCTTTACTGGATGGATGCCGACGCTGCAAAAAAACGTTTACCTAATTTATTAGAGCCATTATATCGGAGAGCGCTTACTTCAGGGCATCATTGGTTGGCAATGGAAACCGCAGAACTCCTATCCCGACTCAAACCTAGTAGTAACTATCAAAAACAGGCAGAGGCACTGCGAGAAGATAGCGGTATCCAAACTATTATCGACTTAATTCGACCCCAAGAAGCTTGGGAAATGTGCCTCAATGCCCTAACCAATCTCCAGAAAGAACCACAACTGCCAGGAAAACCAGAGTCCGAATTACGTTTAGCATGGTTCATTACCTTCTATCCCAGTAGATGTGTGTTGCAACCAAAAGAACAGAAAGTAAATGCCAAAGGAGAATGGAGTAAAGGTCGCCCCATCGCCCTCAAGCGTCTGAACAGTGGATTAGCTGAGTTTGATTACATTACCCCCCAAGATATGCGGGTATGTAGTTGTATTGAGGTATATAGCGAAGGCTATTACGGCAAAGTTGATTATAACTTCAGTGAAAAAGCCATCTGTGCGTTAATTGGACACCCGTTGGTTTTTTGGGAAGATAGTCCTAATGTTCGTGTCGAAATTGTCAAGGGAGAACCAGAACTTTTAGTTAAAAAAGAGAAACTTGGTCGTCTCACCTTGGAATTTTCTCCTAAAATCATCGAATCGCAGAGTATTCTGCATATTAAAGAAACGCCAACCCGCATCAAAGTTATTGAAATCACTGCCCAACACAGACGTATTGCAGAAATTATTGGTAAAGATAATCAGTTAAATGTACCAGCAAGTGCCGAAAAACAAGTTTTAGCTGCCATTAATGCTATCTCTGGCATTGTCACCGTGCATTCGGACATTGGTGGTGGCGCAGAAGGAGCAGAAGTTGTCCCCGCCCAGACATTACCTCATATTCACCTTTTGCCTGCCAATGTCGGCTTAAAAGTTACCATGTTGTCGCGCCCATTTGCCCAAGGTGGCCCCTACTATCGTCCTGGTACAGGTGGTGAAACTGTGATTGCCGAGATTGATGGTAAACGTCTACAAACCAGACGAAATCTGTTACAAGAGAAACAACTTGCCGCAAACGCCGTAGAAGCCTGCGCCACTTTGGCTCGAAATGAAGAACAAGATGGTGAATGGACAATAGAAGACCCAGAGGACTGTTTAGAATTGCTGCTAGAACTGCAAGCTTTGGGAAGTAATGTCGTCATAGAATGGCCGCAAGGAGAAAAACTGCGTGTTAGCCACAATGCCGACTTCAAAGACTTTAATTTATCGATTCAACGTCAGCAAGACTGGTTTGCCGCCACTGGGGAATTGAAATTGAATAACGATCTAGTGCTGGATATGCAGCAACTACTAGAACTATTAGAGAAAACCCCCAGTCGTTTTATTCCGCTTGGGGATGGTCAATTTCTGGCTTTAACTCAAGCTTTTCGCAAACGCCTGGATGAATTGCGGATGTTTTCGGAAAAACATGGTACTGGGATGCGTTTTCATCCCTTGGCTACATTAGGATTAGAAGATTTTGTTGATGAAGTCGGTAAGGTAAAGGCAGATAAACACTGGAAAGAACATATCGAACGTCTCAAGGAAGTACAAAACCTCCAACCAGAACTCCCATCTACGTTTCAAGCCCAATTGCGTGACTATCAAATGGAAGGTTTTTGTTGGTTGGCGCGTCTGGCACATTGGGGTGTGGGAGCTTGCTTGGCAGACCAAATGGGATTGGGAAAGACCGTGCAGGCATTGGCTGTCATCCTCAGAAATGCACATCAGGGGCCAACCCTAATTATTGCCCCAACTTCTGTGTGCATGAATTGGGTGAGTGAAGCGCAAAAGTTTGCCCCAACTCTGAATATCATTCAATTCTCTGGTGCTAACCGCCAAAAGTTGTTAGATGAATTACAACCTTTGGATATGTTGATATGCAGCTATGGTTTATTGCAACAAGAAGAAGTAGCTCAAATGCTTGCTCAAGTGCAATGGCAAACAATTGTCCTGGATGAAGCCCAGGCGATCAAAAATATGAACACTAAACGTTCTCAGGCTGCCATGAATTTGAAATCTAATTTTAAATTGCTGACTACTGGGACTCCGATTGAAAATCATCTTGGTGAATTGTGGAATTTGTTCCGTTTTATTAATCCTGGGTTATTAGGTTCTTTTGAAAGTTTCAATCAACGCTTTGCTACCCCCATTGAAAAATATCAGGATAAACTTGCGCGTAATAAACTCAAAAAACTGATTCAACCATTCTTGTTAAGACGCACCAAAAATCAGGTATTAGAAGAATTGCCTTCCCGAACTGAAATTCTGCTTCATGTGGAGTTGAGTACTGAAGAAAAGGCGTTTTATGAAGCTTTGCGTCGTCAAGCTATATCTAAATTGACCCAAAGTAATGCGGATGCTCCCCAGAAACATTTGCAAGTTTTAGCAGAAATTATGAAACTGCGCCGCGCTTGCTGTAATCCCAGCCTCGTTATGCCTGAAACTGGCTTATCTAGTTCTAAGTTGCAACTTTTTGGTGAGGTGCTGGACGAACTTCTAGAAAATCGCCATAAGGCTTTGGTGTTTAGTCAGTTTGTTGATCATTTGCACATCATCCGCGATTTTCTGGAGAAGCAAGGTATTAAATATCAATACTTAGATGGCAGTACCCCAATGGCAGAACGGAAAAGATGTGTAGATGCGTTTCAAGCTGGGGATGGTGATGTGTTTCTCATTAGTCTCAAAGCTGGGGGTACTGGACTCAATCTTACTGCCGCTGATTATGTTATTCATACAGACCCCTGGTGGAATCCAGCAGTGGAAGATCAAGCTTCCGACCGCGCCCACCGCATTGGGCAACAACGCCCAGTCACAATTTATCGCTTGGTGGCTAAGGATACTATTGAAGACAAGATTGTGGAACTGCATCACCATAAGCGGGATTTAGCGGATAGTCTCTTGGAGGGTTCTGACATGAGTGGCAAGATATCAACAGAGGCATTGTTAGAGTTGATTCATAGTTAGTCTCACAAGCAAAGGCTTTTGTCACGGCTTTTGTCACCCTTTAAAAGTTTTGAACTTAATCCGCGTGTCATTTGCTCCTAAATGCGCGTATCCTTTTTTAATATCAGCTGCACTCCTGGGCAAATAAAACTATGCCAAAAAATTGGGCTTTGAAGGTAGACCAGTTTTTCAATGCAAACCCCCACTGCATTATCGCTACCGTTCACGTTGACAGCTTCCCTGCCGACCTGCCGCTAGAACCCAATATTCGGGAACCCAACCGCAAAAGCTCAACATACAGACAAATCTTCGACTCCTTAACCACTGAGCCGGAAAAGTTCTTCTCCAGGCATAGCGGCATCGTGCTGTGTGCCAACAAGGTCAAACCCAACAGCAAAAAGACACAGCTAGAACTAGAAATACTTGAGGGCAGTGAGGGCGGTAGCGATGGCATTATCAATGGGGGGCATACGGTTTTAGCCTTCCAGCAGGCGAGAGAATACAAGTACGATCTAAGTGAAGCCAGGGTCAAAGTCACAATTCACATTGGGCTAAGTGAGGATGATGCAAAAGACATTGCCCTAGCATCAAACACATCTGCCCCGGTGGATGCGCGGTCTAAAGTTAACGCCAGAGGGGATTATAAATTCCTGAAACAGTTTTTAGCCCAACTGGAGCGAGAAGAAAAAACTAAATTCCGCATTGCTTACTACCAAAACCAAAGCGGTGCGCCCAAAAGCCCCCAGTGCAACGTCAACCATCTCATTAAGTTGATGAATTGCCTGGACAGGAACAAATACAACCCAGACAGCAAGAGCAGAACCAAACACCCACCTGTCAGCAATACACCGTCATTGAGTGAAGCTGAAAGGCAACGGCTGTCGAAATTGTTGCCACTACTGCCCAAGGGTTTATGGATTGAGCAACGACTATTTCAGATTATTGAAGAACACATAACCAAGCCCAGACGGAAGGGAGTAGTTGACCTCGCTTCAATCGACCCGCGCAAGAATACGCTGCTGCCGGATAGCAAATATTCGTTCGGCTTTTCTGCACCTGCTGATATTGCCATGCCAATTGTTGCAGCTTATCGGGTGTTTTTGGATGAGAGCTACAACTGGATCATTCCTTTTGATGAGTTTGCTGAAGATTTTCTACAACACCTGTGGAATAACTATTACAAGAAATACTTGGTGTCGGAGAAACTCGCTGGTAATACAGTTGGCAGTAAAATCTGCCGTAATCCTGTGATTTGGGATAACCTTTACCTTTCAGCCCAGAGTTATCTGAATCAGCAGTTGATTAAGATGGTGGGGTCGAACAGCAAGCGCGAAGAGTTGAAGCTGGTGAATTAGTTAATAAAATTACTCAGGAGCTATAAAGCCTACACTGTAAGCCATATACAATTTTTATTGAGGTGATTTGTTTCTAGTTAAAATTATTATGCCTGATACACCAAGCAACCGACTAGACTGGATTGAGGCAATCTTAGACGGGGTAGCAACTCAACAACAGTTAAATACTCAGTCCAGCACCTTGGCTACGTGAGTCTTGAAGCAGGTGAGTGCCTCTGATAGCAATCTTATCCCAACATGATATTGGCAGAGAGAATTGATATGGAATTGTCTGAGTGGGTGCAGTTATGAATATTGAAGGTATTATTGTTCTTAAAGAGAGGAAAAAGCTCTACAAAGATACAGGACTACCATTCTCGGAAATCCTGATTAAAGTAAGTGAAGTGTTACCTGAGATAGAAAGTTGGTATGAGCAGAAAAAACAAGACTATCCAGACTGTTACCAATCATATCAAAAAAATCAATGGCGATTTAGATACACAAAAGCACTAGATAAACTTCAGCTTAAGCCTGGAGATAAAGTCTTGATCCAGTTTAAGTCAGTTCTAGTAGTTCACCAACCCAAAATTGCAGTGTAGGTCGAGCAGAGGGAGCGGGGGTGGCTCTTGTGGCAGGGGGAGAAAATTCTTCCCTCCCCTGCCCCCCAGCTTCCCCTGCCCCCCCTGCCCGCCACCATGCAAAGTTTCCTTGGTGGACTACTAGGTACATCAAGAGGATGTCCTTTAATCAGTGGCAAACTATTAAAAATCGTAAGCCAAGAAGAAATTTATCTTGACGATGCCTTCAGCCTATGAATTTTGATGTGAAATGAGCGATCGCATTTCTAACTAACCTCCTAAAGTAAATATGGGTAGAATGTGTAAACCAGCACGTTCATCCAAAACTGTAGCAATTAGCGAAGAATGTTCAGTCTGCGCGATTACCAACAAGATTTAGTTTCTAAAACTTTTGCTGCTTGGAATGGTGGAATTAGAAAGGTACTACTGCAACTAAGCACTGGTGGTGGTAAGACAATTATCTTTGCCGCCGTAGCATCTAAGATGACTGCTCAAAGTGAAGGTGTTTTGGTTGTTGCTCACAGAGAAGAGTTAATTCTCCAAGCCGCAGAGAAACTAGCGGCGGTGACAAAATTACCACCCGGAATCATTAAAGCTGGTTACAAACCTACTGATTCTTTAGTTCAAGTAGCTAGTATCCAAACTCTTTCACGACGAGAAACTTACCCGAAGGCGCAGCTTGTCATCATTGATGAAGCTCATCATTCTAGTGCAAATAGTTACCGTAAATTATTAGATGCTTACCCACAAGCACTGATTTTAGGGCTAACTGCCACACCCAGACGCGAAGACGGCTATGGATTGCGAGATGTTTTTGACCACCTGATTAGCTCGATTTCCACCAAGGAATTAATTGCTTTAGGCCACTTAACAGATTACAAATTGATTGCTGGCTTTAAATATTCTCGACATAAAGTTCCGCAAAAACGCGACTTTACGCGTAAAGAATTAGAAGAAGTTGCTTCTGACTACAAGCCATCTGAGGTATTGAAGCAGTGGCAGAATTTTTGCGCCCATCAAAAGACAGTAATTTTTGCCGTCAACGTCAAGCACTCTCAAGATATTACACAAGCTTTCTGTGCTAATGGAATCGCTTGTGAGCATCTTGATGGCGAAACGAGCAACATTGAACGTAAGGAAATTTTAGATAGATTTCGTAGCGGTCAAACACAGGTTATCAGTAATTGTGCAATTTTAACTGAAGGGTTTGACTGCCCTGACTCTAGTGTCGCCGTGATTGCGCGACCAACCAGCAGTGTTACTCTCTGGTTGCAAATGATTGGCCGAGTCTTGCGTCCTGCACCGGGAAAAGAATATGCCACTATCTTAGACATGACTGATAACTGGTATCGGCTAGGTCGTCCGTGTGACCACCGAAAATGGAGTCTTGACCCAGTATCTTGTGACCCTGATACCCAAGGTACGAGGTGTTGCCCTCACTGCCATCATGTCTTCAAGCCAATGTCTGCCCTGATTCGCACAAAAGAATACTTTAATTGTCAAAAAGCCGAGTTTGTCATCCAGTATGAAGCAGATTGCCCCAATTGCAGTAAATCTTTTAAATGGGTCTTAGAAGAATCCTCGGCTACAGGAAATGATGGCGAAGTGGTAATTGTTGCTGACTCTGATATTGAGTTTAAAGAAGTTCCACCCGAAGTGCGCCCATCTTTATTAACCCCAGTTATTGAGGCTAAAAAGCGTAAGTTTAGAAATCAAGAAAGAAAACTAATTTTTTATAGTGCCACAATTAGAAGCTGGTTTTTAAATTGCCAAGAAATCAATTTAACCGAGCTAATTTATGCTATTGAATTGCTTGATTGCCCACCACAAACGTTTGAATCGAGCATAGAATCTTTAGTTTATAAAATTCGCAATGCTCAAGAATGGACAGACGTAGCAAACATCATGTCTAGTCGTCCCGATAATGTAAAACAAGTTATTTGGAGTAGATTATCTAATCAGGAGAAAAACAGATTTAAAACAATGAAAGTCAACTATGAAAAGGAAATGAATGAAATTCAGGAATGGTTGACAGAAGAAAACTTAGTATTAATAGCAGAGTATTTATCAGCCTGTCAAGATGTTGAGATGATTTCTTCTTTATGCCAAATCTATAAAAAACCAGTTATTCAAGCAGCCCTTGACCGGATATCCGACGATAAACGTTACCAAATTAATCAATGGATTACACAGTTATATAAAGCTAGTTAAACAAGAGTTTAGATTCAACAAGTCACAAGTTTTACAAGCTATTGAAAATTAATTCAAACATAATTTATGTCTGTTGACACAGGTTCTATCTTAAATCTTTTCGTTAAACAGCAACATAGAGCAGCAATGAAAGAAGTTAAGGAATTCAGCTTAATAAAAGGTCATGGTATTGAAGAGGACATTAATGCTAACCCAATTAGTCCTAGGCAAATATTAGTTGTTAGATACGAAGATATTTCCGAATTGGGAATTCCACCTGGAGAACTACGAGAGAATATTGTCATAGCCGGAATACAACCTGAAAACTTCGCTCCTGGTTCTCTCATAAGTTTTGATAATGGGGCTGCTATTCGTTTAACTTTCCATTGTGAGCCATGCAAACGGATAGTTCATTTAGTTGGTTCTTTAAAAATTCTTCAGGCTAAAAGAGGCATTTTAGGTGTAGTTATCAATTCAGGTAAAATTAATGTTAGAAATAATGTTCACATTGAAACTGATAAATTTCCAGCATTATCTGAAAGTCCTTATGAACGATTTCTCGACTTTATCCTTAAAGTACCAGCAGGTAAAGTAGTCACTTACCAACAAATAATTCAAGGTATTGGGGTAGATAACAGCTACCTTAGAGCTATTCCTATTTATCTGAAAAAGACATCCGCCGATGATTATCCAATTCACCGCATTTTAGACTCTAAAGGCTATTTAATAAAGTATGTTGATAACCAGTTACATAAATTAGAGTCAGAAGGAATAAAGATTTTAACTAATTCTAATTTATCCAACAGTGAAAATGGCTTTTTTGTAGATTATCTCAAATACTCATAAATTAACCTTTAGTAATAATTTATGATACATCTATCAAAATAGATATCATTCACAGAAGTTGACTTAATCACTTAATAATAGTTTGATTATCGTCTAAATATTTTATTATATATTATTCAATAATAATTGAAATTAATTTATTCAAAAACTGCGGCTCTTTCAATAATAAACCACTCATGATAAAGAATGGCCAAGAAAAAGTCTTCCCCTTTAATGCGATCGCACACTGCCATAAATCCTGAAAAGAACGGATCATCGTCATACGTGGTATCAGATAAAAAGAGCGTTGCAGAATTCTGGTCTACACTCCAAATACAACGCAATATACTGATGTTCGGGTGATGTGATTTATCTACAGGTAATAATACAAAACATCCTTCTACTTCAATAAACTCTGGCTCAGAATATCTGAAAACCAATTCCCAATCTTCTGGGCCTTCATGTTTTTCTATAATTCTGTCCCATCTAACAGACTTAATTTTTTCTCTAGTCTCGGCTGATAAATCCGTAATCTTCATTCTTTTGACTACACTAAATATTGGCTAATAATTACTGAATAGTTGTTCGTCTGGCAATTTATTCTAATACTATATTGCTGAAATTTTAATTATTACTAGTAGACTTTCATGTATCATCATTTAGGTATCTTAATAATTTTATCTTCCTTTTAGCTGAAAAAATTATAAAACTTCTATGCCTCGACGAACTGCTAAATCTTCAACTGAGTCTACTGCTGCAACCGGACTGGCTCTTTCCGAATTACATTTGCGCTTGGAGTATTTAGAAAAACAACACCAATCTATTCTCAAGCAGATTAAAAGGAAGCGGACTGAACTAAATAACTTTGTCGAAAGGACGCGTTCTTTAGCTACAGAGGTAGTACATCGAACTACTAATAGCTTCCAAAAAATGGCTCAACTCGACCAAGAAATTCATGATTTGTTTGAAACTATTTTTACTACAAGAAAATTTGGTAAACAAACTCTTAAGAAGATACAAGCAGTTTATCATCAACTACAGTTTGCTGGAGTCATCAGTGTAAAACCTGATACAAGCCAATTACGGGCAGAGCCAAACGATGAGTTTGCCCCAAATGAAGAAGATTTCTCCACTCAATCTCCCGAAAATTTTCATCAAAATCAACAGTGGCAAGCACAAGAAACTACTTCATTTGGGGCTGGAGCTAGAACCGAGACACAACAGAAAATTCGCTCCACATTTTTGCGATTAGCTGAAATTTTTCACCCTGATAAAGCACCTGATAGCAAAACACAAAAATATCATACCGAAATCATGCAGGAGATAAATATTGCTTACCAAGAAGGAGATTTAGCACGGCTGCTAGAAATTGAATCTCGCCAGCAAGTTGGGGAAAAGATTAACCCTAATAGTGAAAATGATTTAACTCGAAAATGTCGCCATCTAGAACAGCAAAATCAAATTCTTCAAGCTCAATATGAGAATTTGAAACGAGAACTCCGTCAAGCCAAAAATACCCCCGAAGGAGCAATGGTTTCTAGCTCTCGCAAAGCTGCAAAACAAGGTATTGATGCTGTAGCCGGGATGGTTGAAGCCATTGAATCTCAAATTGGGGCTGTTTCTCAAATTCGAGATTTTGTCAAAGATTTTCAACAGCAGAAACTGACTATTCAAGAATTTCTTGCTGGGCCAGTTTCTCTGTATTCCTCTGAGGAAGAATTACTGCAAGATATTCTCGAACAGATGTTATCAGAATTAACTCGATAAGAACCTTTTAGTTAACAACCACCTTGTACAACTTGGCTTTATCAATTGCGATCTTGCAGTTGCGAATTGCGAATTGTTGTTAGTCCGGCAGCAATTTAGCATCCCAAATATACAGTCCTTTTTCTTGAGGTACTCTAGAGAATCTGCCTGTACGAAAACCCCGTGACAATTCATTGAGTACTGCTGATCTCACTTTGGGTAATTGCTCAGAAGAAAGTTCTCCATATAGTTTGTTGATTATTTCATTTGCATCAAACACTTTTCTTTTATTCTTTTCTAGTAACAAACTAATCGCATCAATCAAAAACTTACCTTCAAATTCTCCTTTCATCGGTATGGCATTAGTTTTCGCCTGTGGATTTGGTTTTTGGGATTTTGTTTGACTGGGCTTTGTCGAATCATCAGGGCTGATATAGGCTTGTGCTTGCGGTGAGGATTTTTCGGTTGGAGTTTGACTTGGTACAGAAGAACTAAGCGTGCTGATATCTGCTTGCGCCTGAGTCTGGGGTTTTTCGTTTTTTGTTTGGCTTTTCTTAGAAGAACTGCCTTTATTTTTGGAGTTGAGTAATTTCAAATCTACAGTGTAGTAACCGGGTTTACCAGGAACCAGCGACCACTTCAGGCTTTCTTTGCCATAAGTCAGCGTTGATTGAACTCGACCTTTGACTACTTTCCATGCCTTTGGCTCTAATTCCCCATACAGTGAGCGCACAATAAAATCTATATGGCAGACATTACCTTTGTGTTCTTGTAACAACTTCTCTACCGCTTCAGTGCGATTGAGCGACCCGTAATCACTCAGCATCGGAATCTCTTTTCCAAATAATGATTTATCTGGTGAAGCGAGTGCTTGTTCTTTGCTGCTGGACTTGGTAACTAGGGGTTTGTCTTCTTCAAGGGTTGACTCATTAATGATGGGTTGGGCTAATTCGCTTCCGACTTCTGGTGTTTTACCTGTGCCGTCTTTAATGTCGCTTTCTTGGGTAGCAATAACATCTTCGGTTGTGGCGTTTGGTTCTTTAACATTCGCCGCTTCATCAGAAGAAGTTTCATCCGGCGAAACATCGAGGCGACCACTACCATTTGACAAGTTTTCTTCTGCCAGAGTTACTTGATTGGTGGAAAATATACTTTCTGCTTTTATATTATTTACTTTTGGCAGTTCAGTATTATTTGCTACTACTTCCGGCTCAGTTTTTGCGGTTGATGCAAGAGTGCCATTAGTGGTTTCTTGATCCGGTGAAGTTCTAATTTCTTCCGTTATCTGCACAGAGCCATTACTGTTTGTTGACTCTTGCAAACCCCAGTTCAATAACAGTGCTTCTACATGAGTTAAGTTGTCTAATGCTTCTCGATATAGTTTTCCGTACTTTTCTACTAGTGGCGCGTAATGATTTCTGATTTCTAATAGTGTTGAGATAAATTTTTCTGGGGGCGGCTTTATTTGCATCTAGGTATTTATCGAGTTTTAATCAGAGTGTTAAGCCTATCACGGGCGTATTTGTTGCCAGTTTGTTATTGATGCGATTGATATTTGCACACTGATCTCTTGTATAACTTGAGCGCATCTAGAATATTTAACTCACAATTGAAAACGCGTGATAGTTCTTTACTGTTCTAGCTTATCTTTTTTGCCTTCGCTCTATCTACTATCTTGCTGGCTCTACAAAGCAATTTTGGGTTGGTACACTACTAGAATTTGCTGCTGGCATAAAAGCAAAGTTATCGACACACAACCTTGGTAGTAGTTAAAACCGATTAAGGATGATCAAGGTAATATTAAACCTCAGAATAAAATTGCTGTTTTCTTGTCCTTGATCCTCCTGACTCCTTAAATTTACTCCTCAGCAGGAAAGATCATGACCAAAGAAACGACATACTTAGAATTATCCGAAGCTAGCGGAAGTTCCCACAAGTTTTATGAGGTTATCGTTGAAGATACCCAAGTCAGCATCCGCTTCGGTCGCATCGGTGATGCAGGACAGACCCAGACCAAAACTTACCCGACACCAGATAAAGCAAAAGCTGAAGCTGCGAAAAAAATTAACGAAAAACTCAAAAAAGGCTATGAACCTGCTGTTATCGGTGTGCGTCAAAAGCGTCCTGTCACCCGCCGCGAAGTTACCAGTACCGCTTCGACAGCCAAAAAAGCCCCAATTTTGTGGAAATTTGCTTCTAATTCAGCCGCATTTGGGATTTTTGTTGATGCTAACCGTTGCTGGGTAGGAAATCAAGCAGGTCAAGTTTTTGCGGTGAACCATGAAGGTAAAGTGAGTAACCAATTTAAGTTACCGGATGGTGTCAAATGTTTAGTTGCTGATGATATCTGGATTTATGCTGGCTGTGATGATGGTAATGTCTACGACTTGACTGGCAAGTTACCCCGCGTCGCCTACAACATTGATGAGAATGTCGATATTTTTTGGCTAGATATTAAAGATGGCTTACTGGGAGTTTCTGATGCCAACGGCGGTGTAACAACCATAGATCATAATGATGAATCACAATGGACGCGGTTGAGTCAAGGTAGTTCTGGCTGGATGGTACGCTGTGATGAAGTTGGTATTTATCATGGTCATAGCGGAGGCGTGACGATGTACGATAACCAAGCAGGACGAATGGTTTGGCATCAAAAAACTGGCGGTAGTGTGCTATTCGGTTGGCAAGAAAAAACAGCAGTTTACGCAGGGACGAGCGACACGAAAGTTTACAGTTTTAGTAAGAAAGGTGAGCCGCTTTCTATATATAAATGTGACGCAGGAGTTTATTCTTGCGCTACTGCACAAGATGGCAAATACGTGTTTTCTGGTGACAATAATTCTTCTATTTACTGCTTTAATCAAGCTGGGGAACGTTTGTGGAAGTTGGGGACTGGTTGCGGTTCGGCTTTATCGATGCAATTTTTCGACGAGCGCATTTATATTGTGACTACAGATGGTGCTTTAGCTTGTATCGATGCCAGTGAAAGTGCGATCGCATCTGCTCAAGCAGGTACAATTCCCGAAGCTACTGTCATTAAAGCACCAAAAACCGAGGGAGCCACACCTTCAGAAGTTATCGAAACCACAACTAATACTACTGCTGGTGTAATTGTTGAGTGTTTTCCAGACGGTAGTAAATTGAGAGTGAGAGTTATTTCCCCAGGCTACAATCCCAAATGGAACGTACAGTTTCCGCAAGATATTCGTAAAGCCGGCGATCGCTATCTCGTCCAAGAAGTAAGAGAATCAGCTAGAGGTGGCTTTTACCGTGCTTATGGCGATATCAAAAAATTGATTTAAAATCCTAGACGCGCTCAGTCGTGTCTACCAAACTTACACTATATATATTGAAGATAATAAACGAGAAATAATCATTAGCGACACACCAATTCGTAATTGGAGTAGAAATTAGTCTTCGACTTTATAAGAGTCGGGCTTGCCCAACTGAATCATGCTGAAATGCTGTCGTAACAATCTTTTGTGTCATAGCCACCATATTAGAAAGCTTGTACTTTGCACCTTTGATATGGTGTTACTAGTATAACTAAGTGCGTTAGCTTTTGTAACAATATTCAACATTTCTGATAAAAATTGTATAAGACGTCCAAAATTAATTGACAAGCATCTATCTTAGGATATAAATGTTATGGAAATCAAAAATAGGGATAATAAATGGTAAAAATTATGTTGTTAGTTAGCAATCTCTTTAATTGCTATTTAGCTTACTAAAACATTATTTTGTGTTTGTAAAGCATAGTGCAAATTACAAGACAAAAGTTCACAAGTTTAGTAATTAGGAAAGTCAAGATGTCAAACAAATAAAAAGGCATTTTGAATATGAATTAGATTTTCAAATATTTATTGATTCAAAACAAAGCTTTCTCATTTTTACATATACGGGAATTTTTGTAGCAGCCAGCAAGATTATCTTTATCTTTGCTGCGACACATGGATTGGCAAAAACCCAAATGATATTGAGAATGTATTCCAATGGGTGATGCTAAAAGCTTTGGAAAAGGCACAAAAATATGTGAGGAAAATTGTTAATCTTCAGGCTTGATTGACGAGGTTGACTCATGATTTTAGGTGGATATTCATCAGTAGAATTAGTAAATTATAGAACATAAAAAATTAATTTACTGATAAAAATTAAAGGCTGCTTTTATTTTAAAATAAGCCAATATTGCCGTGAAAATAAATAAATAAAAAAGAATGAATTTGCCTGATAAATAACTTACTGATGAACAGTAAATATTAAGGATATCTGGTGATGATAAAAATATCTAAATTGTCTAGTCCTTCGGCAATTGAATATCAGGATAAACTTTACTGCTTTTACCAGAAGGAGGGTAGTAATGGAGAGCTTTGGTACAAAGTCTTTGATGGGAGTAAGTGGGAGAAGGACGAGCGGGTAGATATTATCGGAATGTCATGTAGTCCTTCAGTGGTAGTATTTAAAGGAAAGCTCTACTGTTTTAATCAAGGCAGAGGCAATAACGGAGAGCTTTGGTACAGTGTCTTTGATGGGAGTAAGTGGCAGCAAGATAAGCAAGTAAACGGTGTAGGGATGTCATGTAGTCCTTCACTAGTAGTATTTAAAGAAAAGCTCTACTGTTTCCATCAAGGCAGAGGCAATAACGGAGAACTTTGGTTCAGCATCTTTGATGGGAGTAAATGGCAGCAGGACAAGCATATAGAAACTGTAGGGATGTCGTTTAGTCCTTCAGTGGTAGTATTTAAAGAAAAGCTCTACTGTTTCCATCAAGGCAAAGGCAATAACGGAGAACTTTGGTTCAGCGTCTTGGATGGGAGTAAATGGCAGCAGGATAAGCATATAGAAACTGTAGGGATGTCATGTAGTCCTTCACTAGTAGTATTTAAAGAAAAGCTCTACTGTTTTCATCAAGGTAAAGGCAATAACAGACAGCTTCGATACAGTGTATTTAATGGAAGCAAGTGGGAATCAACGAATCTCAAGGTAAATAATGTCGGGATGTCGTCTAGTCCTTCAGCAATAGTGTTTAAAGATCATCTCTGCTGTTTCCATAAGGGAATAGGCGATGACGAAAAACTTTGGTTCAGCGTCTATGATCACGGTAAATGGATATTAGACGAGAAGGCTGTTTTCGGGATATCGTTCAGATTCCGCCAGAAAAATCCTCGACCCCAGGATACCAAAGCTTATCCAATACGGATTTTATCAATTGATGGCGGTGGTATTCGGGGTATTATTCCGTTAAAAGTTCTAGAGTATATCGAAAAGGAAACACGAAAACCAATTTGTGAACTATTCAATTATATTGGTGGCACTTCAACGGGTGGCATAATTGCGCTGGGATTAAACACCATTAAACCAAAAGAACCTAAAGAGACAATAGAAAAAGTTTACAAAGCCGAAGAATTGATGAAGTTTTATACGGAAGATGCTAATAAAATCTTTCAGCTTAATCCTGTTCCAATATTAGCGCAATTGGAAAATTTACCTTTTGTAAACTTTGTGGCAACAGGTTTTAAAGGACTTTTTGTATCCAAATACACTTCTGAAGGCATTGAAAACTATCTTAAAGATAAATTTGGTGAAAAGAGATTGTTAGATTTACCAACAGTACGAGATTGCGATGTAACAGTATACAGCTACGATCTCCCAGAAAATCAGCCATTCTATTTCAACAATCGTGATTACCAAAATGGTCGCTATTTTGTTTGGCAAGCAGCGAGGGCAACATCGGCAGCACCAACTTTTTTCCCAGCTTTTGAGTTAAAAAACGGCGAGGACAGTTCATTATTATTAATTGATGGGGGAGTTTATATTAATAATCCAGCATTAAATCTTCTCCTCAAAGCCAGAAAAGAGCTTCCACATATCAAGAAAAAGAATCAATTGTTAGTTTCCCTTGGCACTGGTCAATTTAGCCAACCTAAAAATGATTTAGAAGGCAAAGGGCAATTAAACTGGGCAGGAAATATTTTTGATGTTACATCAATGGGAACTTCTGCTGAAATCGAAAACCAAATAAGGGATTTGCTAGAATACGTAGACCCTAAAATAAATCATGATGAAAAAGACTATCAGACGCGATATTACCGTTTTCAACAGCGGTTTAAAGAAGACATACCTATGGATGGGATTTCCTATGAGCAAATTAAACGTATCGAAGAACTAGGAGAAGAACTTGTGGAAGACAACCAAGAGCAACTTAATGAGTTGTGCGAGATTTTAGTTGAACCTATCGAAATAACTCCAGATTCTATTAAGGAAGGAGTAGATTACGATAACTGAAATCTGTCAACTCAGATATTCACTGGTAGTCTGCTAAGACAACGAGCGCATTGTGGAGTATAGAGGGTCAAAACAATTCAAAATTCCAAATTATCAATTCAAAATTACAATCAGTGGGGGCTTGAAACCCGCCACCTAGAAGCACCACTGATTTGAAAAATCAGTGGGGGCTTGTACCCAGAATTAATCAATTAACATTAAGCAGAATCGAAAGCTTGCGCTAAAAACTTGCTGTGTCTGTGATGCGGCTTAGATTTCAGCGTTAGCGAATTATTACGGAGATTTGTGAAAAAACAGAAACGTATAATTACACTTGTACACAATTAGACTTAGCGATTACGCTCAACGAAGAAAGGCTTGCGCTATCTCACCTCTGCATTCCTGCTGTCTGTTTTTGACTTCTCTCTAAAAGTTCATCAAGTTTACTACTGGCAGCTTCAAAATCCCTTAACACCTCTGGCGTTAAATTATTAACTTGCACCTGCTGTGATTGCACACGCAGAATTTCATCACCGTTTTTGTGTGCGATCGCCAAGTCTTTGGTCTGAGAGTTCAACACCAAATTGTAAATTTTACCTTGGACACGAGTAGTACCATCTTCTTCACACTGACCCAAGTTTGATGCTAATTTCTGAGAAATTTGGGCAACTCTGCTTCTAGTGTCTTGTTCCATTGCAGCTTTGGCTTTGTCTGATATTTGACCATTCGCCTTAAACTCGTTGGCGATTTCGACAATGCGATTTTTGTATTCTTCGGGTTTACCCAGGTTGTTAGCCGCAATGTACCACGAGCGCAGGTGGTCGATGGTTACGGTTTGAGATTCTTGGTTAGGGAAAGCTAAGTTTTGCTGCTGCGGCTGTGGCGTTTGGGGTAATGCCGTAACCTTTGGTGTGCTAACGATTGGCTGTGGTGGTTTCAAATGCTTTGGTCTATCTGGCAGACTACGCACTTTCTCTTGATACTGTTGTTGGGATTCAATAACTTCTCCAAACTTCAGGGTCATCGTTGCCAATACTGACTCAGGGATAGAAGAATTCACTAAATTAAAAACCGCCAACCGCTTCTAAAAGTTTGGACAAAGTTACCCACAAGTGGATAATTTAGACAAACCCAACTACGCGGTATAAGTTTGCTCAACTAGAAGTGCGTTGCGCGCTTGCTCTGGCCAAATTTCTCCGACCATCGCTTGACCACTAGTTCCCAGTTAGAGATACTGAAATAATCATGACGAAATGATATTTCAGCACAAGACTTAAGAATGTTATTCAGTTGATTCCACAGGCTCCATACGTGCTTTCCATCCTTCACGGAGAGATAGGCGGTTATGGAGCCGGGAATATTTTCAGTCAATCGCATCCCCCGACGGGCAATAGCTAGAGCCGCAGCACAGTCCGAAGGCAATCCATACTGCCGGGCATACTTTACCATACCAATGAGACTGGTATAGGCTGGATTGACTTTCATCAAGTAAATGCCACGATTGCTAGAAATACTGTCTAGTAATTTATAAAAACGACTATACGCCCAACCAGAAAGCATCCGGGCGTACTTTTTCCCAAGTTCTCTTAGTTGCTCTTTCTTGGCAGAAAAGTCTAATTTTTCACAAACAATCGGGCAAGCAAATGTTGTAGCTAATTGCGCCAATTGTAAGCAAGCTTCAACAATCTGCGCGTCTTGTTTGCCTGATGGTAGTCCTATCTGTAGCGGGATTTGACCATGAGATTTGAGATTACCATCTTTATCAATGTATGCCCAACCAATGGAGCCAGGATTGAGATCAATCCCAATGCAGCCATAAGCAGAATGCCGGGAAACTCGATTGACTGGTACTGGTGTAAATTGTACTGCCGCGTTCCATTTGTTGTGCTTGCGAAAGAAATGCCATGTTTTAGCTCCATCCTTGGGCAATCTGTTGATATTACGCTCAAAGTTGCCTAACTTAGTTATGACTTGTTTACCGAACCGTGATTCTAGACAAGCAGGGACACGGAATTTGATGGTATTACCGTCCCATTGGCAAACTTGATTACCAAAGCTTTCATCTTTGGAACCAACTACAAATATTTGATTTTTAGGAATAACAGTTTGAATGGGGGCTGTCTTTAAGTGTTCAATTTGTTGAGATAATTTGTAAGCCCGACGTTTTTTATGGTGAATCTGAAAGCGTAAGTTATTCCAATTAGTGTTACGAAATTTTAGAGAACAAGCTAGTGGAAAGCGGCATCCTGTTTTAGAATTATGCCAGTTCTTTTTAGCGTAGAACTTAGCCGACTCAGATAATTTCTTCTCTGATTTTGTAATCCAGGAATTGAGCGATTTTAGTTTACCTTCCAGTGTTTTAATGTGGAGCTTACGACTTTCTTTAGAAGCATTAACAGCACCTTCAGTAAATCTGATTACACCCGTAGCGTGTCGCCTTGATATGCCATAAGTCTTCTGTAAATGAGTGTTCCACTTTGATTTATTAAATGAGCGAGTAGATAAAAGATGATTAGCTGTTTCACACGCTGCTTTATGGAATACCGAGCTATAAGCAGTCAAGAACATCTCAAACTTTGTAAGTCCTAAACTATTCAATTCTTCTCTTGGAGTCGGCAATCCTTTAACATACGTGAGAAATGGCATCTATTTCACCTCGTCAATTATCTTTAGAAACCCTTATTTTTACTACGAAAAGCTACCCCACTAAATACCGAACAACCTGCGGATCTATCGCTGCAATTCGATGCTTAATTGGCTGTGGAGGATGTTTAAAAAACTGTTTTAAATCTCGGCTTTTGACTTGATAACGATTAGCACAACGCTTTTTGGCTTTCAACCAACCTTGCCTCACCCAATTAATAACTGTGCTTGGAGGCACACAAAGGTTGTTGGCAATTTCACGACAACTGTAATTATCAAGAACTGGGCGTGTAGAGTAACCTGAAGAATATAATTTATTCTTAACTGCTGATACTGTGCGATGATAACCGCGTCTTTTGAGCCGAAAAGCTATTTGTTTTGGAGTGTACATCTCGGCCATTTCGTCGAGGGTTGCTAATTCATTGTCATCCCATTTAATACCCATAATTTAATCTCCAAATTTTCAGCTAAATAAGCTTGATATTTTGGTACGGCAACTCAATCATGAATCGCCGTTATTACTTGTTAATTACCGTCTCTTACTCGGTACAACTACCTGATTCTGCGGCTGTAACGATGTCCGTGCTTCCGCTTCCGAAACTGCTGGCAGTGCAGGTCTAAACTCTGCATTTAAAGCCCATCTTTCGTAAGTCTCGTTAGTCACCCAGCCCAATGTCGCCCCAGACTCCGCACCGCTACGAATCATCTCGGCAGCTTCCAGTGCGTCCTTCTCAAAATCAGACTGCGGATTGCGATACGACCACTGAATGAACCAATACGTACCCAGCGCACCTTCCACCTTCTGGAACTCGGCACAGAAAATGTAGTTTTTGAGGACAGAAGCGATTGCCGCATAACAATACTCTTTCGGATCTCCCGGCATCCCTTCCTCGCACCACTGCTGGAAAGCACGATGCGCGAAATGGTTGTACAGTCCAGCGAAACTGTCTTTACTGCGGCGGTGCATCAAAAATGAAAGCAGCATGGATGCTGGCCCTTTAAACTGAGTTTTGAGTTCACCAGCAACAGGAATCACCCACAGTTCGGTGAATGGCTCGTTGGTGAAGTTTTCGTTAATGGTCATTGGGCGATCAGGGCGTGAGATTGCGATTGCAAAATCAGCCTTGTTTCCCTTGAGGTATCCACCCTGCTGTGCTTCTAAAATTGTTAGCTTTGGTGGACAATCGAGAAGAAACTGTCCATATTCCTTGGCACAGTTGGCTTGCAGCTTGGGTTGGCTGGGAGGAATTAAGAAAACGCTGTTGTTGATTTTTAGAGTTTCCATATTCGTGTTTGTGTTGATGAATACTGAGAGTGTGGTTGTATTTGTTGTAATGTGGTGTCTTCACCGTCGCGTGCTTTCTCCTAAACCGCCTGGAGTGACTTTCAGGCGATTATTTTTTGGATTAGTCAGCAATATCTAATGCAGGACTTTGATTCGGTTCGAGTTCTAATTCCAGATAAGAAAGCGCAGTTTCAGCATCACCAATAGTTAAATCGGGCTGATAATTTAGTGCTAAATATTCAGGATGTTTGGCAATCACTTTGAGGATAAATTTTCCAGCATCAACTAAACCATGCAGAGATGGTAATGGTGGTTCCTGGGGCTGTTGGGTAGTTTCTTCAACCGTATAGTTTGTTGCTACAACACTTACACCAACTGCGTTTAATTCGTGCTTCAGCATTTGAATTTGGCGTAAACAGGTATTAATTTCTGTCTCTAAAGCTGTTTTTAATTCCTGTGGAGAAAGCAGTTTTATGTCATCCTCAATCCGTGTTTCATCGTCTTCTGTATTCTTATTTGGCAGCAAAATGTAACGCCACCCCGCACCGTACTCGTCAGCTAAGTATGTGTCCTCGGCGTAATACTTGAGTCCGATTATTTGACCGCGTTCTGTACGTTGTCCAAAGCCAAATCGAGGGTATTGCCAAACTGGAGGAATCGATACTGTTGATACTGTTGGTTCCATTGTTTTAGTTAGTGAAAGGTTATTTGTTGAGATTGAAAAACTGAGTTAAGCTGCAATGTTGTTAGTTGCTTTAGCCATACTTGCAACGAGGAGAAAATTATCGAGTGCTACTGCTGCGTTTAAAGGTTTGGCGTACTGGTTTGCATCTACTTCATTTGTCCAATACGTGATGTGTTGAAACACCAAACCCAGCATTGATTCACCTTTGTAGACACGGTAGATTTTGGGGCAAACTCCATTACAGTAAACCAGCGTGTAGCCTGGAATTTCGACTAACTCTGCGTTTGGGTGTGTTGGTGACAGAAGTATCGGTTCGCAGCAATCACCCCAGTCAGGATCTTGAACGAATGACATAGTTGCTGTACCTTGTAGCGTAGTTCAGTCATTTATTGTGGTGGCTGGGCGATTGCTGTTAGTTGCAATCGCCTTTTCTACTTGCGGTACTATGCGGCTACAGGTTGGCTAATTCCCAACAGTGCGATCGCTGCATCAATATCGATAGCTGTGCGACTGCCCCCCAATGGCCTTTGTCTGCTGTACCATTGATCCGCACGGTTGTATCCTACAAACCCCACTCGTCGGTTGTTGAAATAAAGGGTAGTGCTAAACGAGAGCCAGTCAATCTCTCCGTGAGTTAAGCCGTATCTGTGGCAAGCTGCTTCAAGTTCGTCGCTGAGGCGGTCGTTGCGTTCTCTTGGGGTTTCTCTTAGTGTTGCTTTAACTTCTGCAACTCTTTTGGCGAACCAGTTGCGCTCGAAGGGTAGCCTTCCTCCGTCTACTAATTGCACCCATACCGTAATTCCGGCTTCAAGCCAGATCGTGCGGATTGATTCTGGCTCTACTTCGATAATCTCGGCAATGATGCGGCGGTCATGGGATGTAAGCGGATCTGTAGCTTGAGTTGTTTCTTTGGCTTGTGCTTCGAGGTGGTTGTAAAATTCTGCCTGTGCTAAATCTTTCTCATCTATGGTGTTGCAATTAAAGCTTTTAGGTGCTTGCTGCGAATATGCGAATTGGTTCATAATAGAGTTCACCTTTTTAGGGACATAAGGCGATCGCTGTTTTCTCAGGACGGGCGGTCGTCTTTTGTTTTGCTAACTCTATTGTCTACTGATACCAGACAAATGTCAAGGGGTAATAGACACAATTGTGACTGCTGTACTAAAAAATTCTTCGATGCTACTACCTAAAACTTTGAGAAGAACAGAAATTTTAGGAAAAGATACCGTAGAAGCTGAATTATCATACCTTTCAGGGTCTTCAAGCATATGAATGTATTGATGAGAAATCCGTTCACCAAGAAGGGCAGTTTTCTCAGAGATTGAACGAACAGAGTTATTTCCACGCAATGTTTTCAGGCGTTCACCTAGTTCCTTGTCCCAATAAATAGAAGCAACGTATCTTGTATCCAACATAATGATTTTTTGTCTACCAGCACTTGCCATAATCTAACAGATTTTATATTCTATAGGTACTAGACAACAAAAGCGACCGCCTCCACTAATCTTTATCGAAGCGATCGCCCTTATTGTTTACATTGCCAGGCGCGTCAAAGATTTTTAAATCATGATGCGTAATTTTATGATGCCATACAACCGCTAGTAACAGTAGACAAACAATCTTGGTAAATAAGAGTGCTGGCAAGCGTTTTGACGATTTTGTTAACAAAATTGATCAATGCTTAATTCTTAGTGGGCAATAATTATGCTGACACTGGAAGCAGAAAAAATATCTGCCACCTCTTATGGCATTCTCAACACCAGCATCAAAGAAACCTTTACTGCTATCGACCGATTTGAATGGCAAGGTATTGAAGAAATATTACAGATGAGGGAAAAACATCTGTACCGAGAAGCTGGCTACAAGACTTTTGAGGAATACTGCCAAGCTGAGTTATCCGCTTGGGGTGGTTATCGCAGAATCAACCAACTGCTGGGAGCCAAGAAGGTTAAGGACACGGCTGATGAATTGGGCGAACACATCAAAAATGAGCGTCAAGCCCGTTCGTTAGTGCGATTGGTCAAGGAACCAGAAAAACTAAAACAGGCTGTTGCGATCGCACTGCAAGAGAATTCCTCCCCCAGTGAATCAGACTTTGCAGCTGCAGCGAACATTGTGGTTCCTCGTCTACCCCGCCAGAAAGTTCAGGAACCATTGGTTCCTAAAATTGAAGAACCAGTATTTCACCAAACTCAGGAACCAGTGGTTCCTCAACCTGCCACCGTCACGGTTACATCACCAACTCATCCAAGACACGGGCAATCAGGAACCATCTCAGCAGACGCACCCAATCAAAGACAGCAGATTGTTACCTTTGAAGATGGTAGCAGGGAACTGGTGAACAATGCGGATTTGAGTAATGACGCTGTTGAGCCATTTATCCCTGAGCGAACTTACCCCAAAGAATACGCCGAAGCGATCGCTCAACTGAAACAGCAGCACCAGCAAGAACTTGAACACCTGGAGGAAGAATTGAGGGTTGGCTTGCGCTCAGAAGCCAATGCCAGAGCAGAAGAACAAGTACAAGAACAACTGACCGCTTTACAAAACCTATTTCAGCAACAGAAACAAGAAAACATTCAGTTACAGCATCGGCTTTTTGAGTTAGAGGGACTCAGAAAGTTAGAACTTGAAAATCGACGACTCAAACAGCGCATTGAGGAATTAGAAAACGCTGTACAAGAACGCCCTGCTCAGGAATGGAAAAATACTTTTACCAAGCAAGCAGCCAAGGCATTAAACAAAGAAGTTAAGCGATCGCTAGACCAAACAATTGATCTGCGATCGCTGGCTGTTGAACCACCTAAAGAAAATGCTCAGGAATGTCTCAGGTTGATGGGCATTGCTTTAGGGAATTTGGCCACAGCTATGAATAACACCCAAGCCCTGCAAGCTGCGGCTTTAATCCTGGGGAGTGAACCAACCCCAAGTGCGATCGCATATCGGGCAGAGCAACTACAACTTATTCCCCAGGCAGTTAGTGACATTCGATCTGTACTGTCAAAGCCTGAGTGTAGCTGGTGGGATTATTTAGAAGTAGCACAGGAATACGAGGTTATCAAAAACGACTACTGGGCGGAGTTGACCCCACAAGAAGCGGAGTTAATCACTGCCCTTGAGAAAGCCGCATCCTCGCAAATTACGGAACCAATGGTTCCTGAAGAAGCCCCTGCCGAATCTGGTTCCTTTGATGGCGAAGTGATTGGGCTTGGTTCTATCGTTGCCCATGCGGATATCTACTGCGCTTTGTACAACGCCAAAGGTGAAGTCATCGAAGACATGGGTGATGAGGTTTGGGTGGCTTGGGAGCATTGGAAAGACAAACCGAAAAAGACTGACCGTTACTTTAAGGATGAGTTGCGGTTCTGGCAAGAAACAAAGCAGTAAATACCAACTCGCGCTCACATCTTTAAAACGACTGGATGCAGTACGGCTCAAGTGCTGCTGATACTGTCATGCGCCAAATATTAACCTTTACCACGAATAATTTTATGACACCAGAATTTACGCTTGAAATTGCTCAACAGTTGCACAACAGCAACCAAATTATAGATTTTGACTGGGCTTGGTCAGTGTTGGGATATAGCCGAAAGGATAATGCCAAGAGAATGCTGACTGGTTACTTTGAACGAAACTTCGATTATTTCGTACAACCAGAAGACGAATCGCCAGAAGCTTTACCATACGAAGTTTTCCTCACTTCGGAGGAAAATTCAAAAGCAGGTAGACCAACCGAAAAAATTTATTTGACTATCGAATGCTTCAAAGAAATGGGGATGCTCTCAAAGAGCGAAAAAGGCAGACAAATCCGCAAATACTTTCTGCAATGCGAAACCATTGCCAAAGAATCAGTCAAGTTAATTCCCCAACTGCAACAACAAATTCAGGAGCTACAACAAAATTTCGCCCAGTTGCAAGCTCAAATTCAAAATCTGTTGCCTCCCTCGGCTGACTTTATACCTCCTGGTTGGGATGAGGACGTATGGCGATCGCTACCTCCACAGGACAAAAAACATTTCCGCTTTTTATACCGCCGTCGCAACTTCCGACCATCCCCATCCCAAGAAAATCAACCATTAGCCCTAAGCGCGTCCACTGTTGAGCAGATGAAGGAACGGCAAAGGGCTGAGGTTGCACGATTGGTGGGTGAAGTGTCGCCCGAAGAGAAACAGCAATTTCAAGCCGCTAAACGCCAAAAGCTCAGAGAATTTTGGTCGCAAGCGTCAGAAGAAGAACAGAAAGAGATGCCATTTTAGATAGTGGGTGAAAGTATGAGCAAACTTCTAATTGATGGTCAGCACGCACTATATTCTCCTGCACTTGCATCTCAAATCGGACGTAGTGCGGCCACTGTTTTACAGCAAGCCCATTACTGGATGAGTATCAGAGGCGGTAAAACAATTGATGGCGTGAAATGGTTTTGGAAAACCTATCCACAATGGGCAGCAGAATTGTCTTTATCTGTTAGCACCGTGAGACGAGCGATCGCACTGCTGAAATCACTGGGATTAATAGCGATAGAAAAACTGTCTGCCAAGACTTACTATCAAGCGAATTGGTACACCGTTAACACCCAAGCTGTTCAGCTATTCCTCAATGAACACATGGATCTGTCTATAATGCCAGCATCTATGTGTTCACAACAAGCAGATGATATCAAAGAGTTCACCCCTAAAGAGTTCTCTTCACAACAACACGTTGCTGCTGGGGAAGAAAAAAATGAAGGGGAAGAAAGCGAAATCTCGGACAAAAAACCCGAACCAGTTTGTTTAACTCCCGAACCAGAGCAACCCCAAACTCTTCACTTCGTTGATGAACAAGAACAAGATTACTCAACTAACGAGGAAGACCATCATGAGGACGAGCTTTCCGGGGCGGGGTTTAAAGCTGATTTAAATGTGCCTAAGCAGGAAATTGCGGAGGTCTGTAACGAGTTGAGGCGGTTGCGGATTAATCCTCAACCTTGCTTGGGGGTGATCAAGAAGCATTGGGAGAATGTTCAGGGGGCGATCGCTAGGGTCAAAGATGCTGTTGCTGAGGGATGGTGTACGAACCCGACTGGCCTGTTTATTAACTCGTGCAAGAGTGGGGCTAAGGGAAAGAACACCGTTACCGCAGATGTTAGCGCTTGGTTTGAGTGGGCGCGGCGGCAACGGATTGTGTTGGCGATGTCTGGTGGGGTGGTGTATACGGTTGATGGGGAAGCTGTGGCATTGGCGGAGATGATGCGGCGGTTTCCGGTGGGGAATTATAGAAGAGATCACACAGCTTTGCAAACGCAAAGCAGCTTCCAACCCGCAAGGGTCAAGAATAGATTGCAAGTATGTAGTTAATAAAAATTTATAATTCATTGAAGCTGAACTACTATCGCAAATCTGATGAGGCTGTTAATATTCATCTATAAGCTGTTCTGTAACTTTTAAGTTTTATACCAAATTATTGTGAAGCTGCATAAAATCATAGAAAGCAAGAATGCTTACTAGGTAAGCTTTTGTCCTGTTCATTCTATGCAACTTCATGCAAAATTGGTATTCGTGTAACTTGTTTAACCTAAACAAGTATCAACAATCAAAGATAAGGTTCATTAAAACTAAATATTTGTGTAAATAGTGAGTCATTAAGACATCTCTCAAAAGTTTAGACTCTGAAATTGCAAGCAGTATAGCGATTTTTTTAAATGGATATAAGTTCATAGTTAAAGTTCAAGACATTAACAAAGTCAACTACCCAGCACGGGCTAGAAAGTGGATAAAGTCGAGTAAAGCTGTTGGTAAACGCAATCGAGTAGGTATTTTTTATGTTCAATTGTTAGGCAAACTATCTGGATATTAGATACAGAGAATAGTGGTTGGTACTGATAGAGGCAAAGCTTTCAGAGGTATTGCTTTGCAGTCAAAATTAGCGACAATTGCTTTATTTCATGTCTGTATTCCTGGTTTTTATAAATCAAAAAGAATCAGCAAAAACAGGCAATCTGTAACAGGCAAAATGTCCCTCAGTGTCGAAAAACATGAGTTTTATTTCTCGATCAACCGAGAAATACTATAAAACCAAGAGGGTCTATTATGTATAAGACTAAAACTTTTATATTAGCTATTCTATTTTGGCTATTACCTACTATTGCCAAAGCTCAAATTACGGCTGCACCTGATGGAACAGGTACAGTTATCAATACAGTTGGTAATAATATTAATATTAATGGTGGGAGTTTAAGTCGAGATCAAGCGAACTTATTTCACAGTTTTTCAGAGTTTAATGTAAATAAAAATCAAACAGCTAACTTTCTTTCTCAGCCGTCGATTCAAAACATTTTGGGACGTGTTACAGGTGGGAACGCCTCTTTAATTGATGGACTGATTAGAATTACTGGTGGTAATTCCAATTTATATTTAATGAATCCTGCGGGGATTGTATTTGGTTCCAATGCTAGTTTAAATGTGCCTGCTTCATTTACAGCAACTACAGCCACTAAAATTATCTTTGATAATGGTTTTGGTTTTGATAGCTATAGTGCAAATAATTATGCAGAATTAGTAGGAAATCCCGCAAATTTTGTTTTTGATGTTAGTCAACCAGGAAGCATTATCAACGCAGGTTCAATAGCCGTCCCTCAAGGGCAAAATCTGTTTTTACTAGGCGGTAACGTTGTCAATACAGGAACATTAACGGCATCAGAGGGAAAAATTACGATTGTAGCTGTTCCCGGCTCAAGTTTAGTTCGGATTTCTCAACCAGGGCATATATTGAGTTTGGAAATTGATCCAAAAGCAATTACAGATTCTGGAATTAACCCATTGAGTTTACCAGATTTGTTAACAGGCGCAGGTCACAACTTGGCCACAAGAATTACAGTTGATAATTCTGGTGCTGTTAGGTTAACGAATTCTCAGGTAATTTTACCCCAAAAGGATACAGTAGCTATTGCTTCTGGCGTAATTGATGTTTCTGGTAAGACTGGGGGCCAAGTAAATGTATTGGGAAGCAAAGTAGGACTTATTAATGGTAACGTTAATGCTTCTGGTGCAAATATAGGCGGAAAAGTATTAATAGGCGGGGATTATCAAGGTCAGGGAACAGTACCTTATGCTTTACAAACATTTATTGATAATAAATCTACGATTAATGCAGATTCTTTGTTTAATGGAGACGGTGGACGGGTAATTGTTTGGGCAGATAAAATAACGCGTTTCGATGGCAGTATTAGTGCAAGAGGAGGAAAAAATTCTGGTGATGGTGGATTTGTAGAAGTATCAGGAAAAGATAAATTAATTTTTTCTGGTAATGTTGATCTGACCGCTTCTAAGGGCAATTTAGGAACGCTACTTTTAGACCCATTTGATATCAATATTGTAGATAGTAGTGGTACAAATGATTCTGAAGTTATTAATGATAATCAAATTCTAGTAAATGATAGTCCTAATGCCACATTCACTATTAATAATATTACTCTCGCAAGTTTAGGGGCTAATATTCAGCTACAAGCAGCTAATAATATAAATGTTCAAGATGGTATATCGCTAAATTTTGTTAGTGGTGGTTCTATTATATTTACCGCAGATAGTGATAAGAATGGTATAGGGTCTTTTTTGATGGATAAAACACAATCCATTACTGCCCCTGGTAGAGATATCTTTATTTCAGGATCTGACATCATAACAGGTAATATTAGTACTCATGTTGTTGATGGGCGTGGTGGCAATGTTAGTTTGTTAGCACAAAACTCAATACTAACCGGAGCAATTGATACTTGGGTTAATCACGGAAATGGAGGTAATGTTGACCTGAGTACAGGTAGTAATATTGTCACTGGCGGAATTAATGATAATGGTCTAGGTGGCTTTGGTAGCTCAGATGCCCCAGGTGGAATTATTTCTTTTAATGCGGCTAATAGTATTAGTACTGGAAATATATTTAACAAAAATAATACTATTGCTTTTAATGGAGCATTCGTTCTAAATAATGACGTATCTATTAATAGTTTTGGCGGCGATGTCAGATTTGCCAGTAGTATTAACGGTGCTAATAATCTCACAATTAATGCAGACACAGGAAATATTATATTTAATGGTGCAATAGGTAATACTAGTCCTTTAGCTAGTTTAAATGTTAATAGCACTGGTACAACTCAAATTAATAGTGATGTAACCACGACATCATCACAGAATTATGCTAGTCAGTTAGAAATCCTAAATAATCCTAGCTTGACAGGAAACGAGATTAATTTTGCAAATAATGTATCTGGTTCAGGTAACTTAAAATTACAGCCCTTTGATTCTAATCAGAAAATTGCATTAGGCGGATTAGAAGATACAGGAACTGATACATTAAATTTACTCCAAGCAGACCTGAATAATTTACAAAATGGCTTTAGCTCAATCACTATTGGTAGAGAAAATAGTAGTGGTCAAATTAACCTAGCAAACAATCTAACATTTAGCAATCCAATAATAATTCAATCACCATTACTTTCTGGTTATATTAATACGAACGGTTTTGATATTACTAGTAATAAGTTAATTACTCTTTTAGCCAATCAAAATGTTACTGCTGGTAATATAAATACTTTAGCAGGAAATATTAATATTATTAGTCGTAATGGTGAGATTAAAACTAAAAACTTAATTTCTAATGGCGGTAATATTAGCCTTAATTCTAATAATTTGACTATAGGTGATATTAATACTCATGTTATTGATGGGCGTGGTGGCAATGTTAGTTTGTCAGCACAAAACTCAATTTCAACTGGAGCAATTGATACTTGGGTTAATCGCGGAAGTGGAGGTAATATTGATCTGAATATAGGTAGTAATGGTGTAATTAACACAGGTAATTTAACTTCGCTAACCTCCGAAGCTGGTTTTGGAGGAGATGTAAATATTAATGCAAATGGCGGTAACGTAAGAACAGGAAGCATTAATAGTTATGCAAACCGCAGCAGCGATCAAGGTGGTGATATTATCATTAGTGGCAGTAATATTGTTACTGGCGGAATTAATGATAATGGTCTAGGTGGCTTTGGTAGCTCAGATGCCCCAGGTGGAATTATTTTTTTTAATGCGACTAATAGTATTAGTACTGGAAATATATTTAACAAAAATAATACTATTACTTTTAATGGAGCATTCGCTCTAAATAATGACGTATCTATTAATAGTTTTGGCGGCAATGTCGAATTTGCTAGTAGTATTAATGGTGCTAATAATCTCACAATTAATGCAGGTGAAGGAAATATTACCTTTAAAAATATATTAGGAACTCCTACAGTAAATGTCGGCAATATTCAAGCTAATTCTACTAGAAGTGTTGACTTTCAAAAACCTGTTTATGCTACTAGTTTAACTACAGATGGAGGTGGGACAACACAACTCAATGGTGACGTTACCACCACTGGCAACCAAACTTATAACGATGCCGTTACTCTTGCTAACAATCCTCATCTTTCAGCGAATGAGATTACCTTCAATAGTACAGTAAATGGTGATACTGATTTAAGCTTGAATGTAAGTAATATAACTTTCAACCAAGCAGTCGGTAGTATAACTTCTTTAAAAGATTTAACTGTTAATAGTGCAGGAGTAACTCAATTTAGAGATGTTCATGCTGCTAGCTTAAATACAGATGTAGGTGGGACAACAAAACTCAACGGTAACGTTACTACCACTGGCAATCAAACCTACAATGATGCGGTTATTCTTGCGAATAGTCCTCACCTTTCAGGCAAAGAGATAACTTTCGATAATACAGTTGATGGTGATGGTAATACTGATTTAAATCTGAATGCTAGCAATATAACCTTTAATCAAGCAGTAGGCGGTAATACTCCTTTAAATAATTTGTCTATAGATAGTGAAGACGTATCTAAACTAGCGCGATTTAATGCTCTGAATTTAGATGATGATACAGCTACAGGCACTCAAATTAATGCTGACATTATCACCAATGGCAACCAAACCTATAATGATGCCGTTACTATTGCTAACAATTCCAAGATTATCGGTCATGATATTACGTTTAATAGAGGAGTAAATAGCAACCAAGACCTCACCATTAATGCAACTAACATCACCTTTGCTAATCAGACTACAGTTGGTCAAGCTTTCAATGTTAAACACTCTGGTCTATTTACTCTGAGTAAAGATGCTGTAATTAATCTCGCATCTGACAATTTTACACCCATTGGTGGTGCTTACTTCCTCGGTGGCACTATTAATACTGTAGGCAAAGATATCACATTCAATCAGCCCGTAACACTAATAGGTTCAGTACAGTTAAATAGTGCTGGTGGGAATATTCATGCGAATGCAACTATTCAAGGCAATCATGCTCTTAATGTTGATGCAGGTGAAGGAAATATTACCTTTACAGGTACACTAGGAACTCCTACAACCAAGGTCGGTGATATCAGTGCTAATTCTACTGGAACTACTCAGTTCCAACAAAATGTTTATGCTACTAGTTTAACTACTGATACAGGTGGTACAACACAACTCAATGGTGACGTTACCACCACTGGCAACCAAACTTATAATGATGCCGTTATTCTTGCTAACAATCCTCATCTTTCAGCGAATGAGATTACCTTCAATAGTACAGTTGATGGTGTTGGTAATACTGATTTAAGCTTGAATGCAAGTAACATAATCTTCAATCAAGCAGTAGGCGGTAATACTCCTTTAAATAATTTGTCTATAGATAGTGAAGACGTATCTAAACTAGCGCGATTTAATGCTCTGAATTTAAATGATGATACAGCTACAGGCACTCAAATTAATGCTGACATTATCACCAATGGCAACCAAACCTATAATGATGCCGTTACTCTTGCTAACAATTCCAAGATTACAGGTCAAGATATTACGTTTAATAGAGGAGTAAACACTGAAAAAGACCTCACCATTAATACAACTAACATCACCTTTGCTAATCAGACTACAGTTGGTCAAGCTTTCAATGTTAAACACTCTGGTCTATTTACTCTGAGTAAAGATGCTGTAATTAATCTCGCATCTGACAATTTTACACCCATTGGTGGTGCTTACTTCCTTGGTGGCACTATTAATACTGTAGGCAAAGATATCACATTCAATCAGCCTGTAACACTAATAGGTTCAGTACAGTTAAATAGTGCTGGCGGAAATATTCATACTAATGCAACTATTCAGGGCAATCATGCTCTCAGCGTTGATGCAGGTCATGGAGATATTACCTTTACAGGTACACTAGGAACTCCTACAACCAAGGTCGGTGATATCAGTGCTAATTCTACTGGAACTACTCAGTTCCAACAAAATGTTTATGCTACTAGTTTAACTACAGATGCAGGTGGGACAACACAACTCAATGGTGACGTTACCACCACTGGCAACCAAACTTATAACGATGCCGTTACTCTTGCTAACAATCCTCTGCTTTTAGGAAGTAAAATTACATTTAATAACACAGTTGATGGCTATACTAATTTAAACTTAAATGCAGATAATATAATCTTCGCTCAATCAGTAGGCAATACAACTCCTTTAAAAGATGTAATTGCTAATAGTGCAGGGTTAACTCAATTTGCTCAAGTTAGTGCTGATAGCCTAAATACTGATGCAGGTGGTATAACTCAACTCAATGGGAATATCTATACTACAGGCAATCAAACCTATGGTGATAATGTAATTATTGCCAATAATCCAAATCTCATTAGCAATCAGATTATATTTAAAAGCACAGTAAACGGATTCAGCAATTTAATAATCAATAGCAATCAAGAATTAATCTTTAACGATGCTATTGGAAATATTACAAATTTAAACAATTTAACGGTAAATACATCTGGCTCTACTGATTTTTTGCAAAAGGTTAATGTAGGTTCTTTAAATACTAATGTTGCTTTCAAGACAACATTTTTAGGAGATATCCTGACTCAATCTGGTGCTGTGAATCTTATAGGTAATGATGACATTATCACTCAAAATATTATTACTAGAGGTGGCGATATTACAATAAAAAATCAAAATGGTTTGATTAGTACAAAAAAAATTGACTCTAGTAATTTTTTAGGTAATGGGGGTGATGTATTTATTCAGAATCGACCTGATAATAACGCTCTAAGTTTCAAACCTAATCAAGATATTACAGTTACATATATCAATGCTCAAGGTGGCTTCAAAGGTTCAGGAGGCGATGTCAGGATTATCACTGATGGTTTCTTTAGAGCAAATGAGACTTTTATAGATAGTAATCTAATCAACGCTAGCATTTCTACAAATGCAGGAATTTTACCGGGAAGCATTATTATTGATCACGGTGGTAATGGTGTGATTCCTTTCTTTGTCGGTCGAAACACAATTAATGGCACTGTTGGTTCTATAACTGCCTACTTTAGTAACACTTTGTTTCCCACTCAGTTTTTCCCTGATAGATATAGTTCAGGGAACATTCAGATTACTACTCAAGGAAGATATGTACCCCTAAAGGGTGAGAGAAACTCATTTGCTACTGTTTACCAATTACCATCTGGTAGTGTTCTAGGTTTAGATCCTAGTTCTTATATTGAAAATTTTGAATTAAATACAGTCAAAAAATATTCCCAATTGCTAGGAAGTAATCTGAATGTTAATACTGTCAACACTATTGAAAAGGCACGTCAGGCATTTAAGCAAAGTCAGCAGAAAACTGGAGTAAAATCGGCTCTGATTTATGTAAGCTTTACCCCAACTACTTACTTTGATAATAATACTAATAAATCTTCCGAATTAAAAAATCAATATCAGCTAGAATTGCTGATGGTTACATCACAAAAGACACCTATTAGATTGACGATACCAGGAGCAACTAAAGCTAAAGTTATCGAAGCTGTAAGAATTTTAAGAACTAAAGTTTCTGACCGTGATCAAATTGGTAGTTTGAGCTATTTAAAACCAGCGCAACAGCTTTATGATTGGCTAATTTCTCCTTTAGAGTCTGACTTAAAAAGCCAAGGTATCAATAATTTAATGTTTGTGATGGATGATGGATTACGCTTAATTCCTATAGCAGCATTACATGATGGTCAACAGTTTTTGATTGAAAAGTATAGTTTAGCTTTACTTCCAAGTTTTAGTTTAACTGATACAACTTATGCAGGACTCAAAGATAAACAAATTTTGGCAATGGGAGCCGAAAGATTCCCCCCAGACCAAGAAGAAACCACCTTAGAAGCTGTACCTATAGAACTCTCAACAATTACTCAAAAATTTAGGAAAGGTAAATATTTCTTAAATCAAGATTTTAATTTGGAGAATCTCAAATCTCAAAGTGTGAATAGGAAATATCAAATTATTCATTTAGCTACTCATGCTGATTTTCCTACTGATGAGCGAGGAGGACATAATCAATCTTATATTCAACTTTATGATCGCAAGATACATTTTAATCAAATCCGCCAATTAGGTTGGAATAAACAACCACCAGTTGAGTTATTAGTGTTGAGCGCTTGTAGAACAGCCGTAGGCGATGAAGAAGCGGAGTTAGGATTTGCCGGATTAGCCTATCAAACTGGGGTAAAATCTGCACTCGCTAGTTTATGGTATGTGTCTGATGTAGGTACATTAGGATTAATGACCGAATTCTACGAGCATTTGAATACTTCACCTATCAAAGCCGATGCTCTTAGACAATCACAAATAGCCATGCTATCTGGACAATTACGGCTTCAAGATGGTCAACTTAAAACTTCTTTTGGTGAATTGACTTTACCTAGTAATCTCGGCATGAATAACCGAGTATTAAAGCATCCTTATTATTGGGCTGCTTTCACTTTAATTGGTAGTCCTTGGTAAGAATTATCAATTGCCCATTCTCATACCTAAATCAGTTGACCAAATACTAGCTTAATTTGATTTGATTGAATACCTCTTGAATTTTATTTTAAATATTATGCCTACTATAACTGATATCAAAAAAGAAGCTGTTTCAATATTATTGGTTGATGATGAACCGCGATTTCGTCAAGGAATTCGTACTCTATTAGGCTTTTACAATACTAGTGGAGCATATAATTTTCAGGTTGTAGGTGAAGCGGCTACTGTTGAACAAGCTATTAAGTTAAGTATTGAACAGCATCCGACATTAATACTACTTGATTTGGATTTGCATCCAGAGGATGGAATTGCAGTTTTACAACACCTTAAAAGGTCATATTACACTGGCAAAAGCTTAATTTTGTCAGCACATCAGGAAGACGAATATGTATATCGTGCTATGCAAGCAGGTGCATGGGGCTACATAGTAAAAGACAAATTAGCCACACAATTATGTGAAGGAATCATGACTATTATTAATAATAAAGTTTATTTACCACCAGAAGTTGCAACTGTTTTCTTTCGATTATTTCAATATTATTCAGGTAATTCATTAAATTCCAATAGCAAAATTGATTTAACCAAACAAGAACAGGAAATATTGAACTGGCTGGTACAAGGTGAACCCAATGAACAAATTGCTAAACGCCTTTACATTACTGTTGCAACGGTCAAGGCTCACCTAACTAATATTTTTAAAAAACTAGGAGTAACCAGCCGTACCCAAGCAATTGTACAAGCTCTAAAGTCTGGTTTGGTTTGCCCTTGAATAACTTCAGTTGTTATTTCCAATCAAACAAAATCTATCACCAGCTTGCATTATTTCTGTAATTTACTTAACACAATACCTATAGCAGGAAAAACATCATGTACAAGAGAGTTCAAAGAAACGGTAAAAATTCGACTGATTCATCTGCAAATAACCAATTTGCACCACGTCCATTCAAAGTAGAAGAATCTCTGCCACAACAGAGCTTGAATGAAACTGAGCTGATTCAAAATAAAGAATTAGTTACAAACCGTGATAGTAATTCTGTGTTGTCTCGCTTATTAGTATCAACAGCCAATGACGCACCGCCACTTCCACCCCTTGGCATCCAAATGAAGTTGGGCAGAGGTGAAGCAAACGAAAGCTATCAACCAGAATATCAACCAATTCCATCTCCCCCACGCCTGCAAATGAAGCTGACGTTTGGACAAGAGGGAGACAAGCGCGAATCAGAAGCAGAACAGGGGATATCAGATGTTGAGCAAGTGCAGACTTACGAAAGTCCGAATATATTGTCGAGGATGTCCATAGAGCGACTGCCACTTCAACCGATTCCAGCACCCCCACGTCTGCAAATGAAATTGACGATAGGGCAACCAGGGGACAAATACGAGCAAGAGGCTGATCGGGTTGCCAAAGATGTCGTCCAAAGAATTCACTCAACGGACAATCAGGTTCAGCAGGAGAAAGATTCGACAATTGAAACAGCAGGGCAAGGACAGAATTTCTTGTCGAGAATGTCCATAGAGCGACTGTCACTACAGCCCATTCCAGAACCCCCTCGTCTGCAAATGAAGCTCAGTTTACGAGAACCGGGAGAAGAAAGAGAACCCACATTAGACCAACAAACGAACACCCCAGTCCAACCATTAATTCAGCGTGTGAATATCGGAGGCATGGCAGCATCACCCGATGTGGAATCAGGGATACAAAGTGCAAGAGGAGGTGGGCAACCGTTAGCAGACAGCATTAGAGAACCGATGGAGCAGGCGTTTGGGGCAGACTTTAGTGGCGTGCGTGTGCATACGGATTCTCAGGCTGACCAGTTAAATCAGTCGATACAGGCGAAGGCGTTTACCACGGGGCAGGATGTGTTCTTTCGGCAGGGAGCGTATGAGCCGGGGAGTCGAGGGGGGCAGGAGTTGTTGGCGCATGAGTTGACCCATGTGGTGCAGCAGAAAAAGGGTGTATCGAAAAGAAAGAGAAAAGAGAAGGCAACAAACCACAGTACGCAACGGAGCGAAGTAAATGAAGAGGAACCAAAAATCCATAGGAAGGTCTCAGTTGAATACAATGACCAAATAGTAACTTATCAGATCAAAGGGAGACCGGAGTTTACAGACAAGTTAAAAAGAGAAGTATATGATAATGCCTTTCAAGATGGAGAGTATTATATGACGAATTTATCGGACAATAATGGTAAATCATTCAAACTGCCGACGATACATAGGAGGCATAGAATAGCCTGGTCACTTTGGCGAGAAACAGTAAATGAGATATTGAGGTATGGTGATGCGAGGGGGTTAGAGAGCTTCATGAAGAGGTGCTTCGTGTCGGACTTTTGGAAAAGATGGAGCAAGACGGAGTACGAGGAGGCAAAAACGGAGGGAAAATATCTTGTCGATATGTCCAAAGACTTTTTTAATCACCCGCATAACATATGGCTGGGACCGGGAGACGAGAACATAGAAAAAGGAGCGGGATTGGATAAGTTGATCGAAAAATACAGAAGGAAGGGAAAGGGGAATCCTAAACTTGCCGAAAAATTGAAGAAAAAGGCATTTGATCCCAGGGTAATGTCTAATTATGAATATAGAATGCGGAATGAAGACATGGGAGAAGAAGGGGGATGGTACAGTCAGGATCTGAAGAATTTGACACCGAAAAGTGAAAAAATGTTGACGCTAACGGAGTGGGCGATCAAATACTTAGGAAAGAGTGTCTCATCAAGAAGCAAAGTGTGAACGCCTGATCTAGAAGGTAGTGAAGAGGAAAGAAACGCAACAGAAAAAAACGCATGAAATTTATAATTTGAATTGTTGGGTTTCACTATCGTTATAGCCCAAGTAGGGTGCGTTACTTCGTTAACGCACCGAACCTCCCCACCCCAGCAATCCAAAAACACCCCACCCTTCACCCACAACCACCACCGCCGAATATAAGTCTCAATGCGTTCTACATCCGCACCTTGCTCGTAAAGCCGAGACACCTTATCCAGCATCCGTGTCATTGTCCTTTCCGCCACCCCCAACCCCGTGGGAGTAAACCAATACCCCAAAAAATCAAACCCCCTCGTTATCCTGCCTATAAACGTCTTATCTGGGTATTGCTCCACCTCTAACTGATTCATCACCTGATTCACCGCGCTAATCGCCGCCCTCAACTTCCAGCGAGTAGGCGCAAGCACCACCCAGTCATCCATGAAGCGCACATAAAAACAGCCCAATTCAGCCATGCGGTCATCCAAAGGTTTCAGGTATAAAGCCCCCATCAGGGGAGAAAGCGGACAACCCAAGGAGATCCCCTGCTCGATATCGGTATATTCACCCCCATCCGAAACAAACCGTTGTAAATACTGCTGCACCAAATCCAACACAAAGCTGTCATCCACATAACGCCGCACCAAATTCAATAATATGTCGTGATTGATACTGGCATAATATCCCTTAACATCCGTGCGAAATACAAACTCATTCGCCTCCAAATGCGCCGCCACCTCCCGCACCGCCGCCTTCGCGCCACCAGTCCCAGCTAAGTGAAAGCAACGCGTTGACCTTAAGGGGATACAAAAAGGGCTATAATGCAGACAAAATAAGCTTCATAGCCCTTTGACCTTGTTGGTAGTAAGGACGCTTATTAGGACTTAATATCAATAATTCAG
>NZ_JACJRU010000054.1 GCF_014697425.1 Nostoc sp. FACHB-110
CTTTCATTCCTTGTTCTCTAGAGAACAAGGAATGAAAGCAAGGACTATATTAATACTCTTGTATATGGATGTAGACGGAGCCGCCTTCTTTAACCTTCTTGTATAGGGATAACTAGGACATCCACCATGTCTGTACTTACCCTGATGTATAAGCATGACTTCACCGTTTTGTATAGGGATATCTGCATTCATACCCTTTTGTACTGGTATACTTGGCAGGCGTTGGCTATACCCGTCGCAGGCATCGCTATCCTTGTTTGCTTTAACTTAACCTCTTGTATAGGCATAATGAGGCTAACAAGTAGTATCACTATTTAAATTGTCTTGTACAGGTATGCTTAGACAGGCGATCGCTCTCACTTCTTTTACCTTCTTGTACACCCATGCTTAGGCTAATATCTGGCATCCATATACATTTCTTTTAGTACAGCTATGGCATAACGGCGATCGCGTTCATTCTCTTTACCTCTTGTACACCCATAGTTAGGTTCATCACTTGTATGGCTATACATTTCCCCTAGTACAGTAATAGCGGAGTAGACGAGTGCCTCCAATAGCCTGACCCTCTTGTATAGTTATGTTCTCCAATTCTTCGCCTTAAATTCTCATAACCATCCCCAACGTATTTTCCCAACTAATTTCCCACAAATAAAGAAACATCCAGGTTGACTAAATCTGGATGTCCATTTACTCATCCAAAGCTATGATTCATAGTTTCTCCCTTAAAAAAGCTGTTGCTTGCTTCGCTGTTTCAACTATCGCCTGGGCTGGTTACAACAGTGACTATATCCCTTTGGCGCAAGCTGTTGCACCTCCAGCAATCGCTTATTTGCTCAATAGCAGTCAAGACACATCCACTAAACCTGAAAGTAAAGATAAGTAGCACTATTGGGGCATCTACAATGTCCCACACAGCAACATCCGCTATGTTCAAAGTAGGCGATCACTATCTTTCTGCTATACCCTTTTGTACATAGATGAGCAGCATCACAGATAGTTAGTCAATTTTCAGCTACACCCTCTTGTACATAGATACCAAGGTAGGCGAGCGCGCGTTTCTCCTCTGGACTGCCCCAAATTTTGTTTAGACAGGAAAAAACAGTGCTTGCTTGTTTACTTATTTTTTGACTGTTTTTATTGACAGCAAAAAGTTAGCGCATTTCTAGCACTTTCTTTCACATTTATTTTTCTGTTAGCCGTTACTCCCAAGTCGATCTAGCCTGCCTACCAACACTGAGAAAAACTCAGATATGCGACATCCAGAGTTGAGGCCTTTACAGTTTGTTGACGACGCTTTGAGCTTGTCTCAACCGCCTTGATGGTTACTAGACCGTTCGAGGTTTTGCATTCCCCTTTACTGTGGGCAGTTACACAGTCAGTCATTGGCTCACTGTACGCATTGAGGGCATTTAAACACCGACCACACTTAGCTTTTAGCAGTGGTTGCCTTGCTAAAGGCATTTTACAACGAATGGCGATCGCTTCTCGCCTGCGTCCACACACCACTGTTTTTATATAAATTAGATTGTCTGTGGACGTAAACTAATCCTTTGGCTATTAACTTAATTACTGAAAGTTCACCCCACTGCCAATACGGTTCGCTCACAAGTTGCTTACCTCAGTAAGCCGAAAATCGGGTATCAAACCATATCAGTGCGCTACGGCAGATTTATGGTAAATCCCTGGTAGTTTTATGGCAGTTTTATGTGAAATCTATGGCACTTTTATGGCAAGCAGAGGTTTAGCAAGGCTGAAGCAACGGCAATTTTATGGCAGTTCTATGGCAGTTTTATGGTAAATCTCTGGTAGTTTTATGGCAATTAAAAGCGAAAATTGGCCGCACAGTACGCCTAAATTTTTTCGCAAGTTTTTTCCACTTTAAATTTGATTGAAGGCGAGCGCTCACAACAAATACTACTTAAATACTACTTCTGTCATATAAAATCTGCTTTCGCTACTCCAGCGCAATCGCCTCTGCTGCTATTTGTCGTGCTTTTGTAGTTTTTATGTAGTCGATTTGGGGGAGTAAACATGATTTTTACCCAAAAAAACTTTCCGTCAAAGATGGCGTACTGTGCCGCACAACCCAAAATCAAAACCCCACAAATTCACCACACTTAACCCACAAATAACCCATCAATTTCCCGTTAAACTACCGCAATTTACCCTGACCAGTTTGCTGAAGTTCCACTGATTTACCACAGTTAACCCATAGATTAACCATCAATTACACACAAAACTGCCCTAAAATTGCATCAAATCCGCATTTGCTCACTGGTGTGTTTTGCTACTAATTTTTGACAATACTGAGACAGGAAGAGAATTAGGGCGATCACTCCCCCTGACAACGCTACAACACGCTTAAACCAGATGCCACAACCTCAACTAAACCGATGGCCTCATCAATTCACACCAGTCAATCACATCCCCTACTCAAAGGCTGCGTCCACACGTCACTGTTTTTATATAAATTAGGATGTCTGTGGACGTAACCTAAATCCTCATACTGACCTTTTGGCTATTCACTTAATTATTTCAACCCTGAGCAGAATACTGCACAATGGCATTGACTCATCAATGGGTAGTTGAACAACTTTAGATTTGTGGAGTGGCTTTTTACTTGAGCAAGCGCACTCCCAGCAATTACGGCTGGTGAAATCGGAGGTGTTGGGAAAATTTTTTCGATAATTGGATACTTTCGCTTTTGACAGGTTCGCCAAACACATTGAGCTGGTAATCAGTCATGGTTAATGGTGTGGACAGCCAAAGCTCCCAATTAAGAGCATTAATACCGATCACCAAATGGTTGAGCCACCGCACTCTAGAGTCACTGTTCATATCCTCTAATTGCGTCTGGATGAGGCGTTGCCTCAACAAGTGCGAAAAATCTTCCGGTATTTCAATGTAGGTTTGTATCCACTGAGATACCTGATGAGAAAATAACCACTCGTTGAGCATTTGTGCTGTCGGTATCCGCCTGTGCTGTTTGTTAATAGACTTTGAGCCAATCGCTTTGCGTTTGCTAGCTCTTCCCATCGCTGTTTACTCTTTGCCAATGCTTGCGCTTGAAGTTTGCTTTTGGTGTAACTGCTGTGCTGAACTTCTTTTTACATCATACTTTTCCTCACTAGCCTACTGCCGCATAATACACCTTAATTTTGAAGCAACTTTTTTCCACCTCACACAGCACAAGCGGCGATCACTCACTTCCAATACTACTTAAATACTACATTCACAACACAAAATCTGCTTTCACCACTCCCTAGCGATCGCCTCTGCCACTATTTGTTGTGCTTCTGTAGTTTTTATGTAGTTAACTGGCGGCTAGGGATGATTTTTACCCAAAAAAACTTTCAAAACTTTTTGGCGTACTGTGCTGCACGAAAGCCTTTAATTGCATTCAACCATATTAGAATCATCTGCTCACTAGCACACAACTATTAGCGAACTATCTTAGAACTATGAGGAAGCCAAATTTTTTTGAGCAGTTTAAAAACTGTGATTTTAGAACCATTCGTGAAGTATTTTAGAACTATTTAGGTACTAAATTTAGAGCATCATAGAACTATAAAAGAACTATTTGCCAACCATTTACGAACTAATTTATAAATTCTTTTTTAAGATAATTATCAAAATTAAAATGTAAATTTATTCTTCAAAAACCTTGATGCGAATGTATCAGACTACAAAACTATTTTGAAGTCACTCAAAAAAGAACAAGCAATGAATTGCAATTAGCCGCAATCAAGCCGAACTTATGTACTGAATAAAAGTTGGTCAACGGGTATGTCGCATTGTTCTTTATTACCCCAGCACTTTTTAACGACGGCAATACCGCCGTTGACCATTTGCACGATGTAGCTTCTAAAATAGTTCAGCCCAAAACCTTTTTCTTTGACTCGTGCTTGAGTAATAATTGCTTACTGTAATCTTTACTAAAGTGGCGATTGCTGCTGATATTGTTGATAAAGTTGCCACAGCCGCGCTTGCTCAGTTTGAGTTAGCAACGGCCAAGCCTGATCAATCTTTGACTGACTTAAATTGATTTGTACACATATAAAAATACCCCTCCTTAGCTATTCTGGAAGCTTTGAAAGCTTGGAAGGCTCGGAAGGGTTGCGGATATGTCAAGTTAAATAACTAATAGCTTTAACAGCTTTGGGCATTAAACCACACTTAAACCGTCTGGAACAAGCTCAACCAAATTAATTGCCTCATCAAGCTTTTCTGACAAACTCAGCTAGTGACATCCCAAAATAGGCGATCGCTACCCCTACCCAAATAACAAATTTTCTGTAAATGTATAAGCACGATTCTCTTTATTTACAGAAATGATTATTTCAGTACAAAACCAGAAAGGGGGCGTGGGCAAGACAACACTAGCAATTCATATTAGTCATGGGCTGGTGTTGAAAGGTCACAACGTTTTGTTAGTCGATGCTGACCCACAAGGGTCGTCACGAGATTGGGCAGCAGCACGCGGAGAAAAGCCGCCATTTCCAGTCATAGGATTAGACCGTCCTACTATTCATCGTGACTTAACAACCCTTGCAAAAGACTATGACGATGTAGTGATCGATGGGCCGCCGCGAGTCTCAGAATTAGCCAGAAGTGCAATTATTGCAGCCGATTTAGTTGTAATTCCCATTCAGCCCAGTCCTTATGACATTTGGGCAGCAGATGAAGTTGTTAAACTTATCAAGGAAGCTTCTGTATTTAAAGAAAACATTAAAGCCGTATTTGTAATTAATCGCAAAATAGTAAATACTGCAATTGGGCGAGATGTAGTGGAAGCACTTGAGCAGTACCCTTTCCCAGTATTAAAGTCAGCCATCAGCCAGCGAGTTGTGTTCGCGGAATCGGCAGCATCAGGCAATACAGTGCTTGAAACTGATAAAAGTGGTTCTGCTGCCAAGGAAGTAAAAGCATTAGTCAGTGAGTTATTAAAGCTAGGGGTTAAATAATGTCACCGAAAAAGGTCAATTTTGGCAAAAAACCTGAAACTCAAGAACCTGTAGATTTAGAAAAATGGGTTAGCGAGCGCGACTCTGTTGGGGAGCAACCACAGCAAGAGCAAACTGAAAAAATGAAACGCTTAACCCTTGATATTCCTGAGTCATTACATAAAGCAATTAAACGCCAAGCAGTAGACACAGGCGTAACAATGGCTGACCTACTACGAGATTTGCTAGAACAGCACTATGGAGCTAAACTGTAAAACCACATTTACAGAAATACTGAAATACTGAGATAGATGCACTCAAAACCATCATGTCACGCATCAAGGCAAATAAAATCATCCATCGGCGGATGAGTGAGTAATGGGTGTTACGAGCATTGCAACGACGTGGGGAAAAGGCTGATGTGGATGCGTTTACACCTCATGATTTTAGAAGAACTTTTATCGGTAATCTATTGGATGCTGGCGCAGATATCGTCACGGTAGCGAAACTTGCAGGTCATGCGTCGCCAAGTACAACAAGTAAATATGATCGGCGGGGGGAAGCGGCGAAAAAACGGGCGATTGATTTGCTGAATGTGCCTTATAGTAGGCGAAAAAATCATTAGTTTTACTAGGATGAACATTCAGTAGACCGAAAAGTTTTGCGAATGCCAAAAAATAGTAGTGTCAGTATTAGCCGAATACTTATGCGAGAATTGGGTACATAGAATTTAATATTCAATCCCAGCATAGGCAAAGATGACTGTTACTTCCAATACCAAGCTGACGATTCACTTTAACGACCCGGTTTTGGAGCCAGAAGAAAAAGACCAGCAGGTTCAATGGCTGATTGCTGATCTTAATGATATGGACGAGATAGAGTCAGTTAATCGGGTTTTGGATCTTAATCCGCCAGACCGCAGTAAATCATTCCGTAATTTCTTGGCTGGCTTGTTGATGGTTGAGGTAAATACAGGCAATGCTAAGAAGAAGTTGCTACCGTTTCTGGGTAATCGCCTGGGTGGTACGCCAATTGAACTCTCGGTGGAATTTAATGGAAAGAAACTGACTGTAACAGCCCAAAGTCGAGAAGAATTGGAAGTTGCTGTTAAAGCAATTCAAGATTTTATAGAAGTATAGGGGGCGAGTAAAATGGCCAAGGTGGCATTGCTGATTGGAGTAAGTAAGTATGGGACTGATTTCACCCCGTTGCCTAGTGCAATTAGGGATGTGGAGGCAATGTATGACGTACTGGTGCATCCACATATAGGTGGTTTTGCCGAGTCAAATATCCACATACTGAAAGATCCTGAGCAGAAAAGTTTGGCAATAGCGATTGAAAACCTGTTCTCTAGCCGGGATAAAGATGATTTGCTGTTGCTGTACTTTTCAGGACACAGTATTAAAGATTATCTTAATAATACGTTGTATCTGGCAGCTTGCGACACTATTAAGCAACCAAAAAAGGGCGAACTGATGCGTGCAACTGCGGTGTCTGCCAAATTTATTCATGAGCGTATGAGTGAAAGTCGTTGCCGACACCAGGTAATCATTCTCGATAGCTGCTTTAGTGGTGCCTTTGCTACAGGGTTACCTATCAAAGGTAATGATGATATTAGAGGTGACATTGAACAACAGTTCGGTGCTGAAGGACGAGTAGTACTGACTTCCTCTAGTTCAACTCAATATTCCTTTGAGCAAGAGGGCGAAGATTTATCCATTTATACTCGTTTCTTTATTGAAGGGATCAAGTCGGGAGAAGCTGATTTTGATCAGGATGGTTATATCTCAACTGATGAAATTCATGAATATGCAAGTAGAAAAGTGCGGCAACTTCGCCCTGAGATGAACCCGGAAATCTATGTAGCTCGACAAGGTTATAAGATTAGACTAACACAAGTGCTTCCACCTCCCCCAGGAGAGGTATATCGTAGAGAAGTAATGCAATATGTTGATCGAGGTGAAACTTCCATTATTGGTCGTATAATACTGAACCGTCTCAGGGATACTTTGAGGTTAGACAATTTTGAGGCGCAACAAATTGAAGATGAGGTATTAGAGCCTTGCCGCAAAGAATTTCGTAAAAAAATTGACGAGTATAAGCAGGGATTTATAGACCAACTGAGACGCGACAAGACAATTACGCCGAAGGCTCGCCAAGAACTACAAAATCTACAGCAATATTTGAGGTTGAGGAATGAGGACACGAGACTGATTGAGGACGAAGTGAATGCACAGCTTAAAGACTATCAGGAAAAACTGGAAATATATAAGCAGGACTTTACAATAACACTGCGGCAAGAATACCCTCTGACTCCAGCAAGCCGTGAGCGCTTAGGGGAACTTCAGAAGCAATTAAAGCTTGTGGATGAAGATATTGTGATGATTGAAGACACGATTACGGCTGAGGTAAAAGCATATCACCAGAAACTCCAAGAGTACAAACAGCTGTTTATAACTAGCATAAAGCAGGAATATCCACTCACACAGGAAAAACGGGCTGCTTTATACCAAGAGCGGGAGCGTTTAGGATTAACGAGTGAAGATGTTACACGAATCGAAGAAGAAATCACGACTGAAAGAGAAACACAGTATCACAAACTTGGTGAGTATAAACAGGCCTTTAGCGAATTAATTAAGTTTGAACATCCTCTTAGTGATGACGGTCGTAAAGAACTTAAGCGACTTCAGAAAATTTTAGGACTAAATGATGAGGAAATATCTGCACTTGAAGCAAGTATTATTTCATCTTTAGAAGAAAGAACTGAACCAACCAATCAGCAACAAACTTCTACTAAATCAACCATTCGTCAAAAAATTACCCGGCGAAAAGTTTTGAAGTGGGTTGGCTTCGGAGGTGTAGGTTTGGGGACAGTAGTGGTAGCCCATGAAATTTTCAAGGGTCAATCACCAACACCATTAATTCCCATTCAGTTTGCAACAGTAACGGTAGATAACAAGGGAGATATAGTTACACAAGCTAACAAGCAAGCTAAGTTATTTAAGCAAGACTTAGGCAATGGGATAACTTTAGATATGGTTGAGATTATTGGAGGCTCTTTCAATATGGGTTCACCACCTAGTGAAACTGGTCGAACCCAAAATGAAGAACCAATGCACATTGTGAATGTGCCTACTTTTTTTATAGGCAAGTTTGCAGTGACTCAGGAACAGTACAAACAAATAATGGGTACCACTCCGTCCGGATTTAAGGGAGAAAAAGGGGTCATCGAGCCAAAACATCCTGTAGAACAAGTGTCCTGGAATGATGCAGTAGAATTTTGCAAAAAGCTGAGTCAAAAGGTTGGGCGTAAATATCGCCTACCTAGTGAAGCAGAGTGGGAATACGCCTGTCGTGCAGGAACAACGACACCATTTCACTTTGGCGATACGATTACAACTGAGTTAGCCAATTACAATGGGGATTTTACCTACGCTTCTGAGCTGAAGGGCAAAAATCCTCAACACACAACAGAAGTAGGAAGTTTTCGTTTTTCCAACGCCTTTGGACTATACGATATGCACGGGAATGTCTGGGAGTGGTGTCAAGATACTTGGCATGACAGCTATAAAGGAGCGCCTAATGATGGAAGTGCATGGATAAATAATGAGGATCAACGTCGTTGTCTGCGTGGCGGTTCCTGGTTCAACAAGCCTAAAGATTGCCGGTCTGCATTTCGCTTCTCTTACAGCCCCGACAACCGCTATAACCGTATTGGTTTTCGTGTTGTCTGCGAGGTTGGAAGGATTCTTTAGTCCTCTGTCCTTGTCCTTCATTTTTGTTTAACTCCCGTTATTGAAGAAACTAAGTTTAGTATCAAAAATAACAATTAAATAGTTCAATATCAAACTAATATCAATACGGTTCGGATAAGTACTTTGCATCTCCCTTGTGATTTGGGAAAAGGGTAATGGGAAAGGGGTAAGGGTGAATTCAATTCTTTTCTCCTTTTCTCTTTCCTCTTTAACCGAACTGTATTGAAACTAATATCACAGTTTGAAACTTGAGTTTGTAAACTGTCTAGGATCTAGCTGATTCATGAAGGAAAATTAACAAATATATGAGTAGACTTATCCGACGTAAGTTTTTAATTTATAGTTTTGCAACTATCGGGAGTAGCATTTTTCTCAAGGCTTGTGCTAATAACAGTTCAAATACAAATGGTGGCAATACCATCAAAGTAGGTATATTGCACTCACTGAGTGGCACACTGGCTATTAGTGAAAAAAGTGTCGTCGATGCTGAAAAATTAGCCATCAAGGAAATTAACGCGGCTGGTGGTATTTTAAATAAACAAATTGAAGCTATTATTGAAGATGGTGCTTCTGACTGGGATACATTTAGAGAAAAAGCGATCAAGTTGATTGATCAAGATAAAGTAGCTGTAGTTTTTGGCTGTTGGACTTCAGCCAGTCGCAAAAATGTTAAGCCAATCTTTGAAGATAGAGACCATATGTTGTGGTATCCCGTCCAGTATGAAGGTCAAGAGTGTTCTAAAAACATTTTTTATACAGGTGCAACGCCTAACCAACAAATTGAACCTTCTATTGATTGGTTGTTAAAAAATAAAGGTAAAGAATTCTTTTTAATAGGGTCAGACTACATTTTTCCTCGGACTGCTAACACAATTATAAAAGCCCAATTACAAGCTCTAGGAGGAAAAATAGTTGGTGAAGATTACTTACCTTTAGGTAATACAGAAGCCACACCAATAATCACAAAAATCAAACAAACTTTGCCCAACGGAGGCATAATTTATAATACTTTGAATGGTGATAGCAATGTAGCTTTCTTCAAACAGTTGAAAGGTGCTGGATTAACACCAGACAAATATCCTTCTATGTCTGTTAGTATTGCCGAAGAAGAGGTTAAGGCGATTGGTGTTGAGTATCTCAAAGGTCACTATGCTGCTTGGAACTACTTCCAAACAGTAGACACTCCTGCTAATAAAAAATTTGTCGAAGCTTTTAAAAAAGAGTATGGTGCTGACCGGGTAACAAATGACCCAATTGAAGCCGCATATATCGCCGTTTATTTGTGGAAGCAAGCAGTAGAAAAAGCAGGTACTCCTGAGTTAGCTAAAGTGCGTGCTGCGGCCTATGGTCAAACCATAGATGCACCTGAAGGAAAAGTGACAGTAAATGCTAATCATCACATATCCAAAATTGTGCGGATTGGTCAAGTCAGAGATGATGGTTTGTTTGATATTGTCTATGCTACACCTGCGCCAGTTGAGCCAGTTCCTTGGAATCAATTTGTGCAAGAGACTAAGGGATTTGCTTGTGATTGGTCAGATCCAGCTAAGGGTGGTAAGTACAAAAAAGCCTAATTGGTCAATAGTTAAATTTATGATTTTAGACTGTTGACTCATTACTAAACAACACGCTGATAGCTGGTAGAGAAAAATGTTAACGTCTCGGTGGAAGTTAATGGAAAGAAACTGACTGTAACAGCCCACAGTCGAGAAGAATTGGAAGTTGCTGTTAAAGCAATTCAAGATTTTATAGAAGTATAGATGGATGCCTAAGCCAGGAAGTCGCCTTTCTGACCTCAAACCTAAAAAACAAAAATTTTCAAATTAAACAAGCTGTAACTAAGTCTGGGCAGAGCTTTGGACGTTTATTTAAATCACTTAGGTAGAAAAAACCTTTTTTGGCAGGATAACCCCATGAACGACAAACAAAAAGAACTTTTAGACAGTGGACGTATAATCTCTGGAAGTCTGGCTGTTATAGCTATTACAATTGTTATCCAGTTATTACAATCACAGTCTCTAAGTTCGTATCTTACATTTGCGCTATTTTGTTTTGCAACTTCAATACCTTTACTTGTATTTTGCTTTAGTAAATTTTCTATAGTTCCTCAAACAAAAGATATAAGACCTATATACGGTATTCTACTTATAGCAAGTAGTCTAATTACTATTATTGGATTATGCTTGATATTTTTTCATTTAAATATTATAGCTGGTGGTCTATTTACACTAATTTCGATAATAGTAATAATTTTTGAAATGAAGGCGTAGATATAGCGAAGACACTGTTGGCGAATTCGGGAAATGCTTATGTAGAGCGGATGGACTGAGGAGTAAAGCGATGAATTTGTATGACCATCTGCCATGTATTACATAACCAAAAATGCTCCATGAAATTGCTGCCAAATTTTTGAATGTCAACCGAACTGAAATATTTTGTTTTCTAAAAACTAACCATGTAATACACGGAAAAAGAAAATGATTGACTAATCAACCGTGTGTTACATGGATAAGGGACTCTAAGTATTGCTCAAGCGGGTTTGGGCTGTAATTGTTTGAAGCGAGAAATACGAGTTTTAGCAATTGGTACTTCGTTAAACCAAGCATCCAAGCGTAAAAAGTTAAGAGCAGTAGCAATTAGAATGTGTTGAAGATGAGTTTTTGCCAATCCCTTGTAACGAGAGCGTCGCAAACCTGTACGTCTGGTTCCTTGAGACAAAGTAGCTTCTATTCCTGCACGTTGGTGGTAAATTTTGAGAAATTCAGGTGTTTCTTGAGATTGACGACGAGTTTGCAGTGCTGTGTGAAAGGCTTGAGCGCGGATAGTCAGCCCACGAGGATCTTTTTTTGAACGTGTGCAACGGCGACGAACTCGGCAAGCTCGACAAGCGGCAGTAGGAAATCGAATGTCAATAATTGGCTGTCCGCGCTTGTCGATTTGAGGTAGCCAAGTCACACTCTGCTGCCCCATAGGACAAGTGGCTACTTGGTTGTCCCAATCAAACTTAAACTGGTCAGCAGCAAACTTCGAGTGATTACGCGCTTGCCAACGAGACTTAACGGGAAAAGTCAGCAACAGGTACAGCTATAGCTAAATATTCTGACTCCAACTGCTGTTTATCGTAGAGTTGCTGTTCTGGTTGTTCCTGCCTGGATGCCAGTTTATTTTGCGCGATTAACACTAATGCTTTAGCTTCATCATGAGTCCATCCAGCCGGACTAACCAGGATAATTTCTTCTCGTGATATGAGCATTAACCGACATCTTAACCCTGTTCTGTCACTCTGAGAAAATAAAAATCAAAGCCAATTTTTCAACTGTAGATATAACGAGCATTTGAACGCTTATTTTCTAATAGAATGGCTGGAATCAAGCTTTTTTGGCAAAAGTCTTATGCTGTAAGCATCTTAGATTATTCTCTGGAAAAAGTGACAAATGAGGGTTAAGCAGTGATGTTAAACCCTTGGCAAATGCAAAGCACTACTATCTCCCGGTCGAATGTGAATATAACCTGATGTTGTAGCGATATCTGCATGACCTAATGTTTGCTGAAGCAACGGCACAGGTGTACCTCTCTCAGCATTATGGGTAGCGTGGCTATGCCTAAGCCAGTGACAACTAACCTTTTCTGTTAGTCCTGCCCGTTGGGCCGCATCCTTGATGATAGGGTCAACATTTTGCCTTTGCAATGGCTTCATGCCTTTACCCTTGCGACTGGGAAAGACATAGGCATCTTTGGCAGCATCACCCCGGTAGCTCATCAACTCCTGCCACAGATATTCTGGTAGTAAAATGTGACGCGACTTGTCCCCCTTGCCCACCACCGTCACTTGCCCAGAGAAATCGCGTTGGGTGAAGTCCTTCCACCTCAGCCCTACCAACTCTGACACCCGTAAACCAGCCACATATAACAGCTTCAATATCAACACATCCCGAATTTGTTGAGCTTGATAACGATACTCGGCTCGTTCGGTCAGCCGAATCATCAGCGCGATATCAGTTTCCGTCAGCACCTTCTCATGCAGACGCTGGTCAACCTTTTTTAAGCTGATAGCAGCACCGGGATTTTGCTTAATGTAGCCAGTTTTGTAAGCAAAGGACAACAAACTTTTGACTGCCGCCATATAGGTTTGAATCGTAGGTGCTGCCAAGCCGCGTTGGTGCAAATGCTCAGAAAACTCCACCAAATCCTCAAAAGTTGTGTCTCGGATCGCCTTAGAGACTCCCCCCAAAAATGCGGTGAACTGCGCCGCATACCGCAGATAACACTTTTGTGTCGAGTTGGGCTTGTCGTGCAGCCACAGTTGAATTAACCTTTGCTGGGCATTAACCGGAGCTAACTTAGATAATTGCTTACCCCTGGGCTTAACTGCTACTACTGGTGTCATAATCAACCGATATCTCAAACAGACAAAATGTAACTTTTGTCTTTTTCTTACCCATACAGCTGTTTCGTACTCCCAGATCCCTTTAGCATCATTTCTTTACCTACTGGGCGATATCAATTCAACACACCGCTTTTCAACTACCACAGCCATCATTTCAATATTTCTACTGCCTGCACCAGTGTCTTAAATATCTTGATATCACCAAGCTAGGCATTTTATTTTTTGGATCTCCCCTAGCAGTCATCTGGCTATCTCTGTTTCATGAGTTGTTCGTCCCGTGCCGGGATTGGGGGACGGCTGTAAAGATGATTTATGACTGGAATCCGTCTAATATCATTTGTATATTTATTGTTTTGTTTAAATCTGATTAAATATAAAATCGCTAAAAAGATAGAAAACCTTAATTGTATAATTTGCATCAACTAACAAAAATATGTTTCAACTATTTCAGCTATTGAAACGGAACACAATCAACCAAATTTCACTGCGATTATCTGGAGTATTGAGACAACATTTTTGGCTAAAAAAATAACTGGATGTACGCCGACCAGAACCTACACCACAAACGTCAGGCATTACAACAACAGTATGACCTAGTAGCCGAGAAGTTAAAACGGTTACGCTGTGATTACGCGATCATGGCAGATACTCTTGTTCGCTTTCAACTGGAAAAGCAAATTGAACAAACTGAAGCAGAACTGAACTCATTAGATGAGCAACTTCAGAAGCTAGAACAAGTTTTATCTGATGGCAAACTGTACCGCGCTTTGCTGAGATTAGGTTATCAAAAGCATACACTAGCTTTTCGGAAATTTATTGAAGCTCACTCGATAGCAGCTTTCCTTATTCACGGTTCGCCAGACTACGGACAACGCTGGTTATTAAATAGATTAGTCGTTCAATATGTTCCTAGCGTAATTACAGGTAAGATTGTGCGAATTAATCTCAGTCGTATTGCTCGGCGAAGTGATACTAATGCCTTATGGCGTGAATTGGGAGGTCGAGTTGGTCTAGATAGACAAAGCCCCATTGTTGAAATTGTCGAACGAGTCTATCAATGGTGGCAGACTCAAAATGTTCTTTTAATATTTTATGATGTTGATTTTCTGTCAGAAATTTCTCTCAAGGATCTAATCCGTAATTTCTGGCTACCATTAACGATTAGGGCAAAAAAAGCTGTTTCACAAACCAGCGATTTCAAATTATTAATGTTTCTAGTAGATTATGACGGTTGTGTAGCTAGTTGGAATGTTCCTTTTACAGAAAAGCTCGACACAACATGGCAGCCGGAGCAACCTGTTAAACTGCCTGAAATTTTTGAATTTTCTGAAGATGAACTGTCTAACTGGCTAGAGTTTACAGCAGACGAACTGCCAATTAAACTGGTAGAACAAGTAGATGAAACGATACAAATTATACTTAAAAATAGTGATAATGGAATTCCAGAACCCACTTTGGGAGAAATTTGCCGCCTTTCTGATTGTAATTGGTATGAACAAGAGGAAAAATGGTTGAGGCTGTAAGTAGACAATTTCTGGAATATACAGGTAAAGTTCAGCCACAGCTAGGAGAAAGGGGGACGAACGGACAGCTTTTATATCCCTATTTGCCTAGTCCTGAACTGGTGGAAGCGGTTAACCTAGCGATTTACTTAGAACGACCGTTACTGCTGAAAGGAGAACCAGGGTGTGGGAAGACGCTGTTAGCAAGTGCGGTAGCCTACGAATTGGGTCTAAATTTGGAAACGTGGTATGTTAAATCTACCAGTCGCGCACGGGATGGCTTGTATACTTACGATGCTGTAGGACGGTTGCGCGATGCCCAGCTTGCTGCTTCTGGTCGCCTGACAGCAGAACAAATCCAGCGAATTGATGACCCAACTGCTTATGTGCGCTGGGGGCCTCTAGGACGAGCATTTCAGCAAGAACAGCGTATAGTGGTGCTAATTGACGAGATTGACAAAGCTGACATTGACTTTCCCAACGACTTGCTGCTGGAACTAGATCAAAAACGATTTATTGTCGAGGAAACAGGTCAGGAGATTGAAGCCAAAGCCGCACCGATTGTTTTGATTACCAGCAATGATGAAAAAGAGTTACCAGATGCATTTTTGCGGCGATGCTTGTTTCACTATGTTGAATTTCCCAGCCGTGAACGGTTAAGAGAAATTATCAATTCTCATTTTCCTGCTGCACCGCCAGTTTTGCTAGATAAAGCTGTGGCTCGCTTCTTATTTTTACGGCAGGAAATGGGGAAATATAAAGGGGAGTCCAGTAAAAAGGTAAGCACCAGCGAATTAATTGACTGGTTTCGCGTTCTACGTCGCTATCCCCAAGATGAAGTGCTGGCAAAATTGGAAGGTAAGATTCCTTATGCTGGTGTATTGCTGAAAAGTTGGGATGATCATGTACGTTATTTGAGTCAAAACAGTGGAAGGGAATGATTTACCTTTACTGGAATTGTTCACCAGGCTGCGCGAAGCAGGCTTACCACTTGGCATTGATGAGTATCAGTTGGTTTTGGAAGCTATGCAAGCTGGTTTTGGGATTACTGACACGGCTGCTTTGAAGCGTTTGTGTCAGACCCTGTGGGTTAAATCTGCTGAAGAAAAGTGGCTCTTTGAGCATCACTTTCAACAAGTGATGGATACTGAAGCAGCAACACAAACTGCGAAGCTATTGCCCGCACCATATAGAAAGTTTCAGATTTCTCCAAAAACGCGCTACTTGATTTTGGTGATTTTAGGTATTGGTATGAGCTTGGGTGTTGGATTAATGTTAAATAAGCAATCCTCAACTCCAAACCCAGTCTCAACAGTACAGCCCACAACACAGCCCACAACACAGCCCACAACAGAGAAGCCAAATTGGATGTTTTGGAGTTTGTTATTAGTCATAGCTTTGAGTGGTGGGTATGTACTTTTCCAATGGTTAGCTAGGCGAAACAGCGAACAGCAAATTGATCAAAGTGCCTCCCTTCCTGAAGTAATTACGAGTCCTACAGAATTGACCCAGATAATTGAAGATGAGGTACAAGTAGCTCAAGCAGTGCTGCAAGCTACCAGCAGAGGTGAGGACATCTCTTACAGTCGTTTCATACTAACCACTGAGTATTTTCCTGTAACTGAACGGCAAATGAAACAGATTTGGCGCTATTTACGCCGTCCAGTACGCGAAGGTTCACGCACAGAGTTGGATGTAGAAGCAACTGTTAACCAGATTGTCAGCCAAGGTTTATTGCTTGAACCTGTCTTAGTTCCAAGTCGGGTAAATAAAGCGGAGTTGCTATTACTTATTGACCAAGATGGTTCAATGGTACCTTTTCATGCACTATCACGGCGGTTAGTAGAAACAGCTTTGCATGGTGGTCGTTTGGGCAAATCTGGAGTTTACTACTTTCACAATTGCCCTATCGAATATCTTTACCACGACCCTTATCATCAGCAAGCGGAGTTAGTCAGTGATATTGTTACCCATGTTTGCACAAAAAGAACTACTATATTGATTTTTAGTGATGCTGGTGCTGCCCGTGGTAGATATAGCGAGGAACGCTACGTTTTTACTAAAGAATTTCTAGAAAAGCTGAAAAAACGGGTGCATTACATTGCTTGGCTTAATCCTATGCCCAGAAAACGTTGGTTTGGTACAACCGCAGACCATATAACTGGTCTTGTCCCTATGTTTGAAGTTAGCCGCCGAGGTGTGCTTGATGCTATTGGTGTGCTACGCGGACGGCCAACTAACTTTGAGGGGCGGAGAATATGACCAAAATTAGACCAGAAGTTGTTAACCGACGCATTGAGTCTTTTGAAAAACGCTTCGGTCAAGCACACTTGTATTTGGCGTATCATGCAGCGTTCCCCATAGCACTCACACCGGATTTGTTATATCGTTTGTGGGCTAACTTCCAACGGGATATTCACGGCGCAGTACTAAATATTCCTTGGATAGCTGTAGCTGATCTACTGCTTTCTAGCCTGTGTGATGAAGTAGGACATGAACTCTATGAAATGGATTTAGCATTACGAAATGTGCTGTTAAGTCGATTGCAGGAAGATAAAAACTTCGGTCAACAAAGGATAAATGAGCTATCGGAGTTTTTGCTTGATTATGTACGGCAGAAACTTAAAAGTGATGATCCTGATACTCAGGAATTTGCCCAGGCTCAACACTGGATAGCTTTAGCATATACACGACCTACTCAAGTTGCTCATGAACTAGCTTTAGCTTTCTCGAAATTGGATTTGAAAGATAAAGCTAATCTGGTGCGACTAGCTTCATTAACAGAAACCTTTGCAGAGCCATTGGCTGAATTTCAGCCCTTGTTGATTTATGCTCGTGGAATGGCAAAATTTGCCCGTGCTGGTAATTTGACAGATGCAGAGCCTCAGTTTGATGAACTAGTTGAAGGAGGAAAGCAGATACAGGTCGCTGGAGTAAGTTTACTTCTTCCCGAACAAATTAGATCAAGTCCTACAACACCAAAACCATTACAAACTTTTCAATTTGAAGTTGTGACAGTTAATGTGAGGGGTACAATTACCAAACGCCGCAACTGTCAGGCGAATTACTTTGTAGAAAATGTGGGGAATGGTGCCACCTTGGAAATGGTGCAGATACCAGGGGGAACCTTTACAATGGGTTCGCCAACAACGGAAGCACAAAGATTGGATAATGAGGGGCCACAGCATCAGGTAACAGTCCCTATGTTCTTTATGGGTAAATATGAAGTCACCCAGGCGCAATATCAAGCAATTATGGGGAATAATCCTTCCTGTTTCAAAGGAGAAACAAGACCTGTAGAACAAGTTAGTTGGGATGAAGCAATAGAATTTTGTAAAAAGTTAAGCCAGAAAACAGGACGCACCTATCGACTACCTAGCGAAGCTGAATGGGAATACGCTTGTCGTGCTGGAACGACTACACCGTTTTATTTTGGTGAAACGATTATCACTGATTTAGCTAATTACTACGGACATTACACTTACGCTTCTGCCCCAAAAGGTCAATATCGTCAGCAAACAACAAATATAGGACAATTTCCGCCTAACTCTTTTGGTTTATATGATATGCATGGTAATGTATGGGAATGGTGTCTAGATATATATAACAATAATTACAACAGAGTACCAACAGACGGCAGTGCATGGGTGAGTGAAAATGATCATGATTCTCGCATAATGCGGGGTGGATCTTGGGACAGCTATCCGAGGAAGTGTCGTTGTGCCTATCGCGTTAGGAACGCGCGCGCGGATCGTGGCAACGATGTTGGTTTTCGGTTGGTGTGTGCGGTTGTGTGAGCAGTCCCAAAAGTCACAACTGATAAACGGGAATTTATTGGGACTAGATTAGGGAGTGTAGATCTGTTACGGACAGAGAGGTGACTCTATCGGAATATAAAACAGAGTCGGATAGCTTGGTAGGTTGCAAGAGGCCAAAGATTTGTCTAACTCAACTATAGTATCTAAAATAATTTGCTGTGATTTGCGAACGCTTGAATTTTAAGACGGCCGCTACACAGATTATTGTTGTGAAAGTTAAGCCGCTTCACGTTTACACACTTCCTGACAAGATATTCAAAGGCGAGCGCAGTTCGACATAAGATATAGAGTATAAAGGGCGATGTCTAACGACAGCTAGGTTTTCAACACCACCACAAAACAGGGCATGACAAACGCAACTTTTACTAAAGGTTATGCATTACTCATTGGCGTAGGTGCAGATTTACCTGTTACTGTCAAAGATGCAACTGCTCTAAAAGATGTACTGATTGATCCCAATTGCGCTGCCTATCCGCCAGCACAGGTGACGCTGCTAACCGAAACCGCAGCAACTCGGCAAAATATCCTTGCAGCTTTTGACCAAATTATCTCCGAAGTAAATCAAAACCCTGATGCAACTGTTATCATTTACTACTCTGGTCACGGTGGACGCATCAAGCGCACCAATGAATACTTCCTTGTACCTTATGGTTACGACCCCAGCCAACGAACAAATACTGCTATATCAGGTTTAGAATTTACCCAAAAAATTGAAGCAATTATAGTGCGGAAACTGGTAGTTTTATTAGATTGTTGTCATGCTGGGGGTGTTCCAGCTTTGAAGGAACCTGGGGAAACCTTTGTAAAATCACCTTTACCGCCAGAATTATTAAATGTGCTGGAAACGGGAAGCGGTAGAGTTGTGGTTGCTTCGTCCAGGGAAGATGAATATTCTTACACGGGTCAGCCTTATAGTGCTTTTACCGATTGCTTGCTGGAAGCCTTGCAAGGGAAAGCAGCAGTCAATAAAGATAGCTATGCTCGAATTCTTGATATTTTAGTGTATTTATTTGACCAAGTACCAAAAAGGGCTTCGGGGCCGCAGCACCCGTTTGTGAATAAAGTGCTGGATTTGGGTGATAACTTCCCCCTTTGCTATTACGCAGGTGGGAGTAAATTCTTGCCTGGTGAAGTAGCAACTATTGAAAGTAGTCCAATTTCTAGTAGCTTAACTACTGGACAGCAACGGCGACTACAGCAGAAACTAGATGTACTTCAAACAGAATGGGGCATCCGCAGCCAAAAAATTAAAAGGATGCGGGCAGATTTGGCGATTGAGGCTGGAACCGCAGTTAAGTTTCAATTAGAACAGCAATTGCTTGATGAAGAAGCAAAACTGGCGCATCTTAGTAATGAACTAGAGAAAATTGAGTCGGCATTGCAACATCTATAAGGGTCAATTTGCACGACCCTTCCACGTTTGAAACCAACCCTTCTTTACTTCAAGCAGTGATAGCTGCTAGTGAAACTAGCACAGAAGATGAAAACGAAGATAGATGGCAGCAAATTCGAGAAGTTATGAGTAAGCTGCCTGAAGATAAACGAGAGCTTTTGGAGCTTCGTATTATAGAAGAGTTATCTTGGAACGAAGTCTCTAGCCGTTATGCCGCACAAGGAAAAAATGTCAAAGTCGCTACACTCCGTAAACGAGGAGAGCGAGCATTAGAGGAACTACGAGAAGCTCTTTTACAGATGGTTAGGCAGTAGCTTTACTTTGACTGATGCTGTGCTGATATCTCCTAGTTTTGCTTTAGATATTCCAACAACCTTACGTGAGCGTGAACGCACCCCTCTTGCTTCTTCACTACACTTTGAAAGTATTATTCCTGCTTTGGTTCTGTGGAAAACTAAGTCTAGACGGCTTAATCGCTTCAAGAGCCTCGGACAAATTCTAAAATTTTTGACACAGACCAGCAAGAGGCGAACGCATACCTTACCAAATAAAGACGCTGCATTCCTTTAAGGTTCAAAGTCTCAAAGCATAGAACTTAGTTAACAAGCGATATGCTCATAGCGCGAGATGTCCACAGACAATTCTAAAGAAAAAAGTTTAGTGATGGTGATGGCGTGATGAGAGTGATCGCCACCCATGCTATCTTTTTCAAAAAAGACAAAAACAGAAGTTAAGGCGAAATTCAGTTTTAGCTCGGTAATAATTGCCACCTTATCAATATAATGCTCTCAATCCCTGTATTTCTGGCTTGAAAGTCAAATCGCCCAAATGCAAAAAAGGCAAAATAAGCGTAGTAGGTACGGTTATTTTAAGACATCCCACAGCAATTCTGAAGCACATCGTCAGCCCCTCCCCAATCATACGCTTATCAACAGTAATCATTAGCACAAAACTTGATTAAGTACAAAAATGGCAGTTTTTAGGTAATTGAGCAAAAAAGTACGTAATATCAAGGCTTTCAAGCACATTTATTATCAATAAGCCTCAATTACTGACAATAAATAAACTAAAAAGGATTTTTTGCAGTATGTGTGTAACATCGCGGTATTATGCGTTCTCAATAAGACCCAAGCTTATTGAGAATAAAAATTAGGTAAAAAAGTGGCTTAAACTTAGTTGGGATAAGGCTTTCAAGAGAAAATTTTCAAAAATCATGGACGGCCAAAAAGCCAAAAAATGGGGTTTTATGTACTTTTGGCCGTCCAAGAAAAAGTCATGAAATCTCTATATTTTGAGATTGACCTTGTTTCTGGACGGCCAAAAAGCTAAAAATGGAGGTTTTTTGTACTTTTGGCCGTCCAGTTTTTAAGTAATATTTGTTACTAAAAACACACTTAAAAATCCACTAACACTAGTGGGTTAGGGGAGTTTATAAGTCATGATCAATTCAAGTGACTATCTCTAGCCATTCATGGGGAACCGATCTGAATCCAGTAGAAAAAATCATCGGGATATGCCAGCAATCATGGTAGTGATTGAAAATTGGTTCACCCTCTGCTATGCCGATCGCCTGTCCAAATTTCTCAAAAAATTCTCGATATAAGTTACCCCAGATTAAACCCGTCACCTCTAGCCCTTGCCGCAATCGCAGTTTTAACCCAGTCCACTGTGATTGTGTTTGAGCTTGTTCAGTTGACTCTAGATTATGAGTGTCAATCTCATCCCTTTTGACTTGTGGCAATGATTCAACTGTTGTTAACTGTTGAGTGTTAACTGTTGACTGATGACTAATAACTTTTGCTGCTGCGGTTAATCCATCTTGCAGTGTGGGCAGTATGCTGATTTCCTCATCCACTGCCACTTGGTGGGTCGTTGCTTTTTCTTGTGCTATGTCGCACTGCTGACTATTGAGTGTTGGCTGTTGAGCTATTACTGCTGGCTGGTGTTGAGTTTCGTCTTCTATTGTCGCCGCCTTATCAGTCACAGTAACTTCTCCTACCTCAACTATCGCCACTTGCTCCCAGTCAACCTTAGCCACTGCTGATGATTCTAAATAATTATCAAATTTTCGCGCGAGAGCTTGCAAGACTTGTACCCTGACAGGGATTTGCATTGCTTGTTTATCGACACAGTAGACACGCTCACGTACTCCCTCGACCAGCTTTCTGGTGGGTTTGGTTAACTTAATGCCTATGCTATCGAGTAAGAAGCGCAAAAACTCGATGTTCTCTTTTTTTGACGCGGTTTCTGGTTTCGGTACAGTGTTGAGAGCTAAGGCAATATCATCTCTGTTTCTGACTGTATTAATTAGATTAACCACTGCCGGAGAATTTTTGTGAAACTCCCCATCTAAAAACTGAAGAATATTTAGCTGTTGTAATGCCCAAATTTTTAAATGGCTATCACCCTTGGCTTGAGATAAAAAGAAATTTTGGTTAGTCGCTAAATAATACCAGTTAACCTCACTACGTTTTTTGGAAATTTCCAAGTTATTTAGTAAATAAAATCTCTGTTGTTTGCTGATAAATTCTTTGTCTTTCAAATAGTAGTCAGCAATAAAGTTGACATCCCATACAGAGGATTCTTTAATTCCGGGAATTCTATCAAGTAAACGTGTCTTTTCAATTCGGCGTTGAACTGACTTAGGAGGATTACTTTTGGCGACTTGATTAGCTTCTTCTAATGAATTAAACTCAACTGCCTGATGAAGTTCTAAAGCGTAGCGCATGATGACAACTTCCTTGGCTGCTTTTTCTATAGCTTGAGCTTCATTATCGCTATCCCACTCACAAACCTCAACACTATGCCCTGTTTCTTTGAGGGCATAAATCAAACATTTTCGCAGGTTATTCATCTCGATATTATCGAGCGCACCTAGCTGGCAAGATAAAGCCCACCAATCATTATTACTACGGCTAATCGCTTGACCAATTATTTCCAGCATTCTGCTAGTATTTCCATCAGCCGCCAGTATTGCTGATAGGAGAATTTTTTCATTCAGTAATTCTGAGAATGCTTTTTGGGAATAATTTTTCGGGTTATTTCTGTCTCTAATGGTTGATTTTTCGGGACAGAAAACATAGTGAGGGATGCTGTCATCTCTGAGCCTAAACAACATTTGATGCTGGCTGTTAGTGCCTTGTACACCAGTGAAAAAAGTAAACTTATCGGTAAAATAATTTTTGACTGTGACACTTACCCCAGATTCAGCAGTGGGAGAGATTATAAAGTATTCTGGCTTGTACTTTTGAATAAATGTGTTTGGGTTAACTAAAAATTCTTTAGCCCAAGCTTCACCAGAGGTATCTTTGTTCAAAACGTACCCACGTTTACCAGCTTGCCGGAGAATTTCATTAAGCCTATCTGTGAAGTCTTTAGAATCGCTGGCAATCCAAGGTATTACATCATCACAAAGCAAGGCTTTAATTAATGGTGACTTATCCCGTTTTTTAATTTCGCCATCTTCATCAACGCCGACAATAAATTTAAAAGTATGTGGTGCAATAGCAGCAGTATTTTCAATTTTGATGGCTTTCTTCTGCGCTATCTTGGCTATAAAATCCACATAAATATCAGCCAAGTTACCATCAAGTAATATAACTCTATTGCACTCCTGTAAAGCCTTAGAAAGTATAGCTATTGCTCTGCCTTGTTCTTCTTTGAGTGTTCCCCCGTTAGTGGCATGAAGCAATACAGAAACAGTCTCATCTAAATAAATATCGACACCTTGAAAATAACCGTCAATGTGGTGAATACTGTCTAAACATAGAGCTAGATGAGTATTAGTATCAGCCACCAAAGCAATACCATCATCCTGCTGTAAATGGTAAATATTTAACCCTACTTCACTACCTCTATTACCAGTTTGCAGTAATAAATTATTGCGGTAGCCAATCAAAAAAGCACGATTAGAAGATAACCTAATTAACTCAATCAACGCTTCTGTTTTGCCGCTACCCAATCCAGATTTCACCCCGATTACTACACCACGTTCAGGAATAGTCGGGAATCTAAACTTAGGCTGATTCAGCACAATATCGGCTGTGTAACGCCGATTTTTTAGCCATTTACGCCAAGCCCAATCCTGAGATTCATCTTGTAATTGTGACTCATCAGCCAGTGAGAAAAATTCCCCTGGTGTAATTAAATCAAACAAGAATGTGTTATCTAATTCATCGATATCAGGGCTTTTTTCTTTATATATTTGACCCCACCAAGCAACGCTGACTGAGTAAGCAATGCTGGTCAACTCCTGAATAATTTTTTTGTAATTCCCTAAAATCAGAGGGTTGTTTAAACTCCCAGCATCTGGACACAAAACAATCTTGGTAACTTCGGCTAATGATTCTGTGACAGTATTGATTGAACCTAGCCAGTTTGCCCCAGCAGCACCGATGATTTGAATGTCTTTGCGTCCATGCCTAAACCACAATTTCAGGGCAGTAATTAGCGATTTTAAACAGCCTTCTACTAACCAAGTTTCGGTTATGTTGTTTGCTTGTGGATGCCGCCAAACAAATACAGGTAATTCACCGCTTGGCAGGTGTGGCCCATTGCCGCCTCTAGTGGCAGATGATAACCAAATGTACTTGCCATACTTTACACGGTTGTCACTAGCTAACTGAAACCCTGTGATTTTACCACTGTTATTTACAGCTGCAATCCCAATCCCAAAAACACCCGTTAACTGTATACCTCCATCAGCCAGTATGACCCCAGCTAGTGCGGATGAAGCGTTAACTTTCTTCCCCGGATGCCAACTACAAATCCAACCTTGAGCGAGCGCAAATTCAATTTCATCGTCGGTTAAACCGCGTTCTGAGGATAGGTCACAACGATGTTTTTGATTCACTGGTAAGGCGGCAACAATACTGCGGTATTGTTCATCTCGGTCAGCTATTGGTAGTAGTCGCGCTAATTTGTGCTGTTGTTCCCTCTCGGATTGCTCACGCCGTCGTCTTTGTTCATTGATCCATTGTTGGCGTTGTTCTTGAGTCCATTCTTGGCTGTTGTCGAGTTTGAATGTGGCTGTATGCCCATTGCTGGGTTTTACACATACATAGCCATTAGCCTTTTCTCCCTTTTGGGCATCTACTAGTCCGTGACAAAAGACTGTATCATCTGCTAAAACCCGGCAGTCCCCCTTGATGTTGAAGCAGATAGGGCAAGGATTATTTCTGTTAGTGGGGATAGGGCGAGTATTAAGCATTTGCCACCTCCTGTTGGAAGTAGCCCAGCATCAAAATTACTGAATTTTCTTGAAATTCCTTCTTATCCTGGATTTTCAGCCTATATGTCAGCCGAGGCTCATGCTGCTCAATTAAAAAATATTTATAGGTATATATTCTTTGAGCTAGAAAATTTTTCGATTTTTTATGAGCGATCGCCACCGATGCACAGGTGACGTTCTGAGTTATTGGCATCCTGAATCACTCCTTTAAAAATTTGGAGTAATCCCTCGCTGAGTATTTGGTGGAAGATGCCTTATGTGTTACGTTGAAGTCAAATATAGAAATTTATTTGGTGAGCGGTGAGAATCCGCTTTTTGGGAGCGCCTGAGAAACGCTCTGTGGCTTCGCAATAACTGGCAGTCACACCAGAAAGTCGAGGAATCACCCTTTTTTCTATCAATTTTTCGTCAACTTGTTGAAATATTAGGAAGTCCCCGACGCATCATATCTGAGCGGCAAATATTCAAGGGTCTGAATGTTTGACTTAATTTTTTTTTGAGAAGATGAGCCAGCTTGTAAGCTCTTAAAATGCTGTTTTGTGCCATATTTGTATGTCGTTATACTTAGCTGTTTGCATTCTACGGGATTAGTTGCTCAGGTCTTGTTGGCATCTAGTTAAATTTTTCAACTTTGTAACATTAAGAATTGCGATCGCTCCTTGGGGTTAGGAAGTGCGCTCTCTAGTTACCGCCTCCTTTTTTCTAGCTCTACGTTGATTTTTGTTGATTAATTCCCAATCACCAAAGTATTTGATATAAGCTGACAAATCCTCTGGGGGTAGGGATTTATGAAAATCCCTAAGACTGGCTGTAAAGCCTGTAGGGTAAGTTTCTCGAAATTGGCGGCGAAAGTTAAGATATCCTGCCCAGTCTCTGGCTGATATCATTGCGGCCATTGCTTGAAAAAACTGCTCCTTGGTTAATGTTTGAGATGCAACCATGTTAAAAAATGCGATCGCCTTAAGGTTAGAACAATTAACTAATAAAAGAAAAAATAAGAAACCGATTGAGTAACATACTGTTAAACGTAAGCGCAGTACGGAGTGTAGGAGACAGATTGGCTCATCCTCAATGCGTTATCGCACCTATGTTACTGGATTGGCAGATTGAAAAATCTGTTCAGCAGTCAAAGCCAAGTCGGGAAAAGTTAGCGATTCGATGCGCTCCCCGTTTCGGAATTGCTTAACTTGGTATTCCCCTTCAATTAACGAGTAAATCGAGATAGTTGGTTGTTTAGGATTACCAATGAATTTTTTCCCACCCAAAGCCGCATAATCTACAATCCAGTATTCAGGGATGCCAATAGCTTCATACTGACCAAGCTTGGTGAAGTAGTCATCACGCCAGTTTGTGAGGCAGTGCGTTGGACGGGTTTCCCGGCTTGAAGCAACTGCCGTGCTGACAACTTCTATAACTAATGGGATTGATGATGACTGACTAACTGTTGATTTATTTCTCCATTTTGGTTCATTGACTAAGTTGAGGCGATTCAACAACAGTACGTCAGGCAAGAAAGCAGATTCACCTTCATTTGATTGAACAAACCCCATTTTAGGAATGTCATAGGGCTTTGAAAGACGGGCGCACTCCAGCAGAATTTGCTTGATTAAGAATGCAATCAGTAATTCATGATCACCTGTTGGTGGTGGCATTTGCTTGATAAATCCATTATGCAGTTCGTAACGTAACTGTGTTGAATTAGCAGGATACCAGTCTAGAAACTGGTCAACAGTAACAGTAGTTGGTAGCGACTGAACCATTCATCTACCTCTTTTGGTTAAGGCTTTACAAAATCTCTTTTACTGATTTAATGCCTTGGTTACATCTTTGAACTAGCAACCATCTTTTAGCTTCAGGTTCCAGCGCCGGCATAATCCGGAAGTTTAGAACATCCGCCCATTCAATCAGTAGTCGTTGTATTGTCATGATGTGAGACTGGTGGCTTGAAAAATCTGCTTGGCGGTTAAATTCAATTCCGGGAAAGCAGGCGAGACAATGCGATCGCTGCCTCTAAATTGAGTAACTTGGTATTCAGCATCGATTAATACATAGATAGATATAGTAGGCTGTTTGGGGTTGCCAGTGAACTTTTTAGCGCCTAGACCGAGATAATCTACAACCCAGTATTCAGGAATTCCAATACTTTCATACTTACCCTGTTTTGTGTAGTAGTCATCATCCCAGTTGGTACTAACTACCTCAACTACTAAGGGAATTGATGCTGCTTGGCTTACAGTTGATTCTTTTTTCCATAGCGGCTCATTCACTAAATTAGGGCGATTGAGTAATAGGACATCTGGGGAGTAGGCAGATTCTGACTGAGTTGGTTTAACAAGCGCAGTTTTGGGGATTATGTAAGGTAAATTTAATCGGTCAAATTCTACTGTTAGTTTTCTTGCTATAAAACCAACAACGTCTTCATGATCTCCCACTGGTTGTGCCATTTCAACAATTACGCCATCATGTAATTCGTATCTTCCGCCTTCGGGCCGCCACGCTGCAAAATCTTCAAAGGTTACTAGTTTACGTAAGGCTTGAGTCATAATTTATTGCCTTCAGTAGTCGTTTCGCTCATGCCGTCTTTTCGTTCTCCTATTTCATATTCCCGCTTCAATTATTTTGGCAATCTCCTGACTTCACAATGGTTTACGGAAGAAAGAAAAAGTACGAAATAATGTGCCTAACAATTAGTTACATGGGCTTGTACTAAGGGTTATGGGAGCCATTACTGTTCACCATAGTTGCTCGGTCGAGCCTTCACGATGCCAACCGCTTTTTCAGTTCTGCCTCAAGTTGCTCATCATTATTTACTACTACTCGTCCCGGTTTCGATCTAATGATGCTCAGAAAATGCTGAAATGCTTCTTCATCTTGGGGATTTGCTTTAACATATTCCCGCAATTCTTTTTCAGACAAATTTAAATATTCACTCATCCGATTATCTCCTCTCCATTACTCAGAATTTCTACTTCGATTGTTTCCCCTATCAAAACTACAATTCTGCTTGTTCTGGTATTGAATCTCACTAATTCTATATTCCGTAGCAGATTGCTAGCTCGAACGCATAACCGAAAAAATGCTTTTAGTTGTTCTATCGTCGGTTCCATAAGGCGATCGCCTGTGTTTTGGCTTGTTACTGTTCTGGCGTGTTGGTCATGTTGACCTCTCCTGTTCTAATTTCCTTTGTTCTGCTGCTTTTAAAATCAGCTGCCTGCATAGCTGGGTAATAGGGATAAATTCAGATTTTGCCCAATCCTCTAAATAACGGAAATCTTCATCCTCAAACCTAATTTGTACTTTTGGCTTACTAGAAGGCATGACGCTAGGTAATTTACTTAGCATCTATTATCCACCAGAAAACACTTGTGTCTACTTAGTGAACCTCTTGCTTGACAGGTGAACCTCTTAGACACTATATTAACAGCTAGAACAGCAAAGTGAACAGAGTTTAAACACAAAACCAATACAACGACTATCCAGCCGAGTGAGCAAGCGCAGTTAAAACAATGTTCTTAGTGAGTTGGCTAATCTTTGCATGGTATTTGCGTAAATAATCCGTCAATGCGCGTCAGCATTTATCTGTTCAGTGATTGCTCAACGCCTGTCAACGTTTAACGACCGTCAAAGATGCCCAAATAATGAAACTTGCCAGCACAGGAATAACGTTTGATGCTCCCATTTTTCTGGAGTATCCCAGCACCAAAACAGACCTTGCAATTTTGATGGAGGTATCACGTACCACCTTAGTCAGTTGGGACAATATAGCCTACTGGAATATTGACGACTACCGCCAAGATTACCCACTAATCAACGAATCTGAGCGCGATAGACAATGCCCTTTAACCCCTTATCAAGCTTGGTGTGTAGCGCGTGTTGGTAAGGTAATGTCCATCTTTCGTAAGAAAGAGCGAGTAGAGCGTTATATCGCCAGTCACAAGAACGAATTTTCTAAATACGAATATCGCAAACAAGCGCAAAAAGTTTATCCCATAGGAGCTTAAATCATGGCGCGTAAGTCCACAAAAGCCACTGCAACCACAGCAACTATGCCAGAAGTAGACACAATTACAGTTGTCACCGCCGCCGCTAAACTGCACATGGCAACAGACGACTTTAGAATCAAATACCTGAAAGACCGTTATCCCGCCAATTACCAAACCATATCAGCAATTTCAGAAGCAGAATTTCAGGTAATTTCAGAGGGCATTCAGCCAGCATTGCCAGCCACAAAACAGCCACAATTGCCAGCACACGCTGAAAATTTAGAAATCGCTGAAACCCCCACATTGCAAGCATCACAAACAGCCACAGAAAAACCACAAAATGCCCCTATAGTACCCCAGACTTCACAGCAACAGTTAACCAATCCTACTCAGCCCCTAACACCCAATACTGGCTTATCTCTAGTTGAGCAGTTAGCAAAACAGGCAACTGAAGAAATCGCCGCCGTCGATGCCATCGCTCAAGTTAAAAACCAGTTGATTTTGAATAACTTGGCTATTCGCCAAACTGAGTTAACAGAAGCTATCAACCAAAACTGGCAGTATCAAAAGCATGAATATTTGGGAGCGATTAAAGATTTAGCAAGCCTCGGTAAACAACCTGTAGAAGTTACCCCCGACGAAACCGACTTGCACCAAGAAATCGACGCGATCATTGATGAACTGGGGAAGAAACTAATTGTCTAGTAGCTGCTTTGGTTTTACCCTTCGATTTACTCAACCGATTGCTAGAGAAGATTTTCAAACTATTTCAGGACTCTTAGCTATGAATACTCAACCATTGTCAGAGCTAGTTGAACAGTCACAACAGCTATTAGCCCAAATTAGACAGCATCCACAGTTTAAAATTTTGCGCTTTGACTGTGACGTAACTGTGGGTGACGTGAGCCAATTTTTTAACACTCTCCAATACTCAAGCACTGGCTTGGATGTATCTAGCCTCGAAAGTTTCAACAATGAATAAGCGATCGCCCCTCCGACCAAGAAAGTGCGATCGCTTATCAACCACAAACCAAAAAAGGATTGTTTCAAATGAAAATTGTAGCTGCATTTTTAACAGTTGCCATCACTTTGGCAACTGTTCAATCTTCTATTGCTTGCTGTAATTACGCCAAAACCAGCGACACCATAGCAGTCACAGCAACCGCTCCATAGAGGTAGTAGTAGATAAAGCTCAACATTAAAAGCCCTCAAATTGTCTGAGGGCTTTAACAGCTTCGAGAAATGCAATAGCAAGCATCAGGTATTTTTCAATCCTACCAACATGGACAATGACTTAAATCGCCAAATTGAGAACGCTAAAACCGATGAAAGCGAACTCAACGAAGTTTTAGAAAAATACGACCTAGATGAGCAATTAGCGCGGGAATTTAGCGACATAGACAAAGCATTTCGCCAACTAGAAATTCGATATCAATCCTTAATCAACGCTCGTAAGTTTTTAAACAATGGCTAAAATCGATACTACTAAAGCAGCTGCTCAAGCCGTAGCTGAAAAACTGGCCAGAGGTAAAGGCGCGACTACTTCAACCACTACCAGTCCCGCCGCCGCTACTGCTACTAATCCCATAGATAAGCGCGTCCCTGGCTTATTAAATGTCACTCCTGAAACGCTACCAGTAATGATTCCAGCGTTTCACCCTGACAAATATCATATTGCTGATCCCCTCAATCCTCCTGAGAACTTACCCCAAGCTACAGAAGCCCAATTAGATAAAGGGATGAAACTCTATGAAGGTGCTACCAGAGCGTTAAAACTCACAGGTGCAGCATTAGACCTAACCCGTGAAAAATTTACAGTAGTGGGTAAACACGCCAAAGCTTTTGGTGCTGGTATCCAAGCCGCTACAGAAATTGAGAAGGTCAGAGGTAATTACCTTGACTACCTAAATCAAAAAGAAATTACCACCCAGAAATCAGTAACTCTTGATGTTAGTCAAGCTAAAACTACCACTGATACAAACATTGCAGTTTATAGCAAGGATGAACTTACCCAGAAACTAAAGCAAGCCGAATTAAAAGCCGAAGAATTGCGACTAAAAACTGTTGAGACTGAGGGTAAATTATCCAGTTTTAAAGCACAGTTAGGCGATTATATAGAGGTAAAAAAATGAAGAAAACTACTAACAAATACCTGGAAAATTTATTACCAGATGAAATTGATTCATTAAAAGCTTCAATGAATCAGCTTAATTATGAAGTAGAGGGTGATTCAGAAGATTGGGCAACAGAGTTAGGTAAATTATACGTTTCACGTTATGGCTACCCTAGTGATTATGATACGTATTTTGAGATTGGAAGTAGCTTAATTTACTACTTCAAAAAGTCGGAGGAGCAATCTAAATGATTCAACTATATTTTGGCTTAGGTGCAATTTGCGGAGGTTTTGTAACTTATTTAGTCACAGATGCCAAGCTACAAAAAGAGCTTATAAAGGCTGCTAAGGTTGCCAGAAGTGCCAGCGATAACCTTCACAGTGTAATTAATAAATATGAGGCTTCCAAAGCTAAAACAGCCAAGCTTAATAGCGAATTGTCAGCCTTGAAAGATGAGTTAAAGGAAGCCAGAAATACTATCAATTCGTTGGGTCATACCAAGATTGAGAATAGTGTAATGGTTGCTCATCTAAATTCTAAATTGGATGAATACCAAGCTAAACTGACTCAAATTTTTACCCAATCCCAGAAAGATAAACAAAAAATTGAGTATTTAGAATCTGAGATTGAGCAATGGGAATTTAACTTTAAATCAGCAGTAGACGCGGAAGCTAACAAACGCTTTCAACTGGCCAAACAAACTGAGTTAGAGAAGATTTACTCTGAGCATGATTCAATTACCACTGAAGCAATGCAGTTGTTTAGACGGTTGCAAAACTGGAGTGAAAAGGTGGCTCATGGTCATGCTTCCAAAGCTGAAATTATTAAGTCTTTAGCATCTGGCTACAACCAAAATTTAGATGAGGTCAGCAAGGCGATCACCTCTGAGCGTCAAAACTATCTAGAGCAAATCGAACTACTTAACGAGCGTATAGCCCAACTGCAACGAGAACTGCAAGGGGATCTATTAGAACCCGTTTATGGTGAATTTGGTTTTGATGCCAACGGACGGATAGCAAACGCGATCGCCTCTTGGTTATGGTTTCAAAAGCAAATACCTTTGAAAGTCACAGGCATAGAAGAAACTGACTCAGTAGTAACGGCTGGTTATGGGTATAGCCGCACCATGTCACCAGAAGCGATCGCTAAATTAATCAAAGATTGCTCACCAGAGATAACCAGAAATTTAGGAATTTACAGCGTTGAGTCTGCCAAAAAACTAGCTGTGACTGATTGCCTTGTGGTGAAGTTTCGCAAGGATAGACCAGCCAGAAAAGCTGATAAAGGTAGTTTGTATCGCAGCCAGCAAGACTTTATCAATTACCTATTAAGTCAGCCGATTAGATGGCGAATTGTTGGGGAGCCAGGCGCGGGTAAAACTCCTACAGTCTTAGTTTTGATGAGTCATATATTTAAGCGTGGGTTTCTCACTGGCAATACTCCCAATGGTAAAAAACTCGACTTTACAGAAATTGCATTCTGTAATTCATTGGCAGGAATTAGCGTGAAAAATTCCACAGATTTGGACTTTTGTTTACGATGGCAGAGTGCTGGTAGAGGCTTTCAAGGTTTGGCTGATGAATACCAATTTCGTAAGTCTTCTACGAACTCAAATTACAAAGATTCGGTAGGTTATATCTGGGTTTGTGACGAGTTTGATAACGCTATTGATACTGTTGGGAATGATGGCGGCAAGCAGTTTAAGCAAGTCCTTAAAGACGGCGGCCACATAAATATGGGTGTCATTATTATGGGTCAATCTGGTATGGTCAGCACTACCAAAGGGTTAACCATTGATGATCAAAAGATGTTAACCAATGTCTACATCGACCCTGTGAGTATTAGAACATTTCTCACCCAGTATGGCGATCGCTTTTACAGTAAATCGGCAGTAGAAAAAGCATTGGCCACACTGGAGCAAATAGAGTTGGAGATGGAAGAACAGAATGAAATTATCTGTGATACCGCCAGAGAATTCAGAATTGCAATGGTGACGGCTGACCGTTCACCTGTGTTTTACCAGTTGCCTTACTTCGATGGAATTGATATTGATTTAGCTGGCTATCAAGAATCACTAGCCCAGATTGCAGTTATTAGGAAGAATCTTTTAATTGATGTACCCTTGGTTTGTCCCCAATGCCAAAGTCAAAACTTCAAAAAGAATGGGCGATCTCAGGGTAAGCAGAGGTTACAGTGTCTTGATTGCGGTAAAAACTGGCTGAGGGATTAAACATGGAATCTCGCTACTTGACCAATGAATATCAAGCCAGAAACGACCATGAACCCGGATACATATATTTAATGGAAGCTGAAGGTTATCACGGGCTAATTCCTGGTTGTTATTTGCGTCGTTGCAAGATTGGTTTATCTCGAAATCCGCAATTGAGGCTGGAAAACTTTCACTCCAATCAGCCGCCATGCAACATTAAAATTCTCACTACTGTTTACGTTCAAGACATGGCAGAAGTTGAAACACAATTGCACCAGCAGTTTAAAAAATGTCAGGTTAAAGGTTTAGCCAAAAGCCGTGAATGGTTTGACTTTAACCCGTTGCAAATGCCAATGGTACGATATGCGATCGCCAAACATGACATTCATATTTTTACTTTCAGCGAGCTGCCATTTAAGTTAATTCTGTTATGCCTTTTAGGATTGCTGAGTGTAGGAGTGATAGCAGGGAGATTGACCACTCAGCCAGTAACACCGCTACAGGAAAAATTAAAGGTTAATTGAGAGATAAAAATATGAAAGAAACAATCAAAAGTTTGCAAGAGGAAGCATTTTCTAAACACGGGGAAGCTGTAGCTTGGCAGTTGGCTTGTCAGGCTGGGTCGTTCAATAGGAAAGAAACTTGGCGCAAAGTCATCAATATGGACACTCCATCGTTAGCCGAAAAATTCGAGCATGAGGTGTGGGCTAGAAAAATCAGGGCATCTTTGGGAATTAAAAGTTAGAACTGCAAACTAAGCTATGAGGGATTACTTATGAGAATGTTCTTTATACAATTCTCATAAGTAATCCTCAAAAAATTAAGGGTAGGTTGTGAGCCTACCCTGTGGTTTTAGAATGGTGCGTTACCAGTTTTGAGCGTGTAGCCTAAATATCCTTGCCAGTATTCACCTTGGGTTGTTCTTGGTGGCAGACCGATAGCCGCGTCAAACTCTCCAGAATAACGGTCATTTTGATTCTTAGCTGTGGTTGAGACTTGAGAAATTGTTAGAGTAGTCATGAAATTAAATTCCTTTTATGTTGTGGGGACGTTGGCGCGTCCCTCTTTCGTATCTCTATATTAGACGGTTTGTATAGTTATTACAAGAGGTTTTGTATAGGGATATTTGCTAACTTCATCCCTGTACAAGGGCAAATATTGATAGATAAAATGTTGACCTTAGTTTATTCCTTACTTACTATATAAATAAATGAAATTTGCTAAATATATAGGTAAATAAGGAATGAGTAGAGAGTTAAAACAACGCGATGAGCTAGAGAATAGCTACATAGATGAGCGTGTAAGTTACTTATTGCCCCAATTTGAAGCCTTAGCACCTTATAAAATTACTCAGCGTAAAAAAGGAACTGGCGATTTACTAGGATGGGAAAAATTAGCAGCGATTGAAGCTAAAAACCTTAAAGTTACTTATCCAGATGAAAGCCCAGAAGCCGAAAAAACCTATGGAACTTGTTTAAGACAGATTACTGCACTAAAGAAAGGACTTCATAAATCTGCAAAAACAGGCCTCAACGATAAAGCCCTTTATCATCCGGTGTTGACGATCATTACTCACTTTGGTGAAGCACTCTCTTATCAATTTGCTAGTTACAAAGAGCGTCAAAACACAGTCTACCGCCAACAGGTAAAAGAGCGAAGTGAGCCAGAAGCCAGAATTGAGCTAGACCTTACTTCATATCTGCAAAGAGCCAACAACTTACTCACCAGAATTGCTTCTGGAAATGAAGAAGGAATTGACTGGAGAGATATTAGTTGCGCTCTAGCCTTGGCTACTGGCCGCCGTATGGCAGAGGTTCATCTATCAGCTAAGTTTGAACTCATGGGAGAATATGAGATTGCTTTCACTGGTCAATTAAAGGGGAAAAATCGCCGCATTGATGGCACAAGCTTGAGAAATGTAGTGTTTAAAATTCCTACTTTGTTATCTGCCAAACTTATATGTTTTGCTCTACAGTGGCTTGGCGATAAAGACAAGAGATTTCCACATCATGAAGACACAGAACGAGTTAACCGTCGTTGGTCTAAAGTTTTGAGCGAAGCGGCTAAGGATTGGGCAATTATCCCAGATATGACCTACCACAAATTTAGAGGAGCATATCTCAGAGCTAGTATTGTGAATGCTGGAGTTGACCCCTTTGACTATATCGCCTATGCCAGCAGCATTTTAGGCGACGACGACGAAAGCACAATCAGAACTTATCAGCGATTTGTCATCAAGCCCGGAACACTTACCAGAATCTAAAGAAATCCCTATACAAATCGTCTTGATTTATTTTAACAAGAGGAATAGTATAGGGATAAGTATAAGTAGTATTGCCAATATTATGAGTGAAATCGAGCGATTAGCTAAAGAAAGCAATGAGGTTTGGGCATCTAGGTTAGGTAGTATTGCCGCGCACCAGTTAAAAGGTGTCAAGGATGAGCCAGTGATTAGAGAAATAACACTCAAATACTGGGAACCAATCAGAGAGGCTATTATCAGTGATAACAGCCTGAAAAGACCTAGAACAGCGTTTGCAAAAGCTATTACTGAACAATTTCCTAATTCTCAAAAGCGAAAGCCAGGGTATTACCACACTAAGCCACGCGGTAAAGTTCCTCACTGGGAGCATTTAGCTCTATGGTATGCAACTAGTAACCGTGACAGATGGGATGTTATAGGGGATGAAGCGAGAATTGCTTATAAAGCTAGTTTTGAGCAACCAACACAACTAGAACAGCCAGTACAGATAGAACAGACTCAACAGACAGAGCAAGTAAGCTTACAGCCAGAAATCACAGTACCCTCATTAGAAACTATGAATATTGCACAACTAGAATTAGACGCGGATACTCAAAAAGTAGTGGAAGTTGCGATCGCCTACTCTGGGATGTCACTGGCTGAGTTTGTGAGAAAAGCTTGCCAAGTTTATGCCAAGACCGTAACGGGTAAAGTCAAGTTAGCTGATGAAGACTTAACCTCAGTACCTACAGCAGAACTGATGAGCGAAAAATATAAAACGCATCCTGGCAGAGCCGATGAGCTAACAAGACGCGCTATTTATGCTTTAGAAGTTCACAACAACAACTGCACCCAAAGAAATCAGAAATGGCATATTAACCAAACTGCAATACAAACACTCACAGGTAGCAAACCAGCAACCATCAAGAAAATTTTGGAGAATTACCAAACTCGACTAGATGACCACAACACCAAGCATGAGTTAAACCCATACGACAATCGCAAGCCAGGAATAAAAATTGAGGAAGCAATCAAACTGAATGAACTTGTTCCTAATGGGCTTGATGTTGTTTAGCGATCGCCTAACCGTATTTAAAAATTTTGCTATATCAATACAACGTAGTTACCCATACCCAGAGATGCGTTTTATTGTGCGCTCGCCTTTCCGAACAGTGAAGACTACATATCATAAATATTTTTAATTTACTAAAAATATTTATGTTTTTTTTACTTAGGGAAAAATTAATTAAAGAAATATTATTATATATTCTTTATAATTTTTCCTAAAGTGATATTAAAATGCAGCAAATAATTGTATGTTTAATAAATTAAGTTTTTGTTATTAAAATTACATTTTATAAGTTGATAGACCTGTTATTTTGATATTAATTCGCTTAAGAGCTAAAAAATTTATACTAATAAATAAAAATAAAGATTTTATTTTTTTGAAAGCTTTATTTTTATAACTAAGGTGCATCTTCATACGATATCACAGTTGATTATCTAGAGCTATAGGGTATAGACCTAAAGGAGACCTTAAATGGTGGCAGAAGTAAGCGATTTCATTGAGATTACTGATACCGATCCTAATACTAATAAACAAGAAGAAATTACTATTGGTGATGACAGACTAGTTTGGGAAAGAAGATTCAATACTCCTTCACGCAAGAGTAATCGTACAGCATTTCTAATTTTTAACATTAGAGGATTGACTGATACAGAATCAGAAGTCAAAGTCAAAATTAACAACGAAACCATCGGTACAATTACCCCTTATCCTGGCTTAAGTGAAGCGAGCAAACAACAAATTAAGAAACATTGGTATACCCAAATGATTGGAATACCTGGTAAGGTTCTTAAGGATGGAGAAAACGAAATTCAGATTGAAGCAGTAGGTTTTCCTGGTGCTAATAACAGCAATAAGTTTGATGATTTTGTAATTAAAAATGTAATCTGTTTCTTTCACCAAAATGCCTAGAAAAAGTTTAGTCGGGTGTATCTAGTAGTAAATAATCAGCACAATCAGTGATTTTCAAAGACAATATTCCAACACCCTACCAGTAGATAGACTGAGTGGGGTTATTTTTGTGCTTAGAGGCAAGATAGGGGGTGAGTCAGTGGGGTTTTATGTCCACAGGTGGGAGTCAGCTAACATTTGAAGGTGTGGACGCAACCAGGAAGTGAGGAGCGATCTCCCACACAACTTTTGAGGATATGGTGGAGTTTTCTGAGCATTTGCATAACCGGGGATTGGCTGCACCTACGATTCAAACCTATATGGCGGCGCAACTCTTAACCGCTTCGCTTAAATAGGCGGTGTCTGCCACTGCCACAAATCCATTCGTTGAGCCACCCAGTTTGTTGTAGGCAGCGGCAGACACTCCGCTACGGTATGCACGCCTCTCCCACGCTCCTTCCTCAGTTGCATTCCTTGTATATAATCTACCTGATTAAGCTTTTGTGAAGATTTATACAGAAGCTTGTTTTTTGAATTGAGGATGCCAGTATTAACCGAATATACATGAGAGAATTGGGTACATAGAATTTGAGACTCAACACCAGCATAAGCAAACATGACCGTTACTTCCAGCATCAAACTGACGATTCACTTTAATGACCCCGATTTAGAACCAGAAGAACAAGATGAGCAGGTTCAACGGCTGATTGCTGAACTTAATTATATGGACGAGGTAGAGTCAGTTAATCGTGTCCTTGACCCCAACCCACCAGCGGATAATAAGTCATTAGGCGGTTTCTTGGTCGGCTTGCTGATGGCTGAGGTAAATACAGCCAATGCTAAGAAGTTCATAGGGTTTTTAGGTGATCGCCTCGGTGGTAAGCCGATTGAACTCTCGGTAGAAGCTAACGGCAAAAAACTGATGGTAAAAGCCCACAGTCGAGAAGAACTGGAAGCTGCCATTAAAGCAGCTCAAGATTTTATAGCAACATAGGTGAGTTAAATGGCGAAGGTAGCGTTGCTGGTTGGGGTGAGTGAGTATGAGCCAGGGCTGAACCCATTGCCCGGTGCGGTCAGAGATGTAGAAGCAGTGCGTGAGGTACTGCTGCATCCGGATATGGGTGGGTTTGCCGCGTCAGATATTATCCTGCTTAAAAATCCTGAACGACAAGCTGTGGAAATGGCGATTGAAACGCTGTTCTCTGGTCGACATAAAGATGATTTAGTGTTGCTTTACTTTTCAGGACACGGCATTAAAGATGATCGCGGTAGGTTGTATCTGGCGACTCGCAACACCAGTAAGACGCAGCAGGGTGAATTAATTCGCTCAACGGCGGTGTCTGCCAATTTTGTCCACGACCGTATGAGCGAAAGCCGCTCCCGGCGGCAAGTGGTAATCTTAGATAGCTGCTTTAGTGGCGCGTTTGCTGAGGGGCTGTCTGCCAAAGATGACGGTACGATTGACATCCGGCAGCAGTTAGGCGGTGAAGGACGAGCTATATTGACTTCTTCTAGTTCGACTCAATATTCCTTTGAGCAACAGGGGCAAAATCTATCGATTTACACTCATTTTTTGATTGAAGGTATCAAGTCAGGAGAAGCAGATCGCGATCAGGATGAGTTCATCTCAATTGATGAACTCCACGAGTACGCCAGTCAGAAGGTGCGAGAACTTCAGCCTGCAATGAAGCCGGAAATCTATGCAATTCGAGAAGGTTTTAAGATTCGACTGATGAAGGTAGCTCCGGGTGATCCCAGACAGCGATACCGTAAAGAGGTAGCGCGATTTATTCATAGAGGCGAAATTTCCTTTGTTGGTCGTCGTACATTAGATGTACTGAGAACTCGCTTAGGATTGGAGACAACTGAGGCGAAAGCAATTGAAGATGAGGTGTTAGAACCTTACCGTAAGGAGTTCCGCGAAAAACTCCAGCAGTATCAGCAGGTGTTCACTGAGCTACTAGAGCGGGACGAGACAATTACAGATGCTGATCGCCACGATTTGCAAAATCTCCAGCAAATTTTGGGGCTGCGGAATGAGGACACGATGCCGATTGAGGCACAGGTGACTGCACGGTTTAAGACGCATCAGCAAAACCTACAAACCTATGAGCAAGCGTTGAAGGCGGCACTACGGCAGGAGTATCCGCTGAGTACGGTAAGCCGCGAACGCTTACGGCAAACCCAGCAGCAATTAGATCTTGCGAATAGGGATATTGCCGCGATTGAATCTCAGATTATGGCTGAGGTAGAGGCATATCATCAGAAACTCCAGGACTACGAACGGCTGTTTTTTACTGCTACGCAACAAGAATATCCCCTCAGCGAGGCAACCCGGAATGACTTACGTCAACAACAGCAGCGATTAGGACTGACAGATGTAGATGTTGCGCCAATCGAAGCACAAATCACAACGCAGATCGAAACCTATCATCAGAAACTCCAGCAGTACGAGCAGGCATTTGTGAAGGCAACGCAGCGTAAGCATTATCCAGATGAGGTGACTTGCAAGCAGTTGCAGCAGACGTGGCAGACATTGGGGTTGAGTGATGGAGATGTGAAGGCGATCGAGAGGCGGATTAATGCGGAGATTGAAACGCATCAAGCAAACTTACGGCAATACGAGCAGGAATTTACAGAAGCTATTCAGCAAGAATATCCGCTCAGTGCTTTCAACCGCTCTCAACTAAGCCAACGTTATCAAGTGTTAAATTTGACTTTTAAGGATGTTTCTGCAATTGAAAATCCAATTATTACTGCTCTAGAGGAACATCGACAAAAGCTTCAGCAGTATGAACAGGTTTTTAGAGAGTCGATTCAGTTTGAATATCCTCTTAGTGATGCTACCCGTGAAGAACTACAGCGATTTCAGGATATTTTAGAGCTTTCTGTTCAGGAAGTAACGCAAATTGAAGCGAAATTAATTGAAAAGAGTGAAACTATCATAGAAGTTTTGTCTTCAGAAAGTGAAATTAAACAAGACCATCAGGTTGGAAGACAAGAAGTTGTACCAAAATCAATTGAAGTAATTAATTATAACAAATATGATTTTAATACAAGATTAGGCACATTATTAGGCAGTTCATTTCAATTATGGCTTGTATTTTCTATATATACATCTCCTGAATCCTATAAACTACGAGTTTTTCTAACGAATATATGTTGGTTTTTATTCTGGTTATTTTCAACAATTTTTAGAAAATATAAAACTAGATATGTCAGTCTATTTGCTGGGTTACTAGGAGGCATAATATTTACTTTTATGTGGATTAATAGCTGTATATCCTCTGATATATATGACAAGTATAATAGTAATAGTTTGCTATTTTTAATGGCTTTATGGTGGAGTTTAATGGGTCTTATATATTGGTTATGTAAATCTAATGGTAACAACAGATAACTTTTAAATTTATTTTTATTTTTCTACTAAGTATTTTTGAACAACGAGCAGAGTAACATTTATTTTAAGAGTTTTGGGATGAAGAAAGAAACTATTCAATCATTAAAAGTTGGTAAAAATTCCTAATCAAAATTTTATTGTTCAGTTACTTCTGCTTCTAGCCTATTTTTGGAAACGGCTTGCTCCCCCTGCATCTACTGCTTGACGTTTAATGGCTTTATGTAATGACTCAGGAATATCCAGAGTTAAGCGTTTCATCTTTTCGGGTTGTTCTTGCTCCGATTGGGACACAGCAGAGGGGCGCTCGCTAACCCATTTGTCTAAATCTACGGGTTCTTGAGTTTCAGGTTTTTTGCCAAAATTGACCTTTTTCGGTGACATTATTTAACCCCTAGCTTTAATAACTCACTGACTAATGCTTTTACTTCCTTGGCAGCAGAACCACTTTTATCAGTTTCAAGCACTGTATTGCCTGATGCTGCCGATTCCGCGAACACAACTCGCTGGCTGATGGCTGACTTTAATACTGGGAAAGGGTACTGCTCAAGTGCTTCCACTACATCTCGCCCAATTGCAGTATTTACTATTTTGCGATTAATTACAAATACGGCTTTAATGTTTTCTTTAAATACAGAAGCTTCCTTGATAAGTTTAACAACTTCATCTGCTGCCCAAATGTCATAAGGACTGGGCTGAATGGGAATTACAACTAAATCGGCTGCAATAATTGCACTTCTGGCTAATTCTGAGACTCGCGGCGGCCCATCGATCACTACATCGTCATAGTCTTTTGCAAGGGTTGTTAAGTCACGATGAATAGTAGGACGGTCTAATCCTATGACTGGAAATGGCGGCTTTTCTCCGCGTGCTGCTGCCCAATCTCGTGACGACCCTTGTGGGTCAGCATCGACTAACAAAACGTTGTGACCTTTCAACACCAGCCCATGACTAATATGAATTGCTAGTGTTGTCTTGCCCACGCCCCCTTTCTGGTTTTGTACTGAAATAATCATTTCTGTAAATAAAGAGAATCGTGCTTATACATTTACAGAAAATTTGTTATTTGGGTAGGGGTAGCGATCGCCTATTTTGGGATGTCACTAGCTGAGTTTGTCAGAAAAGCTTGATGAGGCAATTAATTTGGTTGAGCTTGTTCCAGACGGTTTAAGTGTGGTTTAATGCCCAAAGCTGTTAAAGCTATTAGTTATTTAACTTGACATATCCGCAACCCTTCCGAGCCTTCCAAGCTTTCAAAGCTTCCAGAATAGCTAAGGAGGGGTATTTTTATATGTGTACAAATCAATTTAAGTCAGTCAAAGATTGATCAGGCTTGGCCGTTGCTAACTCAAACTGAGCAAGCGCGGCTGTGGCAACTTTATCAACAATATCAGCAGCAATCGCCACTTTAGTAAAGATTACAGTAAGCAATTATTACTCAAGCACGAGTCAAAGAAAAAGGTTTTGGGCTGAACTATTTTAGAAGCTACATCGTGCAAATGGTCAACGGCGGTATTGCCGTCGTTAAAAAGTGCTGGGGTAATAAAGAACAATGCGACATACCCGTTGACCAACTTTTATTCAGTACATAAGTTCGGCTTGATTGCGGCTAATTGCAATTCATTGCTTGTTCTTTTTTGAGTGACTTCAAAATAGTTTTGTAGTCTGATACATTCGCATCAAGGTTTTTGAAGAATAAATTTACATTTTAATTTTGATAATTATCTTAAAAAAGAATTTATAAATTAGTTCGTAAATGGTTGGCAAATAGTTCTTTTATAGTTCTATGATGCTCTAAATTTAGTACCTAAATAGTTCTAAAATACTTCACGAATGGTTCTAAAATCACAGTTTTTAAACTGCTCAAAAAAATTTGGCTTCCTCATAGTTCTAAGATAGTTCGCTAATAGTTGTGTGCTAGTGAGCAGATGATTCTAATATGGTTGAATGCAATTAAAGGCTTTCGTGCAGCACAGTACGCCAAAAAGTTTTGAAAGTTTTTTTGGGTAAAAATCATCCCTAGCCGCCAGTTAACTACATAAAAACTACAGAAGCACAACAAATAGTGGCAGAGGCGATCGCTAGGGAGTGGTGAAAGCAGATTTTGTGTTGTGAATGTAGTATTTAAGTAGTATTGGAAGTGAGTGATCGCCGCTTGTGCTGTGTGAGGTGGAAAAAAGTTGCTTCAAAATTAAGGTGTATTATGCGGCAGTAGGCTAGTGAGGAAAAGTATGATGTAAAAAGAAGTTCAGCACAGCAGTTACACCAAAAGCAAACTTCAAGCGCAAGCATTGGCAAAGAGTAAACAGCGATGGGAAGAGCTAGCAAACGCAAAGCGATTGGCTCAAAGTCTATTAACAAACAGCACAGGCGGATACCGACAGCACAAATGCTCAACGAGTGGTTATTTTCTCATCAGGTATCTCAGTGGATACAAACCTACATTGAAATACCGGAAGATTTTTCGCACTTGTTGAGGCAACGCCTCATCCAGACGCAATTAGAGGATATGAACAGTGACTCTAGAGTGCGGTGGCTCAACCATTTGGTGATCGGTATTAATGCTCTTAATTGGGAGCTTTGGCTGTCCACACCATTAACCATGACTGATTACCAGCTCAATGTGTTTGGCGAACCTGTCAAAAGCGAAAGTATCCAATTATCGAAAAAATTTTCCCAACACCTCCGATTTCACCAGCCGTAATTGCTGGGAGTGCGCTTGCTCAAGTAAAAAGCCACTCCACAAATCTAAAGTTGTTCAACTACCCATTGATGAGTCAATGCCATTGTGCAGTATTCTGCTCAGGGTTGAAATAATTAAGTGAATAGCCAAAAGGTCAGTATGAGGATTTAGGTTACGTCCACAGACATCCTAATTTATATAAAAACAGTGACGTGTGGACGCAGCCTTTGAGTAGGGGATGTGATTGACTGGTGTGAATTGATGAGGCCATCGGTTTAGTTGAGGTTGTGGCATCTGGTTTAAGCGTGTTGTAGCGTTGTCAGGGGGAGTGATCGCCCTAATTCTCTTCCTGTCTCAGTATTGTCAAAAATTAGTAGCAAAACACACCAGTGAGCAAATGCGGATTTGATGCAATTTTAGGGCAGTTTTGTGTGTAATTGATGGTTAATCTATGGGTTAACTGTGGTAAATCAGTGGAACTTCAGCAAACTGGTCAGGGTAAATTGCGGTAGTTTAACGGGAAATTGATGGGTTATTTGTGGGTTAAGTGTGGTGAATTTGTGGGGTTTTGATTTTGGGTTGTGCGGCACAGTACGCCATCTTTGACGGAAAGTTTTTTTGGGTAAAAATCATGTTTACTCCCCCAAATCGACTACATAAAAACTACAAAAGCACGACAAATAGCAGCAGAGGCGATTGCGCTGGAGTAGCGAAAGCAGATTTTATATGACAGAAGTAGTATTTAAGTAGTATTTGTTGTGAGCGCTCGCCTTCAATCAAATTTAAAGTGGAAAAAACTTGCGAAAAAATTTAGGCGTACTGTGCGGCCAATTTTCGCTTTTAATTGCCATAAAACTACCAGAGATTTACCATAAAACTGCCATAGAACTGCCATAAAATTGCCGTTGCTTCAGCCTTGCTAAACCTCTGCTTGCCATAAAAGTGCCATAGATTTCACATAAAACTGCCATAAAACTACCAGGGATTTACCATAAATCTGCCGTAGCGCACTGATATGGTTTGATACCCGATTTTCGGCTTACTGAGGTAAGCAACTTGTGAGCGAACCGTATTGGCAGTGGGGTGAACTTTCAGTAATTAAGTTAATAGCCAAAGGATTAGTTTACGTCCACAGACAATCTAATTTATATAAAAACAGTGGTGTGTGGACGCAGGCGAGAAGCGATCGCCATTCGTTGTAAAATGCCTTTAGCAAGGCAACCACTGCTAAAAGCTAAGTGTGGTCGGTGTTTAAATGCCCTCAATGCGTACAGTGAGCCAATGACTGACTGTGTAACTGCCCACAGTAAAGGGGAATGCAAAACCTCGAACGGTCTAGTAACCATCAAGGCGGTTGAGACAAGCTCAAAGCGTCGTCAACAAACTGTAAAGGCCTCAACTCTGGATGTCGCATATCTGAGTTTTTCTCAGTGTTGGTAGGCAGGCTAGATCGACTTGGGAGTAACGGCTAACAGAAAAATAAATGTGAAAGAAAGTGCTAGAAATGCGCTAACTTTTTGCTGTCAATAAAAACAGTCAAAAAATAAGTAAACAAGCAAGCACTGTTTTTTCCTGTCTAAACAAAATTTGGGGCAGTCCAGAGGAGAAACGCGCGCTCGCCTACCTTGGTATCTATGTACAAGAGGGTGTAGCTGAAAATTGACTAACTATCTGTGATGCTGCTCATCTATGTACAAAAGGGTATAGCAGAAAGATAGTGATCGCCTACTTTGAACATAGCGGATGTTGCTGTGTGGGACATTGTAGATGCCCCAATAGTGCTACTTATCTTTACTTTCAGGTTTAGTGGATGTGTCTTGACTGCTATTGAGCAAATAAGCGATTGCTGGAGGTGCAACAGCTTGCGCCAAAGGGATATAGTCACTGTTGTAACCAGCCCAGGCGATAGTTGAAACAGCGAAGCAAGCAACAGCTTTTTTAAGGGAGAAACTATGAATCATAGCTTTGGATGAGTAAATGGACATCCAGATTTAGTCAACCTGGATGTTTCTTTATTTGTGGGAAATTAGTTGGGAAAATACGTTGGGGATGGTTATGAGAATTTAAGGCGAAGAATTGGAGAACATAACTATACAAGAGGGTCAGGCTATTGGAGGCACTCGTCTACTCCGCTATTACTGTACTAGGGGAAATGTATAGCCATACAAGTGATGAACCTAACTATGGGTGTACAAGAGGTAAAGAGAATGAACGCGATCGCCGTTATGCCATAGCTGTACTAAAAGAAATGTATATGGATGCCAGATATTAGCCTAAGCATGGGTGTACAAGAAGGTAAAAGAAGTGAGAGCGATCGCCTGTCTAAGCATACCTGTACAAGACAATTTAAATAGTGATACTACTTGTTAGCCTCATTATGCCTATACAAGAGGTTAAGTTAAAGCAAACAAGGATAGCGATGCCTGCGACGGGTATAGCCAACGCCTGCCAAGTATACCAGTACAAAAGGGTATGAATGCAGATATCCCTATACAAAACGGTGAAGTCATGCTTATACATCAGGGTAAGTACAGACATGGTGGATGTCCTAGTTATCCCTATACAAGAAGGTTAAAGAAGGCGGCTCCGTCTACATCCATATACAAGAGTATTAATATAGTCCTTGCTTTCATTCCTTGTTCTCTAGAGAACAAGGAATGAAAG
>NZ_JACJRU010000055.1 GCF_014697425.1 Nostoc sp. FACHB-110
CGGTGGAACCACACTGATACCTTCCCGAACTCAGAGGTGAAACGCTGCTGCGGCTACGATAGTTGGAGGGTCGCCTCCTGCCACAATTGCTCGACGCCAGGTTTATTTTTTAAAAGTAAGCAGAGGGTTTATGTAATTACATAAACCCTCTGTTTGTTTTTTATACTGAATAAATTAGTGGATGCGGATTTAGACCGCTGTTTGCTTTTTAATCTACTTTTTGTAACTGGGCTATTCTGGGGTCGATAATTTTTTTTCCTAGAGTGGCGAATTTAATAGCTACAGAGGTTTTATTTCCTGCATTGAAAATGTGGGTTATTTCACCGATACCAAAGGTTTTGTGTAATACTTTGTCACCGACTTGCCAATTATCAACGGTACTGGTTTGTCTGTTATTTGTTGCAGCCGATTTGGTATAAACTTGATGAATTTGATTTTGGGTAGTTAATAATTCTGGGGGTAATTCGTCCAGAAATTGCGATCGCAGTGCAGGTTCTCGTGAGCCATATAAACGGCGTTCGCGGGCGAAGGATAAATGTAACCGTTCTTGGGCGCGGGTAATTCCTACATAACACAAGCGGCGTTCTTCTTCTAAAGCTGCGGGGTCGTTCATTGAACGATAGTTAGGGAATAACCCTTGTTCTAATCCCACCAAAAAGACTACGGGAAACTCCAATCCTTTAGAAGCGTGGAGAGTCATCAAAGAAACGGCTGTTTGTCCTTCTTTTAGATTATCTAAATCAGAACTTAAGGCGGTACTTTGCAAAAAGGCTGTTAACGAAACATCCTCATTTTCTTCTTGAAATTGCAGAACTGCGTTATAAAGTTCTTGGACGTTTTGGATTCTGTCTTCTGCTTCATCTGTACCTTGACTTTGTAAGTCTTGCACGTAACCAGATTCTTCTAACAAACCCATGACAATCTCAGAAACTGGAACTGTGGCGATTTGTTCTTGATAGCGGCTAATCATTTGGGCAAAATTATTCACCGATTTTGCCGAACGCCCCGCTAATGTATTGACAGATGTTTCATCGCTGAGAATTTCCCACAAGTTAAGCCCTAATTGCTGGGAGGCGTTAATTAAGTTATCAATGGTGGCTTTACCGATTCCGCGCCGGGGAGTATTAATCACCCGCAATAAACTCACTGTATCAGCAGGATTAGCGATCGCTCTGAGATAAGCTATCACATCTTTAATTTCTTTGCGGTCATAAAATTTCATCCCCCCCACAACTGTGTAAGGAATTTGATTCCTGACTAACAATTCTTCAAAGGGGCGAGATTGGGCGTTTGTCCGATATAAAATCGCAAAACTACCCCAATTTAATTCGGGATGTTGATGTTCTAAGGTGCGAATTTGCCGAATCACAAAATCTGCTTCTGCAAGTTCATCATCAGCTTTGTGACAATAAATTTGTTCGCCACTTCCCCGCGTTGGCTTGAGAACTTTATCAATCCGTTGGGTGTTATTTTCAATTAATTCATTGGCAGCCTGTAAAATATTTTCACAAGAGCGATAGTTTTCTTCTAACTTCACCATTGTGCGGGTATCTTCATCCGGTAAACCATCACCGAAATCATTTTGAAATTCAAGCAAAATAGTAAAGTCTGCCATGCGGAAACTATAAATTGATTGGTCAGCATCGCCTACTACAAATACTGAGCGATTTTGCCAATTCCATTCACTTTTTCTATCTTCCCCATTTGTAACTAACAACCGAATCAAATCATATTGCGTGCGGTTGGTATCTTGATATTCATCGACTAAAATATGACAGAATTTGCGATGCCAATAACCTAAGACTTGCTCATTTTGTTGAAATAATTTTGTCGGGACAAGAATTAAATCATCAAAGTCGAGGGCGTTATTTTCTGCTAGTTTATCTTGATAGGAACTGTAGACTTGAGCAATAACTCGTCCGCGATAATTTGGTTGTTCTTTTTCAAATTCTTGGGGTGACAAGCCTTGGTTTTTAGCGTTACTGATGGCGTAGCGGACAGAACGCGGTTCAAACTTTTTATCGTCGAGGTTTAATTGTTTGGTGACGATTTCTTTAACTAAAGATTGGGCATCTGATTCATCGAAAATCGAAAAATTTCGATTCCATTTGCGCCCCTTTTCATCTTGATATTTCTCAATATCAAACCGGAGAATGCGGGAAAATAAACTGTGGAAAGTACCGCACCACAAATCTTTGATGGTTGTGCGGTAAACTTGCGATCGCAGTTTGGTTTGTTCGTGTTCTTCTAATAACTCAAATCTTGTACCATGTTGCGTCATCGCCAATTCTTCTGCAAACAGCTTTTGAATGCGTTCCTTCATTTCTCGGGCGGCTTTGTTGGTGAAAGTCACCGCCAAGATATTTTCCGGGTTCACACGGTGTTTGAGAATCAAGTTAGCAATGCGATAAGTTAAGGCGCGTGTTTTACCGGAACCAGCACCAGCCACAACTAACAACGGGCCACAGTAGTGTTCTACGGCTTGACGTTGGCTGGGGTTAAGGTGACTGAGAAAGTCAATAGTTGTAGTCATGGCTTGTGAGGTGTGCTGGTGTGTCGCTGCTTGTCCTATGGTATTTTAGCAGCGTCAACCCTGTGCTTTTAAATAGAAAGATGCGATCGCCTAAAATCTCCAGCCACAGTATTTCTATGCAGCAAAATTGCTCTTAGCGTTATACCAAGCGTTTACATCGTCCACAATCTGTCTGATTCCATTTTCATCTAGAGAATGCCATTGTAGAGATACTTGGCTAGAGTCAGCAATTACATGGTTTAGCCATTTGTAATATCCCTGGTCATCCTCCATCGTCAACAGGAATAAACATAAGGGAAACGGCACATTCTGAAGATATTCAGTTGTTTTTTGGGTAATAGATTGTGAAATATCTTTTAAATTGCTGATAGCTGTGTCTTTTGCTTTAACTTCCACACCAAAAACTCTTCCAGTAGGCAGGTTATCTCTTAGTATCGTTACAAGAATATCAAAGCCATAATCAGCCGACTTCATTCTTTCAATCACTAGATCATTGCGACGAGTCAGGTACATAACTGCAAGATATTCGGCGCGTTCAGCAATAAAATCTTGTAGATTCGGCTTCATTACTTTCTCCATTTGGGATCGCAAAAAATTGATCGGAAAGTAGCTTGATGGGGAGAAGTCCAGTATGCTTTCACCTCATCCCATAGTAATGCCAATACATCGGGTATGAGGGGATAATCTGTACACAAACTGGAAAACCCTGTTGAGCTTTCGCCATTAGCCGACAAAATATAACCCTGCTCTGCTTGCTCATCAATACCAATAACATAAGTAGGAGCAGGATAGGCTGCAAGACGTTTCATATCGCTGTCAGTAACTTTGACTTTTAATCTGCGATCGCTTTGAGTGTAACCTTGGGATGTTGACTTTACTTGCACAAAAAAGAAAGGTATTAAAGATTCATCATGAAAGAGTTCTACGTAAAAGTCGATTGCTCGCTTTTTTTCTCCTAAAAATCGTGGATGATCAAATAAATAGCCACGACTGGGGTGTTTACGTGTGATGAGAACTCGAAAAATAGATTCGCCACGTTCTCCGATAACTTCTCTTGTATCCACTAAGCTAAATACCCCTCAACGCTCCTCAGTATATGTCTTGCAGCAGATGAAACAACCTCAATCTCTACCACTTGTATTAAGCTTTCGTGATTAACATTGGCCTAGTCACTTGTCAATGAGTACATATTGCATATACTGAACAGTATAGTTAATATAAATTTTTGTATAGCGAGGACTAGGAATGTACATAGTACAGATTGCCTCGGAATGCGCTCCTGTAATTAAAGCAGGCGGTTTAGGGGATGTTGTTTACGGACTGAGTAGGGAATTAGAAGGCAGGGGCAATTGCGTTGAGATCATACTGCCCATGTATGATTGTATGCGCTACGACCATATTTGGGGTCTGCATGATGCCTACAAAGATTTGTGGGTTCCCTGGTATGGCGCAGCAGTTCACTGTTCTGTGTACTGCGGATGGGTGCATGGTAGGCTGTGCTTCTTTATTCAACCCCACTCCGAAGATAATTTCTTTAATCGCGGCTGTTATTACGGTTGCGATGATGACAATATGCGCTTTGCCTTCTTTAGCAAAGCTGCTTTAGAATTTTTAAATCAAAGCAACAAGCGCCCTGATATTATCCATTGTCATGACTGGCAAACAGGCTTAATTCCTGTTTTACTCGCTGAGATTTACAAATACAATGGGATGGAATATCAGCGGGTTTGCTACACCATCCATAACTTTAAGCATCAGGGAATAGGTGGTGAAGAAACGCTGGCAGCTACAGGTTTAAATCGAGCAGCTTACTATTTCCAATACGATAAGCTACGCGACAACTTCAACCCCTTTGCGTTGAACTATATGAAAGGGGGTATTGTTTACGCAAATGCAGTTACCACTGTTTCACCCAACCACGCAGAAGAAGCGCGGTTTACAGAAGTAGGTTGTGGTTTAGGTCATACACTGCATTTAAATCAAGATAAATTCTCTGGGGTGCTTAACGGTATAGATTACGATTTTTGGAATCCTGAAATTGACCGTTACATTCCCAATAACTATACCTACGCAGATTTTGAACAAAAAATATATAACAAAAAAGCTTTGCGCGAAAGGCTCTTACTTGGGGCTGCTGATAAACCAATTATTGCTTATATCGGTCGTTTAGATCATCAAAAAGGTGTGCATTTAGTACATCATGCAATTTATCATGCACTCAATAAAGGCGCACAATTTGTATTACTGGGTTCCGCTACAGAGTCAGGCATTAATGCTCATTTCCAGCATGAAAAAGCATTTTTAACTAATCACCCCGATGTCCATTTAGAATTGGGCTTTAATGAAGAATTATCTCACCTGATCTATGCAGGGGCAGATATGATTGTTGTTCCCAGCAATTACGAACCCTGCGGTTTAACCCAGATTATTGGTTTAAAATATGGTACAGTGCCAATTGTCCGTGGTGTTGGGGGGTTAGTCAATACGGTATTTGATAGAGATTACGACCAAAATCTGCCACCAGAAAAACGCAATGGATACGTATTTTATCAAACAGATAATTACGCTTTAGAATCGGCTATGAATCGGGCAATTGATTTATGGTATCAGTCACCTGATGAGTTCCAGCAATTAGCAATTCAAGGGATGAAATATGACTACTCATGGAATATTCCGGGAGCAGATTATCTTAAGATTTATGAATGGATTAGACACCCGTGGTAAATAACAAATAATACATTTGATTGTCAAATTTATTATTTGTTATCAATCACCTACTGGCAATCATACTTATACCTCACTAAAGCGATCGCAAATGATAATCTCAACTTTAGTGGGGTATAAAGCAAATCAGAGAAACAGACAATTATTGCAGAAGACTGACACCAAATGATGAATATATTTTTTGCGTGGGAAAATTTAGCAAAGAACTAAAAGTTCTGTTGCATCAGCACTACAAGAATTTAAATAAGCGTGTAATAATTGATATGGAAATATTACTAAACTGCCGAAGCAGTTTAATCCAAGGTAGGCAAGTTCCTACCTTTTTTTATTGGAGTTATGAGTAATTGTTCTGGTTGGGAAAGGAGAAGTGTATACTGACAGGTTACAAATAAGTTGTATAGCTAAATACAATATTTTGTAAGAACTGAATTATTTAATTATAGCTGCAAAACAATATGATTTGATGACTTTTGTACTATAAATGACTACAAAAGTGGAGATAAAATTTAAGTTAAGTTTTATATCTTTTTTGCTACTGTTGTTATCTAAATTGATTTAGTTTTTTCTTTTGAAGTATAAGTTTGTTAAAGTAATGTGGTTTTTGTCAGCAACTTAGGTAATAAATAACCCAGTATATACTTTAACCAAACATAACTTAATTTATAGTGGTGGAGATACTGTGACCAAATTATTGAGTTTTGGTTGCATTTTTGGCCATTTTTAAAGATTTTTCAACTTCTTTGTGAGGTTAGTTTGTGAAAAACCAAGTTGCAGAGGTGGCCAAAAGGCTGAAGGGAGGCTTTGTAGCTTATAACCAGGGTTGGCAGGTGACTTCTATAAACGCTCAAGCAGCCAAAATATTTAATAAAAATTTGGAGGATTTGCTCGAAAAAAACTTTTGGTACGCTTGCCCAGAATTTGCTGGTTCTAGATTGTATTTTGAGTACCATCGAGCGATCGCTCACCAATCTGTAGTTAGGTTTGAGCAGTTTTTTCCCTTGCTAGACGCATGGTTTGAGGTAGCAATTTACCCTACATTAACTGGATTGACAGCATATTTTCAAAATATCACAGAGCGTAAGCAGTTAGAAATATACCTTCAGATAGATAATGCTGCATTATCGGAGATTAATCAGCCACTATCGCCGCATCGGACACTTTCTCCGCAAACACAAAATTGGCAAACTGTATTAGATAATTCCCCGGATGTGATTTTCCAATTTGATCGCCATTTGCGGCTTTTGTATGTGAACTTAGCAATCGAAAAAGCAACTGGTTCGCCGCCCTCGGCATGGATTGGGAAAACTCATAGTGAGATGGGATTTTCAGAGCATATTTATCATCGTTGGGATGGGGCGTTACGTCTGGCATTGACGAATGTGCAAGAACAATTAATTGAGTGGGAATTAACCACACCATCAGGGGAGCGCATTTATCAATCAAGGTTTGTTCCCGAGTTGAATTTTCACGGTGTAGTAGAGTATGTCTTAGTTTTTAGCCGTGACGTAACTGAGAATAAACGAGTTGAAAAAGAACGGGCGCGATTGATTCGAGAGCAAGCCGCCAGAGTAGAAGCAGAACGAGCCAACCGCATCAAAGATGAATTTTTAGCGGTGTTGTCTCATGAATTGCGATCGCCTCTTAACCCTATTTTAGGATGGGCAAGGCTGTTACAAACTCGGCAATATGACACTACAACCTTAAATCGCGCCCTGGAAATTATTGAACGCAATGCCAAAGCCCAAGCGCAATTAATTGAAGACTTGCTAGATGTTTCCCGCATTTTGCGGGGTAAATTAAATCTGAAACAATGCCCAGTCAATTTGGCAAAAATTGTGGAAGCGGCAATTGAGACTGTACAGTTAGCAGCCCAGGCGAAAGAAGTAGACATTCAGATTAATTGTCAGTCAGATGTGAGTAAGGTATTGGGTGATCCTGATCGGCTTCAGCAGGTAATTTGGAATTTACTGTCGAATGCTGTGAAATTTACCCCCTCTGGTGGACAGATAGCAATTGAACTCAAGCAAGTAGATTCTCAAGTACAAATCATAGTTAAAGATAATGGCGAAGGAATTACCCCAGAATTTTTACCGTTTGTATTTGATTATTTTCGTCAAGCAGATAGTTCAATTACTCGTTCAACTAAGGGCTTAGGGTTAGGGCTAGCAATTGTGCGGCATTTAGTGGAATTACATGGTGGTAGGGTAACAGCAGCCAGCCAAGGTAAACAGCAAGGTGCGACTTTTACGCTCAGTTTGCCAATGATGAGTGCGACTGTTCAGCCCCAACCACCAGATCGTTCCTTATCACAAGCTGTCAATTTAGAAGGGCTGCGAATTTTGATTGTGGATGATGATGCAGATTCTAGAGAATTTGTGGCTTTTTTATTAGAACAACAAGGAGCAATTGCCACAACGGCTGATTGTGCTAGTCAAGCTTTGCAAATGTTTGCTCACATCAAGCCAGATTTACTAATTAGTGATATTGGAATGCCACAAGTTGATGGTTATAGTTTGTTAAACCAGATAAAAGAATTAAATGGTAATCGAGAAATTTTAGCGATCGCTTTTACAGCCCATGCTAGCGAAAGCGATCGTCAAAAAGCCTACCGTGCAGGATTTCAACGCCATATTACCAAACCCATAGAGGCTGAAAAATTTCTAGCCACCATTACCAACTTAGTGGAGAAAATTAGATAACAGGCTTAGTTAAAGGCGGAATCCAATAAACACTCAAAGCTTGAATAATGCTCACTAAAAGCTCAACTTCTGCTGGTTTAACTAAGCAAAAATTTACCCCTAATTCATAAGCTGACTCGATATGTTCATCTAAAGCTGAACCAGTCAACATCACTATGGGCAATTGCTGAAATTCTTCTTGTTCTCTTACCCAGCGCACAAGTTGTAAGCCTGATTTTCCTGGTAGTCTTAAATCTGTTAATAACAGATGTGGCCAAGGATTAGCTATTCTATCTTCATAAGGAGCCTGCCCCAACAGATAGTTAGTAGCGTCTTCTGCTGTTGTTAAGACTCTTAAATTAGGAATATTACTTAACTTAGAACGTTGCAAAGCCCGCCTCACCAACAAGATGTAGGCAGCATCATCCTCAACGTATAAAACAGTTTTGGAATCAAAATCTGCCATTTTTAATAACCTTTAATTAAGCTAAATTTTTGATGCAGACTATGGATCATCCATAGCATCTGGATTAAAGTATGAAGCAATTTGTTGCATTATTTCCACTAATTCAGTAAAAGAGCCAGGTCTGACAATATAAGAACTTGCTCCCAAGACAGTTGCTTGATTAATATCTTCAATTTCTCCAGAGCTACTCAGCATAATCACAGGTAAGTTAGCAAATTCTGGTTGTTGTTTGATCCATGCTAGCAATTCTAAGCCATTCATGCGCGGCATTTTAATATCTGTAAGTATTAAATTGGGCAGAGGATATTGATTGACATAAGCATCCTCGATAGTTTTTTTGAGATAGTTAACTGCCTGTTCGCCATCTTCCACAGCTTGAATTTGAAGATTGCATTTAACTTTACTCATGGCTCGCTTAATCAATAAGATATTGCCTGGCTCATCTTCTACTAGCAGAAGCCAATTCTGCTCAGTATTACTCATAGTTAGTAATTGTTTATTGCTCAAAGATCCGATCAAGAGACACTCATCCTTTTTAGTCCGTACTCAGGATACTAAAGTTATAACTAAAACACGTCTGTCTTAGGTTGAACTTTGATCAGACAGCCTGCTTTAATTTCTGAACTACCTGTGGGGATAGGAAACAAAGAATAGGGAATTAAGTGTTAAATTCCGTAAGACCTCGGGTAAGGTTTTAAAAGTGTTTTCGCTTGATAAACATAAATAGTATTGATGACAACCCCGCCTCGTCTCATTGGGATTGTTTCAATCTCAGTTAAGCTACTAAAGTAAGTTCGATAACTAGCCATCAAATCTTGTCTATTTTTAAAGGGGGCAGTAGTAATGTATAGTGCGTTTTCTCCTACCCATTGATCTGCTTTTGACCAAAAAGCAAACCCACGCAAATCATTGCCAATGTCAAAGCAAGTAATGGGGATGTTTACTAGTGGTTTCAGGGACATAGCTATTGGGCCACCTAAATAATAGCGATTGGTAAATATAAAGCTAGATTTATTTAAGGCGGTACTCAAAATAGGAGAAGACGCAAAGCCACGCCGTAGTTGCTGAATATCAATAAGTTCTGTAGAAGGATCATCTTTGGGAGGCAAGAACCCCCCCATGAGTGCGTATTGGCTAGGCTTTTGCAATATTCCTGTTGTCACTTGCAACAAAGCAATTAGTAAAATACTAGCAATCATAATTCCCGAACCTAAGAGCCATCGCCGCACCCAACGTTGCTGATGCTTCGCCCAGATGCTTGCTTGTTGCCCTAAGAGCAGAGTGGCTGTCCAAAATCCAGGCATTGGCCAAGCAGGCAAAATTTGCCGATATCCGCCTATGAGAGTAAACCCTAAAATTAAGGGCAAGGATAACCATAAGATCAATAATTTAGGCCCATCTAAATAGGTCTGAGAATTAATTATTCTTAATACCACCGGACGTACACTCACCCACCATAGTGGTAATCCTATGGTGGGGAATAGGTAAGCTACCCCGACTAAATAAACAGCAGCTACATTTAGCAGATTGTACCCAACCCGTGGCACTGCTCGCTCTGATTGAAAACGAAAGGAAACCCAATCATGCTGCATATTCCAAAACAAAATCGGGAATATGGTGATGATAAATAAGCCTAACCCTAACCATGCCCAAGGCGATCGCACAACACAGCGATGAGGTGGACTCGTTACACAAAAACCAATTAGCCCTAGTCCTAAAATAAACCCGTGATATTTGCTAATACAAGCTAATCCTACCAAAATACAAAGGACGCTTAAGCGATAACTAGGGACATATAAATTAGCCGTACCAGACTCATTTTTAAACAGGCGATACTTTTGATTATCTGGCTGGCGAAAAAATTCATTAACTGCACAATATAAACTAGCTGTCCAAAAAAACATCAATGGACTATCAGGCAGACTGAGAATGCCAAAGCTAATTTGAAAAATTGGACTGATGGTAGCAATGGCTAAAGTCAGACAAGCAGTTTGCGCCGAGAATAGTCTTTTGCTAGTGAGATACAAGAATATCAAACTGCCTGTATATAAAATTAGCGATCCCAAACGAATTGTGAATTGGGATACATCCCCAGTTAACCACGGCCCAAAACCAGTGGTTAGGGCGACAAAAACTGGATGATCAAAATAGCTCCAGTCTAGATGCAGACTGTAGAGGTAGTAATAAGCCTCATCAAAAGTAGGGTAAAGACTCAAGGCAATTATCGAGCGAAACAGCAATCCCCCAACCAGCAAAATTAGCACTAACTGATTAATTTTTTTATCTGACCATTTCTGGAATTTTTGCATTTAATCGAATTTTTATTTTTGATAGACGAACCAATTCATCAAGTCTAGGTACATAAAAGCCTAGACTAAAAGCACACGATAGTCTAATACGGTTGGGTTGAGGTTATTCGTGATGTTTCCAAATCTGTAGAGAGACGTTGCATTGCAACGTCTCTACAAAATCAGCTTAAACTTGTCGCAGTTCTATCCAAAAACGGCTACCTTTGCCTAGCTCTGATTCTACTCCGACTCGGCCACCTTGGCGTTCGATGCCTTTTTGGACGATCGCCAGTCCTACCCCTGTTCCTGAATAAGTATCGGAACCATGCAGCCTTTCAAACACACCAAAAACTCGTTCTTGAAATTCCGGTGCAATCCCAATACCATTGTCCGCTACCCAGATGCGTATCCAATCTTCGCGTTTTTCTGCCCAGACATTTATGTGGGGTTTTACACCATTCGATACATATTTTAAGGCGTTTGTCAATAAATTGATCAACACCTGAGTTAGAATAGTTGGCTGACCAATTACTTGGGGTAGGGGCAGAGTTACTGTAATTTCGGCTTCTTTGGCTTGGCTTTCTGGTTCAAGTTGCAGCAAAATTTCCGGTATGAGAGTTGTTAAATCAACCGTCTGCAACTGAATTTCCGTTTGGCTGAGTCGGCTGTAAGCAAGTAAGTCTTGAATCAGAGAATCCATCCGTTGGGCAGAATCGGCAATATGGCGAGCATATTCTTGTCCTAGTTCGTCTAAGCGATCGCCATTATCTTCTACTAAAGCATCAATTAAACCTCTAATGGCACGCAATGGCGATCGCAAGTCATGAGAAACAGTATAGGCAAAGCGTTTTAATTCTTGGTTAACTTCTGCTAGTTGGGCTGTGCGTTCTTGGACTCGTTGCTCTAGGGTTTCATTGAGTTGCTGAATTGCCAATTCTACGGCTTTGCGATCGCTAATATCTTGAATCACACTAATAAAATAGTCTGGTGTTCCCTCTGGTTGCCGTACCAATGATACTGTTAAGTAAATCCAAACCAGAGAACTGTCTTGGCGAACATAACGTTTCTCCATTGAATAGGTTTGAATTTCTCCTGCCATCAACTGTTGGACGTAAGCTAAATCAAGTTCTAAATCTTCAGCATATGTAATGTCCTGAAAGGTTTTTTGGTGCAACTCTGCAAAAGAATAATTGACAATATCACAGAGTTTTTGGTTGACTCGCAGCCACCTTCCATCTAAGGCCACATGAGCAATACCAACGGCTGCCTGATTAAAGGTAGCGCGAAATTTCTCCTCGCTGGCTCGCAATCTTTCTTCGGCTATTTTACGTTCTGTAATATCTCGATTAACTTCTAAATATCCGGTGGGGTTGCCTTGCGGATCTCGAATTAACACCTGGCGGCTTTCAACAATAATTTTTTGACCTGCTTTACAAGTATGGATGAGTTCGCCTTGCCAGTGTTCTCGCTCCATCACTGTGCGATCAAGATCAATTCCTGCGGGAACTTGAGTGTGCAGAAAACTATGAGTTATATGATTGAATGCTTCCTCTCGCTGCCAACCATACATCGTTTCTGCGCCTCGGTTCCAGTAAGTAATCGCCCCTTGCCGATCTCGAACAATAATGGCTTCGTAGGTTAATTCCAGTAGATCAGCCTGCCTTTGCAACATGGCAGCTTGTTCTTGTAGTTGTTGTTCTGCTTGCTTGCGCTCAGTAACATCACGAGCCACAGCAAACAACAAGTTCTGGTCGCGGTTAGCAACAGATTTCCACTCTAACCATTTATAAGAGCCATCTTGACAACGGTAGCGATTTTCCAAGATATTTAAAGGAATGCCTGTCGCCAATTTGTTGGCTTCTAAGCTAGTTTTTGCCACGTCTTCGGGGTGAACCAAATTCAAAAAAGGTGCAGTTAAAAGCTCTTGTTGGCTATAACCTAAAATTTTTGACCAGGCTGGGTTAAGTTGCTTGAAATATCCATCAAACCCAGCAATGCAGATCAAGTCCTGAGAAAGGTTAAAAAACTGATTGCGTTCTTCTTCTGCTTGCTTGCGTTCAGTGACATCAATTGCTGTCGCAATTACGATCCTTCTACCATCTGATGATTGACCCAAAGGAGCAGCATAAAAATCCCAAATGCGGCTTTCGCCTGTTTTGGTAGTAATAGAATATTCACCCATCAAGGCTTTACCTTGAAGCGGAAATACGCGGATGATTTCTGCTAGGACTTGTGTTTGAAGATTGCCATAAGCTTTTTCTGTCCAGGTTGCTAGTGTGGGGATATCTTCGATGGTGTAACCTGTAATTTCTGTCCAGGCATGATTGAGTTGCAAAATTTCGCCATCTTCTGTGTGTAGCATGATTGGTAGAGGCGCATCCAGAATGGCACGGCGGAAGCGTTCTTCACTCTGGCGTAAAGCAGCTTCTGCTTGCTGGCGTAAGCTGAGTGCGGTTTTTATTTGAGTGACATCCCAAAACGCCCCAATGACTCCGCGCACATTTCCCGCATCATCTAGTAATGGCACAGCCCGGCCATCTATAAACTTCACCTCACCATCGCCAAAAATAAATTCCAAATCGCCTTCAACACTTTCTCCCGTTCTGGCTGCTTTCTGCATTGGCAGTTCATTGAGGGGTATATCCGCTCCATTTCTTTGAATTTTAAAATCAAAGGGGTATTCGCCACTCTCCGGTGTCGCCGTCATGATTGAGCCAGAATTTCGATGCATCATGGTGTAGGCAGCATGATTACTAGTCATGTTGTGGCATTGAGGATCGTGGGCAATCCAAACGGCTACGGGAACTGCCTCCATAAATGTTTCTAATTCTGCGGCTCTGGCTCTGGCGCGAGCTTCGCTTTCTTGCAAGGCTATTTCCGTTTGCTTGCGGTTGGTGATATCTGAACGGATAGCAATATATTGATATGGTTTGCCTCTATCATCCACAAACGGCACAATAGTTGTAGCTACCCAGTAGAATGTTCCATCCTTAGCACGGTTTTTGATTTCGCCTTGCCATACTTCTCCCTGAGAAATAGTTGCCCACATTTGGCTAAAGAAGTCTTGGGGATGATAACCAGAATTGATAATGCGATGATTTTGCCCGATTAATTCTGCTCTGGAATATTGGGAGAGTTGGCAAAATTTATCATTAACATCAGTAATCATGCCTTGAGCATCGGTAATGGCAACAATTGAAGATTCATCTAAGGCAAATTTAATATCTGCTAGTTCTTTTAAAGATTGGTGTAAAGCTATATTGGCTTGCGATAGTTCAGTGGTGCGTTCTTGAACTCTTTGTTCTAGTTGAGTGTAGCTATCTTTTAAGGCTAATTTGGCTTGTTGACGCTTGATATCTACTTGATTTAGTTCTTTGGCGCAATACCAAGTTAACCCAATAAAAGCAACTACATTACCCGTGGTATGAAAAGAAAGTCCGAAAGGATCATCAAACCAGCCAATTCTTTCTCCTAACAGCCGCAACCATCCAAGTATAAAGGGGACGGCAATTGCAGCCGGCATCAACACCCTGGCTGTAATTCCACCTGCGGTATTACTGACTAATAAATTCATCCAGCCTTGTTCAGGAGCAGCACATAAAACACCAACTGAGAGCAGCAAAAATGCGATCGCAGTATGCAGTGCAACGTAAGTATAAAATGCTAACTCAAATATTGTTTTTGTCCCATAAGCGTAACCAATGATAATTTGCAAGGCGAGTAAAGCAGAGGTAAAAGCTAATAGTTGCACCAGTCGATAACGCACAATTGGGCTAGCCAAGCTGAATAAAGCACTACCTAAAAAAGTAAAGTTCAATGCTGATACAGGAGCCATTCTCCCAAGGTTAGAGGTAGCTATGGCTTTTGGGTTATCTTGAAAAAATAGTTGATCTATACCTAAGTTCCAACCAAACAAATACTCACTTAAAGTTAGCCATCCTAAGATAATTACAACCAAGGCACAGCTTTGAGCTAATCGGCGTTTAACTCTGCTGGTCGAGTGTACATAATTTAACGCTATGCCCGACAGCACAAAACCTAGTGCTGTATTGGCTTTCATTGTGACCCATTGCGGTAATATACTTTGAAAAGAATGAATGTCAAATATCCAACCCAGTAACACAATGCACCCTAGTAAAATAATGCCAAAGCTGCAAATCTGGGAAGTTCTTTTCAGCGCAGTTATAAGACTGCGATCGCACTGAGCAATATCCATAATCTTTGGTGTTCTGTAATATAAATTTGAAAAGTTTTTTAAATTAGCAACACAAAAATTAACCTTGCCCTGAAACAAAATAAGGCCTAATAAAATTAATAGTCGATAAATAGGAAATTATTAAATTCTTGAACAATCGAATTTCATTGAAGGCAAAATTACAAGCAAAGCTAGAGGCAATTAAACCCAATAGAGATGGCGCTCCTATTACCAATATCAAAATTGACAATACTACGGCTACAGAAATTGCACAATTAACTCAGGAGATAGAAAACGTAAACCCCAATCCTCATCCCCTTGTCAATGCCATTGATTTATTAGATGGAGCTTGGCAACTACAATATTCAACCGCTAGAGAAATTCGGGCTTTAGATTCTCTGCCTTTAGGGTTACAAGTAGGGAAAGTTTATCAAGTAATTAACATTGCTAATCAGCAATTTTTTAATCTTGCTGATGTTAAACATTTTCTAGGTATTTTATCAGGCTGTGTTAAAGTAACAGCTAGGTTTGAAGCTGCAACAGATGATGTTGCCCACAAACGAATTAATGTCTATTTTGACAAACGTTACCTCTCAATTGGGCAAATTTTGGGCATTGATACCCCTCAACTCAATCCTTTTAAAGTTGTTCCGGCCAATAATCCTGCGGGGAGAGTTGCTACCCTGGATATTACTTATCTCGATGAAACATTGAGAATTGGGCGTGGTGGCGATCGCAGTTTATTTATTTTAAATAAATCTGATGAATTAATCCAAGATAAGATTGCTAAATAATATAGATAATACCTGTTAATTTTGATAATTAAATGTAAAAGTAAAAGAGAATAGATGGCTGTCTTATTCAATCAGACGGCTATCAGGAATCTAGGAAAATTTTGCAGTAGTTACGGCAAGCGTTAAACTAAAAACAATTTCTTGAGGAAACTTTAATGGCAAAGTCAAACGGTGCTAAAAGTGAAACCACAGCACAAGACACCCCCTTAGTTGTAGACGCTGAAGATACAACTACAGAGCAGAATTCATCTCCAGCAGTAGAAGAGAACCAAGATATTGACAACATCTTGAATTCCCTCAAAAGCTTATTAAGTAGTGTAGAAAAACTGCAAAAAGTCCGGCAAGAAGTGGGAGATATCAAACCCTTAGTTGGTAGAATGCTCGATGGAGAATTAATCGCTGGCGAAGAACTAGAACAACTTAAAACAGGTATAAGCGGTCTTTTTCGATTAGTTCGCGCTTATAGCGATCATCAAACGGCCTTAACAAAAGCACAATCCGCGCGAAATTTGCTAGATGAAATATTAAAGTAATCTTGAATTTTCCTATATAAGAGAAATGATCGCTCCTATAGCCTGAATTAGGGGAGCGATCGCTGCACAAACAAAAGTGGAACTTCTGTATAATATACTTGAAAAAAATATTTGATTACTGACCGTAGATAGATTAAGTATATATCGTTAGGCTGAAGATACTCGACTTTTAAAAAAAGTCAGGTATCTCAAAACTGACATTTCTTATAATCTTAAGGATTCAGCACACAGAAGCCAGAAGTCATAATTTAATAGTAGTTCAGGATGAATAGTCTATTGTTGTCCTGAAGAATATAATTAAATTTTCTAACATTCTGGCTCCTAGATTCTGACTCCTGAATACTTACTTATAATCTAATTTCCGAGAATCTCATGAAAGTTGAGAGTATCAGCATCAAAAACATCCGAGTACAACAAAATAATATATTACGCAATATTTTTAATTTAGCTGCGGTTCCTAATCCCAACACAGCACAAAAACAACTACTGAGCCAAACTTTATGCAAAACAGCCGCAACCATTGAACAAATCTGTTCTAACTTAGAAATCACCCCAGCTAACTTAACCACTTCATCTCGTCAAATTTACTCTTGGTGCAAGTTTCTCACAGATGAAACGAATTTAAATCTGCATTTAGTTAGCACTCATCGCGTGCGACAAATTACGCAACAACTTCTGAATGCGCAAAATCAAAATCCAGCCGAAGTCATGATTGCATTTACTAATTTAGCAGGATTGTATCAAGGCAAAAGGTCTAACAAAATTGTTGATATCAAAATTAACGAAGGTTTTATTTACGCCCCAGAAGAGGTTTTACAAGCATTAGTACAATGTAGTATTTTTGGTAAAAATCAACCAAATACCCAACTTATCAGAGCGTTTGCAGCTGCAGAAGATTATAGTGCAGTTCTCTTAGATTTAGATTTAATTGCTGAAGTTATCGCCGAAAATCCCCAAGGAAAATTTTATAACTTAAATCAATTATTCGACAAATTGAACTCTGAGTATTTTGCTGCCAAACTTCTCAAACCGCGTCTGACTTGGAGCCAAATTAAAACCTATCGCAAATTTGGACACTATGAGCCAGCTAGAGATAGAGTCGTCCTGAGTATGAGCCTTGATAGTGCAAAAGTGCCGGAATTTGTGGTTGAATTTGTCTTATATCACGAATTACTACATAAACACCACGGCACAAAGTGGGTAAATGGCAAAAGAATGGTTCACACTTCAGAATTCCGGCTCGATGAAAGAAAGTTCAAGTTATACCAGCAAGCAGATAGCTGGTTAAAAAAGCTGACATTTGTGTAGGGGAATGGGGAATAGGTAAAACTCAAGCACTGCTGGGACTTCTAAGGAACTGGCAAATAAAAAACATCTCAAATTCTGTTTGGGGCAACATCCTGCACGCCTTGAATGTAGGACGAGTGAGAACAATTTATAGCAGTCGAACCATAGATAATGACAAAGCCTAATTATCCAACATGGATACTGAGAGACTTTCAAGCCTATTCCCCATTCCCTACTCCCCAAGGTTTTACAACCTCACGCCAAATTTGCGTATGTTTGGGGTTTCTTATAGAGATTTTAGTAGTACAATTGTTCTATAACTGCTAAACCTCTACTGCGTCAACGAAGTCTAAACGAGATTAATACATCAATACTATGATGACACCATTACAGGGTATAGTTGCAGCACCAGCAAATTCGCAAACAATTAACAATTCTCAGTTTGAGCAATCTGCTGAACACAAAGCTCATCGGGCAAAAAAAGCTGAAAACCTGACGTTTCAAAGGCTTTCTGATGTGACTAAGGCCATTTTGCATCATGCCTTTTGGTTAGCTGAACAAAAAAATCAGCTTTCGCTGCCAGACTATAAAAAACTCTTGTTAGAACAAGGTTGGCAAGGGGAGGAAAAGAAGTATCTGAAAATTGCGGCAGCGTTTCAAAAGTTCTCACCGCAAGATATTGCCCAGGTTGAGCCGAGAACCATATATCAGTTAGCCGAAAACAGCAAGAAGTATCAACCAATTATTAATCGCTTACTAGATTTAAGCGTGATTAATCAAGAAAGTGTGCGCGGTTTACTTAAAAAGCAGCGAACACGCAAAACAGCTAGGTATGACAAACCAAGTATTTGGCGACGGACGAAAAATGGTGGAAGATACTGCCAAATTCCGCCCATTCATGAACCTAACGAGCAGACGGGGATTACCTTACAGCGAATGATGGATGAGGAAGGATTAACCGCCCAGCATATTGTGGCAGAGGCGATCGCACTTAGACAAGCATACAAAGCAGGGCAATTAGTCAGAATCGACGATAACAATTAAATTTTTCGAGACAATAGAGTTGTAATTGAGCAGGGGTAAGATTACTCACTCAACTATGACTAATACCAAACCAAAGAAAAAAGGCAAGTCCCTGCCGCCAAAGCTCATCATCAGTTTGGGCAAGTATGTCTGGACGACTCTGTGGCATCTGATGATGTCTCGACTTGCCCCCCGCAATCAATCAGGCGAATACATTCGTCCTGATAGCCAATTTAGAAATTTTGTCAGTGCAGCAGAAGCAAGCACTTATCAACCAGCCACAGGACGTTACAAACTTTATGTCGGCTTGGGTTGTCCTTGGGCGCACCGCACATTAGTTGTCAGGGCGCTCAAAGGGTTAGAAGATGTAATCTCAGTAGCAATTGTTGAGCCTTCTGCGACTACTGGGGGTTGGGTATTTACCAGCGAAGAGGAAGGTTGCCAAACTCTACCCCAATTATATGAACTGGCTCAACCTGGCTACACTGGGCGCAGTACAGTACCAGTGTTATGGGACACTCAAACTAAGACAATTGTGAATAATGAGAGTGCAGAGATTATTGTTATGTTGAACTCAGAATTTAATGAGTTTGCAGCTAACCCGACATTAAATCTCTACCCCAAAGAATTGCAAGAGAAAATTGACTGGTGGAATCAAAAAATTTACACAAGCGTGAATAATGGTGTGTATCGTTGTGGCTTTGCTCAAACTCAAGAAGCTTACAACAAAGCCTGTGACGAATTGTTCAACACGCTTGATGAAATTGACGCAGCCTTAAATCAGAGTCGATATCTTTGTGGCAACAATGTCACCTTAGCCGATGTGCGTCTATTTACAACACTGTTTCGGTTTGACATTGTGTATTATGGCTTGTTTAAGTGTAACCGTCGCCGTATTCAAGACTATGCCAATCTTGGCGCATATTTACGCGATTTGTATCAGTTACCAGGGGTTGCTAACACTTGTGATTTAGAAAGTGTCAAGCAAGACTATTACGGTAATCTTTTCCCTCTCAACCCTGGTGGGATTGTGCCGTCTGGCCCTGATATGGCATTTATATTAAAACCCCACCATCGTGAAAAAATTGGGGCAATTTAGCCTTTCCTCCAACAATTGATGTATTTATTGAATTTGGAGGTATAGTGCAACGTATTTCTGTGGTGGGAACCTCTGGTTCAGGTAAAACAACCTTAGCACTGGCTATATCTCAACGCCTCGCCATACCCCATATCGAACTCGATTATCTCCACTGGGAACCTAATTGGGTGGAAGTACCAAATGATGTGATGCGCACTCGCGTTTCGCAATCTTTGTCTGGCTCTCGCTGGGTTGTTGATGGTAATTACAGCATAGTGCGTGATATTGTCTGGGCAAGGGCAGACACAGTAGTTTGGCTAGACTATTCTTGGCCAGTGGTGATGCGTCGAATCTTGTGGCGCACATTTTCGCGGGTAGTCACACAACAGCAAGTCTGCAATGGTAATTACGAGACATGGCAAAAGTCCTTCATGAGCCGTGACTCTATTTTGTTGTGGGCAATTCAAACTTACGGTAAAAATCGCCAAAAGTATCAGACGCTATGCCAAGCACCTGAGCATAATCATCTAAATTTTATCCAGTTGCGATCGCCTGCTGCTGCAAAAGACTGGTTATCAAATTTATAAAATCTTAAACTACGGTTAAGCTATCGATTTTTAGTTGTATATTGTCCAGATTTGATGATAAAATTCTCCGTGTAGTTAATATTTCTAAGGATAAATGAGTAACCAAAATCGACACTCAGGCTACAATTGGGTGCATTCTCATAATCCTGTCAAGATAGATTTGAAACTGCAACAAGAGTTACAAAAAGAGCCAACTTTTTACTATTTTGCTTATGGCTCGTGTATGTGTCCAGTAGATTTAAAGCGCTCGCTGGGCGAAAACACCCACCCTTACGTCATCGGCCCTGGAGTGTTAAAAGGCTACCGTTTGGGGTTTTATTCCTATTCCCCCACCCGTAAATGTGGTGTTTTGGATGTGGTCAAAGACCCAAAAGCCAGTGTAAAAGGTGTACTTTATCAGCTACCCTGGCGACTCAGCGAATACTTAGATATCCGCGAAGGTGTGGCTCAAAGACTATATCAACACGAAATAGTAGAAATTCACAGCCATAACTCCATATATCAAGATGTTCGCACATATATAGTAGTTGATAAGCTACCAGAGGAAATGGCTCCTAATGATTGGTATTTTAATGTTGTACTAAGAGGTGCGGTTACTTGCGGTCTACCTGAAGAATATTGTTGGCATTTGTTTAACCACATGACTCAATTGCAGCAACGGCATCAAGCACAACATATCAGGCAATCTGCTTAAATTAACTATTTATTAAGACAAGTATTCAATAAAGCTTTATTAGGAATAACTGCGATCGCAGAATTTCCCAAAATTTTTTATACTGGTTGAGGTTTTTAATTATGACTCATGCTTGCTGTGGCCCCGGTTACGCCTCCCCAGAAGCCGCCATCAAAGCGGAACGAGAAAAGGTGCTGTATGCGATCGCACTTTATACGGGTACAGGAATAGAAGCCCCAGATTATTTAGCAACTATAGACGTTGACCCTAATTCGCCCACTTACTCGCAAATAATTCATCGCCTGCCCATGCCCTACATTGGTGATGAATTACACCACTTTGGCTGGAATTCTTGTAGCTCTTGTCATGGCGATGCTAGTAAAACAAGGCGGTTCACCATCATTCCCGGACAACGCTCTAGCCGAATTTATGTAGTTGATACAGCCGAAACTACAGCCCCAAAACTATACAAAGTAATTGAACCAGAAGAAATTATCCAAAAGACCAGCCTGACAGCGCCCCATACAGTACACTGCCTAGCTGACGGTTATGTGATGATTTCGATGCTGGGTGATAGCGAAGGTAATGGCCCTGGTGGTTTTTTGCTCCTGGATGAGAATTTTGACATCGCCGGACGTTGGGAAAACCAAGCCGATGGTATGAGATTTAACTATGACTTTTGGTATCAACCACGTCATAACATCATGGTTAGTAGTGGATGGGGCGCACCCAAAACTTATTATCCTGGCTTTGACCTCAATGATGTGACGGCAGGTAACTACGGTCAGCATATCTATTTTTGGGATTGGTCAAAACGCGAAATTCTCCAAAGCTTTGACTTAGGTGCAGAAGGTTTAATTCCCTTAGAAGTGCGCTTTCACCACAACCCCGATAGCACGCATGGGTTTGTCGCCGCCGCCCTCAGCAGTAATGTGTGGCATTGGCACAAGCCTAACGGTCATTGGCAAGTAGAGAAAGTGATTGATATCCCGTCAGTAGAGGTGGAAGGCTGGCCTATACCTGTGCCATCGTTGATTACTGATATTTTAATTTCGATGTGCGATCGCTACATTTACTTCTCTAACTGGCTACACGGAGATATTCGCCAATACGATATCAGCGATCCTACTCATCCAAAACTCACAGGTCAAGTTTGGTGCGGCGGTTTGCTAGGCAAAAGTGGCCAAGTTCAAGGGCATAAATTAGCTGGTGGCCCGCAGATGTTACAACTCAGCCTAGATGGCAAACGACTGTATGTCACGAATTCTCTGTTTAGCAGTTGGGATAATCAGTTTTATCCCGATTTATCGCCCACTGGCTCTTATTTATTGCAGATTGACTGTGATACAGAAAATGGTGGCATAAAAATCAACGAGAATTTCTATGTTGATTTCGGTCAAGAACCCGCAGGCCCAGCCCGCGCCCATGAGATGCGTTATCCTGGCGGTGATTGTACTTCCGATATTTGGGTTTGAAGTTGTGAAATTGAGGACGTTGCATAGTTGCAGGATAATTTAAACCTGTGTCTATGCAATAAAATTTTCTGATATATCAATTTTTTTTGATGAATATTTGTGTATAGTAGGTTGTCTGTAATTGACATATCAATTTTTTTTGAAATGATATAAATATCATCTTAAATATATAGGTGAGGTCAATGAACGCAACAGCAAAGAAACTAGCTCTTGCATTTGGAATGTTGGTCTTGGTAACAAGTTGTGCAACAACATCCAACACATCTACTCAAACTCAACAGTCAGTAAATGTGACCCAAGTGAGTAATTCCGAAAAAGTCTCAGGAATTAAAATTGATGGTTCAAGCACGGTTTATCCAATTACCGAAGCGATCGCAAACCAACTTCAACAAACAAAGCAACAATATAAAGGACAAGTTGCAGTTAACTTCTCTGGTACTAGCGGCGGGTTTAAAAAATTTTGTGCTAATCAAACAGACATTAGCAATGCTTCACGACCCATTTTGACAGCAGAGATAGAAGCTTGCAGTAAAAATGGCGTGAAGTTTATCGAACTTCCCATTGCCTATGATGCTTTGACAATTGCTGTTCACAAAGATAATACTTGGGCTAAAGATATTACAGTTGCAGAGTTGAAAAAGATTTGGGAACCTTCAGCCCAAGGAAAAATCACGCGTTGGAATCAAGTACGTGCTAGTTGGCCTGATCAACCACTGAACTTATATGGTGCAGGTAATCAATCTGGGACATTTGATTATTTCACCGAGGCGATTGTTGGCAAAACTCGTTCTAGCCGTACAGACTACACAGCAAGCGAAGACGACACTACCCTTGTGCGTGGAGTTGCGAAAGACCGCAACGCTTTAGGTTATTTTGGCTTGGCTTATTATCAAGACAACACAAATCAACTAAAAGCCTTAGCAGTTGATAACGGCCAAGGGGCAGTATTACCATCAGTTAATACAGTGAAAGATGCGAAATATCAACCATTGTCTCGGCCTTTGTTTATTTACGTAAATGCTCAATCTGTGCAGAACAAAGCTGAACTTAAAGAATTTATTGATTACTACCTTAAATATGCACAGTTCACAGCCACTTCTGTAGGTTATGTGCCTTTACCTAGTGAAGTTTACGAATTAGATAAAGCTCGTTTCAAAGCTGGTAAATCGGGGACATTATTTGCTGGGAAAGAACAAATTAATTTAACTATCAGTGAATTATTGCGGAAAGAAGAATAGTAATAATTCATAGAACACAGAGTAAAAGAAGATGCGATCGCCATCTACAAGAGTTGCGTTATTTCTTTAAATATTGACAGGAAAACTAATGACAGTTCGTGTTGGCATTAACGGATTTGGTAGGATTGGACGGCTAGCTTTACGGGCTGCTTGGGGTTGGACAGAATTAGAGTTTGTCCATATTAATGAAATTAAAGGTGGAGCAGTAGCAGCTGCTCACCTGCTTAAATTCGATTCTGTTCACGGACGTTGGACACCAGAAGTAGAAGCAAAAGGAGAGCGTGTCTTAATTGACGGCAAACCTTTAAGCTTTAGTGAATATTCCCAACCTAGTGAAGTGCCTTGGGAAGAATTGGGTGTTGATTTGGTACTAGAATGCTCTGGTAAATTCCGCACTCCTGCTACCCTTGATCCCTATTTCAAGCGGGGAGTACAAAAGGTAATTGTCGCCGCCCCCGTCAAAGAAGAAGCACTCAATATTGTGATGGGGGTAAATGATTACCTTTATGAACCTGACAAGCATCATTTATTAACAGCTGCTTCTTGCACAACTAATTGTTTGGCTCCAGTAGTCAAAGTTATTCATGAAGGTTTGGGCATTAAACATGGAATAGTCACAACTATTCATGACAATACTAATACCCAAACCCTCGTTGATGCTCCTCATAAAGATTTGCGTCGGGCGAGAGCTACTAGTTTATCTTTGATTCCTACCACTACAGGCTCGGCAACTGCCATTGGACTAATTTATCCTGAACTGAATGGAAAGCTTAACGGTGTAGCGGTGCGAGTGCCATTACTCAATGCTTCCCTGACAGACTGCGTGTTTGAAGTGGTGCGCCCAACCACTGTTGCTGAGATTAATAGTTTGTTGAAAGCTGCTTCGGAAAAGGAACCACTAAAGGGGATTTTGGGTTACGAAGAACTTCCTTTAGTATCCATCGATTACAAAGATGATCCTCGGTCTTCAATTATTGATGCTCTTTCGACAATGGTTGTGAACGAGACGCAAGTGAAAATCCTGGCTTGGTATGACAACGAATGGGGTTATGCCAACCGCATGGTAGAACTCGCTCGGAAGGTGGCTTTGAGTTTGAAGTAATTTTTTAACGCAGAGTAACGCTGAGGTTTGCGCTGAGGTACGCGGAGTTTATTTCACAGTAATAAATTATGGCTTCTACTACAGCTTCTAGTGCCAATTTAAAAAACTATATCTTGGTGACGCTTGCTTATTGGGGTTTCACCATCACGGACGGTGCTTTGCGAATGCTGGTACTGCTTTACTTTAACCAAATTGGCTATACACCATTACAAATAGCTTTTTTGTTTTTGTTCTATGAGGTTTTTGGCATCGTCACGAACTTTTTAGGTGGTTGGATTGGGTCACAATTAGGACTAAAAGTAACACTTTACACGGGTATTGGGTTACAGGTGGTGTCGTTGGTGATGCTTTCTTGGTTGAATCCTAGTTGGGTGCAGTGGTTAGCGGTGCTTTATGTGATGACGGCGCAGGCATTTTCGGGCATTGCGAAAGATTTAACTAAGATGAGTTCTAAGAGTGCCATTCGTTTGGTAGTTCCTCAAGATGCCCAGTCGTCTTTGTTTAAGTGGGTAGCAATCTTAACAGGTTCTAAAAACGCTCTTAAGGGCGTAGGCTTTTTTGTTGGTAGCGCACTTTTGACTTTGTTTGGCTTTGTGAATGCCTTGTTGATTATGGCAGGAGGACTATTCTTGCTGATGTTTACTGGGCTAATGCTGCCGAAAGGTATGGGCAGAATCAAGAAAAAAGTTAAGTTTAGTCAACTGTTTTCTAAAAGCCAGGAGATTAATATTCTTTCAGCTGCGCGGTTCTTTTTATTTGGTTCGCGGGATGTCTGGTTTGTGGTGGCGTTACCAGTCTTTTTACGGGAATTTTTGGGTTGGTCGTTTTATCAAGTTGGCGGATTTTTAGCTGTTTGGGTAATTGGCTATGGCGTGATTCAATCATTAGCACCAACATTAATTCGGCGGTTTGGTTCTGGTCGTCCCCCGCAAGCGCAAACCATCCAATTTTGGACATTTACTTTAACATTAGTACCAGCTGCGATCGCTCTGTCTCTGCAATTAGGTGTACCTGCTAATATTGCGATCGTCGGTGGACTGATGTTGTTTGGTGTGGTGTTTGCCTTTAACTCAGCAGTTCACTCCTACTTGGTATTGGCGTTTACTGATGATGACAAAGTAGCCCTGAATGTTGGTTTTTATTATATGGCAAACTCTGGTGGTCGCCTAGCCGGGACAGTTTTGTCGGGTTTGATTTACCAGATGTTGGGATTAGTTGGTTGTTTGTGGACATCGATGTTTTTCGTATTAGCAGCCGGATTGGTTTCCTTAAAACTACCCAATCCCAAACCTAGTAAAGCGATCGCTTGGAAAGCAGGAGACGGTGACTAAAATTTTCAGGAGAAATCAATGAATACCAGTCCCCAAAGTATACCCCCAGTAAAAACCAAGAGTAACCTGAGTTTTTTTGAAAAATACCTCACGATTTGGGTATTTTTGTGCATCATTGCAGGCATTACACTAGGAAGATTATTTCCTCAAATAGCTGTGACACTGGATGCAATTAGTATTTATCAAGTGTCAATTCCGATTGCTGTTTGTCTGTTTTTCATGATGTATCCCATCATGGTAAAAATTGATTTTAGCCAAGCTGCAAATGCAATTCGCGCCCCAAAGCCTGTAATTCTTACCTTAGTAGTGAATTGGTTAATTAAACCCTTCACAATGGTGATATTCGCCCAATTCTTTTTAGGATGGTTGTTTCGTCCTTTAATTACAGGGAATGAGTTAATACATGGTGGGGAAGTAGGAATAGCCAATTCTTACATTGCTGGGACAATTTTATTAGGTATTGCGCCTTGTACTGCAATGGTATTGATGTGGGGATATTTATCTTATGGTAATCAAGGTCATACCTTGGTAATGGTAGCAGTTAATTCTCTAGCGATGCTATTTTTGTATGCGCCTTTAGGTAGGTGGTTGTTAGCTGCAAATGATTTAACTGTGCCTTGGCAGACTATCTTTTTGTCGGTGCTAATTTATGTTGGGTTGCCTTTATTTGCGGGGATGTATAGCCGTTACTGGATGTTTAAACACAAAGGTAAAGAATGGTTTGAAACGCAATTTTTAAAGTATCTCAGTCCGGTTGCGATTACAGCGTTACTGATTACTTTAGTTTTACTTTTTGCATTTAAAGGCGAATTGATTGTTAACAATCCATTGCATATTTTATTGATTGCTGTGCCTCTATTCATTCAAACTAACTTTATATTTTTGATTAGTTATGTAGCAGCTTTAAAGCTCAATTTAAATTATGAAGATGCTGCCCCAGCCGCCTTAATTGGAGCTAGTAATCATTTTGAAGTAGCCATTGCTACGGCTGTCATTCTATTTGGTTTAAATTCTGGTGCGGCTTTAGCCACTGTTGTAGGCGTTTTAATTGAAGTCCCAGTTATGTTAATGCTGGTAGAATTTTGTAAACGCACAGCATTTTGGTTTCCAAGAGAGCCAGAAAAGGCAACATTACGAGACCCTCGTTGTTGTTCGTAGAATATTTCAGTTATTCATAATGAATTTTAGGAGTAAAATTTATGTCTGTATTAAAAACTCATGTAGCATTAAACGCAACAAATATTGAGAAATCAGTAGCATTTTATCGAGCAATGTTTGGTGTTGAACCTGTAAAGTATAAAGCTGATTACGCCAAATTTGATATTGTTAATCCAGCGTTAAATTTAACCCTAAATTTAGCTGAAAGTGTGCAAGTAGGTGGTGCATTATCTCATTTAGGTATCCAGGTAGATAGTACACAAGAAGTGCAAGCAGCAATCAAGCGTTTTCAAGATGCGGGGTTAGCTTTATTTACAGAAGAAAATACAGATTGTTGCTACGCCATACAAGATAAAGTTTGGGTAACAGACCCAGATGGTAATCGCTGGGAAGTATTTGTAGTGAAAGTGGGAGATACTGAACCCGAAAATAATTTAGTTACAGATGTTAATTCAGAAGAAGTAGTTCAGGCTGTTAAAAAGCCATGTTGTGCTTAAGAAGTAAATAAACATAAAAATGAGGGTGTGTTATGTCGTAGGCTGACGCACCACTCTAGATATCCCAATAGTGCGTTGCGCTGTGCGACAATACACTCTACTGCTGGAATAATTGTTAACCAAGTTTTAGGAAAATAATTATGAAAAAAGTAATGTTTGTTTGCAAGCATAATTCCCGGCGATCGCAAATGGCAGAAGGTTTCGCTCGCACCCTTGGCGCAGGTAAAATTGTCGTGAATAGTTCTGGTTTAGCCGCCAGTGAAGTAGACCCAATTACTGTTAATGTTATGGCAGAAATTGGCATTGATATTAGTCACCAAACTTCTAAACCTTTAAGTGATTTTAACCCAGAAGATTACGACGCTGTAATTTCTTTATGTGGCTGCGGGGTGAATTTACCCCAAGCTTGGGTATTAAGAGAAATATTTGCAGATTGGCAACTAGATGACCCCGAAGGCGAATCAATTGACACCTTTCGTCAAGTTCGTGATCAAGTCAAAGAACGAGTAATTAATTTAATTGCGGCTTTAACTTGATAATATTGACTACGTTGGTCAATAATTTTAATACCGTAGCGGGATGTCATCGGGAAATACAAAAGTTAATATATACGTCAACTATACTGTTGTCTAATCCGCCTGACTTTTGTGATTAATCAACACACTGAAAACATCCTCAACCAGCCAGTAAAAACAACACCAGATACAGGCTACCGATTTAGCTGGTTTGATTGGTTTTGTCTGTGGTATCCTCCAGGTTGGCTGATTTTACTCAACCGCCATTGGCAACATTATCACAGCGACCCCGACGGCTGGAATTGGCTAGAATATATATTATTTCTCATCCCTGGCGGCTATTATTTAGCATTATTAATTAGATGGTTGCGTCTTGGTTGTCGTTCACCCAGAAAAGAAGTTGGTGAATTTAACCCTAGATATCAACAAGCTTTTCGTAATGAAATATTAGCCCCAATTATTAAATATTATTTTCGCGGGAATTTGCAACAAATTGATAATTTGCCACAAACAGGGCCAATGATTGTGGCAATGAATCATGCAGGTATGTGTTTTCCTTGGGACTTTATTAGTTTAGGTTATTTATTAAGTGAAGCTTGCGGATGGTCTGTGCAACCTTTAGCGAATGTCTCGTTATTTGAACATCCTTGGATGATTTGGTGGCTACCGCCTAAATGGTCTCAGGTTTTAGGTGGAGTCAAAGCAAATATAGATGATTTTGAAGTGGCGATAGCCCAAGGTAAAATTCTGTTATACGCACCCGAAGGTATCCGCGGCCCCGGTAAAGGTTGGCAAAAACGCTATCAACTGCAAAAATTCGATGTCAGCTTTATGCAGTTGAGCGATCGCTATCATATTCCAATTTTGCCAGTAGTTTGTATCGGTAGCGAATCTCTCCATCCTTGGGCTATAAATATAAAAAAATTACAGAAACTCATCAAATTACCATTCTTACCCATATCACCCTTAATGTTGATGTTGCTGTTATTTCCCTCAATGGGTGTTTGGGCAATGAAAACACGTTTGCAATATTTTATTCAACCTTTAGAGAAAAATATCAATTCTGGTAAAAATCATACAACCGCTTATCAGCAGGCACAAAAATTCCGTGAACAAATGCAAAATCAACTAAATCAGATTTTAAGTATCGACTCAAATTTACCCTAATCAGCGCTTCAGCAGAGAAGAAAGCACATTGAGGCCGCAGGGGAAGCACACAAGAGGGTGTGCAGCTTTTAGCATTGCCTGTTCCCTATTTTCACATCTTGCACCTAGCCCCAGCGAATAGAATTCGCACGTCAGATGCTTCAAGTCGGGCATTGCCCGCCCAACGCACTGGCTCGGCTATACAAACGCGCGTCCGCCTATCGCGCTTGCGCTGCGCTTGGCGCACCACGCGGACTAACGCAATATCAAGGGTTTGGAACCCGCGCAGGCGGTGAGGGGGTCGCAGTCTTGGCGGTTCCCGTCGATTGCGTTAGCGCAGCGTAAAGCCTGACGGCATGGCTTCGCTTAGAGCGACGTTCGCGTAGCGTCTCCCTTTGGGAGAAGGAGCGTCACCCCCGAACCCGTTAGCGCAGCGTTAGCGACGCAGGAGCGTCAGGGGTTTTGTCTGTGTAGCCGCGACTTCAGTCGCCCTCGTGCAAGATATGTGTATTCTCACCCTGAAGGGGTGGGGAACTTTTCGCAAAATTTAAAATCCAAAATGGTATTAGGCTGCTTTTCTGGGCATCTTATATATAAAAAGCGATGCTAAACAGAGAACAAATGGGGCAGCAACAAAGACAAATAGCCGCCGAACAACCAATGATTGCTTTGGGACGTGTCCTCCAAACTATCAGAGAAGAGGATAACGTCGATGTTTTGATTGAAACTACTATTTCTTATATTAGAGAACAGTTCGATTACAATCTAATTTGGATTGCTTTATATGACCGTCTCAAACATACATTAATTGGCAAAGGCGGCATTACGCCTGATGGTGATACTAAGGTTTTACGCAAACAAGTTACACTTAGCCCTGGCGACCTTTTAGAACAAGTAGTAATTGAACAACGTCCTTTGGGTGTGGCAGATTTGCGACTAGAACCTCGTGCCGCCGAATGGCAAGAAATAGGCAAAAAATTTAGTATTCAAGGAACTATTGTTTTACCTATTCGTTACAAAGACCGTTTTTTAGGCTTATTATTATTCGGTTCTGAACGGTGGGGGTATTTATTACCAGGTGAAGCCAAAGCTCGGTTATTAATGGTGTTAGGTGAACTAGGCGCAGTACTTTATCAAAATGAACTGAATTTACAGCGTCAGCAAACTAAGCATCTTGATGAACCATTATTATATTTATTAGAAAATTTACGTACTCTCAATAATATCGACCAAAAACTAAAAGCAGTCGTCCAAACAACACATCAATTTGTTGCTCCTAGCCGGACAAATATTTATTGGTTTGAGCGACAAGGGCGGTATTTTTGGTGTCGGATGAGTAATCATCTGGCAAACATTGGCCGGAATCAGAGCCAACAGCAAATAGCTGCGGGGATGACAGTACAAGATTTAAATGAATTTTATTATGCTTTGTCAGTTAATCAAATTGTCTTAATTGGTGATGAGCGTAGTTCTTTAAACAGTCATTTTACAGCCAAAGTATTGCAACGTTTACAGGTGCGATCGCTGTTAGCCGCACCCATCCTGTGGCAAAAAGAACTATTAGGTTTTCTCGCCGTCGAAGCCAATGAACCGCGAATTTGGACGGAAGCCGACAAGAATTTTGTTCAAAGTGCAGCAGGGTTAATTTCTTTAGTTGCACCTACCGAAACAATGGAAACAACTATCAAGCAAATTCAAGATGATGCCCAATTAAGCGGTCAAATTGCCAAAGCTATTTATAACGATGAAGATTTCCAAGCGACGTTAAGCAACTGTGCAACTAAAGTTTTAACCAGAGTTTCGGCTACTCGCTTTTTACTATTACAATACAATCCTGATTTGCATAGTTATCAAATTATTTTTCAAAGCCAACCCCAAAATCGCCGTCCATTGACAATTACTTTTAATGCTCTCAAAGATATGGATGAGCAGATGTTAAAGTCAGCCAAAACCGCAGTAGAGGTGCAGAACGTTGACGAAGATTTGCGGTTTTTTAACTGGCGACCTTTGTTATTAGAACATGGAATGCGATCGCTATTAGTTTGTAATTGTACTCAAGGTCATACACCAAGAGCACTTTTGGTCATTACTCATGAAACTAATCGTAGCTGGGCCAGCCTAGAAAAGGAATTATTATGGGCTGTAAGTCAACAAATTGGCGTAATTGTCCGGCAATGGCAACTCCACACTGATACAGCACAACAACGGCAAATTCTCGCTAGTATTCAGCAATGCTTACGTATTCTCGAAAAATCCCAAAGTCCTACCACTGATGCAGGGGCTAAACATCTAGAACGCACTGCCCTAGAACAAATCGCCACCGTGCTGAATTCTCCTGGGACAGTGCTATTATCTTGGTTGCCGGGCGAAAACGTTGCAGAAATTGTTCCTGGTGCAATTCACGACCATCGGTTTGGGGTAGTAGCCGAGCAACCTATTACCATCGAAACCGAAGCGATAATTCAGTGGGCATTATCTCAAAATGACTATGTTTGCGTCTATGCTGATGACTTACCACCAGAAACCAGAAAATGGTTAAACGGTCAGAGCATTGGTCAAGTTTTAGCGATCGCGCTGCGGACTAATGCTGATTATGCCCCTACAGGAGTACTATTAGTTACAGACCGCCGTAACCGACATTGGACACAACAAAGCCTCCATGCTACAGAAACACTAGTAACGCAGTTAGCTTGGTCGCGTCGTCAACAGCAAATTACCAGATTGCTAGAATCAAAAACCCAAGAATTGCAACAATTAAATTGGTACAAACATCGACGCTTAGAAGAAATTCAAAGAACAGTCACCCAGTTATTAAGCCAGATAGAAGATTTGGGCATTCCCACAAATGAACTCACACAGACGCGCTATAAATTACTATTGCGGCAATTAGACCATGCAACAGCCGCGATGACCGCTTTAGTTAAACTAGAGCAATGGCAATTGCATCAAAGTTCCGAAACAATGCCCATTGCCACATTATTGAAGCGATCGCTCGAAAGAGTGGATCATCTACTTAAACAGCGCAAACTTTGGGCAGGTGTGCATGGTTTAGGACAATCGGCGACAGATGTAGACTCGAATAATAGTGGAATATTTCTCAAAGGATTGCAACCTTCCAGTTATCCATCATCGTTAGCGATCGCTGGTGATATAGTTAAATTTGAGTTAGTACTATACGAATTATTAGTTGTTGCCTGCAACCGCTCTCAAAGTGGCAGCAGAATAGACATTTGGTGTCGTCGCTTAGATGAAAAATGGCTAGAAATATCAATTACAGATAATGGCATAATTGAACCGCACCTACTGGCCGCACTACAAAAACAAACTACCAGAGATATACTCAGCCCTTCCGCACTTAACCAACCACCAGGATTACATCTGCTAATTTGCCAACAGCTAATCGAGCAGTTGGGAGGCGAGTTAAATTTCTATCAATTACCAGATCATCGAGTAGTTAGTCGTTTAGTTTTACCTTTGGTGGTTTAGAAAATTAATACCCCACTATTATGAAAGTGAGGTATCTAAGATGATTTGCGGCATTGTTACACAAGCGCACAGGCATAAGATTAGACAGTAATCTTTGTGCCGTCAAATTTGGTGAAGGTAAAACCTTTAAATGCTTCGTTGTAACCTAGTCTTTCGTCTCTGAGTAGGCTAATCGCTACCTCTTCACCCAAAGCTAAACCAGCAGCACCATCAGTACGCCAATGGATACCGCCATGACCACGACCAATAGCATAATTAGTGGCTAGTTTATTTAATTCACCTCCCACAGTTAATGCCGGGCCGTTGTAAGAAATCAGCTTGGTTGGATCTTGGGGATCAGGGATGACTGGATTGGGAATGATGTGATTCTCGTCAAAGAAAGCCTTCAATAATGTTACACTTACACCTGCGATCGATGCTGCACCACCACTATATGAAGAATGAAGCGGCGAGGCTTCTGGATAAGCCTGAGGTAATAAATAAGTGCCAAAAGTACTGTATGTCTGCTCCAAAGCTTTAGATTTGAACAACTCAGGATGAATGGGATATTGAGTTTTATTGACAAGATTGTTATAAACTAGCCCACCATAAGCTTCTGGACGCAAAATGCGATGGACATAATATTTTTGCCAGTATGAGGCTCTGATGGCACGAGACGTGCCTAAGTTAAGTAAAGCTTGCAAATGTCCAACGGCAAATGTAGCACTAGAACCAACTTGCGTTTTGGAATTTACATAAGGATTACCTGGATTTAAAGGTGCGCCAATCCCACCATTAATTAAAGGATCGCTCAAACTTACTGGCGCACTCAGAAGTAAAGAAGCTCCATAATATAAAGCACCACCAATATGAGCAAACTCTCCAAGGTCGCGCACAGTGGAAATATAACGACGCTTAGGATCGTACTGAATCGCTCTACCAGAACTACCGCCATTTTGAACAGTCAGCCATTCGTTGAAGTCAGTCAGAAAATCATTACCAGGTAAAGCAGTCCGAATTACCCCCAAAATATACTGAGTTCCCCAAGGAATATTCCGCAAGAGAAATTGGGAAATGTAGGGGCCATCTAATACACCTGGAGGTGTCACCGATTTTGCTGTTTTACCTGAACGGTCAGCAGGATCGACATAGTTGACGCTACCGCGAAATAGAGTTTGCGGGGTGACAAGACCATTCACTTTTGGCCCGTCAAATGCCGAAAGCTTATTTAAATCTTCCACAGCTGCCGAAACTTTGGGATTATCAGTGTTATTTTCCAGCTTGGATAAAGGCACATCACGCAGTAAAGCTTGCCAATAGAGTTCAACAGCTTCTGCCGCGCGTGCAGCACTAGCTAAAGCTGGTGGTGCTGGTATGCCAATCTGAGCCGCATTAATCCCTTCTAAGCTAATTGCCAAAGGCCCTTGAGGGTTAACTAGCTTTCTTGTACCACCCAAAATGATCTTTTCATAGTCGTTGGGGTCTTGAGTGGTTAAAGCTTTGGTCAAAGATTTGTATGCGTCTAGATTGACTTCGCCCCTTTGGTCGTGGGGTAATCCTCTACTATCACTACCAATTTTGTTGCTATAACGCGCTTCATCACCATTTGTTGGATGTGGTGGAATGGGAAAACTCCGTTCTAGTCGTGCTGCTTCTACGCGTACTCGATAGGCTTTATTCACAAACCTTTCATAATCGAAGCGTCCGACTATATCTCTATCTCTGTCTCTAGCTTCAGCTATCCCTTCTTTCTTCCAACCAGAAAAGGTAGAACCCATCACACCAGCAACTACACTAGTAGCAGTCAACATAGTGGTGCGATTGAGAAATGAACGTCTGCTGAAACGACCTTTGAATGAACGACGGATTGGAGAATGTTGACTATCGTTTTGAGTTTGATTAGCTGCGTCAGATTCAAATAACATGAAATTTCTCCTGAGTAAAAAGGTCAAGGTCAAACTTGGCTAGAAGTAACTGACTGGAGACATTACTTAGCCATAGTGCGTGTTAGTAAGAAAATACTAGCTGCTTGCGATGTATGCAGAATTTTAACTACTAAAAATCGATAGATTTACCGTAGATAAGGATTAAATTAGAATTTCTCACAAATCAGTCAGAAAAGCAATAGACAATTAAAAAAGGCAGGCGTAGACACAAAAGTTTGGGTCAGACATCTCTTCGTTAAACAAGCTAAGAAGCAAAAAAGAGGTTATTATCACACCATTTGACAAAATTACAGGTCACAATTAATTCGGAAATGCCAGAGACTAAGTTATACCAATTAGCAATTCGTAATTCGTAATGATGCGACGCTCGTTCCTCGCTAACGCTATTAAGAAATCTAGCTCCAGTAAGACTTCCCTGATTGCTATCTGCCGCATTCTTTTTTCAAATTGGTATTACCATATTTTTTAATCACAATTTAGTAGCTAATTGACTAACATAAACCTGTTTCTTTACTTACAGATTTTGTTGGTAAAAAAGCTCAAATACTATAGAATTCCTAAACTAATGTATAATATTGTTAATGAAAAAATTATTGTTTATCTGTAGCCAAAATCGCTTACGTAGCCCAACAGCCGAAGCTGTATTTTCAGATTATGAAGGTTTAGAAGCTGAGTCAGCCGGACTAGATAAAGAGGCCGTCATCCCTTTATGTAGTGAAGCACTTGAGTGGGCAGATATCATTTTTGTCATGGAGAAATCCCATCGCCGTAAGCTATCTCAGAGGTTTCAACCTTGGCTGAAAAACAAGCGAGTAGTTTGTCTAGATATTCCTGATGAATATGAGTATATGGAGCCGACTTTAATAGAATTACTCAAGCAAAAGGTACTACCTTTACTGAGAACCTTACCATTAATGCTGCTGATTTTAGCGAAGTGACCGGAGAAAATTCATACCGCAAAATCCGATGCAGCAAGTTTGGAGCGATCGCACTTGGTCTGATACTCGGGACATCTCTGCATTCCATCAAACACAACCAGCACCAGCCCAAATCTCTAAATCACCGCAAACACTGATTCCTGCTACTTCCTGGCGACGTAACGCCTTTGGCAAAATTGAGCTTGTTGCAGCTAAATCTTCTTCGCCGATGCCATCCGCCTTAACCTGTGCTGCTACACCTCAAAATTAATTAACTTGACAAATTCAATGTTATATAAGCTACTGGTAAGGGAAATATATATACGTAATAAAAGATAAAATTAAGATATTGTTTCATGAAATTTACTTTTGTTGGGTTTGCCGTTTTTGGTGCAATCTGCATCTCTACCGTTGGCGATTGTGGTGTTCATGCACAAGTCACTCCTGATGGGACTCTGCAAACGGATGTGAGTAGTAGTTACAGCATTACGGGAGGCACTCGTATTGGCAACAATTTATTTCATAGCTTTAATCAGTTCTCTGTCCTGACAGGTAGTTCTGCATCATTTGATAATGATATTACTGTAGAAAACATTTTTAGTCGGGTGACTGGTGGTAATATTTCTTATATTGATGGTGAAATCAGTGCCAAGGGTAATGCCAACTTATTTTTAATCAACCCAGCCGGGATTATCTTTGGCAAAAATGCCAGCTTAAATATTGGTGGTTCATTTGTGGGAACGACAGCCAATAGCATTAAATTTGCTGATGGAACAGAATTTAGTGCTGTGCAAAATGCGGGTACACCTTTGCTGACAATGAGTGTACCCATCGGTTTACAAATGGGGGGAAGTTCAGGAAATATTCGGGTTGAAGGTTCAGGTAATAGTAATAATGTCAAACGTATCGGAATTTCCCTACTTAATATCACAACCCCAACTACAGGATTACAGGTAAAATCTGGCAATACACTGTCTTTAGTCGGGGATAATGTCACTCTAGATGGTGGTTTACTGATCGCCAACTCTGGCAAGGTTGAATTAGGAGCGTTAACTAATGGAGAATGGTTGCTAGGAGAAAACAATCAACTTGCAACTGTGAGTATGACTCCAACTACAAAATTTGGGGATATTCAACTTCGTACTGGTTCACTAGTGAATGTAAGTGGTATCAATGCAGGCTCCATACAGTTAAATGGTGCAAACATTACATTGCAAGATGGTTCAGTAATTGTTGGGCAGAACTTAGGTCAGCAGCTTAGTGGAAACATCCAAATCATTGGTAGTGAATCACTCTTAATTACTGGTGCTACATCTATTCTCCCCAGCCAAATTGCAACTCAAGCTTTGGGTTTGGGTAAAGGTGGTGACATCAATATTTCTGCACCTCAAGTCATACTGCAAAATGGTGGGATTGTCGCTGCCAATACTTTCACCACGGCCTCTAGTGGTACAGTCAGCATTAATGCCCCACTTTCTGTTCAACTCACAGGAATTTCCTCATTCGACCCCTCTGCGCTGAGTGCATTTGCTACTACAACCTTTAATCAGGGTAACGCTGGTTCACTTACCCTCTCAACAGGCAAACTGACTGTTCGAGGTGGCGCACAAATTACCTCTACAACTTTAGGATCTGGTAATGCAGGTCAAGTGACTGTGAATGCAACTAACTTGATTGATTTGGCTGGAAGGTCTTCTGCATCTAATAGTGCGATTGTCTCAACTTCCTTTGGCGCAGGGGGTGGTGGAACCACCATCGTCAATACACCTAAACTCCGACTCAAAGATGGTGGTGCTATTATTACCACGGCTTTTTCTAGTGGTGATGCTGGAAAAATCATCATTAATACCGAAGATTCTATTGAGATGATAAATTCTCAACAGCTAGACTTGAGTCTTGCTAATAGTAGTTTCGTTAATAGCCAGATAACTTCTAGTGTTACTGCTGCACCTGCTATACTCCGACGAATTTTGGGACTTCCTGAAAAAGCAACCGGTAGTGCCGGATCTATATTGATCAAAACCTCGACATTAAACATAGATAAAGGTACTGTCATTTCTGTGGAAAATCGCCAAACCGGCCAAGGGGGACAGCTAGAAATCTCTGCGGATCTTGTGACGTTGAAGAATAGCTCCAGAATTAGTGCCTTAACAACATCAGGGAATGGCGGTAATATCAACCTTTATATTCAGAAAGCTCTATTATTACGTCAGGGTAGTCAAATTTCAACCACAGCAGGAGACTTGGGAAATGGCGGTAATATCACCATCAATTCTCCAATTATTGTGGGATTAGAAAATAGCGATATTATTGCTAATGCTGTCGGAGGTCGTGGAGGCAATATTAATATCACAACTCAAGGCATTATCGGGCTGGAATATCGCAACACCCTCACGCCTAGAACAGATTTGACCAATGATATTACAGCCAGTTCTGCATTTAGTGTCAATGGCACAGTCGAAATTAATAATGTTGGTGTTGACCCCAATTCGGGTTTAGTGGAATTACCAGGAAACTTTACTGATTCATCACAAAAGATTGCTAGTGGTTGTACTGCCAATACTGGTAGTAGTTTTGTCGCCATCGGCAGGGGTGGGATACCGCAAAATCCGACACAGGATATAGTGAGCGATCGCACTTGGTCTGATACTCGGGACATCTCTGCATTCCATCAAACACAACCAGCACCAGCCCAAATCTCGAAATTACCGCAAACACTGATTCCCGCTACTTCCTGGCGACGTAACGCCTTTGGCAAAATCGAATTAATTGCCCATCAATCTTCGACTCAGGTACAAACAGCCTTAACCTGTGCGGCTACACCTCAAAATTAATTAACGTTATAAAACTTACCAGACCGGGAAGAATAAATACGGTATAAAAAATCAGAAATCTGTTAATGAAAGTAGCTTTTGCTGGGTTTGGCTGTCTCAGTGCAATCTGCATCTGGACTTTTTGTAGCAATGGTGTTCACGCACAAGTAACTTCTGATAACACTTTCAAAACGGTTGTAGAAAGTGCTACTAATAGTTACACTATCAAGTATGGCACTCGTGTTGGCAACAATTTATTTCATAGCTTTAGTCAATTCTCCATCCCTACAAATAGTTCTGCATCATTTGACAATGTTACTGACATTCAAAACATTTTTAGTCGGGTAACTGGTGGTAATATTTCTAACATAGATGGTTCTATCAGTGCCAATGGTAAAGCCAACTTATTCTTACTCAACCCTGCCGGCATTATTTTTGGTAAAAATGCCAGTTTAAGTATTGGTGGTTCCTTTATCGGGACAACTGCCAATAGCATTAAATTTGATGATGGCAACGTGTTCAGCACTGACAGAACTCAATCTCCTGTTTTAACCATGAAGGTACCGATTGGTTTGCAACTGGGAAACAATGCCGGAGCCATCCAAGTACAGGGAAAACTAGAAGTTCCTACTGGTAAAACTTTGGCTTTGGTTGGTAGTCAAATTGATCTGACAAAAGCCAGCCTGATAGCTCCCAATGGGTGGGTGGAATTGTGGGCGGGGCGAAATGCTGACATTAAGATGGACAATCCAACTGGATGGCAATTGGCAAGTTCTACGGCTACGGCTGACTGGGGTACGATAAGTTTGCAGCAAGATTCATTAGTCGATGCAAGTGGAATTAATGGTGGGGAAATCTACGTACAAGGAAGGGGATTGACTTTAAAGGATGGGTCAAGTATTCAGTCTAATACTTCGTCTGGCCAGGGTAGGGGAATTACTGTCAAGACCACAGAATTTGTTGACCTATTGGGATCTTCTAGCCCAGGACAAATTGGTCGTGGTTTGGGAACATTGATAAATAGTGGAGCAACAGGCCGAGCTGGAGATATAAAGATTGAAACCAAGTACTTACGAATGACTAATGGAGCTAGGCTTCAATCTACAACCTCTGGCAATAACTCTAGATCGGGAGATATAAAGATCCAAGCTACAGATATAGAACTTTTTGGAGCAAACCCATTTGCGACTCCTTTTGGCGTTTACTTACCTACTGACATTACTACAATAATTCAGGGTGGCAACAATAATCAGGCTGGCAGCATTACCATTGAGGCTGCTCGAATTCGTACTGTGAATGGTGGTGTAATCAGTTCTGACATTTTAAACATTGTGAACCGTAAATTAACCGCTACGGGCAGAACTGGCAATATTTCAATCCGGGCTACCGAGAGTTTTGAAATTGCAGGTGGAACACCAACGTTGCGTTCTGGAGTTACGACTTCAGTACAGCCATCGGGAGTAGGTCAAGCAGGAAATATCACCATTGAGACTGGACAGTTACGACTCAGCAATGGGGGAGCCATCCGCAGTACCTTAGCGGGAAATGGTACTGCTGGAAATATCATTATCCAAGCTAAAGATGTGGCTGTCAGTGACCCAATAATCGAGCCTTTGAGTCAGCTAGTCAGTGGCATCAATACTTCTGTGGGTAAAAATATAGTTGGTTCAGGTGGCACAATCAACTTAACCGCAGATAACTTAAAAGTCTTCAACGGTGGTCAAATTACTTCCTCAACACAAGGTCAGGGAAGTGCTGGCAGTATTAACTTACAAGTGAAAAATCTTGATATACAGGGTTTATCTCAACCCTTAAGTAATGGTCAAATTTTACCTAGTAGCATGACTGCATCTTCAGTAACTAACTTTGCAGCAGGTTCTGTAAATATTCAAGCCGATACTGTGCGCGTGCAAGACCATGCTCAAATCACCGTCAGTAATATAGGTACAGGCGATGCCGGAAATCTCAATCTCAATGCTCGCCAGATTTTCTTAAAGAATGGCGCTAGTCTACGTTCCGAAGTCAATGGAGGCGGTCAAGGGAATATTCAACTGCAAGCGAAAGATGTGTTGTTGCTGCGATATGGCAGTAAAATTAGTGCCAATGCCAGTGGTAATTCTACCGGAGGTAACATTAATATCAATGCACCCATCATCGTTGGTTTAGAAGACAGCGATATTATTGCCAATGCAGTTCAAGGTCGTGGCGGCAATATTCTCATCACAACTCAGGGAATTATCGGTTTAGAATATCGTTCCCAACTGACACCAGAAAATGATATAACTGCCAGCTCGCAGTTTGGGGTGAATGGGATAGTCGCAGTCAATAATGTTGGTGTTGACCCCAATTCGGGTTTAGTAGAATTGCCAGCAAATGTTACTGATAAATCGCAGCAAATAGCTAATACTTGTGATGGCAATCAAGGTAGTAGTTTTGTCGCTACAGGACGCGGTGGAATACCCCAAAATCCAACACAGGATATTAGTAGCGATCGCACTTGGTCAGATACCCGCAATCTAACTGCATTTTACACCACAAAACCAGCACAAGCCCAAATACCAAAATCTCCAGAAAGACTTGTCCAAGCTACCTCCTGGCGACGTAACCCTCAAGGCAAAATCGAATTAGTTGCCAATCAATCTTCCACTCAAGAACAACAAGCATTAACTTGTACAGCCAGTTTGTTAAGGTAAAAACTAGCTCTGAAGGCTTTAGTATTAATTTTTCAGGTGTACAAGCGGAGAGAGGCTAGAAACTAGAAAAATATACATCATGTAAAAAACTCGACAATCATAAATAATCATTTTATGATTAGATGATTAGCTTGATGTTTGTCAAACCGAAGCGGGGTCAAAAACCCTGGGGGATTTGCCAAAATCGCCAGAACCTTGACAAAAGAATAATTACAGCGTTTCAAGAATTGGAAAAGTTGAGAAAATCTCTCAATTAGAGCGGCTGAAATCGACCTATTTTTGAGATTCGTCAAATCGCTTCCCAGGAAGCTTGCTCTAGTTAAGTTTCAGCACCGAGCAGTTTCCAAACATAATTTCCCCGCAAGGGGACTGAAACAAAAATTACCTCGCGTTGTTGCAAGCAACCGAGGCGTTTCCAAACATAATTTCCCCGCAAGGGGACTGAAACAACAGATAGTGTGCCAATTATCGCTATGGTTTGGCGGTTTCCAAACATAATTTCCCCGCAAGGGGACTGAAACTTGCTTAATAGCTCTTGCACAATACTATCTATGTTGTGTTTCCAAACATAATTTCCCCGCAAGGGGACTGAAACGATTTACTTCACTTTGAGACAAAATAGAGTTTTGTGTTTCCAAACATAATTTCCCCGCAAGGGGACTGAAACATTTGTTGCATTAGAGTTAGCAGTTGACTGTACTTGAGTTTCCAAACATAATTTCCCCGCAAGGGGACTGAAACTGGACTACAGTCATTCAACTTTGACGAGAACTGTAGTAACGGTTTCCAAACATAATTTCCCCGCAAGGGGACTGAAACCTTAAATATTCATACCGGGAAACAGGAACATCGCGTTTCCAAACATAATTTCCCCGCAAGGGGACTGAAACAAGCAAACTTAGACCAAAGCCTAAGACCTATTTCAGTTTCCAAACATAATTTCCCCGCAAGGGGACTGAAACCAGTAAATCCCAAGCCAATATTGCAGCACCTTGGGTTTCCAAACATAATTTCCCCGCAAGGGGACTGAAACTAAAATAACTGCCATTAGTATCTTTATGAAGTTTTGTTGTTTCCAAACATAATTTCCCCGCAAGGGGACTGAAATCGATCGCAGCATCAAAGCATCAATCATCAGTATTGTATTGGCTGTCAAGCTTGCGCTAGAACTTGTCCGAAAAATTGTTACACCCATAGTCCACTCGAACAAAATTAAGATAGTTTTTTGGCAGCTTGACAAGCAAACAATAACAGAGAATTATTCTAGGCTAACTTTTAGCTTAGGCATCCAATAAAGGACTACTATTTTTAACAGTTTGTGGTTCTGTAAAAGCTTCTCGGCCTGTAATCAATCTAGAGCGACGATTACGAGTAATATAGTTCCAAGCCCACTGAAACACTACTAATAATTTAGTGTCAAACTCAATTAAGAAATAGATGTGAACCACTAGCCAAAATACCCAAGCGAGGAAACCTGTAAGTTTGAGAAAGCCTAAATCTACAACAGCTAAATTTTGCCCAATCATCGCCAAACTACCTACGTCACTGTAATGAAACTGTGGTAGAGTACGACCTCTCAAGCGTCGTTTAATCAGTTTAGCTACATACTCGCCTTGTTGTTTGGCGACAGGTGCAACACCAGGTAAGGGTTTGATAGCTTGATGAGAGAAGTTAGCTAAATCTCCAATGACAAAAATGTTTTTATAGTCCCTGATAGTTAAGTCTGGTTCTACAATTACACGTCCGGCATGATCGCAGTCTACACCTGTACGTTCTGCTAAAATTTGCCCCATTGTGGAACCTTTGACACCAGCCGCCCACAATATAGTTTTTGAGTGAATTGCGCTAACTTCACCGCCTTGCTTAAAAGTAACAATGTCATTTTCGAGGTTTGTCACCCGGGTATTAGTGTGAATATTTACACCTAACTCTTGCAAAGATAATCTTGCTTCTTCTGATAAATCGGGAGCCATGTGTGGGAGAATGCGATCGCCACCTTGCAATAATATGATTTTGGTTTCTGAGGTGTCGATGCTGCGGAAATCTTCTTTCAGAGTTTTATATGCTAACTCAGCGATCGCTCCTGCTAATTCTACTCCTGTAGGGCCGCCACCCACAATCACAAATGTCAACCAAGCACTACGCTTTTCAGGATCAGTTTCTTTCTCTGCGGCTTCAAATGCACCAAATATCCGGCGGCGCATTTCAATCGCATCTTCTACCGTTTTTAAGCCAGGAGCAAGGTCTTTCCAATGCTCTTTACCAAAATAAGAATGGTTTGCACCTGTAGCGACAATTAAGGTGTCATAGGGTATTACTTGATTACCCATCATCACCTTTTGTGCTTTTGGGTCAATATCGCTGACTTCCCCGAGTAGAACTTGTGTATTCTTACTTTTGCTGAAAACAGCCCGTAATGGTGAAGAAATGTCACCCGGTGATAGCGTACCTGTGGCAACTTGATATAACAACGGCTGAAATAGATGAAAGTTTCGTTTATCAATCAGAGTAACATTTACATTAGCATGAGCAAGATGTTTCGCTGTGTATAGTCCTCCAAAGCCACCACCAATGACGACAACCTGATGTGGTACGTTCTTCTCAACTGAATCTGTCATAAAACAATATTTCCTTCTGTTAAGAGAATTGTGACTTTTCTTAACAAAGATGTAACGAAATTATAAACAGTTTGCAGTTTATTTAGAACAATTTAAAAAATCCGAAAAGTAGCCAAAGTTAACAATTGCAGTATCACACCTCGCCAAACAGTCTCCCCTAAAGGTGATTAGTCATTAGTCGTTAAGATTAAACAAGAACCAAGAAAAATGACTAATCACAACCTCAAACAGAAAATGTGTAACTTGAACTCACAGCAGTTTACAAATAGCCGTGAGACTGATACCAAAGAACTGTATCTTTCAATGTATGTGTAAAAGGACGAAAAGTTATTCCCAATTCTTGGATAGCTTTAGCGGAACTTAGGTTAGCTTTTTCCAATAAAGTTTGAATCCCAGCTAATGGCATAGGGTTGATTCTACCTGTCGAACGCGCCCAGAATTCTAGTAACCATGCAATTGAAAGTGCAACTTTATCAGGAATTTCTATTCTTGGAGCTTTTACCCCTGAAATAGCTTCCAATTCTATAGCAATCTCTTTAATAGTTTTCAATGAACCCGCTACAATGTAACGCTCTCCGCGTTTTCCTAGTTCAGCAGCACTAATCATAGCTGCGGCGACATCTCGAACATCAGTCAATGAAGCGCCACCATCGATTGTTCCAGGTAACTTACTTGTTAAAATATCTAACACCAATTGCCCCGCAGAAGTTGGTGCAGCATCACCAGGCCCCATCATCCAGCCAGGCAAAATCATGACCACATCCATTTGACTGGTTTCTAAAAACCGATAAATTTCACATTCTGCCAAAATCTTAGTTTTGAAATAGAGATTCTTTTCAGCGAACTGACTATAAGGTGCAGCTTCAGTCGCAGCCTTATCTGGATAAGTTTGGATAACCCCACTGGATGATGTGAAAACCGTTCTTGCTACTCCTTGCATCTCTGCTGCTTGCAAAAGTTTTATCGTCGCATCGACATTGATGCGCTTCATCTGATTCCAGTCACTACCCGGTTGATAATACTCTCGAAAAAAGGCTGCTGTGTGAAACACCACATCTACTCCTTTTAATGCAGGAGCAAAAGCAGACACATTCTCTATATCACCCTGAATAAACTGAACCTGACTATCAGGATGAAAACGTTGAGCCTTATCTATAGACCTCGCTAGCCCTTTAACTTGCCATCCCTGTGCCAATAGTAATTGGCATAAATTACTACCCAGTAGACCTGTTGCTCCCGTCACAAATGCTGTTTTACCATTCATGAGATTTATCTCCTGGTGATTGTATTACTTGTAGATTTAGCCTGAACTTTGTTAGTGTGAGTCATTACTCACTTTCTTATTAGGCAGTATATGAGCAAAAGCTCACATAGTCAATCTCCAAATCATCAAACAGTAAACTCACCAGTTTCCGAGGAGGGTCATGCAAAATCTCAGACAGCACGTCGCAGTCCTTCAGGCAAACGTGGTCAGCAACGCCGTGATTTAATCTTAGATACTGCTGCTGATTTATTAGCAGATGGAGGAACCGAAGCCATCAATACAAATGTCTTAGCCGAACGTGCTGGTATTTCAGTTGGTTCGGTATACCAATATTTCTCTAATAAAGAAGCAATCTTAAATGCTTTAGGAGAGCGATATATGCAGCAATTGAGTAGTAATACCTTAGCCGCTTTACAGCAAGATGTTTCCGGCCTAGATTTTTCTACTATAGTTGATCGGGTAATTGATCCAATGATTGCCTTTGAACGCAAACATCCAGCCTTTAGACATCTTAATGCTGGACAAGAAGGACAAACAACTCTAACTCAGGCGGCTCAACGGGTTGATCAAGAAATACTCACAACTATATATGATTTACTTTTAAGGGTTAATCCTAATCTCAATCCTATCCAGGGTCAAAAAATTGCTAGGGTGACGAAAGCTATTTATAAAGGCATAAGTTATCTGATTGGACAGGAAAAAGAAATTGAAAAAGAAGGTGTAAATTTTGAAATTATGATTGCTGAAATGAAACAAATGATGACAGATTATCTTCAAAAGAATTTATAGCAAAGTAACAGAAAATAAGGTCGAAAACCCATGATTTTTAATATTTTATGATTGGACTTTATAGTTTTACATACCTTAAAATAAAAGACACCCTCTTTCAAAGAGAGTGTCTTTTATTTTATTGAAACTATTGCTTGGTTAGTTAGAATTAACCATTGATAACAGGAGCAGAGATAGCAACAGGAGCTTGCTCGCCGCTAGCCAAATCTAAGGGGAAGTTGTGAGCATTGCGCTCGTGCATGACTTCCATACCCAAGTTAGCACGGTTGATGATATCAGCCCAGGTGTTAATGACACGACCTTGAGAATCAATCACAGATTGGTTGAAGTTGAAACCGTTCAAGTTGAA
>NZ_JACJRU010000056.1 GCF_014697425.1 Nostoc sp. FACHB-110
GAATTAGTTGGAAGAAAACTACATCTTTGAACCCAAAGGCTGACGAGGAGGCTGTTGCGGCAAAAAAAAACAGATTGAAACATTGTTGGCAAGCAACAGAGAAGAAAACGAAGGCAAATATAGTGAAGCAATTCCCTTAGCAGAGCGTGTGTTGGCTATTCGTAAGCAAATACTAGGCGAAGAGCATCCCGATGTGGCAGGTAGCTTGAATAATCTAGCAGCACTATACAAGAGCCAGGGACGCTATGCAGATGCCGAACCCCTGTATCGCCAAGCTTTATCAATGAAAAAACGCTTGCTGGGCCAAGAGCATCCCGATGTGGCAAATAGCTTGAATAGTCTAGCAGAACTATACAACAGCCAGGGACGCTATGCAGATGCCGAACCCCTGTTTCGCCAAGCTTTATCAATGAGAAAACGCTTGCTGGGCCAAGAGCATCCCGATGTGGCAACTAGCTTGAATAATCTAGCAGCACTATACGAGAGCCAGGGACGCTACGCAGATGCCGAACCCCTGTTTCGCCAAGCTTTATCAATGAGAAAACGCTTGCTGGGCCAAGAGCATCCCGATGTGGCAACTAGCTTGAATAATCTAGCAGCACTATACGAGAGCCAGGGACGCTACGCAGATGCCGAACCCCTGTTTCGCCAAGCTTTATCAATGAGAAAACGCTTGCTGGGCCAAGAGCATCCCGATGTGGCAACTAGCTTGAATAATCTAGCAGCACTATACGAGAGCCAGGGACGCTACGCAGATGCCGAACCCCTGTTTCGCCAAGCTTTATCAATGAGAAAACGCTTGCTGGGCCAAGAGCATCCCGATGTGGCAACTAGCTTGAATAATCTAGCAGCACTATACAACAGCCAGGGACGCTACGCAGATGCCGAACCCCTGTATCGCCAAGCTTTATCAATGAATAAACGCTTGCTGGGCCAAGAGCATCCCGATGTGGCAACTAGCTTGAATAATCTAGCAGCACTATACAACAGCCAGGGACGCTACGCAGATGCCGAACCCCTGTATCGCCAAGCTTTATCAATGAATAAACGCTTACTGGGTGAAGAGCATCCCGATGTGGCAACTAGCTTGAATAATCTAGCAGCACTATACAACAGCCAGGGACGCTATGCAGATGCCGAACCCCTGTTTCGCCAAGCTTTATCAATGAAAAAACGCTTGCTGGGCGAAGAGCATCCATCTGTGGCAACTAGCTTGAATAATCTGGCAGCACTATACTGGGGACAAGGTGATATAAACCGTACTCTTGAGTTTTTCACACAAGGGCTAAAAGTTGAAGAACACAACCTAACTCTCAACCTGGCTGTAGGTTTCGAGCGACAGAAACGTGATTACATCAATACTATCTCTGCTACCACATATAGTAGCATTTCCCTACATCTAAATTCTGCCACTAAGAACCCCACAGCTACTACTTTAGCTCTGAATACGGTCTTACAGCGTAAAGGACGCATTTTAGATGTCCTCACCAATAACCAGCAAATTCTGCGTCAACGCCTTGACCCAGAAAGCCAAACTCTATTAACGAATCTAACAAACACCCAAAGTCAACTTGCCCATTTATTTTATAACCGACCAGAGACACTTCCTCTTGAACAGTATCGGACTCAAGTTTTCCAGCTTGAAACCAAGATAAAACAACTAGAAGACCAACTGAGTCGCCGCAGTGAAGAATTTCGTACTCAGTCCCAGCCTGTCACCATTGAAACTATTCAAAAATTAATTCCTGGTGATGCAGCTTTGGTGGAACTAGTCCAATATCAACCTTTTAATCCCAAAGCAGCACCGGATAAACGCTTTGGGAAACCTCGTTACGCGGTATACATCCTCTCGGCAAAAGGAGAAACTAAAGGTATTGACTTAGGCGATACTGAAACAATTCAAAAAACCATAGAATTATTCCGCGATGATTTGCGAGATCGAGGCACTGATATCACCCAAGTAAAACAATCGGCTCGTAACTTAGATAAAATCCTCATGCAGCCAGTACGCAAACTCTTGGGTAATACTCGCAAAATCCTACTTTCTCCAGACAGCGCTCTCAACCTCATTCCCTTTGAAGCACTGGTAGATGAAAATAACCGCTACCTAGTGGAAAACTATTCCTTCACTTACCTCACCTCTGGACGAGATTTGCTCAGACTACAAAACCATTCTCCCAGCCAACAGCCGCCAGTCATCATTGCTGACCCTGACTTTAATAAACCTGGTGAAATAGTTGCACGTCAACCTAATGCTAATAGTATTGATGCAAAAAATACCCGCTCTATTGACCTGTCGCAGAGAACATTTTCTCCTCTACCAGCTACTGCTAAAGAAGCCGAAGCAATTTCGATTCTCTTAAAAGTCAAGCTTTTAACAGGTGTTAAAGCTACAGAAGGTGCAGTCAAACAAGTTAAAAGCCCCAGGATTCTGCATATCGCCACGCATGGTTTTTTTGAAAATGCCCCAGCAAACAAAGAGAAAACCACACTTGATGATAATCCTCTATTACTATCAGGATTAGTTTTTGCTGGCTTAAAACCGCGTCAAAGTGGCGGCGAAGATGGCATTCTCACTGCACTGGAAACAACTGCACTAAATCTAGTCGGTACAAAACTAGTTGTACTATCTGCTTGCGATACAGGTTTGGGAAACATTTCTGCGGGTGAAGGCATTTATGGTTTACGTCGCGCTTTGGTAATTGCTGGCTCTGAAAGTCAAATGATTAGTTTGTGGAAAGTAGATGATGACGCTACTAAAGAGTTGATGGTTGCTTACTACAAAAAATTGCTAGACAATCAGGGGCGCAGTGAAGCACTACGCCAAACTCAATTAGAGATGTTAAAGGGTGAGAAGTATCAGCATCCCTACTTCTGGGCTGCGTTCATCCCTTCTGGTGATTGGAAACCGATGGGTAAGTGAGTTAGTTTTGCGAAGTTTGGCTATCCTTCCATATTATCGGCTCAACAAGAAATAGAGTGCGATCGCCATCGAGTTTTTTTGTATTGTATCCAAATCATTGGAAATTGCTCAAGATTGCGATCGTGATTTGGCAGATAACTAACAGGTGATTTTAGAATCATCGTACAGTCAGCCAATCGTCATTCATTGTTCCAGACTGATTCACTGGTAATAACGGCTACCCTACGGGTTCTGCGAAGCAGTACAGCCCTAGTTTTGTACCACGGAAATGCAAGACTTCAGAAATTATACAACTTTATTTTTTTTAGACTTAGGTAAATAGCAACGTAAATGCAAGCTTTACCAGCTTTGAAATTATACAACTTTTTTATATTTTTACAGCTTTGTAGAGGAATAATTCGGTTGAACAATAAATAATTCGATTCAACAATTCATAAAACGATTGAACAATAACCTCTAAGGGAGTACGATTGTACCAAGTAAAAGTGCGATCGCTTCCGGAGGTTATTTTTATGGTTAGGGGCAGAAGAGAATGGACAGAAGCGAAATATGAGCGATACATCAAAGAAGGTCGCGGTCGAGGAAGTGGTAAACATTATAAACCTTGGCTTACAATCCAAGATGTTCCTTCTAAAGGACGTGCCTCTAGAACTCCTGGCTGGAAAACAAATCGAGTACATCACTTCTTCTCAGACCATGAAAAACGTCTATTTTATTTGTTTGAGTGGTCAGATATAGTCACAGATATAAGAGAGCAATTTCCTTTAGACAATCTGGATCTAGCCACAGGGTAAGAGCATCTCAATCAGGCTTGACATAAGGAATCAGAAGAATCTAATCTATTGTTGATGAAACAACTGAGAACCTGAATTAAATAATTATTATCCATAGCGGCACGCTTCATTTTTTGACGGAGACTACGTTTGTAGGTCTGTTCACTGTTAAGGGCATTCAGTGCCAAGCGTCGTAAAAGGGCAAAATTTTCAGGGCTGTGAAAAGAACGAATGCAACAAGCATCTTCAGCAAAAGTACAATCGAGAGTCCAATGAGCCTGGTTTTCAATGCCCCAGTGTTTTCGGATAGCTCGACCGATAATTTGAGCATCACTGTTTAAAGAAGTGAGATAAAACTGAACCTCACGAGTAGTTTTATTCCAAAGATGACGAACACGGATGACCATAACTAGGGATTGCAAACCTGCCCATAATTTTGGTTGATAAAGCTCGCCAATAGCAGCAACGGGTACAGTCCAAACTTCACGAATTTCTCTGCGATGATGTGCTTTTTCAATCCGTTTGTCATAACTAGGTCATAAGAACCTCTAATTGTCTTTCCATCTATGGGGATAATTTCTCCTGCCCTGAGCGTTACCAGTGTTTCTACCCATCTCAAAAAACATCGATTCAATGCTTCTGGATCAATGAACTCAAACACTCGTCGAAATGTATCATCTGAGGGAATGCCGTTTGGTAAAGCCAAAAACTCTTCTAACCACGCTTGCTTGCTGATGCCATAATTCTCGATGTCTTCCCACCCTTGTGCTCCAGCGATGATTGCTAAAATTGCAATTACTAAGATATCTGTAAGTTGATGTTTCTTTGTCCGCTCTACTCTTGGGTCTTTGATATCCGAGAAATGCTCAACTAGACTCTGTTGAATACTTCCGATGTCTGCTATTTCTCTTGACTTTTGCTGACGACGAGTATTTTTGGCAGTATCAGTAGATTTAGTTTCAAAGCCCTCTGACATCGACTTGACTCCAAGCGATTTTTTACGACAGCATTGAATTCATCTCATTGATCTTGCTCGGTCGTCAAGTCCATTGTTTACACATTCGTCTATGATTGTTCTTCTTTGATTTGTCAAGTTTTCTTTATACCAAATTAGATGAGCTTACCCTGAGCAATTGATTTGACTGCACCATGTTTGTAACTAATTGTTAACTATGCCCAGTTAATGTATTGCAATGTTGTGAAAAAGATGTGGACGAAATATGTCAATGATGTGACTTTTACAAAAAAGCTGAATTTTGCAGTCGCAAGTATAGAGCAGAAAATGGAGAAAAAACTTCTATGTTGTCCAGAATTATCAATAGCAATTTGTAGTTTTTGATACGGTTTTTTAGAATATCTGATGAGTAATTGATAAAAATTATTTGAATAATAACGCCATACCCGCAAATTTACGGTAAAGTATTTGGTAACTTTACCTTCTCGCTGTCGAGAATAAAGACCGTGATTTTGCGGTCAATTATATTTTATTCTGTCAGTAGGATGCCTGATATTTTTAAGGACTTGGATGTTAACCATGAAATTGAAATTATTTGGTCAAGGGTTGATAGGGATGGCAATCATTTCTGGGACAGCAGCCAGTATGATTGCAACGATCGCCCAGCCCAGTTATGCAGGAGGTACTATATTTAAATGCGAAAAGCGTAAGGGTATCCCAACGACAGTAGCGCAAACCCAAGATGGGCGGAAAGTACCGATGATTCAGTGGTCATCCCAAGATTACTTTCCCAAACAGTGGAATTCGGAACGTCGTTGTTATGAAGTGTCGCGGCGATTTCAAAGAAGCTATGATAACGGCAAGCTTAAATTTATTAAAACTGGCACGTTGAGGGGCGAACCTGTAGTTTGTGCAGCCGCAAATCAGAGTGCGCCTTGTACAGATAGTTCTTTGTTATTTACACTCAAACGCGGTAGTAATGCAAAAGCAACCTTAACCAGATTAATGAATCGTCGGGGTTTGGTAGCTGGTAATGTACTCAATGAAAGTGGCGGAGATTCATTAAATATTGATTTTGATACTTATTTGAATCAGTCGAGCAATGAACCAAATGAACTAAATGAACCAAATAGCAACACTCATCACAATATTAATGAATAATGTTGCGATCGCTCGCAGACAATTTTAGATTTTAGATGGCAAATTGCTATCTCGGTCTGGTTTCTACCAATTTATCTGTCGCCATCTTTTTTCATTGGGATCATTTAAAATCTAAAATTTTTGGACATGAAATTTCATCGGTTGATACTGGTTGTCTGCTTTAGCAGTATCTCCTTGGCACTGTCGGCATCTGTACCAGTTGTCAGTGTTTCTGCACCATCTTATAGTGCAAAGTCGATCACTGTTAAGGTCTTGTCTCAAGACTTTTTAGGATCGGGTATTTTGTTGCGGCAACATCGTGCAGTTTATACAGTGCTAACTAATGCGCATGTAATTCAAGCTGGCGACCCCCCGTATCGCGTACAAACTCCTGATGGTAAGATTTACACAGCTAATTTACCTCAACGCTTAAGCTTTGGGAAAAACGACTTGGCTGTGTTGCAATTTCAAAGTGCAGACAGTATGTATGCAGTTGCATCTTTTGGTTCATCCCCAACTGTGGGCGATGATGTTTTTACGGCCGGGTTTCCGGCGGCGGAAGATGCAGGTAAAAAACAACGCTTTGCATTTACCTCCGGGAAAGTGGCGTTAGTGTTAGGCAAACCGCTAGAAGGTGGTTATCAGCTAGGTTTCACTAATAGTATTAAAAACGGTATGAGTGGTGGCCCTTTGTTAAACAGCCAAGGTCAAGTTATTGGCATCAATGGAATGCAGGCTTATCCTCTGTGGGATGCACCGTCAGTATTTGTGGATGGTTCCAAAGCAGATGAAAGGCTACATCAAAGAATTATTCGCTTAAGTTGGGCTGTCCCGATATCAAAAGTGATACAAAAAATGCCAAATGCCGGAAATACCAAGGTTGAGACTGTATTTAATCAAACTGATTAGGATTTGTTTAATTGACTGTCTGTGTTTGAGTTAGTTGAAATTGGTATCAAATTATGAGAGTTGATCGTGGCTTAACAACAGCAATTATCGGTGTAGCGATCGCCTTTACGCAACCAGAAATTGCTCGACCTTTAACTGCTCAAGATGTGACTAATCTGGCTAAAGATATTACTGTCATGATTAGTGGCCCTAAATTAGGGTCAGGAGTAATTATTTATCGCCAAGATAAAACCTATAGTGTATTAACTAACTGGCACGTTGTGGATGAGTCAGGCACATACACCATCCAAACACGAGATAACACTAAATATCAAGTTTCATCTTCAGCAATTACCCGCGTCCCAGAGGCTGATTTAGCAATTGTGCAATTTAACAGTGATAAAGTTCACAATGTAGCTCTCATTGGTAATTCTGATGCGACAAAAGAAGGTACAACAGTATATGTATCTGGCGCACCAGAACCTTTAAATGGCATTGAAAACCGCACTGTCTTAGTACCAACCGGACAAATTGTCGGGACTAACTCACAACCAAAAGATGGTTATTCATTAATTTATAACAATACAACTTATCGCGGGATGAGTGGTGGCCCGGTGCTAGATGATGATGGGCGCGTAGTTGGCATCCACGGACAAGGTGCTAGGGATACCGTGGGGGGTGAAAAAGTTGGTTTTAACTTAGGAATTCCGATCAAAATCTTTATCAATTCTAAAGCCGTTGGCACTTTAAAATTAGCAATACCAACTACTAATACAAGCGATAAACCTCCATCTGGCAACATTCCGACTATTGGTAGACCTAGTGTGATCAATGGTTCTGGCGGTGCGACAAATGCTTGTCCTGGTAGAGTTTGCTAAATCTCCATCGGTTTACATCTTAAGTAAAATGAGAAAGTTTTTAACATCAAGTCTTTTTACTGTATTACTAATACCAGCATTTTTTAACTTTTATGATGGTAGAGCGATCGCGCAAACCACAATTGATGAAGATAAACTCAATACTGTTGATGGTATGCCTTGGGCTGCTAAAGGTTTGCCTTTTAGCAAACTCGTGAATATTCAAGATACACTTGTCAATTCTGCTTTAGGTAAAGCTGTCATCGATATTCACGGTGAAGACCCTTTAAGCAGTTTAATTAAAAGCCCTTTTAGTGGCCCCCGTCCTGGCAGGTTTATTATTGTTTCTCTGTGGGGGAGTAAAATTGAAGGCTGCTTTGCCCAAATTGTGGTTCAGTCAGCACCCGCGAGTGGCGAAGCAAAATTAGAAGAACTTGCACCTAAAACTATAGAATTAGGCATTGATGGTCAAGTTCTGCAATTAACGCCTAGCCCTAATAGTAAAGTCAAAGGTTTTTCTGGCAAATACACATATACCGAATATGAAAATAATACAGAAATACCTCATGACAGCACTTGGTATATGACAGATACTTTATTTGCCATTAATGCCAATGCCGCAAATATTTTACGCAAAGCCACACCAAAAGAAATCCGCGCGCGTTTAACCTTTGCAAATGGCTATACTAAAGTATTCCCCATTGGTAAAGGTACTGTTAAACAATGGCAAGAAGCATACAGTTTTAATAGTGCTTGTAGTGCGCCTAGTCAGCCTTAAGAAAAGTCAAAAGGTAAAAGGTAAAATTTAGAATTAAGAATGTTGATAACGCACCATTAAATATGGTGCGTTACGGCTATTTATGGATGTTTTAATTTAAGATTTAGTATTAGTGATAGCTTCTGGGGAAGTAGATTTTAGGCGAGTGGCGGTGCTTTTGCGGATGCGCTCGCTTTTTCGTACTCCACCAGCCATTTCATATTCGTTGCTGTCTTTACCGTATTTTACCGCAACTGCTAGCAGCATTTTTTCGCATAGAGCGCTTAAGTTTTTTTCTAGCTGTTCAATATCAGTTCTGGAAGCGTTAATCATCGCTAGAGCAGTGTTATGAGTATCTAGTTTGGCACTTAACTGCTCAATTTGTTGTATCATATTTTGCAAGCTATTATTATCGCCAAAATCTATATTTGGATCAATAGCTTTGAGTCCCGAAGCTCTGAGTTGAGCCTTTGCCAGCACGCTAGATGAACGTTTTATTGCAGCCATTAATTCACTCCGATAACCTTTATAGTTAAAACTTACGCACAAAGTTTGTTTATAGAGACTGGGTTAATGGGTGTCGGGTGTAGGGGTGTAAGGGTTTTGGATACATACACCCTTGCCCCCTTCTCCAAACCCTTGATTTTTCGTTGTCATGCGTAAGTTCTGATAGTATTAGCTTGTCTCAAATAATCTCTAATTAGGCTCAGGGTAAATCACATAAAAATGTGTTTTTTAAGACAAGAAATTTTGTTGAATTATGTAATAATCATTAAGCGATTATTGGCTTGAATCTATCAAGAAAAACGTAACTGCTAGTGGCTAAGTGTCATATCTCAGCATAAAGAATTAACTCGTTGCTTACAAACCCGTTGAGGTGATCTATAAATGAGGTCTGATTAATAACAAACCTCAAGTGGTTGGTCACAAATGCGTTGGGTTTGTCTATGGATGAGGTCTGGTTAATAACAAACCTCAAGCCGTTGGTCACAAATGCGTTGAGTTTCTCTATGGATGAGGTCTGGTTAATAACAAACCTCAAGTGGTTGGTCACAAATGCGTTGAGGTTATCTATGGATAAGGTCTGGTTAATAACAAAGCTCAAGTGGTTGGTCACAAATGCGTTGAGGTTGTCTATGGATGAGGTCTCCTTGGTTATGAAAGCAAAGCGTAATTGCATTTTTGATAGGTGCGTGAGCGATCGCAGTTACCATATAGTTTGAACAGCATACTGTTTGATGACAACACTAGCCCAATAGGCGATCGTACATCAGTAAACAATGGAATATAGCTGTTAAAATCAGCATAATGGTGTAAATGTGCAGCAAACACCCCATAAAAACAAATGCCAGCCATTGTTAAAGTACAACTTTCCTTAGAAGCTTTAGCAGAAGCAATATCTTCTCTTGATTTAAAAGAAAAACGCCAACTTCAAGAGCTAATTGAACAACAAATTTTTGAAGCTGAAGAAGCATTGTATGAAGACGATGCAGATACAGAGGCAGAAATTGAAGCAGTTCGTGTTGAGTATAGAAATGGTGAGTTGATAACTTTAAATCTGCTTAAAAGAAATGCGCTCCAGTAGAGTTTTTTATGGTAAAGATAAATATGAACACCGCCAAACTCAGCACTGATGGCACTCACCAAGTCGTGATTTTGCCGGAAGATTTTCAACTTACTGGCAAAGAAGTCTATATCAAAAAAATTGGTAACGCTATTGTTCTCATTGGCAAAGATAACCTAGAACGGCAAAATAAACTAGAGTAGGTTTGTAATGATTGAAACAGGCGTAAATACGTAAATCAAAATTTTCAATAATAACGAATTTACTAGGTTTGAATTTTTACTCTAGCTAACTTTGCCACTCTAGAAGATAACCCTTGGCAATCTCTCATCGAGAGTTTAGACAATTTCTCCGATGATTTCATGGCTACTAGAAATCAGCCACCACTCGACACCAAAGAAATTAAAGTAACAAACTGATAACTGTTAACTGATAACTGACAACTGTTAACTCACCGCCACCATCGTGCCACATCTACAATTGCGCGGGCAACTTCTGCCGTTGCTGCTTCACCACCTAATGCAAAGATAACGGGAAATAATGTCTTAATATCTGATATTAACTTAGGGCGAGTGCGAAGGGATAAGTAATGAAGTGTCTCTTGCCAAAGAGGGAAAAGTTCGGCAGGTGGCATTTGTGGCAGTTTGTCAGCTAATGCACTCAGGGCAGAGGCGCGAGAACTCTCAGACTGAATTGCCCTAGCGGCTGCCAGTGCATCTTTTAACAACTCAGGTGGCAGTTTGTCAGCTAATGCTCTCAGGACATAGGCGCGAGAACTCTCATCCTGAATTGCCCTAGCGGCTGCCAGTGCATCTTTTAACACCTCTGGCAGTTTGTCAGCTAATGCTCTCAGGACATAGGCGCGATACCTCTCATCCTGAATTGCCCTAGCGGCTGCCAGTGCATCTTTTAACACCTCTGGCAGTTTGTCAGCTAATGCACTCAGGGCAGAGGCGCGAGAACTCTCATCCTGAATTGCCCTAGCGGCTGCCAGTGCATCTTTTAACAACTCAGGTGGCAGTTTGTCAGCTAATGCACTCAGGACATAGGCGCGATACCTCTCATCCTGAATTGCCCTAGCGGCTGCCAGTGCATCTTTTAACAACTCAGGTGGCAGTTTGTCAGCTAATGCTCTCAGGGCAGAGGCGCGATACCTCTCATCCTGAATTGCCCTAGCGGCTGCCAGTGCATCTTTTAACACCTCTGGCAGTTTGTCAGCTAATGCACTCAGGGCAGAGGCGCGAGAACTCTCATCCTGAATTGCCCTAGCGGCTGCCAGTGCATCTTTTAACACCTCTGGCAGTTTGTCAGCTAATGCACTCAGGGCATCGGCGCGATAATACTCAGACTCAATTGCCCTAGCTGCTGCCAGTGCATCTTTTAACAACTCAGGTGGCAGTTTGTCAGCTAATGCACTCAGGGCATCGGCGCGATACTCCTCAGACTGAATTGCCCTAGCTGCTGCCAGTGCTTCTGATAGTGCTAGTTTTTTTAAATTTGGCGGCAAATAGTTGACTAACTCTGCCAGGGCTTTGACTTTCTCTTGTAGTTCTGGTTTTTGCAAGGCATAAGCTAGCCCTTGTTCAGCAGTCCAAAGCTTGTTTTTAACCAACGCCACCAGCAATTTTTCTGGTAAATTAGCTGCCAAACTATTAAGAGAAGACGTAATCAAACCATAGCGACACTGCAAACCTACGACTTGTGGCAAAGTTGATTCAGTCCAATTCTTTTCGATTAATTCCCAAGCGCGAGATATATCTGTGATATAACCTCCCGTTTGCGCTAATTGTTCCCGCACTTCATACCAGCCATTGTTGCCCGTTGCCGACTCCTCTCGCAATAACTGGTGAATGTCTTCTACTAGTCCAGTCTTTTCTAAATGCCAAACTAAATGCTGATGAATGTAATTATCATTGGGCAAGGTATGCCATAAATTATGTTGGGTTTTCTGCCGATATTTTTCTAAGAAAGCAGCGTGAGCATCAGCAAGGTTGAAACCTAACCCTGGCAAATCACCTGTTCGCTTTGGTTCTGGGGGAGCAGTTAACAAATTACAGGCTAAGTCGTGAAATAAGTCATGTAGGCGATAGGTAGGCGTACCATCAGCAAGGGGTACTCCTTCTAATAGCAATGCTTTATTCCGTAAATATTGCAATGAGTCAAAAGCATCGCGCTGATCATCCATATTCCAAAGTGTTGCTGCGATTTGGGAAGTAATGCTGACATCTTCAGGTAACACCCCAAGCCAAGTAAAATTTTGTCTTTCCTCTTCTGGCAATACCTTGATACTCAAATTTAATGATGCGGTGAGGCTGAGGCGTTTTAAGCTGGCTTCATCAGTAGCATCTCTAGCTCCAGCAAGGTTAAATGTTTTTAATCGGGCAATTTCTTGCTGAATATCTTTTAAAAAGACTGCCCAAGACAATATACCACTTGCAACCTGAACAGCTGCTAATTCCAATGCCAAAGGAAGATAACCAACTGCTTTGGCTAAATTTTCTGCTGAGTGACGCTCTTCGCCGATAATGTCACGTTCTAGTCTTTTCTTCAGCAGTTCCATCGCCTGGGCTGGTTTCATCACATCCAAATTATAAAGCCTAGCTCCCAGAGCATTTGCGATCGCCCCTTCACGAGTTGTTACTAAAACCTGACAACGCGTACCACCAACATTAAAAGCTTGGGCATCTTGCGTATTCCACGCATCATCCACCACCAGCAGCACAGCTTTGTCATAAAGCAGCGTCCGTAAATGGGTTGAAGTGGCTTCTATACTAGTAGGTTTAAAGCTGTAATCTTTTAAAGCCTGCACCCAACCACTCAGCAAAGACAGCACATCAGGTTGTTGACCTAATGTTGACCACAAAATACCGTCACAAAACCGAGTTTGGATTTTTGCATCATGGGCTAAAGCTGCGGCTAAGGTAGATTTACCCACAGAACCCAAACCGTGAATTGCAGTAATCACCAAAGTGCGATTATCTTCTGTGCAGAGACGTTTCTTTAAATCATCGCTGTATTCTGGGCGTTCTACAAAGTGTGTGGGTAAGGGTGGCGCTTGAAATATTGCCAGTTTAGTTTGGGGTGCAACAGCAACATCCTCATCTTGAGTTCTAGATTTATTTGGTCTGTTTTTTTCCCACACCTCATCAAACTGTTTAAGATTCTTTTCTCTATCCCTCGACCATAGCTTTAGAGTAAAGTGCCAATCATCAGAACCCTTGGTTTGAATACGGTTATCTTCCAGAATTTTGACAAAATCTTTGAGTAAGTTCAGTGCTTCTCGAATTTGCGTTTTAGTTAACTTACCGGGATGTTCGTCTTTTTGCGTCAGCAATTCCAAAGTTACCAGAGTTGTTTTTATCGTCAGCTTGGGGTTAACGTTGTCTTCTTCTTTCCAGTCGTACTCAATCTTCAAGTTATCTTTTTCAACTTCCCCAGCCGCAAAACAAAGCAACGCCGCTAACAGACGCTTGACTCGCTTTTGAATTGCCGGGCCGTAAGTTGTTTTTGGCATTGCAACCGTCAAGTTAACCAGAAAGTTTGGGGCTACCCCAAGTTAAAACTACTACCCCAAATTGATTGAATCCTGATTTTATAGCATTTTCGGCGAGTTTGGGGTGTTTGCTTAAGGACACGACCCCAAAGCGAACCTGTATCTATCAAATCTTTGGGGTACAAACTCATGCAACGCAAGGGTCAAGATATTATCGGTAAAACTATTGCTTTGTTGTTGGCAATGCAACTATTTTTAATTGGCTTACAAGCTAAAGTCCGCATTGACCAAGGCAACTCATCTCTTGAGGCGTTAATGTGGATGATTCAACAGTATATCCCGGTATTGGTTAAAATTCGCAGTTTGCAAAGTAACAAATCAACTACAGAGAACACGGAGGAATAAAAGTTAGTTTTCTTGTAGAGTGGGCATCTTGCCCGCCCTAAATGCGGGACGGGTGAGGACACCCATCCCACAAGATGAAATTAGGATTACTCTGCCCCTTCGATGGGTGCAAAGCCTTGGCGTTGGATATTTTCTGTAATTGTGCGCGGTTCTAAGAACTGTAGCAAGTAGTCAGGGCCGCCTGCTTTGGAACCTACGCCAGAAAGTTTGAAGCCGCCGAAGGGTTGCCGAGCGACGATCGCACCTGTAATATTTCTATTAATGTACAAGTTGCCGACTTCAAATTCTTCCTGCGCCTGTTGAATATGGGAAGGTGTGCGCGAATACAAACCGCCAGTTAAGGCGTAATTTGTCCCGTTAGCAACTTGCAATGCTTCAGCAAAATCTTTCACCTTAATTACAGCTAACACAGGGCCGAAGATTTCTTGTTGGGCAATAATCCCATCGGCTGGCACTTCACTGAAAATCACCGGGCCAATAAAATAACCTTGGGCTGGCGATGGTAACTCTAGGGCTAATTTTGCTTCTGCCTTACCTTTTTCAATATACTCGCGGATGCGATCGCGGGCGTTAGCATCAATCACAGGCCCTACTTGGGTACTAGGTAACTCAGCTTCCCCAATATTCAAAGATTTTGTCGCCTCAACCAACCTCGCCACAAAAGTATCGTAGATTGATTCCACAACTATCACCCGCGAACAAGCCGAGCATTTCTGCCCACTGTAACCAAAGGCTGACTGTACAACCCCCACAACAGCTTGGTCTAAATCAGCACTTTCATCAACGATGATGGCATTCTTCCCGCCCATCTCCGCAATTACTCGTTTCATGTGCCTTTGCAATGGCTTCAAAGTTGCCGCCTCTGCGTATATCCGACAACCCACTTCTTGAGAACCAGTAAAAGCAATTACATGAGTATCGGGGTGACTTACCAAATACGCCCCAACTTGGGAACCCTTACCGGGAACGTATTGAAAAACACCCTGGGGAATCCCCGCCTCAATTAATATTTCTGTGAGTTTGGCAGTAATAATTGACGATGTTTCCGCAGGTTTGAGCAGCGTACAATTACCCGTAACCAAAGCAGCCACAGTCATTCCACAAGCGATCGCCAACGGGAAATTCCACGGCGAAATTACCACCGCAATTCCCCGTGGCTGGTAGATATAACGATTAGTTTCTCCAGGTACGTCATAATTAATACCTTGTTCCAACCGTTCCATCTCATCAGCGTAGTAACGACAAAAATCTATCGCCTCCGAAACCTCTGCGTCAGCTTCCTTAACAGGCTTACCCACCTCTAACACTATCAAAGCCGACAATTCCGCCCGACGTTGTTCCAACAAATCCCCCGCCTTGCGTAAAATATCCGCCCGTTGCTTCACAGGCGTTTTCTTCCACCCAGGAAACGCCGCCTTCGCCGCCTGCATCGCCTGTTCGGCCTGTTCCACACTAATCAACCCAACCTTACCAATCACCTGACTGTAATTAGAAGGATTAACCGAATCAATCACCTCCAGAGTATTCACATACTCCCCATTAATCAACGGTAGATAACTCTTCCCAAACTCCCGACGCACACCCTCAAAAGCCTGCGCCGCCTTTTTCCTTCTCTCCTCCTCAGCATAATCACTATCCGCCGCACCAACAAAATTTGCGCCTTCTTCTTTGCGACTTTGCGCCTTTGCGCGAGACAAATCAATATCGGGAGGTGCAAGCAGTTCCTCCACAGGCCGATTCTCCAAATTCTGCCGCAAAAACGAACTATTCGCCGTATTCTCCAACAACCGCCGAATCAGATACGCCATCCCCGGTAACAATTCCCCGTAAGGACAATAAACCCTCACCCGATAACCCTGATCCACCAAAGCCTTCGCCAGCTTATCCCCCATTCCATACAACACTTGCATTTCAAAACAACGACGGGGAACCTGCAAACTTTCCGCTATAGCAATTGCCCGTGCTTGCGATCGCACATTATGACTACCTATGGCAGCATAGACATATTGATGATTTTCTAACAACAACTGAGTTATCGTTTCAAAATTCGCATCTGTCGCCACCTTGTCATTGTAAACAGGTTGCGGCCAATGCTTCTGGGCTGCTTTAATAGTTTCCTGATCCCAATACGCACCCTTCACCAAACGAATAGTTAACGGATAACCGCGCTGTTTCAACCAAGCAATCACGTTTCTGGCATCTTGCTCACTGTCACGCAAGTATGCTTGGATAGTCACGCCGATATCTGTGCGTTGGCGAAACTCATCTTCTAACAATAACTTTTGCAAAATATTCAGCGTTAAATCTTTATAGGCGTACTGTTCCATATCAAAATGAATAGCTGCGCCTAACTCTTTGGCATAACGTAATAAATTACGAATGCGATCGCTAACTCTTTCCTCACTACCTTTAGCATCTAAAGGGTCAAATTGCGAATAAAACGCCGTTAATTTTACAGAAACTTGGACTTTTGGCAACCTTTCGCCATCCGCTTCATCAATTGCGGGAATATGATTCCAATTTTTCGATGCTTCTACCAACTGGGCAATTAATTCTTGATAGCGTTCTAGATAAGACTGCGCCTCTACTTCTGTAATTACCGCCTCACCAAGCAAATCAATTGTGAACGCCATTTTTTCTTTCCGCAGGCGTTCAACTGTTTTGATAACTTGTTTAATATTTTCGCCAGAAATATATTTATGTGCTAATGTTTCCACTGCCGTTGAGACAGTTGTTGCCGCCACTTGTCCCGGCATCGAATCAGGGTTAGCAAAATTTAACATCCCCTTGAGGGCAGCTGGCAATTCAACAGTTTCATCGCCTAAATATTCTTGTAAATGCGCGGCAATTTCTGGCTTACTGCGTAACGCTGGCAGAGTATCAATAAAGCGAAAAAGTTGCACCCGTAAACCCGGATTACTCATTGCCCAAGCGAGTAGTTTATCATCCCAGCGCATCTGGTCACGCAAGGAAGCTAAAAACGAGCGATTTTCTTGGGTAGAGCTTAACAGTTGTTTAGCAATTTCCTGGGTTTTAGGTTCGTAGATGCTGGTTTGTACTTGTAATACCACAGATAATAATCTCCTTAATTTAGTGCATAACTGTTTGTGGACAGTCCGCGTCTTCTATTGTGACTCTTGAATTTTGCTTGTAGCAAAGTGCTGAGTGCTTAATCAAGGCTGTTTTAACTTATGTGGCTACAGGTAGACAAATCGCAATCACCCACCAACTGCCCTGTCAATCCTACGGATTAAATTAGTTGTTGGTCAGTTCGTCATCGCCCCGCAGGTTTTTGCTAAAAATTAAAGCTCCCAAATTGTAACCAATTTGGGAGCCAAAAATTTTAAGTTCACCGCAACGCCGTTTTACCTAAGTTTATGACCTGGTTAAACCAGGTGGGAAGTGATGTTGCTCGTTTAAAGTTTCCGGGTACATGCCCGGTCTACTGCCACGAGAACGAATTAGTTCCCTTTTCTTTAAAGACATAGATCAAAAAACTTGATGGCAGTCACCAACGTCGCAGTGCAACTAATTCATTATAGCTGTCTCAAACAGCTTGTGTAGCCAATATAAAAATTTTCTGACTCATTTAACTCGGATACCAGAGAGATTCTAGGGTCTGGGCTAGATGATTTGCTGTTTTTTGGTTGGTTTCATTGAGCAAAACTGTGACATGTCCTAATTTTCGCCCTGGACGAGATTCTGTTTTGCCGTACCAGTGGACGGTGGCTTGGTCAATTGCGGCTAATTGTTGGCGTTGGCTTTGATAATCACTATCAGAATTTTCGTATCCTAAGAGGTTAACCATGACAGCCATTTGACAATGTAAGGTAGGATTGCCTAAAGGTAGACCACACACGGCTCTAAGGTGCTGTTCAAATTGGGAAGTTTGGCAAGCATCGATGGAAAAATGCCCGGAATTGTGTGTGCGGGGAGCGATTTCATTGACTAATACTTTGCCGTCTTGGGTGAGAAATAGCTCAATGCCAAAAACGCCGACAGCTTGCAGGCTATTTAATAAAGTATGAGCGATCGCTTCACATTGTTCTGCTTGATTTAATGTAATATCCGCAGGTGCTATCACTCTTCTACAGACCTGCTGTTCTTGTTGGGTTTCTACCACTGGATAGATGACAACTTCACCATTTACAGAACGTGCGGCAATTACCGCTAATTCTCGTGCAAATGGAATAAATTCTTCGATTAAAAATTGTGATTGATTTGCGGCTGGCGATAATTTTTGCTGTAAACTCGCTAAATCTTGGATGATAAATGTGCCTTGTCCGTCATAACCATGTCGTCGAGACTTTAACACCACTGGAAAGCGGAAATGCTCTATCTTTGCTGCTAAATTCTCAACACCATCCACAGCCAAAAATTGCGGCACAGGTAAACCTAAATCTCGTAAATAACAACGCTGATGATATTTATCTAATAGAGGAAATAAAGCTTCTAGGCGAGGACGGAAGCACACACCTTGATTTGCTAATAAAGATAAAGCCTCAAGGTCAACAAACTCGTTTTCAAAAGTGATCACATCACTTTTTTGCGCTAATATTTCTGTGGTTTTGGCATCATCAATTGCCGCAAAAACAGTATCTTGGGCAATACTGACTGCGGGATCAGATTTACTCGGAGTTTGCACCACTAATTCTACTCCTAGTTTTTTGGCTGCATCCCCCATCATCCAAGCTAGTTGCCCACCACCAATTACACCAACACGCTTCATCGACATCCTAAAGATTCACGAGTTTCTACACCAGTTTTAGAATTGATCCCACTGGCTTTACTGCACAGTTCTTTAATTTGTGCTTTATCCAAAATTGCATCGGTGAAGTCTGCACCTTGGATATTCACATCCGTAAACAGGGCGCGCAGTAATAACGCTTCTTTGAAAACGGCATCGCTTAAATCTGCACCTGTCAAGTTTACCTGATCGACCATCGCATTTGTTAAATCGGCTTGGTGAAGATTTGCGTTTGTCATAACCGAAGCACTCATCACTGCGCCGCGCAAGTCTGCACCTGTAAAATTAGCCATTTCCATATTCGCGTTAGAAAACTCCGCCGCTTGCAAACTCTGTCCCGAAAAATCGCGTCTACCTAATTCTGCATTGCTAAAAGATAGTGGATGTGTCCAGTCTACGGCTAGGGCTGGAGAAGGTAGGAGGCAGAAGGCAAGAATACTGAAAATAAATGTAACTTTGGAATGATTTCTACTTTGATAAATTAAGCAGAATAATAAAATGCCTAAAATTATTGCTATTCCTTGCTGCCAAAACATATTTGTGAGCCTGTTGATTATTTAATTGCTGTGATTTGAAGTGTTGTATTTGACTTTATCTTAACATTTCGTAACTCAAGGAACGCGATCGCCAAAATCTAAACAGCAAGTTATTCCTCAAGGCTGAGTTACAAACATTCAATGTAATCAACAAATGTGTATTACAAAAGACTTATTTATTAAAGTTGGAAATTGTCAAGATTTAACTAATGCGAACGCTCACTTTAATATTTACATTTCTTGACTCTACGCAATTCCTGGCTTTCAAAGGCAGCAAGGAAATTGTATCCGATTGTGATATAAATATTTTTATTATTAGACATCTACAAATAGAATTATTTACATTTCTTTATCATGAATTTGGCAGGTAAAGTTTATTGTATTTTGGGTTTAACTCTTACTATCAACTGTTAGTCTTTTTATTAAGGTGAGCAGTCAGCGTTGCTTGAGCATATTAATTATCTGTCTCAAATGCCCGGTCGGCTGCACAATGAGGAGAATTAAGCATACGCAAATAGTTCTTTAGCTAGTGCAGCAGGCAGGAGGAAGGCAAAAGTTCAAGAGGATACAAAATAGGCTTTTTCGCCTTCTCTAACATTCGATTTATTTCTATTGCCACTTGCTAGTTAGAAATCTATCCGTTTATATTCAGCAACTAAACAAAATTCACTCTTCTGCATTCTGACACTAATGATGAAACATTATTCTCTTGAATGGATCGAGGCATGGTGCCAAGAAAATGGTTGGACAGAATTATTTGTCGAGCGACGTAACAATTATTGGGCATTTCCGCCAGGTGGAGTAATGCCAGAACCAATTCCATCTCATGTGTTGAGAGGAATTAAAGCCCAAAAAGGACTCACCATCGAAGAAAGAATGTGGTCGATTTCAGCATTAATCGGTACGGTTGTAGCCGTAATTAGCACTTGTGTATTAAGATGTCCGATGCCTTTAGTCTTGGCTTTTGCTTTTAACGCCGTGACAGTAGCGCAATTTGAAATGGAAGATGTTTAGTCTAGTTAAAAGTCAAATGTCAACGTTGATAAAAGCTGACATTTGACTTTTGACTATTGCCCAGATGCTTTTTGAATTTGTTGCGTAAAATACGCTTCTTCGTGTTTAAGTTGTTGTGCTAATTGTAATCCTCGTTGAAAAGCTGAGACGGCTTGAGGATAATTTTTTTGGGCTAAATAAATTTGTCCAATTTGGTCATAGGCTTGCATCAAGCCATAATAATTAGAAGCTTTAGCTTGTGTCTCTACAAGAATTTGGCTAGTTTGTAAAGCTGCATCAATTTGCCCTTGCGAACGATAGAGAGAAATTAACTTTTGTAAAGCTTCGCCGGCAGTCACAAACTGTTGTGCTTCCCAAGCCATAGTGTAAGCTTGTTGATAATTATTAAATGCCTCTTGTAAAAGATTGGGATTTTCTTGAGCTAAAGATTCATAATTGCTAGCGATCGCCAATTTTAATTGTGGTACTTGAGTAAGATTAGATTGACTCGTGTAAATCTCGACTAGCTGATTTAACTTATCAATTGCTTGCTGTATTTGCTTGTCTTGCTGATAAATATAAGCTAACTGTTGTGTGTAGGTTAACTCGCTAGCAACATCGCCTCTAGCAGTAGCGAGACTTAATAATTCTTGATAAGTTGCCGCCGCTTGGGGATAATCGAACCAGCCAAGATGTAATTCGCCAATTGTCGTTAAAGTTGCTACCTCGGCGGCGACATCATTTTGCTGGCGGACAATTGCCAAAATTTGATGATAAATTGTCAAAGCATCAGGAAGCGATCGCACATTTTGATAAGCTTCCCCAAGAGCCTGCAATACAGGAAAATCTACAGGTTTTTGGGCAGTTTTTTTGGGGGAAAGTTCCTGCTTTTGAATAGCGCGTAATCGTTGAGTAATATATTCAATCTCTTGGCGGTCATTTTGATTCCAGGCAATTTCTCCTACCCGCGATAAAGCTTGAACTTCCGCTAAAGTACCCAAATAGCGACGCAAGCGTAATTCCCGGTTCCAAATTTCCCAAGCTGTCACCTTATCTCCCGCTTGCAACGTCGCCGCCGCTTGTTGATTTAAATTATCCAATGCAGCCTTTAAAGCCAACTGTTCTGATAAAGTTAACGGTTGTTTATTAGCATCCGCTCGCACCAGTGGGTCAGGCGTGGTAATTTCCAAAGGGCTAGGGGGGAATTTATCTGCTTGATTAGGATCTTTAGGTGTTGCTGCCAGCGTTAAGGAAGTATTTAATAAAATAGATGTAATAATAAACGCGCTTAATCGCTTATACATAAAAAATTGGGGATTTTAGTAGTTACTAGCTCAATAATGACGACATTTTTCGCAAAATTCTCCTGTAATACCGTTTCACTTTAAGTTTGATACAAATGGGTCGCAGGGAGCAGGGGGCAGCGAGAAAGGATAAAAAACCCATGAATTTGTCTCAGGATTTTCGTGAAATGGTATAAATATCGGTAAACAGGAAGAATCGCACGACAAAGTAATATCTATGACACGACAAGTTATTAATACTGAGCAAGCACCTGCACCAGTGGGGCCTTATAATCAAGCGATCGCCGCTTCTGGTCAAATGATATTTGTGGCTGGACAAATAGCGATCGATCCCCAGTTGGGTGATGTTGTCTATACTGATGATGTGAAAAAGCAAACTGAACAAGTATTAGCAAATCTAGAAGCGATTTTGAAGGCAGCTGGAGCGACTTTTGCTGATGTCGTGAAGACAACAGTATTTTTAGCTGATATGAATGACTTTGCTGCTGTCAATGCAGTTTACGCACAATACTTCCCAGAAAATACAGCCCCAGCACGCGCTTGTGTGCAGGTTTCGCGTCTACCAAAAGATGTATTGGTAGAGATTGATTGTATTGCAGTAATTTAAAGCAGGCTGAAAAAAGTGCTATGGGATTTAACATCCCAAATTTTATTGTGAAAGTAATATATTTACCCGTCTTATTTTGAGGGCGGGTTTTTTAACAAAACCTATGTAGGAATAATCTTGATTAAGAATAGGACTTACGCAAAAAAACTCTCAAACTCTTATTTCTCCGTGAACTCTGCGTCTCTGTGGTTCGATTTTCCGTAGGCTGTGCGTAAGTCCTGAAGAAGTAAAAAATAAAAAGGTAATCCCTATCAATAAATTTCCGAGCTAGTTGCTTGGGCGGGTTCCCGGAATTGAGCAAACTTGCTTGGGCTTGTGACCATTCTGCTTTCCCTTGCTTTGGCTTTTTTACTTTTGCCTTGTTTGGACAACTTAAAATATTATTTAGAAATCAATTTCTAAATCCGACATAACCTCTATCCATTTATCTGGTGTTGATAAAGTTTGTTGCAAAAATTCTGGAGTCAATTGGCTAGAATTTGCTTTGTATAACAGTGCGGCGTAGCTCAAATTACGAGCTTGCTTTTTGAAATTATCGCTTCCATACAACGCAATCAAATTTGCCAGTTTTTCCTCAAGTTTGGGAATAGCAACTTCAGCCAAAGCCAGTAAATTATTCATCCATTGTTGCTTTTCTGTAAAGAAAGCTGCTAATTCTGGGTTAGCGGAATTTTTAGCCTCTTCACACATAGCTTTAATCTTTTCCCACTTATAAGTATTCCAAGGTTTAGCTTGCATTACAGGTAATTGCCATTTGACAATTTCCTCACACCAGTAGTCTTTAATAGCTTTGACTTGCACAATCTGAAAACCAGGTAAAATTAGTGCAGTTAATTTCCCTCCATGACAGGCTCCAGTATCGATACCATAAACTTTTTGCGCGATGATTAAGGGGTTATCTTCCACAACATGATGCCCAAAAATTACGGGTTTTTGACCTGTATATTGCTGAGTCCAATATGCTCTGCCATACTGTTTTTCGAGATATTTTTCGCCGGAGGTGCAACCACACAAAACCTCTTGTTTTTGAGATGCAATAGCGATGCCATTTTCGACAGCAGCATGAACAAAAATCGCTTCATCTGTTTCATAATAGTAGGGAAGATGACTAATCCAATCTAAAAACTCTGCGTAGCGATCGCTAAACTGTAACTTGACAATTTCTTGAGAGTATGAAAGAGTTTGACGCAGGTGTTTACGTTCGTGATTACCCATTAAAACAATTGTGTTCGGTCGATTGCGCAGAAAGTCATAAACTTTGACAGAATCAGGCCCCCGATCAACAATATCTCCCAAAGAAACTAAACAATCTTCAGCACTTAGTTGAACTTTTTCCAGTAAGAGAATTAGTTCTTGATAACAACCATGAATATCCCCAACTACAATTGTTCGCATATTAAATAAATCTGGTAATTAAAAAATTATTAGCAACCCTAAGCGCATAAGCATCAAAAATCTGGTTAATAAAACTAGTCTAAATCACATTTCTGGCTAAAGTAGCTTTTTCATATTTTTGTAAAATGCTAATCACTTGACTTTGTTAATTCAGTAGTATCAGTTAAAAGAACAACATAGCACTTATCTTGCTGCTTAAATGCTGATTAGCTTGCTACATAAAATCGCCACTTCCTATGAATAAAGAAGACGTAATATTTCTGCGTTTGTTTGGTTCTATATTTGCTGGTGTTGGCAGTATATTTGCTATATCTGGTATTTTCATCGCCTTAAATACGCATTCTTTTGTTGCGAAAGGGATATCAACACAAGGAACTGTGATTGATTTAGTGCGACATACATCACGAGATAGTAATGGTCGTCGTTCAACTGCTTATTATCCAGTAGTAAAATTTACACCTAATTCTGGTGATCCGGTCACTTTTGAAGCTAATAGCGGTAGTAACCCACCAGCACACCAAAGAGGTCAACAAATAGATATTCTCTACAATCCTCAAGAACCAGAAGCAGCAACAATTAACTCTTGGTTTAATTTCTGGTTTTTGCCTACGATGTTTATTGGTATGGGATCGCTGTTTGTCGTGATTGGTGGAATTCCCTTGGTGAAGTCGTTTCTTCCTAGTAGATGAGGTAATGTGTGATTTTGCTTTCTCCGTTGCCACAGGCCTTAACTTCACTCTCACTCCTAAGAAACACATTGCGTGGAGTCAGAAATAGAGATCAATACGGTTCAGTTAAGAGAATAGTAGGTTGGGTGTAGCGATAGCGTAACCCAACAAAGTATGCGTCAATGTTGGGTTCCGTTCCTCCACCCAACCTACACCAGTCTAATACCAATTTAAGAAAAGAATGCGACAGATAGAAATCAGGAAATTCTCACTGGAGCTAGATTTCTTAATTGCGTTAGCGAATCTTTGAGCGTCGGAACGAGCGTCGCGTCATTGCGAATTGTGTTAGCGCAGCGTTAGCGAGCCTGCGAGCGTCATTGCGAATTGCGAATTGGTATAAGTTGTTGCCTTAACTGAACTGTATTGAAATAGAGATGAGTTTCAAGCCAAAAGCTTGTTAACACATATCTTGCACCTAGCGACTGAAGTCGCGGCTACACAGACAAAACCCGCACTTCGACAAGCTCAGTGACCACCTGCACGGGTTCCAAACCCTTGATATTGTGTTAGTCCGCGTGGTGCGCCAAGCGCAGCGCAAGCGCGATAGGCGGACTTCGCTTGTATAGCCGAGCCAGTGCGTTGGGCGGGCAATGCCCGACTTGAAGCATCTGGCGTGCAAATTCCATTCGCCAAGGCTAGGTGCAAGATGTGAATTAAGCTAAAATTTTTCCTGCCTTCTGGAGAAACTTACGTGGGCGGGTTTCCCGACGTGAGCAAATTGTCGTCCTCCTGGCTCTTGTCTTCTAATTGCTCGCTAAGACACCGATTCATCCAATCTAGAATCGCTTGGTTAACCTGTTCTGGGCATTCATCATGAGGGCAATGCCCCACATTTTCTAAGTTGAGCAGTTCTAATTTTTCGTTATATAGAGCAAACTGACTAGCCAGTGCAGGGGGAACAAATCGGTCTTTTTGCCCCCAAATTAGCAGCATTGGAATTGTTAATGTTGGCAATACAGCTTTCACGTTAGGACTAAAATTAACACCGATCGCCGCTTTAAATAAAGCACTAAAAGCCCGTGCAGAACCCCTATCTTGTGGCGGCCCAGCCAGGATTTCTATCAGTTCATCGGTGATAGCTTCGGGGTTAGCATAAGCCAAACTCGCCCAGCGACGCACAAAGTTGGGGCGGCGGACAAAGTGAAACACTGGTTTCAATATCCACGGTGAAGCCACAATATTTTTGATGCTTGTCACAACGGGACGTAGCACAGGTGGAATCGCTTCTTGTTCTAATGATGGGTCTGGTAAACTCATCATGACAATTCCCTGCACCATATCAGGATGAGCCGCCGCCGCCCCTAAGGAAATCAAGGAACCATTGGAATTTCCTATCAATACAGCAGGTTGCCTAATAAATGTCCGCCAAAATTCATATACCTGTTCTACCCAAAGTTCGATACTGTAATTAGCTGGGGCTTTTTCCGAAGCACCAAAACCCAGCATATCTAAGGCATAAACTGTATGATTTTGTCCCAAAACTTCTAAATTATGCCGCCAATGACCAATGGAAGCACCAAATCCATGTAATAAAATTAAAGGCGTTGTTCTCGGGTAACTTTGGCTAGGTCTGATGTAGGTATAACGAATTTTCCAGCCACGCCAAACCCAATCTCTTTGATTCCCAACTCGTTGCTGCCAGTGTACCGCAGTGGTCAAACTTGCCTCCCATTTATCAGCACCGTATTACATCCACTATAAAAGCTGAAAGCTTAGAAGATTTAGACTCTCCTCATCTTCTGATCTATTTACCTTGATGCAAATGTATAGAATATAACTTTTGCTTAAGCATCCAAATTCCGCCTAAAACTTGATATCCTGGTAACATCCATAGCCCTGAGCTTGTCAATAACTAGTAAAATAATTGTTACAATAGTTAATGATTCTCTAGGTTATGTGATTTAAATTAACTGTTGCAGAGAAATTCGCTTCAATATGAGTAGAATGACAAATACAGCCATTGGTAACTAAGCTATAGATTAGTTACTCTAGAATCAGAGTTTCATTTTAAGTCCTCAGCTATTTAAGTATTGTGCTTCTGAGGCATATCAAACAAAACCAAACTATATTCTAAAAAGAGAGCTCCCACAAATCATAATGCCTGTGATTGAGAAAAAAAGAACTCGCGATCTGCCCCAAATTAACGAAAGAATCCGCTTTCCGAAAATTCGAGTCATTGATACTGATGGCTCCCAACTCGGAATTATCACTCCGCAAGAAGCATTGCAACTAGCAGAAGAAAAAGAACTCGACTTAGTGCTGCTGAGTGATAAGGCTGACCCGCCAGTTTGCCGAATTATGGATTACGGTAAATACAAGTTTGAACAAGAGAAGAAAGCGCGGGAAGCCCGGAAAAAGCAACACACGGCTGATGTTAAAGAAGTGAAGATGCGCTACAAAATTGAAGAACACGACTACAACGTGCGTGTGAAGCAAGCAGAGCGTTTCTTGAAAGATGGTGATAAAGTTAAAGCTACTGTGATGTTTCGGGGTCGGGAAATTCAACACAGTGACTTAGCAGAAACCTTGCTCAAGCGTATGGCGACAGACTTAGAGCCTTTCGGTGAAGTACAGCAAGCACCGAAAAAAGAGGGCAGAAATATGATGATGCTGATTTCGCCCAAGAAGTGATGTCTAATTTTTCGACAAATAACCCATAATTGACTGCTAAAAATAGCGTAACGACCTAAAGGTCAGAGAAGTTTATCAAAAATTGATAGTCCTGAGTGCTGAGTGGGAAACATAATACTCAGTTGCTCAGGACTCTTGCTTTTTTAGAGATGAGATTTGTGGGGGAAAGGTGACTGGGGTGTAGAGGTGCAGAAAAATAGGTTCAGGAGAGATAATTTTTGCTCCGCCTTGTCTCCCCCACTCCCAACTCCCTATTCCCCACTTCCTCATCTTGAGCAACCGTTTGCGGGGTGATACCAGAAATTTAAAGTGCATGGAACTGAAACATCACTCGTTGGTTGTCAATAAAGGTGTTCTCTCACGGCTGTTACAGTGGGTAAATCTTCGACCAGAAGAAGGCGAACGAACGTGGATTATGTTTGCCTTTTACACAACTGTATCTATTGGGTTGCGCTGGGCAGAGGATAGTACAGTAGCACTGTTTTTAGATGAATATGGTGCTGGCCCGTTGCCTTGGATGTATATTGCTAGTGCGGCGATGGGTGCGGGGTTAGTTTTTGTCTATTCTTGGCTACAAAAACTATTTCCGTTGCGCTGGGTGGTGGTAGCGATCGCACCTTGTATGGTCGTGCCTCTAATCTTCTTGGTATTATTACGTGATGGGTTACACGTTTCTCACCTGACAGTGATTTTGGTGTTTGTGCTGCGGCTGTGGGTAGATGGACTTTATGTAGTTAATGACCTAAATACATCGATTGTTGCTAACCAAATATTCAACATCCGCGAAATTAAACGCACATACCCACTAGTTAGCAGTGGATTATTAGTAGCAGATGTGATTAGCGGCTTTAGTTTGCCGTGGATTTTGCAATTCGTCAAACTCGAAAAAGTTATTTTGATTGCTTGTGGCTTGATTGTTTTAGGTTCGGCAATTTTATCTTATTTAAGCAATCAATATCGAGCCGCTTTTCCTGATGCGCCCCAACGCGAAGTCCCTCACGAACAAGCTTCTCGATATCGCCGAATTCAAGCACCACTGCGCCGCTATACATGGCAGTTATTTGCTTTTGTTGGTCTTTTACAAGTAATTGGGCTGTTAGTAGACTTTCAATATCTGCGAGAACTGAAATCGAATTTGGGCGATCGCGATCTTGCCAGTTTCTTAGGTATCTTTGGCGGTATCGTTGGTTTATGTGAGTTGGCAACTCAGTGGTTTGTTTCTAGCCGACTCATTGAACGGATTGGGGTATTTTTTACAGCCGCCTTACTACCGATTAGTGTAGGCTTTGTTGTCCCTACTGCGATCGCTGTTTTAAATTTATTCCCCGCTTTGCACTCCTATGGCATTTTTTGGGGATTGGTAGGTTTAAAGTTTTGTGACGAACTCCTACGCTACACCTTTGTAGTCAGTAGTGGCCCGGTGCTATATCAACCTATTCCCGAAAGGTTACGCAGTCATATGCAGACCTTATCTGGTGGTACAGCCGAAGCAATTGCCACGGGAAGTGCTGGGTTACTTATTTTGACAACTTTATTTATCTGTCGCAGATTTGTACCTCCAGGACTACAAGAATGGGTATTTGTGGGTGAAACAGTATTGGCTGCGGCTATCTGCTTAAGAGTTGTTTGGATACTGCGATCGCGTTATGTTGATTTATTAGTTTTAAGTGCCGAACGCGGCGAACTGAGTGCCTCTAAAGTGGGCTTACGCGTCTTTAAACAAGGGGTCGTCAAAGCTTTAGGCGAAAAAGGCAGTGCTGCTGATAAACACTCTTGTATTGAACTTTTAGCCCAAATTGACCCCCAAGGCGCAGCCCAAGTTTTAGCACCACTGCTATTTAAGTTACCTCCCCAATTACAGCGCCAAAGTTTAGAGGTGATGTTCATGGGAGGGGCGAATCCTGCTTATATCCCAGAAGTACGATTGTTAATCGAACAACCTCAAGAACAAATTGACCCTGAAGTTTTAGCGCTTGCGCTGCGTTACGTTTGGCTAGCTGAGGAAAATCCCAACTTGAGCCAACTAGAAGAATACTTACACGCACGTCACCATTCCCTCATCCGTGCGACTGCGGCGGCCTTACTTTTGCGTCAAGGAACGCCAATGCAAAAGGTTGCAGCTACTAAAACCATGCAAAGGATGTTAACTCATAAGCAAGAACGAGAACGGATTAATGGTGTTAAAGCCCTGAGAGAAACCGTTTATTTACAAGCACTGCGGATTCACATTCCCAATTTATTGCAAGATGAATCTTTAAGAGTGCGTTGTGCTGTTTTAGAAATGATTGCCGCTACGCGTTTAGAAGATTACTACTCGGCGTTGATAGCAGCACTTTACTATAAATCAACCCGCAGTACAGCGATGCGTAGCTTGATCAAACTAGAAAACGACGCTCTAGATATGCTGTTGCAACTGGCTACGAATACTTATAAACCGGAAGTGGTACGGATGTATGCGTGGCGGACTATTGCTCAAATTCCTACTTTAGAAGCAATTGAAGCTTTATGGTTACACTTAGAAAAATCTTGGGGTAATACTCGATATCAAATTTTGCGCAGCTTACTCAAAGTCCAAAAACAACCAGAAACCGACAATCGAGTTGACCGTTTTCATCAAACTAGGGTAGAAAGTTTGATTGAGCAAGAATTGAAGTTTTTAGGCGAAATTTATGCGGCTTATATTGATTTACAAGCACCGCAAACTCTAGATCATCAATCATCACAACGAGCGCTTGTTGTTGGCGATTTGCTCCAAAGAGCATTGTTAGAACTAGAAATAGATGGCAGAGAAAGATTACTATTGCTATTGAGATTGCTTTATTCTCCCGAAAAAATGCAAGCGGCGGCCTTTAATTTGCGCTCGCCATCAGGAGTTAATGTAGCTAGAGGCTTAGAAATTTTAGAACATACAGTAACTCTACCTCTGAAATCTCTGTTACTGAATATTTTAGACAAGCGATCGCACCGAGAAAAACTGCATTATTTGGTAGAAGCTGAAATTGTAGAATATCAACCTATGCCAATTAGCGAGCGACTGCGAAAAATGCTCAGTTTAGATAATTTTCTTTCTGATTGGTGCTTGGCTTGTTGTTTTCATTTAGCTCACGTTAGCCGCATTCGCCTCACAAGTAACGAAATTTTAGTAGCGTTGCGTCATCCGACTGGCTTTGTGCGCGAAGCTGCGATCGCATATTTAAGCGCAGTTTCCCAGCGTGTGCTGTTAGAAATTTTGCCTAAGTTACAACAAGATTCTCACCCACTGGTAGCGGCACAAGTAAAAGAATTAATGAAAAAATATCTTGTTAAAGTGAGCAAATGAGCTAAATTCTCTCATTTAACTGGTCAGTTAACCATAAATCATACATTCTACTAAAAATCTACTGATGATGCTGGAATCAACAATTAGTGAGGAAACAATTACTTCTTAAAGATTTTATTACCCCTGGAACAATAGAGGAAAAATACGCTATTGTCTATTTTTTTATAGTACTTTTGTACGAAATACTATGATCGAATTAGCCCCACGACACAGTGGGGTTTTGTTTTGTGGGTATGAACTGTAAATAAGTAGATGACTCTGAGATCCAAACGCCAAAGAAAATTACTGTCAATGATGTGGTTAACATGGATAGCGATCGCCATGTTAACTACAGGGTGTGAAAAACTAGTTGAATATTTGCCATCGTTGCCAAATATTCAGTTACCAGCCTCTCTACCACCTGTGCTACCGACTCAATCAACCAAAGTAGCAGATATGGAAGCCGCAGTCCGCCAAGGAATCAACCAAGTACGACAAAAAAATGGTCTTCAGCCGCTCCAAAATAATGACAAACTAGCCCAGGTTGCTCGTAACTATAGCCGTCAGATGGCTCAGAAAAAGTTTTTTAGTCATACAGGCGCAGATGGGAGCACTTTGTCAGATAGAGTCCGTGCAGGTGGTATCACTTATTGGATGGTGGGTGAGAACTTATTTACCTGCACAAATGTGCCGCGGCCTGTACCAGCAGCGATTGAGGGTTGGATGAACAGCCCTGGACACCGAGCCAATATTTTACGTCCAGTTTTTCGAGAAACAGGTGTGGGCATCTGGCGTGTGGGTAATACGTACTACATGACGCAGTTATTTTTGCGACGTTAGTTATGGCAAATGTAAATACAAACTTACGATAGGTGCAGCGATCGCCTCTGCCAACTAAACTACAAGTGTAGTATTATCTCAAAAACTCCCGTGAAAGCAAGATGGATCATTACAGCAGTTTCCGCTGCGTTGTTTTTTGGTGGTAGCCTGTTTACTTCCCTACGCGACCCTTGGTTTCAAAACCTGCAACGTCCGAGTTGGTTAACCTTTGAGTTTCTCATTCCCTTTATCTGGACTTTTATTTGGCTTTGTCTGACCATCTCTGCAATTATTGTTTGGGAGAAAAGCTCAAGAAAAGGTGCGCGTCCTTGGCGTTTAATGGCTGTATATGCTGCGATCGCATTATTAACTTCCCTTTACAGTCCTGTGGTAGTGGAACTGCGTAGCCTTATAGGTGGCATCATTGTTGGTGGTTCAGCAACACTATTAGTTTATATTCTGGCTTTTATTGTCCAGCCAATTTCTCAAAAAGCTTCATGGCTGTTTCTTCCCTACGCACTCTGGGGGCCTTTTGGGACATATCTGACTTGGTTATTACTACAACTCAATAGTTGAATCAATCATGAAACGAATGCTGCTGCTTTACTTATCTTTGTTATTAACTGGATGTATTTCTAGCAAACAGGAGGGAAATTCTCAATCAATTCCCACTTCTAGCACAGCACCAACAATCAGTGCTAACACTAATGCCAATTATATAACTCAGGTTGTGCAGCAGGTAGGCCCGGCGGTGGTACGCATCAACTCAACTCGAATTGTCGAAGTAGCTCCACAAGACCCTTTTTTAGAACGTTTTTTGAACGGACAACGCTCTAATCGAGAAGAAATTCAAAGGGGTCTTGGCTCAGGATTTATTATTAGTGCGGATGGCATCATCTTAACTAATGCTCATGTAGTTGCTAATGCTAATAATGTCTCAGTAGTTTTAAAAGACGGTCGGCTGTTACAAGGTAATGTAGTGGGTACTGACCCGGTAACTGATGTAGCAGTGGTCAAAATTAAAGCCACAGGATTACCAGTAGCTAAGTTGGGGAATTCTGATAATTTGTTACCTGGAGAATGGGCGATCGCTATTGGCAATCCTTTAGGATTAAATAACACAGTTACGCAAGGTATTATCAGCGCAACTGAACGCTCGGTAGCCGACTTGGGAGTACCTACAGAGCGCGTTGACTTTATCCAAACAGATGCAGCAATTAACCCGGGTAATTCTGGTGGCCCTTTACTTAATGCTAAAGGTGAAGTGATTGGGATGAATACCGCTATCATCCAAGGAGCGCAGGGATTAGGTTTTGCTATACCCATCAATACAGCCCAAAGAATTGCTAATCAGTTAGTGGCGACAGGAAAAGCAGATCATCCTTATGTTGGCATTCAAATGGCTGAGTTAACAGCTGAGTTGCAAACTAAAATCAACCAAAGTGACTTCGGTTTCAAAGTTAATCAAAATACAGGCATAATTATTCTGGCTGTTTCTCCAAATTCTCCAGCTTCTCGTGCTGGTTTACGCCCTGGCGACATTATTCAAAGTATTAACAAAGTGACAATTCAAGACCTGCGTCAAGTTCAACGCCAAGTGGAAGCCACAAAAGTGGGCGAGAGTCTGCAAATTACAATTAATCGTAACGGCAATCAACAGGCGATCGCAATTAAAACAGAATCTTTACCCACAAGAGAGACTAATTAAATAATTGGTATAAAAATTTCGTTTGATGATTGAAATTAATTGTATGGGTAGGGAACAGGAAACACAAAAGAAGGAATAAAAATATACTGATTTTTTCCTGGTCTCCTACTGACTTACTGAATTCTGATCAATCTCTGCCCTTAAAAAATTGTTTTCCTAATAACTTATCGTTTTTAGGTGAATACTCAGAGCAATTCTTGGCCTCTTCAGTCAAAACAATTGACGGCTGAACTGCACACTTCAGATAATGATTATTAGAATAGAACATACAGTTTTTACAAGGAACTGAATGTACATTCTGAACTGGAAAAACCATTTTATTATCTAAAAACCGTCTTACTTTACATAATACTATAAAAAAAATTATCCAGCTACAAAACAAACCTATCGGGCTTAAACTTAAGGCTATTTCCTGTATATTTAAGCCTGATGATTGGGGTTTTTCTTGTGTGTTTGGGCTGCGAGTTATATAGTAAGCTTTATTTATTTCTACTGTTCTTTTTGAGTAGGTATTATAAATATACATAATATTAATTTACCCTTGACATTATCTGTTGTATTTAAAATTTGAAATGCAGTCATTATAATCTTAGCGAATATGTACTGATGAAACTATGATAGCTATTTGTGATTCACCGAAATTAGAGTAAATATCTAAATATTTTCATATGAATATATGAGTTATAAATAAATCTATTCATCAATCATTAAATCTATCTACTCTACTTTGTTGATTGGTACTTTAAGTTCCTAATTATAGGTTTACCAAAAGAAGATTTTTCATATCTCTGCCAAGAGTTTTGATTATCTTTGATGAGTATATGTCTAAAGGAATATTCTGATAGTTTAGGTTGGCTAAAATATTGATTTATGTTAATCTCTATGATGCAATATTAATATTTAGGAGATTTTTCCTGCATATTTTTAATATAACTAACAATAAAATATTCATAATTTTATGAATTAAAGTTTACAGATAAAGCTGTAATCCCAAAATTGATTAAAATTAAAAGTATTAATTTTAAAATTATTATCAAATTGCAGAAAATGAATGCACAATTTGTTAACGGTTTTCCCGTAATGCCGCTTGTGCTACTGTGGTTAGCCTATGCCTTACTAGGATGGTATCTGGCAGTGCATCACATTATTTGGTTAGTTGGAGCTTTTATTGCGACTGTTGCAATTGCTGTTGTCAGAAGAAGTAATACTTGGCTGAATAGTTTGTTAGCTTTTGGGTCAAAAACCTTAATTGTAATTTTGTGTTTAAGTGCTTCAATTGCTTTAATTGCTATTTGGTCATTATTATTTAGTCTATTCGTGATACCTGTAGCTACAACTCTGTTAGCTGATTTAGAAATGCGTTTTGCTGGTTTTGATAAAAGAGATTCGTTTTGGACATTAACATTTTTAGCAGGTTCGGGTTTAATTATTGGCGAAATCATAGATTTGCTATTCTTACCTAGCGGGATGTTTTAAAAGCAGAAATAGCCTATTACCAGTTTCTAATACTCTGATTTAGAAAAAATCCCACCGTTGGCAGAAGCTTTGTTCTGTTGAGTTTTCTACCATCAAGGATTGAAACAGCAAGCCCTAGCTAACGATGCGGATACTTTTGGTAGAAGATGACTTAGCACAATTAGAACCTTTACAGACAGCATTATCCCAAGCTGGACATATTGTAGATGGTGTAGGAAACGGTGCGATCGCCCAGTGGGCAATTTCCCAAAGAGACTATGATTTATTAATTTTAGATTGGATGCTACCAGAAATCAGTGGCTTAGAGCTATGCCGTCAGTATCGAGAAGCTGGCAAAACCGCGCCTGTTTTGATGCTGACAGCCAAAGATACTACTCAAGAAAAAGTTACAGGTTTGGATGCAGGTGCAGACGACTATCTAGTAAAACCAACCGACTTATTTGAATTATTAGCTAGAGTCAGAGCATTAGGCAGGCGCTCGCCAATTTGGCAAGGGGAAAAACTTCAATTAGCAGATTTACAATTGCATATTTCGACCTTGATGGTAGAGCGAGGAGAAACAACTGTAGAATTATCTCCGAAGGAATTTAAATTATTAGAATACTTAATGCGTCATCCATATCAAATTTTAAGCCGTGATCAAATCGAACAAGCATTGTGGGAATGGGGAAGCGAACCAGAAAGTAACGCCACCACAACTTTAGTACGCCGCCTGCGTCAACGTTTACAATTGCTCAATGCAGCCCATTGGTTAGAAACTATTTATGGTATGGGCTATCGCCTAAATCCTGATAGAGAAAAATAAAATTTTTTATCTTTTTACTTTCTTGAGTCATGTTCAACCGTAGCCGTCGTAACTTGGCTCATTGGTTTATTCTCTCAATGGGCGGTATTCTTTTACTTTTTTCTGGCATATTATATTATCGAGAAGCAGTACAGCAGCTAGATGTGATAGATTTAATGCTTTATAAAAAAGCGAGAGTCATCACAGGCAATGTGCAATTGAAAGTTTACCAAGGTCAAAAAAGAGTCTTTCTTAAACATTTACCAGTTTTAGGAATTAACCCTCCGCCAACAGATAGTGAAATTGTTTATGCTCGTTGGTATGATACTGGAGGTAATTTAAAACGTTATTTTGGTCAGCTTCCCCAAAAAAAATTAAATAAAACATTTGAATTTGCAACTTTACAAGTTACTGATAATTCAGGTGCTTCACCTCAAGATATTTGGTTGCGCGAAATTACATTACCAGTGCAGTATCAAGGTGAATTAATTGGCTATTTGCAAATGGCGATGCCATTAACTCGCGCTCATGAATCTTTAAATAAATTTTTACTATTATTAATATCTACAGTCTTAATTGCTTTAGGCGTGACAAGTGTCACAGGCTGGTTTTTAGGAGGATTAGCAATGCAGCCTATCCGCCTGAGCTATCAACAACTAGAACGCTTTACCGCCCATGCTTCTCATGAATTACGTACCCCGTTAGCAGCAATTCTGAGTAATGCTCAAGTTGGTTTGCTAGCTCCAATGGAAGACAGCACTAGTAAGCATCTGCGGTTAGAAAAAGTTACAGAAGTTGCCAAGTCAATGAATACTTTAATTGGCAATCTCTTATTTTTGGCACGACGCTCTGGGCATTTAAATCCAGAATTTTTAAAAGAAGTTGATTTAAATGATTTGTTGCGCGAAATAATCAATTCTCCAGCTGTTAAGACTGCGGCTGAACATTTAAATCTCAACAGTAATTTGCCTAAATATGCCGTTGTTGGGCGCGTAGATGCTGAGTTATTATCTCAAGCTGTGATGAATCTCATTGCTAATGCCTGTAAATATACTCCGGCTGGTGGGGTGGTAGAGTTACGCCTATTTATCAAGTCTAATCAGGCAGTGATTCAAGTAGAAGACAATGGTATTGGGATTGCCGCAGCAGATTTACCGCATATATTTGAGCAATTTTATCGGGTAGAGCAGAAGACATCTGCTAATAGCTTTGGCTTAGGATTAGCGATCGCTCAACAAATTATTGAAGCACATAGCGGTCATATTAGCGTCAAAAGTGAACTCGGCAAGGGTTCTATGTTTCAAATTAAATTGCCTTTATAACCAGCTATGCCTTATTTGTCACTTTCACGTCACATTTATTGTTAACCATAAATAAAGTAATCAACATTTTCTTCAACAACATTGCTCATTGAAAAAAGGGAACGGGGAATGGGGAATAGTTTTTAGATACCTCTATCTCCCTTTCTATTACACTCTGTTGCCAGTTCTCTTTTCTTACACTCAATACCGCTTAGGAGTCAATGTGAGTAGACATGAAAAGTACAGTTTACTTGAAGGTTTAGCAAATACAGAAGCAGCACCCAAGCCATCACTGACACTATCAGATGCTATCGCGTTGATTGTCGGTATTGTGATTGGCGCAGGAATTTTTCAAACTCCTGCTTTAGTAGCAACCCAAGCAGGTAGTAGTTTGGCTGTAATGCTATTTTGGTTAATCGGTGGTTTAGTATCTCTAGTTGGCGCATTGTGCTACGCAGAATTAGCTACGACATATCCCGATGTTGGTGGAGCTTACTATTATCTCAAACGTGGCTTTGGGCGAGAAGTAGCCTTTTTATTTGCCTGGGCGCGAATGACAGTCATTCAAACAGGTTCGATTGCTTTGTTGGCATTTGTGTTTGGTGACTACGCTGCGCAAATTTGGCAACTAGGCAACTTTTCATCTTCAATTTACGCTGCAATTGCGATCGCTTTATTAACTGCTTTAAATATCATTGGTTTGCAACAAGGCAAATGGACGCAAAACTTACTAACTGTAGCCAAAGTCCTTGGCTTGTTGCTGGTGGTATTAATTGGGTTAACAACTACACCAAATGTCACTGCTCCTGTAGAGTCCACATCAACCGGCACTTGGGGACTAGCGATGGTGTTTGTTCTGTTGTCCTATGGTGGTTGGAATGAAGCGGCTTACATTTCCGCCGAAATTCAAAACCGCCAACGCAACATCGTGAGATCGCTACTTTGGAGTATTGGTACAATTACAGTCATTTACTTGCTGATTAACCTGGCTTACCTGCGGGGACTAGGATTAACCAACATGGCCAACTCCCAAGCTGTAGCCGCCGATTTAATGCGTACACTTTGGGGTGCGCCTGGTGCTTGGTTTATCAGCCTATTAATTGCTGTTTCGACATTGGGGGCACTAAACGCCACTGTTTTCACCGGAGCCAGGACTAATTACGCTCTGGGACAAGATTTCTCTATTTTCAGTTTTATGGGACACTGGCGGCAACGCCCCAGCACACCTAGCTATGCCTTATTATTACAAGCTGCGATCGCTTTGGCGTTGGTTTTATTAGGTACGTTTACCCGTAAAGGCTTTGAAACAATGGTGGACTATACCGCCCCCATATTTTGGTTTTTCTTTTTACTGTCCGGCATATCTTTGCTAGTGCTACGCCACCGAGAACCACAGATATTAAGACCCTTCCGCGTCCCCTTTTATCCGCTCACACCATTACTATTTTGTGCAGTCTGCTGCTACCTGCTTTATTCCAGCTTGGTGTACACAGGCGTAGGTGCAATTGTTGGTGTTCTAGTTGTAGCCGCAGGGATTCCCCTCTTGCTGTGGAATCGTTACCGCCAACATAGAACGTAATACAATTTTGGACTTCGGATTGGGAATCTCACTTTGTCAACCCAATCTTTCGTAATCATTAGTCCAATTTACCATTGCTCTACGTAGTTTAAAGTTCCACTATTTTTGCTCAAGGAGTAGATTCATGCTGAACAAAATTCTGCTTTCATTAATTGCCAGTGTTAGCGTCGCCAGTATAGGAATTGCCGGATGTACTAGCCAACAACAAGACTTAGAAGCCCAGGTACAACCGCCTACTTTAACAGGACAGACAGAAGCACCAACTACAACAACACAACCACAAGAACGCCCGGGTGATGTGCCCTATGTACCAACACCACAACCAGTAGTAGATGCAATGTTGCAAGTAGCCAAGGTAGGTAAAAATGATGTACTTTATGACCTAGGTAGTGGTGATGGTCGAATTGTAATTACCGCAGCACAAAAGTATGGTACACGCGGCGTAGGCATAGATATTAATCCAGAACGTATCCAAGAGGCTAACGCCAACGCCCAAAAAGCAGGGGTAACAGACCGCGTGCAGTTTCGTCAGCAAGACCTATTTAAAACTGATTTGAGTCAAGCGAGTGTCATTACCCTTTACCTACTACCCGAAGTTAATCAAAGACTTCGCCCCGAACTATTAAAACTCAAACCAGGTACAAGAATAGTCTCCCACGCGTTTGATATGGGCGATTGGGAACCACAACAAACACTACAAGTAGATGGCAAAACTGTGTACTACTGGGTAGTTCCTCAAGAAGTGCCAGCTAACTTACGCTAATCAAAAAGAAATACCCTGCCCATTTTAGGCGGGGTATTTTTTTGAAGGGTTACTAATTTAAGATGTTCTGCTAAAACTCCTAAGGAGTAGTACTAAACAATACATCTACCCAATAATTGCTGGCATTGTAACTAGAGTTAGGAAAGGCAGGATTGGCATTATAAGTATAAACACCGTTACCGCTACTTTCACTACTACTCAAGGCACTTAATGGGCTGTTACTCACCCTAGAAGTGAAGAAATTCTCAGTGACAGAATACTTACCAACATTTGTGTGATAAGAAGCAACGTAAGTAGTATTGCCAGTAATCGCTACTGGTGTAGCAAAATTAACCTGTTGCCATCCTGAAGCTGTCTCGCTGTTAAATGTCACTTGAGCTAACTGAGTACCAGTGCTACTCCACAATGTTCCCACATGAGTATTCGTATTTTGAGGACTCTTGTAGAACCTGATACCCTTGATATAGCCATTGATACTAGATTGAAACTTCACTCCTAATTCCACAGGTGAGTTATCTGGGTCTGTGATGGTAGCAGGTGTAGCACTATTATTCCATATACTACTAATTACTGTCGTAGTAGAGCCTGTAGTAAACGACCAGCTATAGTTTGCAGCAAGAGCATTACCAGCTAAGTCTTTGACTCCAGTTGCACCACCTTTAACCGTAGCAGTATAGGTTGTGTTTGCTGCTAGTGCTGCGCTTGGTACTAACGTTGCAGTGTTGTTAGCATAACTGATGCTTGCATTTACTAATGTAGTGCTTGGGTCGCGTAACTCAAAATTACTACCAATGGTGGCTGTATCAAGCGCCTCGTTAAAGGTAGCTGTCACAGCTGTGGTTGTACTAACTCCTGTTGCATTGTTACTTGGAGTTGTAGCTGTCACCGTTGGCGGAGTCGTATCTGGAGTATTTGTAGTGAACGACCAGCTATAGTTTGCAGCAAGAGCATTACCAGCTAAGTCTTTGACTCCAGTTGCACCACCTTTAACCGTAGCAGTATAGGTTGTGTTTGCTGCTAGTGCTGCGCTTGGTACTAACGTTGCAGTGTTGTTAGCTGAGTTATAACTGATGCTTGCATTTACTAATGTAGTGCCTGGGCCGCGTAACTCAAAGTTACTACCAATGGTTGCTGTATCAAGCACCTTGTTAAAGGTAGATGTCACAGCTGTGGTTGTGCTAATTCCTGTTGCATTATTACTTGGAGTTGTGGCTGTCACTGCCAAACTAGCATTAGTATTAAAAACTACATCCACCCAGTAATTGGTAGAGTTAAAAGTAGAACTTGGGAAAGTAGGAGTAGAACTGTAAGCATAAACCCCATTACTACCGCTTTCGCCATCACGGAATGCGTAAAGTGGGTAACTGTCTACACCAGAACTGGCAAAGTATCCTTCGTTATTAGAATAGCGGCCGACATTAGTGTGGTAAGAAGCAACATAAGTAGTGTTTGCCGTAATCGCCACAGGACTAGCAAAATTAACTTGCTGCCAACCAGAAGCGGATTCATTGATAAAGGTCGCCCTGGCTAGTTGTGTTCCACTACTGCTCCACAGAGTACCCTCATGAGTACCAGTATTTTGCGACGCTTTATAGAAGCGAATACCAGTAATGAACCCATCGACTTGAGAACGGAATTTTACCCCTAGTTCTACCGCAGAAGAATCGGAATCTGCGAGTATAGTTGGTGTGGCGCTACTATCCCAAATCGTGCTACATGGGTTAGTGGTAGTACATCTGGCTCCGACATTGACAGTAATTTGGGTATCTGATGTCTGAATGTTACCGCTATCATCAATGGCACGGCTTTTAATGGTGTAAGTTCCGGCAATTGTGGGTTTCCAACTGTAACTCCAGTTAGCACGACCATTTGCTGGGTGCCATGTTGTACCACCATCAGTTGATACCTCTACACCACCAACGATACCGCCGCCTGTGTCACTGGCTGTACCACTGATTGTGGCTATGGTATTAGTTTGGATAGTTGCGCCGTTTGTTGGTGGAGTGATTGTCGATGAAGGAAGTAGAATATCCGCTGAAGCAGAGGCTAATGTTAATCCAGATTGGAGCGTAGCAGGTTGTACACCCATGTCAGCAAACAGGTTAACAGTAGCCTGCTGCATATTTACATCTGGTGTTGTAGCACCGCGATCGTGATTTCCATCTAGACCCCAAGACCACTGGACTGTACCTGCACCAAATACTAAGGCAGTTTTACCAGTGCTACCTTTATATTTGTAAAGCATCAGGTGGTGAGTAGCAGTACCAGTACCAAACTCTGACCCGTAGTCTATGAGGACAGGGGCATTATTAACCGTCGTAGTTGACATCCGAAATGCCCCAGCAGCTCGAAAGCCATTATCTATGTCTTCGTCCCATTCATAACCTAATGTTCCATTTGGTAATGTGTAAGTGCTACTTGAGGACTGGTTAGCAACACTCGTATTGCGCCAAAAACGCATCTTACCATCTTCTGCCGGCACTTGAATAGCTGTAGTTGCTCCATCATTGACCGTAAATAATGTACCAGTCAGAGGATTTTCTGGACGACCACCGTCAGAAGGTGGACTAAAACGGGGGTCGCGCCAAGTACCAGTCCACTCTGGAGTCGGATCGATTTTGGCTCCCGCATGGGTTTCCTTATAACAAACTAGTGTGCGATAGGGTGTACCTGAGCCGTCAATACTATTTTCCCAACGGGTTTTCCAGTAGACTTCATTACCACTGAAGAATGCGAGATTAACACCTGCATCCCTGGCTGCTTCGACTTTGGCACGTTGCTGCTTCGACCAATACTCGTCATGGCCTACTGATAGGAATAGTTTATGTTTTTTGATTAAGTCACCGTAGCGATCGCTATCTACACCAGTAAAGTAACTAACGTCGTAACCGTTAGCTTCTAACCAACGCACCATTGGATATTCAGCATTAAATACCCAGTCTTGACCATTATCAACACCCCGCGTGTTAAATGGGCGGTTATAGCTGACTTTATAAGCACCTCCTTTAGGGCCTGGCCCACCACTATAGAGACTTGCTCCACCATAGGTGTTATATGCTTGCCAAGTAGTATCAGAAGTCTGGAACAAAATATCAGATGTGCTAGTGTCATCTCGCACAATAAAGAAAATATGACTAGACCCTGTTGCGCCAGATGTTAAGACTGCTTTGGCAAAATAAATTCCTGAGGTGACGGTGGTTGGAATAGTCCATGAACCAGACACTTGCCATTTACCACAATCATAGATAGCAGTTGAGTTTGTGTCACAAGCAACTTGATTTCGAGAATTAGAAATCTGTTGTGAAGTAGGAGTCACAGTAGCTATTTTGCGCGCACCGTTGCCAGCATAGTAGCCCATCCGGTATACATCTAGGCGGTAATTAGTAGCACTGCTAATAGTTTTAATCTTGAAGTTAACTGTTTGACCCCGGTTATAACTAATATCTGTAGTAAACCCTTGAATATTATCACTTCCAGCACCAGTAATGTCCCATTCTGATTTGGGATTACCTGTTAGAGCATTTTCAATAGTAATTGGGTTAGTTGCAGCAAGCGCACGGTTTGTTCCTAGTGTAAAATTTCCGTTAAGGTTGATCGCTAATAGCGCGGTGATGATAGCGATCGCGATCGCGCGAATGAATTTTCTCATACAGTCTCCTTTATAGGTTCGTAGTAGCTATCAGATAAGCTCCTCAAACCACATCTGTTGCTTTCTACTTTGAAAAAATTTGTTATGTTTTTTTCTCTAGAAATCATCCTCTGTAAATAGAAGAGAAACTTAACTACGATGTTTTTCATCTGATGGTTCTTCCAAAAACTTATGATTGTGGAAAATAGTTTTGGTAAATGCTCAATTCCTGATTGGATTCAAATTAGAGTCTTTCATAGAGAAGAGACAAGGGGGTAAAAGGTTTTGAAATCAAAACTCATTTACCCTCCTCTTCTTTAATATGTGTGTGATGCTACGGAGTCAGACTAAACACAACATCTACCCAGTAGTTACTTGAATTATAGGTAGAGTTAGGAAAGCCAACTGTTGAACCATAGCGATAAACTCCGTTACCACCGCTAACTCCATTTTGCAAAGCATGAAGTGGGGGTTTATCTACACCAGCACTGGCAAAATAATTCTGGTTAATAGAATACCGACCAATACTTGTGAAGTAGGAAGCGACATACACTGTGTTGGCTGTAATTGCCACTGGGTTAGTGAAGTTAACTATTTGCCAGCCAGTACCACTTAAATTATTAATGGATGCAGTTCCTATACTTGCCTGAGTGCTGTTGTTCCAAAGATTAACAGTATAGTTAGCGGTGTTGTTATTTCCTTTATAGAAACGAATCGCCTTGATATAACCATTTGCGTCAGATCGGAACCTCACACCCAAAGTTACAGCACTAGTATCCGAGTCTTGCAAAACTGCTGGAGTTGCTGAGTTATCCCAAAAGGTGATTAAATCACTTGTGGTAAATGTCCAAACATAGTTATTAGCTAAAGCATTACCAGCCAAGTCTTTAACTCCAGAGTTACCCCCAGTAACAGTTGCAGTATAAGTAATGTTTGGAGTTAAGACTGCATTGGGTGTTAGTGTTGCTGTTCTGGTTGTTGCATCATAAGTAACGTTAGCAGGTACTACTGTGTTACTTGGATCGCGTAACTGGAAAGTAGTGTTACTAATAGTTGAGGGATTCATCGCCTCACTAAAGGTTGCTTGAACTTTTGTGCTAATAGCAATACCTGTACCACTACTAGCGGGTGTAGTTGAAATAACTGTTGGTGCAGTAGTGTCAGCACTGACAGTATCAGTGAATAATACATCTACCCAGTAGTTGCTGGATTGATAAGTATTGCTGGGAAAACCGCTATTACCATACTTGAAGACACCATTACCTCCGCTTTCTCCATTACTTAAGGCACGCAATGGTGCTTGAATAACACCAGAACTAGCAAAGAAGCCGTTATCAGAAGCATATCTGCCAATACTTGTGTAGTAGGAAGCTATGTATGTAGTGTTAGCCGTAATGGCTACTGGGCTAGCAAAGGTGAGGGTTTGCCAACCAGAAGCACTCAAGTTGTTACGAGTTGCTGTACCTAAATTCTGGCCATTGCTATTCCACAAGTTAACAATGTAGTTACCTGTGATGGTATTACCTTTGTAGAAGCGAATACCTGTGATATAACCATCAATACTTGAACTGAATTTGACCCCCAACTCTACAGCACTGGAGTCGTTTTCTGATTGGTTGGTGGGAATTGTCGAATTAGTCCAAATACTACAAGGCTGCTGCTCAGGACAGACTGATGCGGCGGTGGTGAAAGTCCAAGTAAAGTCGGTTGCTAGGGCGTTACCAGAT
>NZ_JACJRU010000057.1 GCF_014697425.1 Nostoc sp. FACHB-110
ATCCAAGAAATCTTTGACCAACTCACATTTGAGCAGGTAATTTCTGTGTCTTCTTATAACTTTATCCTGGAAGCTCTATTCTATGCAGCTTCATATTAAATTGGTATAAGTTGATATCCGTTTCTTGTTCATCAGAAAGAATTTGAATCAGATTAGCCACAATATTAGTTTGTGGTGGTGCTTCGCGTAGCGATCGCCAAATGACAAATTCAAAGTTATCCTGAATTTTTTGCGCTAGTTCCACAGATAATGCTGTTTTACCAATACCGCCTATACCTAGGATTGAAATTAAGCGGCATTGTTCGTCTAAAATCCATTGCTTGAATTTAGTAAGTTCTTCTATCCGTCCATAAAACACTGAATTTAACAGTGCTTCTCCCCAATCTAAACGATTGTTCGAGCTTAAATAGTCACTTTTATCTATCTTTAAATTAAAAGCGGAAAAGAGTTTTTCAATAGTTTGTTTATCAACTCCTCCTTCACGATTAATTACCTTCGAGATTGTACCCGAATATAATCCAGAGCGATCGCTCATATCTTCGAGGGTATATCTATTACCAAAATTGTCGTTTGCTTCTAAACTACGCTTGGCTTCTTGAAATTTTTGTAAACCCTTAGTAGTCAGTAAAACGCCTCTTTTGCGTCTTCCATTATGTAAACTCATTTATGAACTCGCTGTTCGTATTCTTGCTTTTGACTAAGAAAAATAATTTATGAAATTGCTGCCAGTATGACGTAATAAAACTAACAAATACATAATTTTTGTCTATCTGATTCATCAATTATGTATTGATCACAATCTAAGTTGATTTGTGAATTTACTTGTGAAGCTAGGGAACAGAAAGTGTACTGAGTTTTCTTCCAAAATTCAATAGGAGTTCTATATCAACTTATAATTCTCTCAGGAATATTATATTTTTAGAGTAAAATTTCCTGTGTTTGCACACTATAGAGCTATCAGCTGCTAGAATGTCATACCTAGATATAAAAGGCAACATAAAATAACTTCTGATTAACTTAGAAGTCACTATTTGTTGGCGATACATCAATAATATACAGTTTTAGACAGCTAATAGACGCAGAACAGGCGTGTAGTTGCTCTAAATATCAGCAAAAACTTAAATCAGCTTAACTTCAATCTTAAAACCTCGAAGATCACTGGTCAATCACTCAAGAGAGTAGCAATCTTAAATTAAGTAAAGTTTGCTAACACTTAGAAGATCAAGCAATGGATAAGACCACCGCTGTATCTCCTGGCTCTATCATAGTTACTCATCGTCAAACATCTCAGTTAACACAAGTTACCTTAAATTTGACTTCAGATGAAGCCCAAATCCTCAAACATTATTGCGAAAAAACAGGAAAATCTGAACAAGATTTGATCCGGGAGCTGATTCAAGAGTTACCCGTGATTTGAAATGTTGGATTTGAATGCAACAGTTAAAGTATCGACAATCTGGAAATAAAGTAAAATTTTTACAGATTTCAGCAAGAGGCATTAACTAAAACAATATTAAACTGTTTCAAGGAGTATTGAACTCTGCTTGCGAAAACAATTCACAACATAAGTTTAGAGATTGTTAAATTCAGAAATTGACAGTGTTAATCAATATACTAGCCAATTCTCGATCACAGCCTCTGATTACTGATGTAACTTATTAATAGATCCGCGATATTTGTTTTCGGCGTACTGCGCCCACTATAAGCGGGTACAGTACGCAACCTCTGGATTTTTACTTCACCTCGATGATTCACTCAATTTTTCCAGAATCTTAAATCATCTCCTCTTTTCCCGACAAAGCTAAATACATCTGTCTGAAAAAGAATTGAGATTTTTAAGATTTTTACATTTGTTTTTACTTAGTCATCGGCAAGGCTCGAATCAGTTCTCTGATTACATCTGTTGCTGGCCTGCCTGTCTGTTCACAATATTTCTCAAGATTTTTGGCTTCATTAGAAGCTAGGTTGATGGTAATTCGCTTGACAGCCCATTTTTTATTCATGCTACAACAGGTAAATTGTGTAAATTTAGCTTGAGACTCGATTTTACATTCCCGCAGGAGATATAAAATCACATTGAAATTAGCTAGAAAACGCCAACTAAGTCAGCATACTGCTCCTTCATTTGAGGCTTCTAGCATTTGCCATAGTCAATTTTTATAAATATTATCAAGTTTTCCATTAAATTTCCGACTATGCGCAGTGAAGCTTCTGTAAGAATACAGATATAGCTTCACTTTACTATAGGTAAAGCTAATGACAAATAGTGTAGAGTTTGTAACAGTATCTCTAACTATTGTTTAAATAGTTACTAGTTTGTTTCATATTTTGCTATTTAATACTCAATCCTTAACATCAATTGTTGTTATTCCGGCTATCTATGATAGGTTGTGCTTTCTCGGTTAGGTTGCTGTTCAATTAAGAGAACACTAAATGACTAAGTTTGGATAGCTGGAGTGGGTGACGAGGGATTTGAACCCGCAACCAATAGATTAAGAGTCTACTGCTCTACCGTTGAGCTAGTCACCCATATTGCTAATTATAATAGCAAATTTTTTCCAGTTTTGCCAAGTTCGAGTCAATCAGGCAGTGGGTTAGAGCGCCGTTTATATGGGAAATTTGACAATAAAGGTGGTTTGCTGATTTTCACTTTTGATATAAATCGAGCCGCCTAAATGTCTCACCATTTTTTCTACTAATGCCATTTCTAATCCTGTCCCGCTGTACGTCCAAGGATCGTTTTTCATTAAACGGTAAAACGGTTCAAAGATGCGCGGTAGGTCTTGAGCCGGAATTTCTAATCCAGAGCTATTAATACTCAGTTGTACCGCATCGAAGGTGAGTGTGGCTGATATGGCGATCGCTTCTCCGGCTGGAGTATATTTGCAAGCATGGCTTAAAATTTCGGTGATGATTCGCTCTAAATCGGTGATATCGGTTTGCAGTGAGGGGAGTGATTTATCAATATCGAGATGTAATTTTTGTCTTTGGCAATGGGTGAGGTCTCGAAAGGATTCAACAATTGGCGGTAGCCATGTTTGCAAGTCAATAGAAATTAATGTCGGGGGGGTAGGTTCAGTTTCCAGATAGGTAAGTGTCATTAAATCGTTAATTAACTTGCTCTCTCGTCCGCATTCGTTATGTAAAATCTGCAAGAGTTGGGGAACTATTTCAATATCTAAAGTGCCTTCTGGGGTCAGAACACTTTCGAGGGTTTGAGCGGCTAGGCTAATACTAGTTATGGGTGTACGTAGTTCTTGGGCAAGGGTTCTCAAGAATTCGTTTTTGCGGCGTTCTTGCTGTTGTAATTTTTGTAATTGTGCTTGAGTTGCAGATGTTAGTTGGGCTTGACGAATGGCGATCGCACATTCATTGGCTACCTGCTGTACTAAACTAATCTCAAATTCGTCAAACTTTTCTTGTGTGGGTCTACTCAGCCACAAGTTCCCCAAAATACCTTGATTGTCGAAGATCGGACAAGCTAACTGAGTCATTACAACTAATTTAGGTTGCCATCCTGGAACTATTTCTAAAGATTGCCAATGCTGTTTTGCTAACAGTGAGTGATAAACTTCCGGCCAGTCTGCGACATTTCTCGTCACACTTTGGTATTTTGGTGTCGTGGTGGCATATTCACTTTTAACGGTTGTTTGAGTGCCACAGCTACTGTAAATCTCAATGTAGCAAGCACTGAGTTGCAGTAATTGTGCGAGTTGTTGGGTTGCCGTTTGTAATACCTGCGTTTCGGGTTGCTGGTCGCGGATTTGTTCGGTGAGGCGTTGCACTAACGCTTGAAAGTTTTGCGCCTGCTGAAGTTGAGCTTGATGCTGTTGTTTTTGTATTTCTAGCTGTGCTTTGAGGTTTTGTACTTGTTCTTGTAGTGCGGCTTGGTAAACGGCAATTCCTATTTGGGTAGCTAGTTGTTTGAGTAAGTCAATTTCTATTTCCGGCCATTGATAGGGTTGATGGCAATGCTGGGCGACAATTAGCCCCCAAAATTGCTGCTGTGACCAAATCGGAATGGCTAAATTAGCTCTGACTTGTAATGAGTCTAATATCTCGATTTGGCTGGAATTTAACCCAGATGTGTAGATATCTCCGACAATTTGCAGACAGCCACGCCCATTACGTTCTTGATATTGGGTAATTAAACCAGAATCGGGAAATTGCTGTCCTAAACATGAATTGCCTGTCACCGTTGATTCGGCAATCACTAGACAAGTATCATCCGGTTGAAGATGATAAACTAAGATGCGATCGCAACCTATACAATGTCGCACTTCTTTGACAAGATGATGTAGTAGGGTATCTAAGTCTAAAGATTCCCTGATCCATTGCGCGATCGCTTCTAATAGTTGTTCTTGGGCTGTCTGGGTGTCTTTAGCTTGAGCTACCTGCTTAACTGGAGTAATCTTACTACTTGTGCCAATCAATCGGTAAATTCGCGCATTGGCATTCCGTAGTGGCGTGAGTGTTGTACTCCACCATGTCGGTACTCCTTGAAATTGTAAGCATTGTTCGTAGGAGATAGTTTTACCAAACTGCACACAGTCTGTGTAGTGCTGACGTACTTTAGCCGCATCATCAGGAGAAAGGATATCTTCTGGTTTTTTACCTCTGAGATTTTCCGAACTAATTCCGAGCCATCGCTCATGGGTAGGATTCAGGGCTACATAGCTAAAATCTCCATTTTCTAAAACATCAACAATAAATATAGATGTCTGCACAGAGTTATATATACTCAGGAGAAACTGTTCACTACTACTGCTGTGTGTGTTTATTTCTGGGCCAAAAAGAATCTGAGAATGCACTTGTTGTTTCAACTCAATGGTTGATTCACCCGGATTGATATTCATGGGAGCGTCCCTATCTGCTATTAATGACTCCTCTAGGCGCGGCCCCTGATGATATTGCTGAAGAAGAATGCTTGTTTTGCGCCTTTAGCACAGCATTGTCAGTCTTTATTTGACTGATATTTGCATCTTCTTTTATTTCTTATCAGAAATTTCCGAATTTTAATAGCAGTAAACTCAATAAATTAGCTTCTGGCAACTGAGAGTACTTTTGCAATTGAATGCAAGTTTACTAAACATTTATTATTAAAAATAATCTAAAATTTTACATACACTTAAGTATATTCAAAAGCAATTTTGGACAATTTTTATATTTCTTAATAAAATTTTAACACAAAATTCAATTAACAGCCTATTAACAAGATATTAAATGCACTTTTATCACTGGCTTCGTGATGATGAATCACCGCGATAATCGGTAAGCCTTGATCCCCGTAATTAAAGCTACCAAAATCCAAGTGATACCCAATCCGGCAACTTCACCTAAAAATAAGCGTGTCAACTGCAAGAAAATGCTTCCCACAGTGGAACCAATTGGAAGTGCGATCGCCCAACTAATTGCACTAATCAAAATCCATTGCCAAGACCAAGCCACCGACTTGCGAATGGCTGTCCATTGGGCAAGTCCAATAGCAAAACCACCAACAGCACCCAATGACATACCCCAAAGAAATCTCAGAAAAATAATTTGCGTAGTCGGAATAATCCAACCAACAGCACCCACACCAATAGCGGTGATGACAGCCCACGCCAACAAAGTAGCTAATACCCAACGCCCAGATAAGATATTTTGTCGTAGCATCAAACTTTGGGGAACAGCGATCGCTAAACCACCAAAAGATGCTTGTACAATTCCCACATCTGGCCTTTCGCCAACTTCAATCCAGCACAAACTCAGCAAAAAACCGCCAACGGTAGCAACAGACCACTGTAATGTAAAACTCAACTGTGTTTTGCCAGGTGTGAAGAACATTGAATTCTCGTCAGTACAGCATCGTAGAGATTACTATACCGTCATAGACAAATCAAAAAAGTTGATATTGCTAAAGAAATCGGGCGGTAGGAAAGAAAAACCCTTACACCCCAGACCCCTATACCCCGAAACCCAACCTGAATTACAATCTCAGCCTTCCACCTTCTTCCCCAAATGGTAATGGTCTAATAGCTTTAGTCTCAAATAATTCGCGGAAAATCTTGCGGCGTTTGTGTGGGGTTTCGGGTGAGATGTAACCCCATAAACTTTCCCAATAGAAAAAAGACATACCAACAAAAGAGCGATCGCGTACTAGATCAATTTGTTCTTTAATTTGAGAGATACGCACCGGAGTACGCAAAGTTCCCGTTGAAATACCGACAACCACAGGAATCTTCGTTTGAGCGAATTTCACGGCTGGTTGTTCAAGTTCTGCCATAAAACTATTTTTGTTATGGCGATATACCTGTAACACTAATTCATCTACCCAGCCATTTTTTACCCAATTTTGCCAGTCTTGCAGATAGTATTTGTAAGCAAAAGCTTGGGTGTTAGGAGACAAAGATAACTTCACATTGGGGTCAATTTCTTTGATGCTGCGGTGGATTCTACCCATAAACGCAGTAATTTTGTCAGCACGCCAACGCATCCATTCTGGGTTAAACGGGTCGCTAGGGGGATTTTTACCTTGATGTTCTTGCTGATAGAGTTGAACAGTGAAGCGATCGTAACCAAACTGCACAGGCATTCCAAAATGATCATCAAGCTGGATACCTTCTACATTGTATTGACTGACAACTTCTAAAATCAGTCCCAAAATAAACTCTTGAACTTTGGGATGTAGAGGATTCAGCCAAGCCTGTTTTTTGGCATTACCATTATTTATTTCTTCTGGTAATATTTCCTTAATAGAATCAACACCCGCTTGTCCAATCGTCAACCAATCAGGATAAAGTTTGGCTAATTGAGAATCTGGCGGTGTCATAAAACCATATTCAAACCAGGGAATAACAGTTATACCTTTTGGTTGAGCCAGTTTGATAATCTTAGCTAAAACATCCTGGCCACCGTGCATAAAATTCAATACAGGCTCAGTTTCCGAACCTACAACACTTTTTGCGAGATTACTTTTGTAAAAAGTATTTCCCCGATTCCAAACCACAGGATAAATGGTATTAAAGTGTAAAGCCGCTAACTGATTAATAGCACGGTCAATTCCCCAAGGAACAAACAAAACCCCACTAGCAACATTGGTTAACCAAACCCCCCGAATTTCTGTCACTATTGGTTGGGTATTAGATTGTGAGGAAACCGAAAATAAAGGTAAGAAAATTACTGATAAACAAAGAATAAATATTAAAGATATGAATGAAATAACTAAACGATTAACCAACCGAGTCATTAGAGAGTTAAACTCTATCTTTGAAGAACATTCATTATTACAAAATAATTCATAATTTTCCGGAAGAATTAGAGATTTTAACAAATAACCAAACTTAAAACTTAATAACTTTCATGCCAAATCGCTGACAAAATCTCCGCGCCCCTACTCTGCGAGAACGCCTTACGGCGAATGCGTTAACCCACCGAAGTTTGCAAGGGCGGGGGGAACCCCCGCACGCAACTTCTCTCCGTGTACCTTTGCGTTAAAACAACTAAGATTTAACGCATAATCCTCCAAAAAAGCTAGTTTTTCAAATTACCGCAAAGGGAGCAAGAACATATTAATATCTTTCCACACCTTCAAACTGCTTATTACTCATAGCATTTGCCGCCTCGCCACAAGTGCGTGGTGTCGGAAATATTTTATCGGGATTAGCCAAACCTTTAGGATTAAATACTTGCCTCACCCATTGCATCGTATCTAAATCGGTTGCATTAAACATTTCTGGCATATAACATTTTTTATCTGAACCAATGCCATGTTCCCCAGACAGACTACCGCCAACTTTCACACACAGCTTCAGTATTTCCCCGCCTAACTCTTCGACTTTTTCTAAAGCCCCAGGCACAGAATTATCATAAAGAACTAGCGGATGAAGATTACCATCTCCAGCATGAAAGACGTTAGCAATCTTGTAACCAAATTTTTCACTTAACGCCTCAATTTCTTGCAAAACATAAGGCAATTGAGTACGTGGAATTACCCCATCTTGGACATAATAATCTGGGCTTAAATGACCAGCCGCCGCAAAAGCAGCCTTCCTGCCTTTCCACAATTTTAAGCGAGTTTCTGGGTCAGTTGCCGCAGTAACATTTCGCGCTCCATTTTGCTGACAAATTGCGGTAATTCTTTGTTTTAAAACTTCTACTTCTACCTCTAAACCATCAATTTCAACTAGCAAAATTGCCATAGCATCGCGCGGATAACAATTAGTTGCCACAACATCTTCTACAGCATTGATGCTGAGGTTATCCATCATTTCCATCCCACCAGGAATTATCCCCGCGCTGATGATATCAGAAACACTAGCACCCGCAGCTTCTACACTAGTAAAGTCGGCTAATAATACACAAATTGATTCAGCACTTTTGAGGATTCGCAAAGTAATTTCTGTGGCAATTCCTAATGTGCCTTCCGAACCTACAAATATACCTGTTAAATCATAACCAGGTGTTTCGGGAATTTGCCCACCTAAATCGACAATTTCACCTTCTGGGGTGACAATTTTTAACCCTAAAACGTGGTTAGTAGTGACACCGTATTTCAAACAATGCACCCCGCCAGAATTTTCAGCAACATTGCCCCCAATGGAACAGATAATTTGACTGGAAGGGTCTGGCGCGTAATAAAATCCCGCACCGCTAACAGTTTGCGTTACCCAACTATTAATTACTCCTGGTTGCACAACAATGCGCTGATTTTCTAAATCTACACTGAGGATCTGTCGCATTAAGGAAGTCACAACCAAAACAGAATCTTCTAAAGGTAATGCACCACCAGATAAGCCAGTACCAGAACCACGCGCGATGAAGGGAACAGAATACTGATTACATATTTTTACCACCGCAGCCACCTGTTCTGTCGTTCTAGGTAATACCGCCACAGCCGGACGTTGACGATAGCTAGTCAAACCATCGCACTCATAAGTAATTAATTCCTCACGGCGTTGGACAACACCATTTTTACCAAGAACAGACTCAAATGCTTTGATAATAGGTTGCCAATTACGTTGTTGTTTATCTTGAGTAAGCATAAGGTTTATGGTAGATATCGGCTAGCGGAAATTAATTAATGTAATTACTATTGTTGTCAGGATAACAGTTTGAGAGGGAAAAAGTGCGATCGCTCCTCCCCACAACCATCAAAATATCTCTGTATTCTAGTCATTGGTGACAAGTTAAGGAAAAGGGGAAATTGTCAAGCGGGGTAGCTGGTTTGTTTGAGCTACAAGGGTGATTACGGTTGGTGCAAGATATGAATTAATGCTAATTTTGATACAGCGTACATAAAACCAACCCTTAACCAATCATGAATAATCCGCAACAACCGCGAGAATACGATGCTGTGCTTGGTGGTAATAGTCCATCAATGGAAGGTGCAGCCGTTTTAGGTGGGATTGAAGAGGTAAGATTACGGTTGCAAAATCCAGATGTAAAGGTGAGAATTGCTGCACTTGAGCAAGCTTTGAATTATGGAGAGCAGGGTTTAGATTTAGTATTAATTGAGGGTTTAAATGATGAATCTGTAGAAGTACAAAAACAAGCTCATTTTCTCTTAAAATCCCGCACAGAAATAAAAGTTAAAAAGGCATTAATACAATTAGATGCACATTTAAGAGTAGAAGGATCAACATCTTACTCGAAATTACGTAATTATCTTGCACAGGGTAAACTCGAAGATGCTGATTGTGAAACAAGGGAAGCAATGGTAAGAGCCACATTCAGGGAACACAAAGGTTATTTACGTATGAAAGATTTTGATAACTTCCCCTGTGAAGACCTCCAAATTATTGACCAATTGTGGCTAAAATACAGTGGTGGTCGGTTTGGTTTTTCTGTCCAAAAGCGGATTTATCAAAGTTTGGGTGGGACTAAAGAATACAACGAAAAAATTTGGAATGCTTTTGGTGAAGCAGTAGGATGGAAGTTAGATGGTCGCTGGTTGCAAGATAAAGATATAAGTTTTGACAAAAGATCACCTGAAGGACATCTTCCAGTTGGAAGGCTTTTGTGGTTTGGAAGATGGGGTTGCTCTTGCTTATTCATCTCTCGTTTCGCATCGAAACTTTAGAATTGTAACCTAAATATCTAAGGTTTATAAAAAATTATTCATCTGTGGTATTGAAGGAGTAAAAATGCGGTTGAAAAATCCAGATGTAAAGGTGAGGATTGCTGCTCTTGAGCAAGCTGTGAATTATGGAGAACAGGGATTAGATTTAGTGATTGCAGGTTTAAAAGATAAATCTTGGGATGTTCAAAATGCGGCTTATTTAATATTAAATAAAAGAACAGAACCAAGAATTAAGCAAATATTACAAGATCCTCGTCAATTAGGTTTCAAATTAAAAGAAATTGAAGTAATAACAATCAACAGACGTGGACAAATTATTCAGCGTCAGCAGCGTATAGCTAGATATTTTACGGAAGGTTTGGGTAATGGTGTTACTTTAGAAATGGCTGCAATTCCTGGTGGTAGTTTTATGATGGGTTCACCGGAAAGTGAAGCAGGAAGACTTTCTTATGAAAGCCCTCGGCATCAAGTTACAGTTCCCGGTTTTTTCATAGGAAAATATGAATTAACACAGGTACAATACCAAGCTATCGTAGGGAATAATCCTTCTCGATTCAAAGGTGACAATCGCCCAGTTGAAAATCTAAGTTGGTATGATGCAATTAAATTCTGTGAGAAATTAAGCCAAAAAACAGGAAAAACCTACAGGCTCCCAAGTGAAGCTGAATGGGAGTATGCTTGTAGGGCAGGAACAACTACACCATTTTACTTTGGTGAAAATATTACCCCAAATTTAGTTACCTATGGTGGTAATGTTACTTACGCATTTGCACCCGAAAATCAAGAACAAACTAAATTTGTAGGAACTTTTCCCCCTAATGCCTTTGGTTTATATGATATGCATGGTAATGTGGCAGAATGGTGTGAAGATGATCCGCATAATAATTATATAAACGCTCCTAATGATGGAAGTGCTTGGATTAATCAAAGTAGTGGAATCCATAAGACAGCACGCGGCGGTTCTTGGTACGATAATCGTGAAGATTGCCGTTCGGCGCGTCGGTATGCGCCCCATGCAGATGGCAGTAGTGCCGCGACTGGTTTTCGTGTTGTGTGTGATGCTGCGTAAACTTTATGGCTCTTTATACTCTCGCTCTTTTACTCTTTGCCCTTATTAACTTTTTTCCTTTTTTACTTTATTAAACAACTTCTCTTTTTGCAGGAGATAAATTTTGATTCTTCCTACCTGAAAAGGGTAGGATGTTAAATAATTATGTATGTTTGATATTTTTCAAATTTGACTTACTTGTAATCAAACTTACTGAAGTGTAAAAACATACTGTTTATCAGGAACAAACTCTACGGGGGGTTGTATGTCAGGGTTTTGTTGAGTTATTTTAATCAGTGTGAGATTAACCACGAGTTGATTTAAATTTGGATAAAAATCTAAATAGTCAATTTTTTCAATCCTGCTTATTTTACTAGAACCATTAAAAGTCAGAACATCGTCAGTAATTTGAGGATTCTGGATTTCAGGAATCTCAATAGTATCTTCCTCAATTAGTTTCCACCCCCCCGTGGATCTTTCTTGTTCTCTTCCAATAATGCAATTAATTTTAACACTTTTACCGTGCAAATTTGTCCACCATTGAGTAATTTGGGAAAGGTTTTCTAAATTAGTAGGTTCATTATTTCCATAAATCCAGCGAATTATGGCATAAGACTGGATCGGCTCAGGTGATGCTTGTGACATACAGAAGCAAGTTAATAAATTATCTTTATAAGATTACTCCTACTAACAAATTTTAGCTACATAGCAGTATAAATTAGAAACTTACACGATTGGCTAAAAAACTAGGCAGGATAAGCATTATACACTCAGACAAATCATTTTACTATAGCTCATCAAAAAGGTCAGACCACAGACCCTGTTAAGTATTTTGCTGACCCTCAAAATCGAGATTTAGGTATTATCAAACAAAAGCGAAAACCAAACGTTAAGTTAATTGTCGCTCAAACAGACATAAAAAAATTGGGACTGGGAATCAACCCAGGCCCGAAACAAGGGAAAAAAAGCGGGCTAACCGCTATAACATGGTTAACCCGTGCAGCTTTGGGAACGCGCAGAGAAATGATTATTGCAATACCAACTTAACGTTAGCGTTTTGCAGACCGCGCTGTTTAACTTCAGCCAAGGTCTTGTTAACTGCATATTTTTGGTTGATGGAGTTGATCAACTCGGTTTGGTTGTGCTTTTTAGCAACGCCCCACAGGTCAGCGATGAGGTCGAAGGAACCATCGCTATTGCGAGACCAGCCGAGATCATATTCGCCTTCCAAAACTGCAACGATGTCGGAACGTACACGCTGACCGTTATAACCGCGTACATCAGCTTCTGTCTTTACGGTAATACCCAGGTCGCGTAAAGAAGCTTTGAGGATTTCTGCATCGGTGATTTTGGTGCGAAGAGTGCTAAAGTGAGACATTTGGGTTTCCTCCAATGAGAAGATTGAGAAAAGAACAACGGTTTATCATCGACGAGCCGCGCTTATCAGGGGCGGCTTTTTCTTTTAACTGCTAGCTTTTTCGGCTAGCCTTTCCCCTGGGTTAGCAGGGAAAGCTTTTAGAACTCCATTCGCTGATATTCAGCAACGGAGGCTGCGGCTGGTCTTGCGCGCTGTCTAGCCCAGTCTCTGAGGGCTGTTACCTGTTCTTGCATCGTGCGAGACAGTGGCAAGGTTGCTTTGAGGGCCGCAATAATATCTAGTTGGGTGAACTCGCGGTCTTGGGCAAATGCTTCATACATTGCAGCCACAATCGCTTGTTCAATTTCTGCCCCAGAAAAGCCATCAGACATCTTGGCTAATTGCTCTAAATCAAAGCGAGCAATGTCATCACGACGGCGTTTGCTTAAGTGAATATTGAAAATATCACTCCGTTCTTCAGGAGTAGGCAGATCCACAAAGAAAATTTCATCAAATCGACCTTTCCTCAAGAATTCTCCAGGTAAGCGTTCGACTCGGTTGGCTGTAGCCATCACAAATACTGGAGATTTTTTCTCTTGCATCCATGTGAGGAAAGACCCAAATATCCTGCTTGATGTACCGCCGTCAGAATCACCAGACCCAGCACTACCAGCAAAGGATTTATCTAATTCATCAATAAACAGAATCGCTGGAGAGATGGATTCTGCTGTTTTGAGGGCGTTACGCAGATTTGCTTCGCTTCTTCCCACCATTGAGCCGTCGTATACACGTCCCATATCTAAGCGCAACAGTGGTAATCCCCAAAGCCGGGATGTTGTTTTGGCTATTAATGACTTACCGCAACCAGGAACTCCTAATATCAGCATCCCTTTTGGTTGGGGCAAACCATACTCTCTGGCTCTTTCGGTAAAGGCATTAGAGCGTTGCTTGAGCCATTTCTTTAATTCTTCTAAACCGCCTACAGCATCAATGGTTTCGTCTTCTTCGATATATTCTAATATTCCATTGCGGCGGATTAGTTGTTTTTTCTCAGATAAAACTATATCTACTTCTTCTTCTGTCAGCCGCCCAGTGGTGACTTGGGCTTTGCGATATACTTTTTCAGCTTCATCTTTGGTTAAACCTAAAGCGGCTCTGAGTAGTTTTTCGCGTGCTTCTGTTGTCAACCGTCGCCCACGATGGTGATCTAGATGAGAAGTTAAAACTTTGTTCAACTCCGCCATATCTGGCAGTTGGAAGTCTAAAACTACTACTTCCTTCTCCAATTCTATGGGGACTTGATGCATGGGGGACATTAAAATAATATTTTTTTGTTGCCCTTTAAAACTAGCGATCGCATCACGTAATGCTCTGGTTGTCGCTGGGGCATCAATAAATGGATGTAAATCTTTAAGAATAAATATACCGGGTTCTTTTTGCCGGATTATCCAGTCAATTGCCGCCTCTGGGGAAACGGTGTTGTGTTGGCTCACATTCCGGGGCTGACCATATTCCACTATGCCGTGAGTTACTGTCCAAACGTAGACTCTGCGTTGGGGCTTTAAAACTTGAGCGATTGTGGAAATTGCTTGCTCTGCCCGCTCTTCCTCGGAGGTCACAAGGTAGATTAGAGGGTATTGAGCTTGAATTAAAATATTGAGCTCTTCTTTCATACAATCGACCTACTTGAGACCTTATACAGTAAAGAACAGACTTGTAACGATGACTGAATTAAATTATGAAAATTAGATATTCATAATTTCTGATCTAGCACGGGACTAGCTCTTCCTCACTCTTGGGATGGGTTTGTGCTTCTTCGATTTCTTCCAAGGAAATATGTTCTTGCCCAATCAATCCTGGTTGATCACCTAAAGCTACGAGTTCCCCATCGCGTAATACTAATGAACTTTCGCAAGCGGGACAGGAATAAACTCTATGAGTTCTCCCATAGGTAGAAGCCTCTAGCTCTTCTACCAACTCTGGGTTCGCCAGGTAAAAGTAGAGAGCGCGTTCGGCAAGGTCTGACATTGGCTCAGAATCAATGGCGGAACGTATCTTCAACCTTTTGTGCAGTTCCGGCGATATATAAAAAGTAACCTTTTGCTTAGTTTGCATATAACTCTTTGGCGGTCTTACCCGGGTATGTATATCACGTTATCTGCTCCCTTGTCTCTTGTCAAGCCATTAAAACGTTTTGACGGCTATTTTGTTACATTTATTTACACTACGTTTAGACTATCAAAATCGGCTAAGTTATATTTAAAACATTGCTTTATTTAAAATAGATATGGCTAAAGACCAGTTAAAGCTGAGATAATATCGCCAAATGAAGAAAAATCGGAATTAAATAACCTCAATAAGATGAAGTAAAAAACGCAATCATGTTTTGTTCTTCAGTGAAAACTTGTAGTTATAAACAAAGTATTTATACAAATAGTAAAAATATTGCGGGTGCGATCGCTTTATCATGGCTGTTGTCGGGATGCAGCAAACCTTTCAGCGTCTTAGATACCCAATGGCAAACTTATAGTAATCCCCGTTATGGCTTTGAATTTCCCTACCCCAGCAATTGGACTGTGTTAGCGACACCAGATAATCAAGATGGCATTGCTTTAGTTTCACCACGCAGCCAAACAGTACAAATTCGAGCTTGGGCTAGTAATCGCCTAGCAAATGCCGGAAATAATAGCATCAAGCCTAATTTTCAGAATAATCAAGGCGTCTCAGGGGTTTTATTAGTAGAAGTAGGTCAGCAAGTCGGTTCTATGAAATTAACTCTAAATCAAGGTAATATCACTTACTATTGGCAAGGACAAAGCCCCAGTCAAGAATTTTCTCACTATTACCCTTTGTTTTATTACATTGCCCAGCAATATCGAATTAAAGTATGAAGTATGAAGTATGAAGTATGAAGTGTGAAGTGTGAAGTAGGAAGTATGAAGTATGAAGTATGAAGTGTGAAGTATGAAGTATGAAGTGTGTAGACGCGCAGCGGCTTGCCGCAGGCTAGTGTGAAGTGTGAAGTAGGAAATTTCCCTTCTGCCTTTTGACGTGAAAGTGCTGAGTGCTGAGTAAAAATGCTTGCTCCTCTTTCATTTCTGGCGGTGAAACTTGTTTTATAGGGACTGCCTTTTAAGCAATGACCATTGACTCATAACTAATCGCTACTTTTGATGGTTTAGCGGGTACACAAACCTGATAGATTTAGCTATCAGCGAGTAAAAACTGGTGAAAATGAAAGTCCTGGTTATTGGTGGCGATGGGTATTGTGGTTGGGCAACCGCACTTTACCTCTCTAATCGAGGTTACGATGTTGGAATTTTAGATAGTTTGGTGCGTCGGCATTGGGATAACGAACTGGGTGTCGCAACTCTAACGCCGATCGCACCAATTCAGCAACGTATCCAGCGCTGGCAAGATTTGACCGGCAAATCGATCGACCTATTTGTAGGCGATATCACTAATTACGAATTTCTGCAAAAAACTTTACATCAATTTGAACCAAATGCGATCGTGCATTTTGGAGAACAGCGTTCTGCGCCATTCTCCATGATTGACCGCGAACACGCAGTTTTGACCCAAGTCAATAACGTAGTCGGCACACTCAACTTGCTGTATGCCATGCGTGAAGACTTCCCCGACTGTCACTTGGTTAAATTGGGAACAATGGGCGAATATGGTACACCCAACATCGATATTGAAGAAGGGTATATCACCATTGAACATAATGGGCGCAAAGATACCTTACCGTATCCCAAACAACCTGGTTCAATGTACCACTTAAGTAAAGTGCATGATAGCCACAATATCCACTTTGCTTGTCGGATTTGGGGATTGCGGGCCACTGACTTAAATCAAGGCGTTGTGTACGGTGTCTTAACTGAAGAAACCGGAATGGACGAACTGTTAATTAATCGCCTAGATTACGATGGTGTATTTGGTACAGCATTGAACAGATTTTGTATTCAAGCTGCGATTGGTCATCCTTTAACTGTGTATGGTAAAGGTGGACAAACTCGCGGATTTTTGGATATTCGAGATACAGTCCGTTGTATGGAACTCGCGATCGCAAATCCTGCTGAACCTGGAGAATTCCGTGTCTTCAACCAATTTACCGAACTATTTAGTGTGGGTGACTTGGCATTGATGGTGAAAAAAGCAGGTAACGCCTTGGGATTAAATGTCGAAATCAACAACATAGATAACCCCAGAGTTGAAAAAGAAGAACATTACTTCAATGCTAAAAATACCAAACTGCTTGACCTCGGCTTGCAGCCTCATTACCTCTCAGACTCGTTACTTGATTCGCTGCTGAACTTTGCTATCAAGTATCAACAACGAGTCGATAAAAAACAAATTCTGCCGAAAGTTTCTTGGCATAGAAATTAGGTCAAAACTGTATGAGGCTGGTGACAGAATCTTATCTCAATCAAATCACTCGCTGGCCTCAAACTGGTCGTCATATATTAGCCCAGTATGACGACCAGACAGTTGTAGTTTATCAAGCCTATCGTCCAGCCATTGGTCACTTTGCCGCCAGCAATGGTTATTTTGGTGGAGAATTTAGTTTAGAACGCATGAGTTGGATTAAGCCTAACTTTTTGTGGATGATGTACCGTTGTGGCTGGGGTACAAAAGATAGTCAAGAGGTGGTGTTAGCAATTTGGATTCAACGTTCGGCTTTTGAAGAAATTTTGCGCGAAGCAGTTCATTCTAGCTTCGTACCTGAACTTTACCCTCATAAAAGCGAATGGCAAAAAGCTTTAAAGCAGTCACAAGTGCGTTTGCAATGGGATCCTGATCATCATCCATCAGGAGAGACATTAGAACGACGGGCGATTCAGTTAGGACTACGCCATCAAGTGCTGGCTGCTTACGCTAAAGATTGGATTGTCAAGATTGAAGATATCTCGGATTTTGTGAAACAGCAGCGACAAAATCTCAATTGTGACTACACAGAATTGATTGTGCCACAGGAGAGGGTTTACCCTGTTTTTGATAGCGAAATCCAAAAAAAGCTGGGATTATCTGCCTGGACTAATTTTTTATGAGAATAGCCCTATTCACCGAAACCTTTTTGCCAAAAGTTGATGGTATAGTCACACGCCTACGCCACACCGTTGACCATCTACAACGCAATGGAAATCAAGTTTTAGTTATTGCCCCAGAAGGCGGAATCACCGAACATAAAGGAGCGAAAGTTTACGGCGTTAGTGGCTTTCCTTTGCCTCTGTATCCAGAGTTAAAAATGGCGCTGCCGCGCCCAGCAATTGGCCATATCTTAGAAGAATTTCAGCCAGATATAATTCATGTGGTAAATCCAGCCGTTTTAGGATTATCAGGAATTTTTTATAGCAAAGTTTTGAAAATTCCCTTAGTAGCTTCTTACCATACCCACTTGCCACAGTATCTCCAGCATTACGGTTTGGGAATGTTAGAAGGGTTATTGTGGGAATTGCTCAAAGGAGCGCATAATCAGGCGTTGTTGAATCTTTGTACCTCGACAGCCATGATGGAGGAACTATCATCACATGGCATAGAACGAGTAGACTTGTGGCAGAGGGGAGTGGATACAGAATTATTTCAGCCTGAGTTAGCTAGTTTAGAAATGCGATCGCATCTTTCTCAAAATCACCCTGAAAGTCCTTTACTGCTTTATGTTGGGCGCTTATCTGCCGAAAAAGAAATTGAACGGATTAAACCTATACTAGAAGCCATTCCCCAAGCACGATTGGCACTAGTCGGAGATGGCCCCCATCGTCAAGCGCTCGAAAAACACTTTGCTGGGACAAACACACATTTTGTCGGCTATCTCATGGGACGAGAGTTAGGTTCTGCTTTTGCGAGTGCAGATGCTTTTATTTTTCCTTCCCGAACTGAAACCTTGGGCTTAGTATTATTAGAAGCAATGGCAGCTGGTTGTCCAGTTGTGGCCGCCCGTTCTGGGGGAATTCCTGATATTGTTACAGATGGCGTAAATGGATATTTATTTAATCCCAAAGCGGATATTCAAGATGCTATTTCTGCAACAGTTCGTCTTTTGGAAAATAAACAAGAACGCGAGATCATCCGTCAAAATGCTCGTAAAGAAGCAGAAAAATGGGGATGGGCGGCGGCTACGCGCCAGTTACAAGATTACTATCACAAAATAGTCTGTGCAGAACAACCGAAAGCCGCAGTTTAAACTATGGCTTTGAATTGTGGGGCAATTTTGCTCCACAATTTTTGGAATATTGATTATCGTTAGAGATAAGTCAGTATTATGCAGTAAAAACACAAACTCTTAAATTTTCCCAGCCACAGAGGTAAATAGTCAACTAAAACAAAAAATAACTACTTAACTGCAATGTCTGAAAATCTCAGCACAGCTAACAATTAAAAGTTTAATCTAAATTCTAAAATTCCATGACTCTTCCCAATCCTGGTAGCGTCTTGGCTACATTAACTGAACTCACACAAGTTAATCGCACCCACGCTTTATTGCGTCGTGTTAAAGACCTACCAGTAAACGAGTTTGTTTGCTTATTAGACTTTATCACTGCGGAATTTCAACAGTTTCTTAGAGCCATTGAGCTAATTAATAATGAAGCTCTAGAAACTATGTTAGAAAATGTCTTAGAAGCAATCACACTCAAGATTGGACAAATTCTCCAAGCTGAAAATACAGCTATTTTTTTAGTTGACTATGATAAAGGCCAATTATGGTCAAAAGTTCCCCAAGATAATACGCAAAAATTCTTAGAAATTCGCACCCCAATTACTGTTGGCATTCCTGGTCATGTTGCCAGTACAGGGCAATATTTAAACATTGTCGAAACTGCTACCCATCCTTTATTTAGTCCAGACTTAGAAAAACAAATGGGCTATCGCATTCATAATCTTTTATGTATGCCTGTGGTGAGTAGTAAAAATCAAACTGTAGCAGTGGTTCAGCTAGCTAATAAAACTGGCAACATTCCATTTAATGAAGAAGATGAAAATAGTTTTCGAGATTTTGCTGCTTCCATTGGCATTATTTTAGAAACCTGTCAATCTTTTTATGTAGCTGCGAGAAATCAACGTGGGGCAACGGCTTTATTGCGCGCTACTCAAACTTTAGGGCAAAGTTTAGATTTAGAAGCAACGTTGCAAATTGTTATGGAACAAGCCCGCATTTTAATGCAGGCAGACCGCAGTACGCTGTTTTTATTACGTAAAGAAATGGGCGAACTGTGGACGAAAGTAGCAGCCGCATCTGACCCGGCAACTTTCTTAGAAATTCGGATTCCCGCCAATCGCGGGATTGCTGGATATGTGGCTTCTACCGGAGAAGCACTCAATATTCCTGATGCTTATAAAGACCCACGTTTTGACCCTAGTACAGATAGAAGAACTGGTTATTATACGCGGAATATTTTATGTTTGCCTGTATTTAATTCTGCTAACGAATTAATTGGAGTTACCCAGTTAATTAATAAGCAACAAGGGAGTTTTACTGCCTCTGATGAAGAGTTTATGCGGGCATTTAATATTCAAGCCGGAATTGCTTTAGAAAATGCCCGATTATTTGAAAATGTCTTGTTAGAAAAACAATATCAAAAAGACATTTTACAAAGTCTTTCGGATGCGGTAATTTCTACAGATATGATTGGGCGGATTGTGACAATTAATGATGCGGCTTTGGAATTATTAGGCTGTCCTTTAACAGATGCTAATAGTAAAGGGAATAAATTATTTTGGGAACAAAATTTAATTGGTCGTTTTGTTTGGGAAGTTGTACCAATTGACAATTTACAAATTCGTTTAGAAGACAGTTTGACGACTGGTGCTAAACATTATGTGCCGGAGCAAAGTTTGATAGTCGGGCTATATAAAGTTTTAAGTTTAGATGGGCGAGTGAGTAGCGATTCTCCAGACTCGGCAACTAGTACACAAAACTTAATTTTAGCAGTGCGCGATCGCTTCAACCCAGAAGTTTTTGTACCTTGGAATTTACCCCTCACGCCCCCATCGCAGTTAATACCCGAAACTCAAGTAGAACAGTTAGAACGCAGTCTTAATCTCACTGTCAACCCATTAACCAACCCAGAAGGCGGTGTGCGTGGCGGCTTAATCGTCTTAGAAGATATTAGCCAAGAAAAACGCCTCAAAACTACCATGTATCGTTACTTAACTCCCCACGTTGCCGAACAAGTCATGGCTTTGGGAGAAGATGCCTTAATGGTGGGTGAACGCAAAGACGTAACAATTTTATTTTCTGATATTCGTGGTTACACCACACTCACCGAAAATTTAGGGGCGGCGGAGGTAGTATCGCTGCTCAACCAGTATTTTGAAACAATGGTAGAGGCAGTTTTTAATTATGAAGGGACTTTAGATAAATTTATTGGTGATGCTTTGATGGCGGTGTTTGGTGCGCCGCTACCACTGACAGAAAATCACGCTTGGCGGGCGGTGCAGTCAGCGTTAGATATGCGTCAACGTTTGGCAGAATTTAACCAACGGCGGATTATTGAAGAACAACCCCAAATTCGCATCGGCATCGGGATTAGTTCAGGAGAAGTGGTTTCTGGTAATATCGGTTCTCACAAACGTATGGATTATACCGTGATTGGTGACGGGGTGAATTTAAGTGCGCGTCTAGAAGCTGTGACAAAAGAATATGGTTGTGATATTGTTTTGAGCGAGTTTACCTACCAATTATGCAGCGATCGCATTTGGGTGCGACAGTTAGATAAAATTCGTGTCAAGGGTAAACATCAAGCGGTGAATATCTATGAATTAATCAGCGACAGAGAAAAACCACTAGATGCTGACACCCAAGAATTTTTATTTCATTATCATGCAGGTAGGATAGCTTATTTGGGGCGTGATTTCACTCAAGCGATCGCTTGCTTTAACGCAGCTAAATATATTCGTCCCAAAGACCAGGCTGTTGATATGCACCTAGAACGCGCCCACAATTATCAAAAAAATCCACCGCCAGATTCTTGGGATGGTGTTTGGACAATTGTTACTAAATAGGGCTGGCTGAAAAAGTTCTTGGGTGGGGGTAGGGTTGGGGGAAAGACAGGCAACAGTTTCACTCATATTTTGACCAATTTTTTGGCTGACCATAAACAGGCTTGAGGGTGACGCATCAAAACGAAAAATCAAAGTGATCTGGGGGTATCCTCATCAAAAACCCGTCTGTTCCCTTTTAACCAATTTCAATCGACAATTTTGATGCATCAGTCCCATCTTCATGACTCTCCATTGTGGAAATTTAACCCTCAGCGTCTTCCCCTGGACTTTTAAAAGGATCTTCACCAATATGTAACTCTTTCTTACTATGTTTTAACTGCTTCCATAAAGCTTTGATTTGTTCATAAGCGTCTTCTGGCGGCAGTTTTCCACCTGTTTCTAAACTACAGACGTAACTAACTTTCTGAGCAAATTCTTGAAGATTAGCATTAAATACTAAGTTTTCTGGTTTAACCTGCCCATAATAGCGGCCACGAGGGTAGATAAAATCACTTTTGTTCATTATGTTGGTCTCCATTGATGAAATTCTCCGATTAACGTAATATCTGAAAGTTCAGTAATTAGCTATTTTCAGCAGTTTTGAGGCAAGCACAATTTAGTCACTCTCATCAACTGTTAAACAGAAGTTGTGTGCGAATCGTCTATAGTGTACCCACCTGCTAATAGCTAATTCAGATCCCCGATAATTAATTTCTGATTAAGTCTGATGAAAACTTAAATCATATGGCTATAGGTTTTAATTTATACCTCTTTTTACTGATTAATTTACTTGTAATAATAGATATTATCAGTGACTAAGTAAAAAAATGTACTCTTATAAAATAATCAATATTTGCTAAATTCACCTCTACTAGAAGCCAGATTTTACAAGTTACATATTTGTGTTCAGCTTTTGTCAGGCAAACTTAACAAATAACCCAAATGTCTTTGTTCCATCAGTTTTTTGACTATACAAGTCTTGCAAAGAAGCAATACAAGTCAAGCACAGATGACATTAATACAATACTAAAATCTACCAGCTACACTTAAGTAACAAATTTTCTCCGGTGTAAGTCTAAACATTGAGTCCAACCAATCAATTTACTTATGAAGAGCATAAGTAAATCTACGTATAAAAGTTCAGGCAGTAATATAGCAGTCTGTGTAGGAATGACTAAGAACAGGGTGTGGGGTGTAAGAGAAAAACGCCCCTCCCACACCCTACAAGGTACAAGCCCCTGCTCTTAAGTATGGAGAAAATAAAAGGTAAAAGTAAAAAGGTGAGCCATTGCGGTGGACGGGTTTCCCGGCATAAGCAAATGGTGAACCCGAAGGGCAAAAGGCAAAACGCTGTAACTTTTTACTTTTGACCTTTAACTTGATAAAAAGATGTGTGGCGAGATACTTAGTACGAGAACGAGCGCGTCCTTTTTGAAACCCCTGCTTTTAAATATGGGCTTCCCTACACCCCTTTCATGAATATACTTACTCCTGAGTAACTAACGCATATTATCAGTCCAAAAAAATAATTGAGAAAGCCAAAGGTATTTCTACGCTAATCATCATTTAAATTGCACGTTGATACCAGATTTTTTGACTGTTATCTATTCATTGTTTTTTCCCCCACCAGTGATATTCGCTCATCAAAAGTATCAGACTCATATTTGATTGCTGAAAAACATCCAAAACATCAAAAAAAAGCTGTTTCCTACTTTCTACGGCCTACGCTTAACTCCCAGCCCATACAGATAATTTCCCAAATCAAACCAGATTGCTATAGATGCCTAAGTAATTAACTAATTTCTGTTAACTAAAGATAAAATGGTGAAGCCCGAAAGGACACAAGCTGCTCATTGCTGAAATCTTTACTTCCTACCATGTCAGTTCATTCCAAGTTATACGAAGGCAAAGCGAAAATACTTTATACAACAGACAATCCAGAAATTTTGCTAGCCGATTTTAAAGATGATGCAACTGCATTTAACGCCCAAAAGCGCGGCAGTATTATCGGTAAAGGAAAAATTAACTGTAGTATTTCTACTCAGCTATTCAAGCAATTAGAAGTTAAAGGTATAAAAACTCACTTTATTGATAGCCCAGCCCCCAATCAAATGCGGGTGAAAGCAGTCAAGATTTTACCAATAGAAGTAGTTGTCAGAAATATTGCGGCTGGGAGTCTGAGCCAACAAACAGGATTACCTGTAGGTACAGTTCTGAAACAGCCGTTGGTTGAGTTTTATTACAAAAACGATCAATTAGGAGATCCTTTGTTGACACGCGATCGCCTATTCTTAATGGAACTAGCCACACCGGAACAAGTAGACGAAATTACCAATCTAGCATTGCAAATCAACGATTTTCTGCGTGACTTTTGGCAAGAGTGCGGCATTACTTTAGTAGACTTCAAACTAGAATTTGGTTTGGATGGACAACAGCAAATACTCTTGGCAGATGAAATTAGTCCAGACACCTGTCGTTTATGGGACACAGCAGAAACAGACCCCAACCGCCGGGTGATGGATAAAGACCGTTTCCGGCGAGACTTAGGCAAAGTAGAAGATGCTTATCAGGAGGTTTTACAACGAGTGCTGCAAGTAGTAGAAAGTAAAAATTAAATTTAATCGTAAGTTGTCAATGGTCATGAGTATTGACCATTGACTGTTGACCAATGACTATTAACTATTGATTAGTGTGTGGTGTGCGGACGTGAAGAGGAATGTAAATAAAATGCGTTTATCCCCTGTATTAATAGCAGCTGTCGCAATTGCAGCACCTTTGCCTGGGACTATCAGTGCAAATGCCCAAACTACTGAAGATTTACAAAAAACATCGGAAATTTTAAAATCTGCTGCAAATCAAGATTTGGATGGCGAGCAATCATCTTTGGTTAAATTTACCGAAGTCAAGGTACTTGCAGAAGCGCAACCCCAAACTTTAAAGCAGTCAGCCGCCAGCCTAACACCGGGGATTATAGTACCAACCACTACAAAAACTTCGCAAAATCAACCAACAAACCCAGATTCAACTCCACAGCCAGAAACACTTCCTGAGACACAACCAACTCCAGAAAATGTTACTCCACCCACAGTGGAACCTGCTGCGCCTCAATCTCCTGCAACTACTCAACCAGAAAATACTACCCCACCAACAATACAACCTGTTCTACCCACAACACCAGGAACCACTCAACCAGGCACAGAACCAGAAAACACTACCCCGCCAACAATACAACCTGTTCTACCCACAACACCAGGAACCACTCAACCAGGCACAGAACCAGAAAATACTACCCCGCCAATAATACAACCTGCTTTTCCTACAACGCCAGACACAACTCAACCTAGTGGCAATAGTGAAACCACAGAACCGCGAGTATTAGTATCAGAAGTTTTGGTGCGCTCCCAGACAGGACAATTAACACCAGAGTTGGAAAATCAGGTGTATCAAGTTATTCGCACTCAACCAGGACGGACAACCACCCGTACCCAATTGCAAGAAGATATTAACTCGATTTTTGGCACAGGTTTCTTTTCCAACGTGCAAGCACAGCCAGAAGATACACCCTTAGGTGTACGAGTCAGCTTTATTGTGCAACCTAACCCCATCTTGACCAAAGTCCAAATTCAAGCAAATCCTGGCACTAATGTAACTTCTGTATTGCCATCCAATACTGCTGATGAAGTCTTTAAGGATCAGTACGGCAAAATTTTGAATTTGCGCGACTTACAAGAAGGCATTAAAACTTTAACCAAACGCTATCAAGACCAAGGTTACGTATTAGCTAACGTCATAGGTGCGCCTCAAGTTTCCGAAAATGGAGTTGTGACGCTGCAAATCGCCGAGGGTATAGTTGAAAACATTCGAGTTCGATTCCGCAGTAAAGAAGGTCAAGAAACAGATGACCAAGGCAGACCAATCAAAGGACGCACACAGCCATACATTATTACGCGGGAATTGCAGTTAAAGCCGGGACAAGTTTTTAACCGCAATACAGTTCAAAAAGACCTGCAACGGGTTTATGGGTTGGGATTGTTTGAAGATGTGAATGTTTCCCTTGACCCTGGTACTGACCCTAGCAAAGTTGACGTGGTTGTGAACGTAGCAGAACGCAGTAGCGGCTCGATCGCAGCAGGCGCTGGTATTAGTTCTGCTAGTGGATTGTTTGGTACAGTTAGTTATCAACAGCAAAACCTCAACGGTAGAAACCAAAAATTAGGCGCAGAAGTCCAGGTAGGACAAAGGGAATTATTATTTGACCTACGCTTTACCGACCCTTGGATTGCTGGCGATCCCTATCGGACTTCTTACACAGCCAACATTTTCCGTCGCAGTTCCATTTCCCTAATTTTTGATGGAAAAGATGACAATATTGAAACTTTGAAAAATCCTACCGACAAAGATGGCGATCGCCCTCGTGTGTTACGCTTAGGCGGCGGTGTCACCTTCACCCGTCCCTTGTCTGCTAATCCCTACGAAAGATCAGAATGGACAGCTTCGGCTGGGTTGCAATATCAACGCGTTTCTACCCGTGATGCAGATGGGAATATTAGAAAACAAGGTACAATATATGACGGCAAAGGCGGTCATGGAAACACAATTCCCTTAAGCTTCTCCAATACAGGGGAAGACGATTTATTACTACTACAACTTGGCGCCCAACGCGATCGCCGCAACAATGCTTTACAACCAACTAATGGTTCTTACCTTCGTTTTGGGCTTGACCAATCAGTACCAGTTGGGCTGGGTAATATTTTGCTCACCAGATTGCGTGGTAGCTACAGCCAATACATTCCCGTTCAACTCACAAACTTTACCAAAGGCCCGCAAACACTTGCCTTTAACATCCAAGGCGGAACTATTTTAGGTGACTTACCACCTTACGAAGCCTTTACCCTTGGCGGTAGTAACTCTGTGCGGGGTTATGAAGAAGGAACCCTCGGCAGTGGCAGAAGTTACGTCCAAGCATCGGTTGAGTATCGCTTCCCAGTCTTCTCCATTGTTAGTGGCGCAGTATTTTTTGATGCTGGTAGCGATTTAGGCACTAGTACCGCAGCGGCTGAACTTCTCAGAAAGAATGGGAGTGGCTACGGTTATGGTTTGGGTGTGCGCGTGCAGTCTCCCCTAGGGCCAATTCGGATTGACTACGGAATCAACGATGAAGGTGACAGCCGCATTAACTTCGGCATTGGCGAAAGGTTCTAAAAAGTATGAAGTCTGACACTAGCTTTTTCAGACTTCATACTTCAGACTTCAGACTTTCTCTTGACTCTTTGACCATTGACCCTTGACTATTTATTAAGGTGTATTAAATTTTCGCCTATGCAACAGCACACCATAGCAGGGGAAATCTACCAAACCGGAGTAGGGCTGCATAGCGGTATCACTACCAACGTGCGGATATTACCAGCCCCAGTAGGCAGTGGACGTTATTTTGTGCGGGTAGATTTGCCAGATGCGCCGATAATTCCGGCGCAAATTGCAGCTGTAAATCAGACAGTTCTCTCAACCCAATTAGGTAAAGGTGAAATATCTGTCCGTACAGTTGAGCATTTATTAGCAAGCTTGGCAGGTATGGGTGTGAATAATGCCCGCATCGAAATTGATGGCCCAGAAGTACCGCTTTTAGATGGTTCAGCGCGCATTTGGGCAGATAGTATTGCCCAAGTTGGCTTACAACCACAAACATCTGCTGAAGACTATATAACCTTGACAGTCAAAGAGCCAATCTGGGTTTATCAAGAAGATGCTTTTGTCTGTGCTTTACCAGCAGCCGAAACCCGCTTTAGTTATGGGATTGATTTTGACTTACCCGCAATTGGTAATCAATGGCATAGTTGGTCATTAGCTGCTGATATAGACGTGGCAGCACCTAGTTTCGCGGCGGAAATTGCACCTGCTCGTACTTTTGGTTTATTACATCAAATAGAATACTTACAACAAACAGGATTAATTAAAGGTGGCAGCTTAGACAATGCCCTCGTTTGCGGCCCTGATGGATGGTTAAATCCTCCATTAAGATTTGCAAATGAGCCAGTCCGTCATAAGATGTTGGACTTAGTAGGAGATTTGAGTTTATTGGGAATTTTCCCGCAAGCTCACTTCTTAGCGTATAAAGCCAGCCACAATTTACACATTCAACTCGCTCAAAAGATTTTAGCTGCACAGCAAAATTCTAGCGACAAAATCTGAGGGGTCTTTGCGCCATCCTAAGTAAATTTTTATAGTCAAAGTCAACCAAACTGCCAATGACAATTCTCGCCGAAGTCAATAGTAGCGATGCGATCGCATCTTCATCTACCCCAACTGCCCCGGAAATCAAAAAAACCTTCACCTCTGAAGAGATTCAGCAGTTGTTACCCCACCGCTACCCCTTTTTACTCGTAGACAAAATTATTGACTACGTACCAGGAAAGCTTGCCGTGGGCGTTAAAAATGTTACTATTAACGAACCTCAATTCCAAGGACACTTCCCCGGTAGACCATTGATGCCAGGCGTGCTAATTGTCGAAGCAATGGCACAAGTAGGCGGTGTTGTCTTAACACAACTGCCCGAATACAATGCAGGTGGACTGTTTGTATTTGCTGGTATCGATAAAGCTCGCTTCCGTCGGCAAGTTGTCCCTGGTGATCAGCTAATCATGACAGTGGAACTGTTGTGTATCAAACAACGTCGGTTTGGAAAGATGCAAGCCAAGGCCGAAGTTGATGGACAGTTAGCTGCTGAAGGCGAACTGATGTTTTCTTTAGTTGGTTAAAAACTTGCTGTGAAGTCTTGGTGCAACCGTGATGTGCCTTGACTCACCCCTGAGAAAGGATAGCAGGTAAAAAAATCACCTACAATAGCTTTTTAAAATTTCTTGATTTTCGCTGCCCTCTCTGACGAGACGCTACGCGAACACACTCAACTTGCTTTGCCCCACACATTCGGCCACTGAAGTTCTAAAAACTCAGCAACGCCAGTTGCTTCGCTGCACTGGCTTCTCAAGACAGTTCTGGAGATTCACCCTTGAAGACTCTTATTCATCCAACGGCTGTAGTTCATCCTAAAGCGGAACTCCACCCTACAGTGCAAGTCGGTGCCTATGCTGTGATTGGAGCGCACGTCAAAGTCGGCCCTGAAACAATTATTGGCGCTCATGTAGTGCTAGAAGGGCCTTGTGAAATTGGGGCGCGAAATCAGATTTTTGCAGGTGCAGCTATCGGTATGGAACCCCAGGATCTCAAATTTGTGGGAGAACCTACCTGGGTCAAAATTGGTGACGACAATGTAATTCGAGAGTATGTCACCATCAACCGCGCCACAGGCGAGGGAGAAGCCACTATTATCGGCAATAACAACTTGCTGATGGCTTATGTTCATGTGGCACATAATTGCATAATTGAAGACCATGTGATCATACCTAACTCGGTAGCTTTAGCAGGTCATGTACATATCGAGTCTCGTGCCAGACTAGGTGGCGTTTTAGGTGTGCATCAATTTGTGCATATCGGTAGACACTCAATGGTCGGGGGAATGTCACGCATTGACCGAGATGTGCCACCCTATATGCTAGTTGAGGGTAATCCTGTACGTGTCAGAACCCTAAATTTAGTAGGGCTGAAACGCTCTGGTATGGCAGCTAACAATTTGCAAACCCTAAAAAAAGCCTTCCGAATTCTCTACCGTTCTGGCTTGACTTTCAAAGAAGCATTAGAACAGTTAGAACAATTAGGAGATACAGAAGAACTACAGCACCTCCGCCGCTTTATCCTGCTGTCTCAAATGCCAGGAAGACGCGGTTTGATTCCTGGAAAAGGTAAAACTTCTAGCGCGAGTGATGAGTCTTAAGGTGGTTACTGGGAATTAGAAGAAGGCAGAAGGCAGAGAGCAGCACGTTGCGGGGGTTCCCCCCGTTGTAGCGACTGCAAAGAGGCAGAAGGCAGTCCTGATGAAACTTGTTTTATAGCCAAGCATGAAAGAGCGAGTACTATGCTTACTCAGCACTTTTAACTCAGCACTCAGCACTTTCAAGCTAGAAGGTGAAAACATAACTAACTGTTCGGAAAATTTGCTCTTCCAAAATGCCATATTCCAAATGCTATTTGCTGTAACTGCTAATTCTCAGCTTTTATATCTAAGAATTTTTACAAGATTTTTAATTATCAAATGCGGATATTTATCAGCACTGGCGAGGTGTCTGGCGATTTGCAGGGGTCGCTGTTAATTAAAGCGATTCAACGTCAAGCTGCTGCTGTTGGGTGCGAATTAGAAATTGTTGCCCTTGGTGGGGACAAAATGGCAGAGGCGGGAGCCAAGATTTTGGGCAATACTAGCGGTATTGGCTCAATGGGTCTTTTAGAATCGCTGCCTTATGTCTTGCCCACTTTATTAGTACAACGAAAAGCGATCGCCTATCTCCAGCAAAATCCCCCAGACTTGGTTTTGCTAATTGATTACATGGGGCCAAATCTCGGCATCGGCACTTATATGCAGAAAAATCTGCCCGGTGTGCCTGTGGTATATTACATTGCCCCTCAAGAGTGGGTGTGGTCGATGAGCTTGCGAAACACTTCTCGCATTGTCGGCTTTACAGACAAACTCTTAGCTATTTTCCCTGAAGAAGCACGTTACTATCAAAACAATGGCGCAAATGTTAGCTGGGTAGGACATCCATTAATTGACAGGATGCAGGATGCACCTAATCGTCAGGCGGCGCGTGCCAAATTAGGAATTGCATCAGAACAAATTGCGATCGCCCTTCTACCTGCTTCTCGTCAGCAAGAATTAAAATATCTTGTACCAATAATTTTTCAAGCCGCTCAAACCATCCAAGCTAAGTTACCAGAAGTTCATTTTTGGATTCCCTTATCTTTAGAAAGCTTTAGAGAACCAATTGCCGCAGCAATTCAAAGTTACGGTTTACGAGCGACAATTATATCTGGTCAACAAAAAGAAGTTTTTGCGGCGGCAGATTTTGCCATTACTAAATCTGGCACGGTGAACTTAGAATTGGCACTTTTGAATGTGCCGCAAGTTGTAGTTTATCGGCTAAATCCGATTACAGTCTGGATTGCGCGCAAAATTCTGAAAGGTTCTATCCCCTTTGCTTCACCAGTTAACTTAGTGGTGATGAAGGAGATTGTGCCAGAGTTATTGCAAGAAGTTGCTACACCAGAAAATATTACCCAAGCCGTGATGGAAATACTACTGAATCCTGAACGCAGACAGCAGACCTTGACAGATTATACCGAAATGCGAAAATCTTTGGGAGACCTTGGTGTATGCGATCGCGCTGCTCAAGAAATTTTGCAAATGCTCAATGAAGTATGAAGTATGAAGTATGAAGTATGAAGTATGAAGTATGAAGTATGTAGAGGCTTTTAGCGGCTTGCCGCCGGCTAGTCTGAATTCTGAAGTGTGAGTTAAAAACAGGCTAAGAGTAGATTACTTCTTACTCAGCACTCAAAACTCAGCACGCTGCTCAACGCCTTGCTACCGCTAACAGCACTCAAAACTCAGCACTGAATGAAAAAACGACGACCAATCGCAGTTGATTTATTTGCAGGTGCAGGTGGCATGACCCTGGGCTTTGAACAAGCGGGTTTTGATGTTTTAGCATCTGTAGAAATTGACCCTATCCACTGCGCCACCCATGAGTTTAACTTTCCTTTTTGTACAGTATTGTGCAAAAGTGTAGAAGACACCACAGGCCAAGAAATTCGCCGACGTTCCAAAATAGGTGATCGTGAAATTGATGCGGTGATTTGTGGTAGTCCCTGCCAAGGTTTTTCTCTTATGGGTAAACGGGTATTTGATGACCCGCGTAACTCGTTAGTATTTCACTTTCATCGTTTGGTGTTAGAGTTGCAACCAAAATATTTTGTCATGGAAAATGTTCGCGGAATTACAGTTGGTGAACATAAACGCATCCTCAAAAGTTTAATTAGCGAGTTTCAAACCCACGGCTATCAAGTCGAAGAAAATTATCAAATTCTCAACGCCGCTCATTTTGGTGTACCCCAATCTCGTGAGCGATTATTTCTCTTGGGTGCGCGAAAAGATGTTCCCCTACCAAAGTATCCTCAACCAATTACCCAACCAGCAAAACCCCATAATTCTACACAAAAAAATGATTTGCCAATAGGGCCGACTGTGTGGGATGCAATTGGCGATATTCCAGAAGTAGAAAACTATTTAGAGTTATTAGCAAAAGATTGGATAATTGCCGAGTATGGCAAGCCGAGTAATTACGCATTGATTTTGCGTGGTATGAAAACTTTAGCAGATGATTATAGCCGCGATCGCCAGTTTGATTCCCGCATTCTTTCTTCTAGCTTTCGCACCAAACACTCACTCAACACAATTCAACGTTTTTCGGAAACTCCCCAAGGAGAAAGAGAACCCATTAGCCGCTTTTATAAATTACATCCGGCTGGTGTCTGCAATACATTAAGAGCCGGAACAGATAGAACAAAGGGTTCCTTTACCTCTCCGCGACCAATACATCCACATACACCCCGTTGCATCACCGTTCGGGAAGCTGCACGCCTGCATTCTTACCCAGACTGGTTTAGATTTCACATAACTAAATGGCACGGCTTTCGCCAGGTAGGCAATTCTGTACCACCGTTATTAGCAAAAGCTGTGGCAAAAGAAATTATTCGGAGCTTGAATTTATCACCTATAAAGCCCAATTCTTCCCAGCAATTAGGAGATGAATCACTATTACAGTTGAAAATATCACAAGCAGCACAGCGGTATTCAATCAACGAGAGCAAGCCGATTTTCTAAAGTTGGTCACAAAATGAGTAATGTCTGCGGCGGACTGCACTTATTTTGGCATTGCATAAATGCGGTATGAATTAAGATGTCGAAGCAAAATGAAAGATTGATTTTTCGCGCAAAGGCGCAAAGGCGCGAAAAAAAATTCATCCCCTTAATCAGCAACTCCTTTTAAATGATTGCCGTTTAGCATATTGCTCATAAAAAATGGGTGTAAGTTCACAAAAACCTGACACCCAAACTTAAGCAATAATTTTGAAGTCAAACCAATATTTGATCTACCTAAACTTATAAAGGACGGTAGACGCGATAGTTAATTTCTGGGAAGATATTATCCATTAATTCAACTTTTTCTAACCAACCACTGTCAACTTTACCGACTTTGACATCCTCATAGAGTTTATTAAAGCGCATCAGGTGCGATCGCGTGCGGCGCACTGCATAAGGAACCATTGTCCCAGTCCGCATAATAAATGCCCAGTCAGAAGATTGTGCTAACAATAATTCCCGTGCAGCTTGGTTGAGAGCGCGCCATTCTAACTCATCTGCTGGTTCTAACTTCGAGATTTCAATCATCCGTTCTGCAGCTTTGTGCAGATGCTGATAAATCCAAGCATTGGTTTCATTTAACCAATACTCATGGAAACCTTTGTAACCCCAACTTGATTGCGAAGGACGGCAAACCTGTTGCGTTGGTTCTGCACGTAAATAATCTGCTAAGTGGGTCATTTGATATGTACCTTGGTCATACCATGACTTGCGGAACAAATAATCAATGAACCAAGGGCCTTCATACCACCAATGGCCAAATAACTCTGCGTCGTAAGGCGAAACAATAATTGGCGGGCGTTGCATAATATTGTAGAGATGTTCAGCCTGACGTTCGCGGTTATACATAAAGTTAGCTGCGTGTTCTGCTGCTTTTTCTCTTGCCCAGTAAGGGTCATAAAGTGCTTTATCTGATAAACCTAAGCCGCGTCCAGTAATTTTATGATACTTAATCCCTGTATTTTTGCGCTGACCATTGGGCATGATATAGGGTTTGATATATTCATATTCTGCTTCCCAGCCCAAGTCTTTATAAAACTCTCGATATTCTGCTGCGCCTGGATAGCCAACTTCCGAAGACCATACTTGTTGGGAAGATTCATGGTCACGGCCAAAAGCTGCCACACCTGTTTCGGTAAAAATTGGCGCGTAGCTACCAAAACGGGGACGGGGACGAGCGTAAAGAATACCATGTCCATCAGTGAGGAAGTAACGCAACCCAGCATCCGCCAGCATCCGTTCCAGACCTTCGTAATAGGCACATTCTGGCAACCAAATACCTTTAGGTGGACGACCAAAGGTTTGTTCGTAATGTTCGCAAGCTACTTGAATTTGCGCCCACACGGCTTGTGGATACATTTTCATCAACGGTAAATAGCCGTGAGTAGCACCACAAGTGATGATTTCCAAATTATTGGTGTCTTGGAACTGCTTAAACGCAGTCACCAAATCACCGTTGTAGCGTTCCCACATCTGGCGTGCTTCATTAAACTCTGTAGCGTAGTGTTCAGCCAGATAACGAATGTGTCCGTTGTGGGCATTATGCTCGACTTCCAGTTCTGTCAGTTCTTCTAGTTTGGCTAAGTGGGCATCATAGCGTTCTTGCAACAAAGGATCGCGGAGCATTGACACTAAAGGTGGTGTCATACTCATCGTAATTTTAAAGTCGATACCGTCTCGCTTTAAGCCTTCAAAAACTTTCAGTAAAGGAATGTATGTTTCGGTGATAGCTTCATATAGCCATTCTTCCTCTAAGACATAATCACTTTCTGGGTGACGCACGAAAGGCAGGTGTGCATGGAGTACAAGCGCGACGTAGCCAATAGCCATAGTAATTCCGGGGTGATACTTCTAAAATTGAAAGCCGAGGGATTTGGCGGAAATTAACAATATTTTAAGACCTTCTGGGGATCGTGGTAGTGCGATTGTATTGAGAAAGTTGGATTTGCGGGATAAGGCGTTATGGCAAAAGGACAGGACAGACGAAAACTAATGCGGACTCAGTAGCTTGATTTGATGGGAAATATTTATTAGGACTTACGCAAAAAAACTCTCAAACTCTCATTTCTCCGTGAACTCTGCGTCTCTGTGGTTCGATTTTTCGTAGGCTGTGCGTAAGTCCTATTTATATCAGACTTTTGTTTTGATTGGCTTAAAAGTGAGCAATTAGAGCAGTTATCAATAATGATTGAATAACTATCTCATCGAATTTTTCAGAAGTGGGTAAAATCAAAATTAGCGTTGTTGTCATTTAATTAATATTCAAAGATTTAGATGTTAATTAATTAGTCATTAAAAGATATGACCTTACGCCCAAAACTCTACGTCTTATGGAGGATTATTGATAATTTATCTATGCCCAAATCCTCATAAAACCATCGTCTTAGGAGGAATAAAACCCAGAAAAAACTTATATTTTTTATGTAATTTTACGCGTTTATATCCGAAAAAAATAATTGCTATACTGTATGAACACTGTAAAGAAATAGCAAATTTTCAGCAAAGAAAATAAATTTGCTGATGAGTTTGTTATGGGTTGTCAAACCCATGTGATGAGTTAACGAGTTAGACACAATATATAGAAATATGAAATACTTCAGCAGCTTTGTTAGCACGCTGTTAATTGGCGCGGGAATTTTTTCTTTGCCCCAATTAGCTGCTAATGCGGTTACTTTGGGTAGTGGCGCGATCGCTTTTGCTCAACCACCGCGTCTAGTTAGTACTGGCACTCCCTATAATGATGCTAGTGCGCCGAATACAACTTACTACTTTACGGTAGAAGTACCATCAAATGCCGGGGAATCACTGCAACAAGTGACCTTTACCCAAGTTGCAGGGGTAGAAAATATTGAGTTCAATCAAAATGAAACTACGGCTTTTGTGGGAACACGCGATAGTCGTGGCGAAAAGTTAGAGCTTAAGTCTGTAACTAGCAAAGATCAACAAAATTTCACAGTTAACTTTGCTCAACCTATTCAACCAGGTCAAACTGTTACTATTGCGTTACGCCCCGATCGTAACCCCGCTAATAGTGGAGTTTATTTATTTGGTGTGAAAGGATTTCCCTCTGGTGAACAACCAGTAGGTCAATTTCTCGGTGTTGGTCGTCTGCAATTTTATCAAGACACCTATAGTGAGAGTTAATGAATGGGGAATAGGGAAACAACTTTTGACTGTTCCCTGTTCCCTGTTTATCCCAACTGATTAAATAAATCAGCCAAAACTACATTAGAAAATAAAAAACCTTCTGGGTCAGTTAAACGCAATCTTCCTTCGACAACTTCGACCCAACCTTTTTCCGAGTATGGTTGTAAGCAGTGATGGATTTTCGTCATCATTTGGCCAAAATCCCTCTCTAATAACGAGAGATTGATCCCTTCAGCTAAACGCAACCCTAACATTAAAGTTTCGAGTAATATGTCTGCGGGTGGAGTGACTTCGCAATCAATTACACAACCAGCTTTTACCCATTCAGAATATGCTTGAGTTTTGCGGGGACGAGTGAAGCGTTTTCCTTCTAAATAACTTGCTGCGCCCATACCAAAGCCATAATAAGGACGATTTTCCCAATAAACCCGATTATGCTGGCATTGATGCCCAATTTGAGCATAATTAGAAATTTCGTAATGTTCATAGCCTGCACCAGTCAATACTTGTTGACTCATTTGGTACATTTTGACTGTAGTTTCATCGCTGGGTAGAGGATTATCCCCTGGTTGGTAATAGCGACCAAATGCAGTTCCCGGCTCAATTGTTAAGTCATAGATAGATATGTGCGTTGGTGCAGCAGCAATAGCTTGAGTTAAAGAATCTTGCCATTGGTCTAATGAGTGGTGAGGTAGTCCAGAAATCAAATCTAAGCTGAATTCGGGAATCTCGACTTGGTGAATTAATTCTATAGCTGCAAAGATATCTGTAACTGAATGCGATCGCCCAGCTAATTTTAACAATTCTTCTTGAAACGCTTGTACACCCAAACTCACTCGATTTACACCCAAGCTGCGATAGCCTGTGATATGTGCTAAATCAAATGTTCCTGGGTCTACTTCCATTGAAATTTCTACTTGTGGTGCAATGCCAAAACGTTTTTCCAATGCTGTTAATATCCGTTCCAATTGCTCAATAGAAAGTAATGAAGGTGTTCCCCCACCAAAAAAAATTGTGTTAAGGGGTTTACCAAAATTGGGAGTGCTAGCAATTTCTTGACATAACACTTCTACATATTGGGAGATAGTACCAGAAGTTTCTCCCCGCAAGCGATCGCCTACCACAGACACAGGAAAATCACAATAAAAGCATCGCCGTCGGCAAAAGGGAATATGCACATAAGCAGAACTTACAATGCAAGAAATATCTAGTTTGTGAATCATTTTCAGCAATTATTACTTAACTTAACAAAGAATTAGAAAATCCCAAAATAAGTAGTTTTTTTACAGTTTCTTATCGTTTTACAACAAAACCATGAAAAATATTAAAATAAAGCTCTTTAGTTATAATATTTGCAGATATTCCCTGCTTAAACTCGTAGCCTAAGTCAATATTGATTATTCCCTTTTAGCGATGAAATCAAAGAAATTTGGCTTTATCGGGTAAAACAATTGCAGGAAAACAAGACAACCATGCTTGATGCCATTATCATTCTCTCATTTATCTTGGCAGCAGCAGGTGTAGGGTTCTACAGTACCGATTTGCTACCTGATGGTACGCTAGATCGAGTCACCAACCTAGAAGCTTTACGCCTCACCGTTGCTGTTTTTGCCGCCATCATTGGCGGTGCAGTCGGACTCAGTTTCCAGACAACCTATCGCCGCCTCGAAGCCCAAGTCCGGGAAATGCCACTCGAAGTTATCTTAACTCGTGCGATCGGATTAGTCATTGGGTTGTTGCTAGCCAACTTGATGCTGGCTCCGCTATTTTTGCTACCAATCCCACCAGACTTTAGTTTTATTAAGCCCTTGGTAGCAGTTGTGGGCAGTATTATTCTAGCGGTTACTGGTATGAATTTGGCAGATACCCACGGGCGAGGATTATTAAGGTTAATTAATCCAAACACTGTGGAAACAATGGTAGTAGAAGGTACATTAAAACCTGCTAATACCAAAGTGTTAGATACTAGCTGCATTATTGATGGTCGTATTGAAGCACTACTAGAAACAGGGTTTTTAGAAGGGCAGATTATCGTGCCACAATTTGTCCTACAAGAATTGCAACAAGTAGCTGATGCTAGTAAAGACCAAAAACGAGTGCGGGGAAGACGCGGCTTAGAAATTCTCAACCGCATTAAAGAAGCCTACCCCGATCGCATTCTCATTAATTCCATTGACTACGATGATATCGCTACAGTTGATGCAAAACTAGTCCGGTTTGCCCAAGAAATCAACGCTACCTTGCTTACTAACGACTACAACTTATCCAAAGTTGCCAGCGTCCAGAAAGTACCTGTATTAAACGTCAACGATTTAGTTAACGCCGTCCGTCCCACCTATTTACCAGGTGACTACCTCGACTTAAAAATTCTCAAAGAAGGGAAAGAACCAAGTCAAGGCATTGGCTATCTAGATGATGGCACAATGGTGGTCGTTGAAGAAGGCAGCAGTTATGTAGGTGGTGAACTACGAGTAGTAGTTACCAGTGCCTTGCAAACCTCCGCCGGACGTATGATTTTTGCCAAACCTCAAGCTTCAGCATTGGCGTGAGGGAAATGCCTGTTCAATCAAAATCAAATCTTCTATCAGTCCGTAATATCGGTGTAGTTAATCTGCACCGATTATTTATTTAATGTGGTGTTTAATTTCACTGCTTTCTACTGAGCTTGTAAAGATTGTAACTGCTCTATTGATAAGCCTGTAACTTGCGCTATTTGTTCTAATGGCATACCAGTGTTAATGAGATTTCTGGCAACTTCTATTAAAGCTTCGGCTTTCCCTTCAGCTTTACCTTCGGCTTTCCCTTCTTCTAAAATATCTTGGTAAATTACTGATTCGCGCATAATATCTGACCTCAAAATTCTTTTAATAACCTCTTGATCTAATACTAAACCAGCTAAAATTGCTGTGGCGGCAGCTATATGACTTTGAGTTTTTAATTCATTTAGCTGGTTAATTTGTTGCGCCACATTGTTAAGTATTGATTCCGGGTTATGCGTGCTACTTAAGGCTGCAAAAGGTAAAAGTCCTGGCGTTCGCAAGAATACTTCGGCTGGTTCTTCCCAGTTTTATCAAGTGATGGGTAAACGCTATACAAGAGTGAAGGAAATGTCAGGCTCAATTCGAGTTAAATTATGCAAACTTTGTAGTCAACCTGCACCTACGTTATATAGGGTTAAATACAAAGAAGACGGCGAATGGGTTTTTGTCTGCCCTCAATGTTGGCCAACAATTAGTGCAGATAACCCTTTTTATGTTTATGGTGGTACTTGGAAAGCTAAAAAAGTTAGAAAGTAGTATCAAGTTTTAATTTAGAATTAAAATTTTTATTGGGTTTACGGTAGGCGTGTTAAATGTGAAGCTGAGATGTTAATGTGATTATCAAAATTTCCAAATAAATTCTACATAATATAGCGATTCCCAGTTAAGTGAGGTACAGGTAATATTTTGAAACGCAGAGGGTCGCAGAGTTACGCAGAAATTTGTACTTCAGCAGACTAGGAAACGCTATATTTTAAATTTGAACATTAATTAATGCCTCGAAATCATAGTTCATAAATCTCTAATGGTAAGTTATCTGGATCTTTAAAGAAAGTAAATTTTTTACCAGTGATTTCATCAACTCGAATATCTTCCACCGCCACATTGTAAGACTGCAAATCAATTACAGCTTGCTCAATATCTTGAACTTTAAAGGCTAAATGTCTTAAACCACAGGCTTCAGGATTACTAGCTCTTTGAGGAGGATGAGGAAAGGAAAATAACTCAATTTGGCTATTTTCTCCTACTCGCAAATCTAATTTATAAGAATTACGCTCGGCACGAAATGTCTCTTGAATAATAGAAAAACCTAAAATCTCGACATAAAATTTTTTCGAGCGTTCATAGTTAGAAGCAATGATAGCTACATGATGAATACCAGTAGTTTGCATAAAAAATTGTTGACTAATAAAAAAATGAAGTACAAAGTCGTATTTTATTCTTGTTTATACAAGAAATAGCTATTTTTGTCAGTAGTTTGTAACAAAAGCAAAGAGCATCAGGATTCAGATACGTCATTTAACGTATATTTACTTTGGCTGATTTAACCAGTAACGTCGTCGAAGTTCGGATTATGTGCGTTTCCCAAAAATGATTGAAGCAGCTATCTATGCTGTCATAACTCATATTATTTTACATCTAGGTTATCAATCTTTGCTATTCCCCAAAAAATTAAATTGGGTTCTATAAACAAAGGTACTGCAAGTTTTGGATATAAAGTTTGTAGATAGTTAAATAATAAAGTGCGATCGCCCCCTTTGATCACCACGTTACTATTAGGATATAAATCCCACCACCCGGTTATAAAATCTTTGATTCCCGCTAATAAGGTGTAGATTACACCACTTTGAATAGCTTCTGGGGTATTTTGGGCAAACCTTGGTGGTAAAGATGTGAAAGTTTGCGTTTCTAATTGTGGTAATTGGCTGGTTTTTTCACCTAAAGTCGCAAATTGTAAACCTAGCCCTGGCAAAATTGCACCGCCAACTAAATTCTGTTGACTATCTGCACCTGTAAAAGTTAAGGCAGTTCCGGCATCAATTACTAAGATGGGAAATCCTAACTTTATCCCTGCACCCCACAAAGCCAAGGCGCGGTCAATTCCTAATGTGGGATAGGTATTTTTTAAAGGTATATTCTCTAAGGTAATGACTTTGACATTGGGGTAAGTTTGCCAAAGTGCGGTTTGACTAGGAACAACAGAAGCAATTACCAGGGGAAGGGGCGAAGGAAGGGTAAAAATCTTGGCTGGGAAATCATCTAAGGTTAGACCGTTACCTAACTGCTGTATAACTGAATCAGGGAGATAGTCTGTATTCCATGTACAGTCAAGGGTTTCGCCTACGAATAACCCCCAATGTAGTCGGGAATTACCTATCTCTAAAGCCAGCCAAGGTTTATGTATACGCGGTTTCACTCTTTTGATTTTTTTAAGATAACTATAGAGTTTTTAATAAAAATTTACATTTAAACCGTGTCAAAATAGAACAAGCGGAATAAATACTCATTGTGTTTGAGAGGGGATTTATGGTATCGCTCACCGAGAAAACAGAAAAAAGGTTGACAATACAGACTGAGGATATTTCTCAAGATACGACGGCAATTCGCTCTCTAGATTGGGATCGAGATCGCTTTGATATTGAGTTTGGTTTACAAAATGGTACTACCTACAACTCATTTTTGATTCGCGGTGAGCAGATTGCCTTAGTTGATACCTCCCATGAGAAGTTCCGTCAGCTGTATTTTGATACGCTCACAGGCTTGATTAATCCTCAAGATATCAATTATTTGATTGTCAGCCACACTGAGCCTGATCATAGCGGCTTAGTGAAAGATTTGTTACAAATGGCTCCAGAAATTACCGTTGTGGCTTCCAAAGTCGCAATTCAATTTTTGGAAGACTTGGTACATCAGCCATTTAAACGGCAGATTGTTAAAAATGGCGATCGCTTAGATTTAGGTAACGGTCACGAGATAGAATTTGTAATTGCGCCTAACCTGCATTGGCCAGACACAATCTTCAGCTTCGACCATAAAACCCAAACCCTATTTACTTGCGATGCTTTCGGAATGCACTATTGCTCCGATGCGACATTTGACGAAGACTTAAAAACTATTGAAGCTGATTTTAAATATTACTATGAATGTCTGATGGGGCCAAATTCGCGCTCAGTACTGTCTGCATTAAAGCGGATGGGCGAATTACCTGAGATTAAAATGATTGCTACAGGTCACGGGCCGTTACTTTATCACAACGTTGAGGAACTCACCCAACGTTACCGCAAATGGAGCCAGAACCAAGCCAAACCAGAAACCACAGTTGGAATATTCTACGTTTCAGAATACGGTTATAGCGATCGCCTCGCGCAGTCAATTATCAACGGTATCAACAAAACCGATGTCGCTGTAGAAGTAGTAGATTTGGGTTCAGCCACAGATTTACAAGAATTGCGCGAACTAGTTGGGCGTTGTTCGGGGATAGTTATTGGTGCGCCGCCATCTGCTGGTGATACCATTGCTCAAGCCGCACTCAGCACCGTTTTAGGCTCGGCTAAAGATAAACAAGCCATTGGTATATTTGAAACTGGCGGCGGTAACGATGAACCGACTTACCCACTGTTGAACAAATTCCGGGCGTTGGGACTACATATCGCATTCCCGGTGATTCAACTGAGCGAAACTCCCAGTGAAAATACTTACAAGCAGTGTGAAGAAGCAGGCACAGACTTAGGGCAGTGGGTCACACGCGATCGCAGCATCAAAGCGATGAAATCCCTGAGTGCAGACTTAGATAAAGCTTTGGGTAGACTCAGTGGTGGGTTGTATATTATTACCGCCAAAAAAGGTGATGTTTCCAGCGCGATGTTAGCTTCTTGGGTAGCGCAAGCCAGCTTCAAACCCTTGGGCTTCTCCATTGCAGTTGCCAAAGACCGGGCGATTGAATCCTTAATGCAAGTAGGCGATCGCTTTGTGTTAAACGTCTTAGAAGAAGGCAATTATCAAACACTCATGCGCCACTTCCTCAAACGGTTCGCCCCCGGTGCAGACCGCTTTGCAGGTGTGCGAACCCAAAGTGCCGAAGACGGTACACCCATCCTCGCCGACGCTTTAGCATACATGGAATGCGAAGTCGTCAGCCGGATGGACTGCGGTGACCACTGGGCAGTATACAGCACCGTCAACGGTGGCAGAGTTTCCAAACCGGAAGCACTGACAGCTGTGCATCATCGTAAGGTGGGAAATCACTATTAAGGAATAGGACTTACGCACAAAGATTGTCTGTGAAGGCTGGGTTAATGGGTTTTGGATACATACACCCCTACACCCTTGATTTTTCCTTTTCATGCGTAAGTCCTGAGGAAGTATGAAGTCTGAAGTGTACTATTTTCGCTCAAGACTGTTCAAACATCCTGTGAAAAAGACGGGCGTTGCATAAATGCGGGATGAATTGAGATGTTTAACACAATACCGTTGCCAAAAAAAGAGTATGAAGAGGTAGGGCTGTCGTAGTAGAGTTATTGTCTTCCCAAACGACAACTCAAAAACTACGATTTAGCCCATGCCCGACAT
>NZ_JACJRU010000058.1 GCF_014697425.1 Nostoc sp. FACHB-110
TGCGAATCCACGCATGATAGGGACGTGAACGCCGCAGTTAATATTAAAGTTGCCGGAGGACATTCGGAAACTCAAAACTGACGTGGAGGAAAGCGTCAGACTGCCGTAAAGGTAGCAGCATCCTGTGAAGCGTCAACCCGCCAAGAATTCATACAGTTCAGTCTGTTTGATTAGATTGGAATCCTCACGCCTTCAGGCTGAGGAGGATGTCAAAACACTGATTGTATCTGGGGAATGTTGCTGATAGTGCTGTTGAACAACAGGTTTGGCATCTTTGGATTTGTTCGCAACTATACCTAATAAGGAAATCCCAGATACTTGGATTTCTGACAAAACTTGCTGGAGAGCAGTACGTTTTAAATGACCTAAACCTGCCACAAGCACAATACCGTTACTATTAGCCGCTAATAAGTGGGCATCGGCAGATTCTAATAAAGATGGCGTGTCATAAATGACTAAATCAAAATTGGCTTGCAGTTCGCTCATTAAATGCTGCATTTTTTGAGAAGCCAGTAATCTCGCAGAATCAGGAGGAATTTGCCCTGCTGTCAGTATATACAAGTTGTCTTTAATAGGCGATCGCTCAATTATATTTTGCCAGTCCACACTTTGGGTAATGACATCTGTTAACCCCTGAATATTCAATACACCAACGCGCTGATGCAGGCTGGGACAACGCAGATTAGTATCTACTAACAATACTCTTTTTCCCATTGCCGCAGCGACCTGGGCTAAATGTACCGCCACGGTAGATTTACCTTCTCCTTGACTGGCTGAACTAATGACAACAGAGGAGATAGGCGAGTCTGCACCCAACAGCATCATGTTGCTGTAAAGGGAATGGAAAATGTCAAACAATGAGGCGCGATTTGTTTGCAGTAAACGTCTCGAAAGATGAATTTGAGATGCCCTATTTAGTTCTTTTCTCCAAGCAACTGTGCCTAGTAATGGTAGTTTAGTATGATTTTTTAGTTCTTGAGCCGAATAGAATATATTACTCAGTTTATCTACAACTAAAGCTGCACCTACACCTAGTATTAACCCTAAAGCACCTTCAAGGGCGAAGTTTCTCTTGGCATTATCTGAAATTACAGCAGGTTGATTTACCGGGGTTAATTTTTGCTGGAGTAATTGCCAAGGTTGTTGTTTTTGGGCTTTTTCGATTTCTAATGCTTGTTGTTTGGCTGTAATTTGAGCTAAACGACTATTAGCTGTTTGCAATTGTTGTTGAATATTATCGTAATTGCGGCTGAGAGTGACTATATATTTTATGTCATGATTGAGAGTTTTAATTTGGTTTTCCAAAAAGCGATCTCGTCCTGCAAGGCTACGAATCTGGCTTTGTAATTCCCTTTGGACTCTAATTTCTTCCCCAGCCAACAAAGGTAGTAAATAAGCTTTCTTTTCTTTGAGGGTAATTATTTCTGGATGAGTTTCCCAAAAAACTGCTGACTTTTGAGCAATTTCCACATCTAAAGCTTGGATTTGCTCAAGTATTTTCTGATAACGTTGATTCTCACTCAGCAATGAATTACTTGCTCTTTCGCCTTGTTTTTGTGAAATTTCTTTTTGTAAATCCTGATATTTAGCTGTTAATTCTTCTAGTTGTAAGCGATTTTCGGTCTGTTGCTGTTGTAAACTAGCAACTTGACTAGTTAATTCTTGATATTTTTGTCCTGGTTCAATTAAATTATTTTCTGTTTGCAGTTTGCGTAATTGCTCTTGCCAATATTTTACCTGTGCTTGAGTTGATTTTGTTTGTTGATTAACAAATGCCAATACTTGATTAACATTCAACTGAGTTTCTTTTAAACTATATTGTAAATAAGCATCCGCCAATAATTTTGCAACATCATCAGCTAGTTTTTGGTCGGAGCTAGTATATTGTACATTGACAATATTTGGCACTTCTGAATTAATAACTAAGCTATCAGCTAGCTGATGATAATCAAGGGCAGGATATTTTTGTTTTAGTTTATCAACAATCGGCTCAATAACTTGGGGACTGCGTAATACTTGAATAATTGTTTCAACGCTGCTGATTTCTTTGGTAGAGCTAATTTTAGCATCAGCAGTGTTTTGATTACTATCTATAACGTGAGTTGCTTGAGTAAGTGGTTTTGTTAAAATTTCAAACGAACCTATATAAATGGTTGGTTTTTGTTCAGCCTTTGGTAATGATGTGGTCGCTACTAAAGCAGTGACACCTGATATCAAGAAAAAACGACGACGCAGCACTGATAAAATTTGTTTAATATGCAGTTCATTGTCATCTTTATGATTAAAAGTAACGGATTTAGTCGGTAATGGATAATCTGTATTCAACATAGAGTTAATAAATTAAAAGCTGAGGTTTGATGCAAATAAAACTGCTAGGTCATTTTGGGATAAATACTTAAAATGCTTAAATTTCAACTCTGTCTACTGTTGCGTCTTAGCAAATTCATTTAATGTTGAATTAATCAGTAAGCTAGATGATTAGAAGTAAGCAGATATGTGGTTAAAAATTTACAAATAAATCTGATTAGCAATTACGTAGTATAAATACAGTAACATTGCATCCCAAAAATGTGTTACTTAGATTCTGTATTCAATCTTAGCTACACAAAATTTTTACAAAAATAACAACAACAATTTAATATAGCAATTCCCAGTTAAGTGAGGTACAGGTAATATTTTGAAACGCAGAGGGTCGCAGAGTTAAGCGCAGAGGTACGCAGAAATTTGTACTTCAGCAGACTAGGAAACGCTATATTCCAGCTAATATGCGTTCAAGTTGCACATTAGCTAATAAATATGTTGTAGCTCGAAGTTGTCATTTTGTGTTGCACAGATGTGCTGAATCATCGCTGATTAGTCGGACATAAAAAAAGAAGGGTAGTTTTTACCCTTCTTTTACTACTGGGGCGCTAGGATTCGAACCTAGGGATGGCGGGACCAAAACCCGCTGCCTTACCACTTGGCTACGCCCCATCGCTTCACATCTGCTAATATAGCAGTCCCTAGTGGGGTAATGTCAAGTATTTTGTGCAGAAAATTTTAATTATTTAGCGCGGTCTTCTATTGGTAAACTGTACCAGCCATACCAGTGACGCACTGCTAACCAAACTGCGCTTAACAAGCCGGCGACGCTTAAGGTCAGACCGCTAAACGGAACCAATAACCCAAAGACAGGTAACACTGCACCAGCAATAGTGCAGATAATAGCAGCTAGAGAAGCACTGCGGTTTAAGCCTAAGCCCCAACTTAGCGTGAGAAAGATGAGGGAAATCATCGTCCAAGCTAATTCGGCATTCATAAAGCGGGACAGGTAGGTCAAAGTTAACATACAAGCAAAAAAGATACCAGATGCGATCGCTACATTTTTCAGACTCATAGGCAAAGATAAATACAGCAGCAATATCCACCACAGAAATATTGCGGGTGTCAGCAATAACAAACGCGGAATAATCCCCGTGTTACGAATAGGTGCAGTGTTGGTAAACACGCCAAAGGGATTTTTGACAGAAACATTGTCTTTAAATATCCAAGTGTATTGGGTACTGTTGCGATCGGCTTTAATTTCGGTTGGTACAATACCGCTGGCAAATTCAACAGGTGTGTTGGCTATTGCTGTGAGCCGAAAGTTAGTGAGCATTTGTCCTGTGGCGTTATAAACCCAACGCGGCCCGCTTTGCGCTTGATAAGTCACGCGAAAGTTTGTCTGTTCTCCTGGTTGCAAGTTAAAAGCATAGCGATACTCTCCAGGATTTAGTGGTTCGAGTCGAGTACCAGAACGCTCTACTTTGTAGTTAGCAAGTAATGAGTAGCCGTCGGGTGGCGGTGCTTCAAAGAAAAAACTTTTAATATCATTAAGTCGATTGACGACTTGATAATCTGCACCATAATCTACACGATAAACGGCACTGCGACCTTGAACATCTACGTTTTGTTCTAGCTTGACTTGAACTTGTGAACTAGCTAGTGACAGTAAACGCTTAACTTCTCGTTTGTCGTTAACTTTAATTATCTTGCCGTTAACTTGGGTGTCATAAGTAAACGGTTCTTGAATGACATAGCTAATTTGAGGTGCGATTTGTTCTAGCTTATCACCAGCGACACTTTGAGCAACTTGCGTGACTTTTGCTTGTTCCCAGTGGTGATAGCGATTACCTAAAGTTGCAGATAGAAAAAATCCGACCACCAACAGAACTAATACCAGTGTGAGATGCTGCAAACCCCGAAGAAGTTGAGAGTAACGAAAAGACCATTCACTCAGAGAAATTACGGTTTCTGGTTGCTGTTGGCGTAAAGCAAAACTGACAAGTGCGATCGCCACTCCTAAAGCTAAAACCAGAAATACTAATACAAGAAAAGCTTTTAATCCTTGACTACCAAACTGGATGAGTTCTGCTGGATGTGTCAGATCGGGTAATCCAGGAATACCCTGATTAGAAGGAGGCATTGACGTTTTTTTTACATAATTTGGAAACTCAGACTGAGGAAATCTCGCAAAAGTTTCACAAACACATGAATTATGACATTGCTAATACTTATTGACCAGTACCATTATTTGCTGCTTGACAAACAATCTCCATCGAATTAGCTTCTGGAGTTCCAGGTTGAGGAGAAATTTCTTTTTGGGTTTGCCGTTCTCTAATTAACTGTCCAGATGCGTTGTAGACTGAAGATTTTTCTGTAAATAACCGACCTTCACTACAAGCAGCACGAAAAGTAGTTTTTTCTATACCGTTACCTTGTTTTTGTAAGATTGTGTATTGGCTGCCTTGGACTGAATCTGCATCTAAAACGATGGGATTACCTTCGTTGTCAGCACCTACTTGCATATGAAAAGCTACTTGATTATTGGTGGTCTGAGCAATAGCTGTACCGCCTACTGATAAAGTAATCGCTATCATTACGCTACCAAAGCTTTTGTAAAACATACGGTTTAAACTTGCTGAACTCTATATTCTTTTGTATTCATATTTTCTTAATTTTTGGTGCGGTGAAATCACTGGAAATTTTCTCGAGTAAAATTAGATTTTCGGGAAAATTCTGATAATTACGTCTAATAAATCTGATTTTTTGCTACACTTAAAAATGACTAAATTTAAGTTGTTTTACGTATTAGATTTACTAATTGCTTTGGATAAAAATGTTTTACTAAGCAATTTCAAATTTGTCAAATTATTGAAAATATCTGCTTTACTTATTTCTTGAAATAATAAAAAAACCGTAGGGGAACAGCTACGGTTTTTTAACTTAAATACTGAACTCTAACCTATGTTAAAAGCTGGTGTCTTACAACTTCAGCTCTTTACCTAATCTCTAATCTCTTCGGCAATTAGTTTAACTGTTGAAAATTTATTCGTCATCACTGATTTTGCTAACAAAGGATTGTGAAATATTCATCTGTATATCTAGTAAATTATGTTGATTGTGTAAACTTTGAAGAATAAAATGAGAATTTTAGACAGTAATTTTACTGGGCTTTAAAAATTAAAATATACTTATATCCCAAAATTCTGCAGAAAAAATGTTATAATTATTACACATATAACCAAATAAAAATCAGTAAGCAAATTTTTGCAAAACAGCAAAATCTTACACAGCCGCCGAAATAACACTGACTGCACAAGACTAAAAAAGTGCAGCAATTATTAGGATCAAGTTAATATTATTCTATTATTCGAGATAATCTATCTATTTGCTGTGTATTTAGGTATATATAGGAATCCGGTTTAATTGTTGAAATTATTGCGTCGTCTGGGAGTAGGGCGTGGGGAATGGGGAGTAGGAAAGAGTGAGTATAGAAGTTATGCTGCAAATTAAGAATAAAATCATCATCCCCCATAGCGAACTCGAAATTAGCGCGATTCGTTCTCAAGGAGCAGGGGGTCAAAACGTCAATAAAGTCGCTACAGCTATTCACTTAAGCTTCAATGTCGAAGCTTCATTACATTCTCAGACACGCAGGCACTTGGCTAAGGGCTACGCCTACGTTCCAAAAACAAGACACCCGACTTTGTGGAAAAGTCGGGTATTGATAACTAAGTAATTAAGCAATTAAACTGAAATCGCTACTACTTAAAGCAATATCAGGATTACCTAAACGGGCAAACTCAAACACGGTACTTGCACCCAAAAGACTACCATCCTGGTTGTAGAACAAGCTACCACTACTTTGGCTAAAGACAATCCGCGCACTACTGGCGTTGACAAATTCATTATCACTGACAACCGCAAAATCAGTTAAAGCTTGTCCCGCAGCATTAGTAATTGCATTAAAAGTCGCTTTACTTAACACAATTTTGTCTTGTCCCACCTCAAACAGGCTAATGTAATCAACCCCTAAACTGGAACTAAACGCACCACTAGCTTGGAATAAATATTGATCGTTACCAGTACCGCCCGTCAAAATATCATCCCCTAGTCCACCCCAGAGGGTATCATTTCCGCCTAACCCTTGCAGTTGGTCATTTCCACTACCACCAGCCAGGAGATTATTTAAGCCATTACCTGTGAGACGGTCATTGCCTGTACCACCTGTAGCATTTTCGATGACGTTGTTAGCAGAGAGAATTAGCTTGAGATTGCTATTCACTGTTTGTGATGTAGTCACTCCCAGATTAGCTTGGACAGCTACAGTAGTACCACTGAAGTTAATAGTATCAACACCACCTGTAGCGGTTTCAACAATTGTGTCAGTTCCCAGAGCAGTATTAGCTACGTAGGCATAAGTATCATTTCCATTTGCACCAGAGAGAGTATTATTGGCACTATTACCTGTAAGGACATTATTTCCGGCATTACCTGTACCATTAATAGCTGCTGTTCCTGTGAGAGTGAGATTTTCGACGTTGGTAGGCAGAGTAGTAGTCGAAGAAGTTGAGAGAGTATCGGTGATAGTTGTAGTAACAGTGTTCGTACCCAAGCTGGCATTAGTGGGAGAAGTCAGGCTGAGTGTAAAGGTTTCATTTGCTTCATTGGTGGAATCATTGAGAATGGCGATATTAATGACTTTACTAGTTTCCCCTGGGTTGAAAGTTAGAGTTCCAGTGGTGTTGGTGTAGTCTACTCCTGCTGTAGCTGTACCATTAGCAGTGGCATACCGCACAGTGATAGTTTGGCTACTGGCTTGGGACAGACTAACTGTATAGGTGGCGTTTTGAGGGCTAGTTAAGCCTTCGACTATGGTTTGGCCAGCACTAAGATTTATGGTGATGCCGGAGGGATCATCATCAGTAATGGTTCCGGTTACAGGTGTTGTCGTACCGATGGTGTAACCTGTACCGCTTGCTAAAGTCAAAGCAACGGTTTCATTACTTTCATCGGTGGTGTCGGCCGTGGGGTTAATAGTCAGGATGGCTGTACTTGCACCCGCAGCAAAGGTAATTGTGCCTGTGGTAGTGGTGAAACTGGCTGCACCGCTTTGAGTGTAGTCAGTGTTCAAGGTAGCTGTACCAGCAACTCCAAAGTTAATTGTTAAGGCGTTGGTAGTACTGCCTGTGCGGGTGAAGGTGTAAATCAGATTGGGAGTACCGTCTTCAGTTACGCTACTGGGAGAGACGGCTAGTGTGATAGAGGGTAAAGCAGTGCCAATGGGGATAGTTTGATCTAAAAATTGTGCTTGTTCGATGTCATTCAATATATCTACACCATCACGATTAGCCACTGTATCGGTAATTGTGAATACTCCATTTGAACTTGTAATTTGATATTGGGAACGATTACCTGAATAAACAGCGATATCATTACCCGCACCACCGTAGAGGGTATCAGAACCAAATCCACCTAATAATCTGTCATTTCCTTGTTCCCCAAACAAACGGTCATTACCATCATTGCCTTGAAGAGTGTCATCACCCAAACCACCAAACAAATCGTCATTGTAGTCTGTGCCTGTGATATTGTCATTCACCACTGCCGTACTGAAAATGAAATCCGTGGTTAGCAGTTGGGTTTTACTCAAGCCATTGATTTTGAGTTGGTAGTTGCCACTGGAGAAGTTGTTGAAGCGCGCCGCAATGGTGGCATTTCCTACTGAGTCATCATTGAGGAGTAGTTGCAGGGTATTGTTGTCGCTAATGCCCACAGTTCTCAAGTCGATTTTGTCTTGTCCCTGTACAAAATCTGTGACTACATCCACCGACTGGGCCGATGTGAAACTGTTGAAGGTCTCAAACACAAACACGTCATTACCCGCACCACCGTAGAGGGTATCAGAACCAAATCCACCTAATAATCTGTCATTTCCTTGTTCCCCAAACAAACGGTCATTACCATCATTGCCTTGAAGAGTGTCATCACCCAAACCACCAAACAAATCGTCATTGTAGTCTGTGCCTGTGATATTGTCATTCACCACTGCCGTACTGAAAATGAAATCCGTGGTTAGCAGTTGGGTTTTACTCAAGCCACTGATTTTGAGTTGGTAGTTGCCACTGGAGAAGTTGTTGAAGCGCGCCGCAATGGTGGCATTGCCGGCTGAGTCATTATTGAGGAGTAGTTGCAGGGTATTGTTGTCGCTGATGCCCACAGTCCTCAAGTCGATTTTGTCTTGTCCCTGTACGAAATCTGTGACTACATCCACATCCTGGGCCGATGTGGAAGTGTTGAAGGTCTCGAACACAAACACGTCATTACCTGCACCACCAGTTAGCGTATCAGAACCAGAACCTCCTGATAATTGATCATTTCCACCTAGTCCAGAGAGTGTGTCATTACCAGCCAATCCCTGAATAATATCGCCTCCAGATGTCCCTATTAAGTTGTCGTTGTTGTTGGTTCCTAGAATATCCATGTTTATCTTGTCCTTTTGAGTATCAACCTCATTTCATGAACACAATCAATAGTTGGCAGAGAGATTTGTTAGCAATCTCTGTCAATCACATTGCATGTTCATACAAATTCGGTGGCAATGTATAACCTGGCAATGCCTATAGAACCTATTGGACATCTTTTACGGTATTAAAGTAAAGTGGGGTACGGATTTTTTTCAAAAATCAAATATGAGTCCTATAGTTAGATAACTCTCAGAATTATTTCCCAGAGGACAAGGAACAAGCAATAGACCATAAAGAAATCCCCATAATTAAAATTTGGGGATTTGAAGTACAGGTCTACACAAATTTTCTCTCAAGTTCTCAAAGCTATTCCCTGAATAAACAGCTTCATCGCTTTAATTGCTACTTTCTCCTTCAGTAGTCTGTTCATTAGTTGATACTACGGGTTTTTTACCTGAATTTCTGACATTAACGATTTTACTTAGTAAGTCGAACCAAAAAGGCGCACCCATCGAAATTGCAATTCCACTAATAAACCAGCCACTAAGCATTACTAAATAATTAGTGAACCGCACAGGTTTATTTTTAGTTACTCTATCAAGTTGTTGATTTAAATTATTTTCGTTCCAGCCAAGCGGCAGAGATACTTCTGTCAAAGCTTGGTCAGTTTCTTTTTTAAGCAATTTTAAATCTGGTTGTGCATTACCACTATTTCTTTCAACTATTGACCCAGCATTATTGACAATAGCTGTGCGAATGGCAGTATCTTTAGATAATCTGCTGATAATATGGAAGGTATCAGCATTGGCAATAATGGCGATCGCCAAGCCAATTAACAATGCTACACCTTTAGCATTCCGCTTATAAACTCCCGAAGCTCGCTCCATTGAGTTATTAAAAGTTTGCTCAATTTCTCGGCGGAGTATATTAATACCTTCTTCTGTTGACTCGGCTTTCATTTGAGCGCGCTTTGCTAATGTCGCCATGTTCTCTACTACAGATGGCGGGAGTTTGCGACTCAGATTTTCGAGCTTTTGAGTTACTTCATAAAATGTTTGGTATGCTTCGCTATCTTTATCTTTAAATTCGTTGACAAATTCTTGATGAATATCGCTGCCGACATTAATTAATTGCACAACTTCGTTAATATTAGGACGCAATGCTTTCAAACAGATAGTCTGCTCAATATCATCAAAAACATCTTGTCTTAAAACTTTTAATTTCTGTAGACTTTTATGCAATAATTCATGTTCAGGCATGTCAGCTTCAAATAGCCCTATATATCTATCTACACACTTAGCCATACGTCGAATGCTAGTATGTAAATCAGCTTTATTTTTGTGAAAATCAGTCATAATAGTTCTAAAATTACCTTCAACTATTTGACTAAAATCTCCACGGGTATTCTCTAAAAATTGGCGGACATAATCATCGTTTTGATCGACCCTTTCTTGTAACCTTAACAAGACATTTTGAATTTCATCTAATTGCTGATCTGTAAAATTGATGAGTCTAGATTCTGTTAATTTTTGCACTAGTTGGGGCAACCCTAAAGTATCCATTAAGGTTGTTGCAAAAGTTTCTGCTGGTATATAAGAAGGCGCGCTGTGCTTTAACTTGGTTTCATTTCGTTGACCATTTCTGACATAGCCAAAAATGCTTTGGTTTCTTTTCTCTCCTGACAGAGATAGCTTGATAGGAATAGAAGATAATAACCAAATAAACTTACGAGGTAATGTAGTTAAAAATCCTTTAGCTTCTTGATTGACACTTTGCAGTAACGGATGATTATATAAATCGTTGACTAGTTCTAGTACATTATTATCATCTGATTTACTGACATCCCCAGCTATAAGAATTTCAATGGATTTTTTTAAGTGTACAGCCCGCCACTGCAAGATTGTAGTAATTAATTCTTGAATTTCTGATGCTAAGAGACTTAATATTAAGTAAATAAATACTAATCCAATTGTTATATCTAGTATAAAAGGTAGATTCATTGACTGCTTCCTAACGATTAATTAACACACCTGGTTGCTCATAGTTGTATCATTTCTATCATTTAATGAGTGTTAAAAAAAGTGAAAAAAAGATTATATTCTACCTCAAAAAATTTATCGCTAATCAGAGAAAATTGAGTTAACCTTGGAATCTAGCAATTGTAAAGACAAATGTTGTTACTGGGTGCAAAATTAGAGATGCGATTTGGTCTCTATGTAATTAAACCAGCTAGTAAAAAGATGATCGTAGAATATGCAACAAGGAAGCTTTATTTGGGGTCATCGAGAAAAGCAGCATCGCGCGCTTGACAAATGGATTGATCGAGTTTGGCTAGTCGTACTTTTATTAGCGGCTGTGGTTCTGTTTAGTGTCAATTTAGGAAGTTTACCGCTACGAGATTGGGATGAAGGAACGGTAGCCCATGTGGCGCGGGAAATTTGGAATGCTCCAATAGGTTCACTGCGTTGGCTTTATCCTACTTTAGGCGGCGAACCTTACTATAACAAGCCACCTTTAATGCATTGGCTGATTGCTGGGGTTTACTCGATTGTCGGGGTGAATGAGTGGGCAACTCGTTTACCAGGAGCAATTTTAACAGCAGTTTCCGTACCATTACTGTATTGCATTGGGCGAGAAATATTTCGTCAACGTTGGGCAGCTATTTATAGTGCTTTAATTTACTTAACGATGCTGCCTGTGGTACGTTATGGCAGATTGGCAATGTTAGATGGCGCAGCAGTCAGCTTTTTATTAGTGATGATGCTGTGTTTGTTGCGATCGCGGCGTGATTTGCGTTATTGTTTGGGCGTTGGTGTAAGTTTTGGATTAATTTGCTTAACTCAAGGATTTTTTGGTATATTTCTTGGTGCGATCGCCATTGTCTTTTTATTTTGGGATACCCCTAGATTGCTGAATAGTTACTATTTCTGGACAGCAATTTTCATTGGGATTTTACCTGCGATCGGTTGGTATATCGCCCAGATATGGCATTATGGGTATGAATTTGCCAAAGTGGGTTTGTTAAATCCATCTCTGAACCGGATTGAGACATTTTTTGCTAAGGATTCTCAAGCACCTTGGTATTACATTTTAGAATTGCTCAAGTGGACATGGCCTTGGTTAGTGTTTTTACCGCAAACGGTAAATTTAACGTGGGAAAATCGGAATCTTAGCTGGTCTAAACTCATTCTGGTATGGTGTGGCGTTTATTTGCTGATGATTTCGCTGATGGATGCTAAATTACCTTGGTATATCTTCCCCATTTATCCAGGTTTAGCTTTAGCTTTGGGTGCTTTGTTAGCCGAGACAGAGAATTCATCTTTTTTATCATCTTCTTACCCGCGTAGTTGGGTAGTTAGTTTGTCTATACTTGCGGTTGTGGCTTCTGCGGGTAGCATTTATTTTAGTTGGGGTATACCACCAAAAACTGACTTACAACTAATTTTTGCTGCTGTAGCTTTAACAATGATTTTGGCAGCGATTTTAGCAGAACGAGGCGACGGTCAATTTTTAAGAATTTTGTTTTGGGGAAGTTATATTTCACTATTTTTATTAATGAAATCTAACTATTGGGTTTGGGAATTATCTGAGGCTTATCCCGTTAAACCAGTCGCCGCCATGATATCCCGTGCGAAATTACCTCTGAATGTGAAAAAGATTTATACGTCTTTTCCTTACCATCGTTCTTCGTTGGATTTTTATAGCGATCGCACAATCATTCCCGCTAAAATTGGAGAACTGCAATATTATTGGTACTACAACGGCAAAGACCAGCCATACTTTTTACTAAACGCATCTGCGCTTCACAACCTGCAACTAGAATCGATGGAAATAATCGATCAAGCTGAAGGCTGGAAATTAGTTACAAAAGAAACTCCTCGTTTATGAAGGTATCAGGAATTGGTTGCTGGGGATAGAGAAATTTTTTATTCTCTGCTACTCAATAGTCCCTAGTTTCCAGTTCCTTACTGCCACTAACCAACTATCTCAAAATATCTCTAAATAAATTTGTTTTTAAATCAAATATAATCCTGTATAAAAATGTGCGGCAGCAATTATAAATAGTTGCTGCCACACATCTAATAATCTCTATCTAAGAACTTACTTAGGCAGGAATTAATACGGTGTCAATGATGTGAATGACACCATTATCAGCAGCAACATCGGCGGTTGCAACTGTAGCATCATTAATTTTGACACCATTAGAAGCATCAATTTTCACATCAGAGCCTTCAACTGTAGTAGCTGATTTTAGCTTCACTACATCACCTGATAATACCTTGCCGGAAACGACATGATATGTCAGAATTTTCGTGAGTTTTGGAATGTCTTTAAGTAGTGTATCTACTGTGCCTTCTGGAAGTTTAGCAAATGCTTCATCAGTAGGTGCAAAAACAGTAAATGGCCCAGCACCTTTAAGAGTATCTACCAGATTAGCAGCTTTGATTGCAGCAACTAGGGTATTGAAAGAACCAGCCTCAACGGCAGTATCAATTATATCAGCCAAGGTTTTTACCTAGTTTTGTGTAATCTATAATCACTATAGCCTACTTTTAAAAAAATAGTAGCTATAGTTACAGATTAGTCAGATTTAATTTAAGTGAAATTAATAAAATTAGTGTACCTATTTTTTTATACAAAAAAATACAATACTCTAATGCTAAATCGATACCATAAATACTGACCTGTAAAAAATTGAAGTATAACTGCTATAGTAAATAAGGAAAGTCAAAAATCACCTAAACTAATAGTGTAAAAAGTAACAATTAAGTTGCATTTTACGAGGATGTCAGTAAAATTTTGAGGCGATTGCAGCTATCAAAAATCGCTAATTTACTCAATTTTTGCCAGATTCAAGATACTTTACAGGCATTAAATTTTCCTAAATAAAGTGGAAATATCTTAGATTTTCGTACGATATTTCTGCAATATTAAATGCCGATTCTTGCCTTCATAACTTTTTCATTTAAAAGATGAAGGTTTTCAGCCTTGATGCAAAGTCACTAGAACTCTGGACTAGTAGCTTATTTTCAGCTAACTAGCTAGTAACCATTGGGATTTTGCGGTAGTAAACATAATTTCACGTTTTTAAGGAGTCTATATAATGAGTCTGATTATGAAGTTAATTCTCAACGCAGATGCAGAAGCTCGCTATTTCACCCCTGGAGAATTAGAGCCAATTAAAAACATTGTTAAGACTGGGGAACGTCGTCTGCGCGTGGTTCAGGCTTTAACAGAAAACCGCGAGCGCATAGTTAAACAAGCGGGAAATCAACTGTTTCAAAAGCGTCCAGATATTGTCTCGCCTGGTGGTAACGCTTACGGCCAAGAGATGACTGCAACTTGCTTGCGTGATATGGATTATTATCTGCGTTTGATTACGTATAGTGTCGTCGCTGGAGATAGTACACCTATTCAAGAAGTTGGAATTCTAGGCGCTCGTGAAATGTATCGGTCTCTTGGTACTCCAATTGAAGCTGTGGTAGAAGGTATCCGTGGGATGAAAAATGCCACCACCTCTATGATGTCATCAGAAGACTCTAACGAAGTTAACGCTTACTTCGATTATCTAATTGCTGGTCTTCAGTAGAGACAATAGGATTTGGATAAAAAGTTTGTTTGTGAAGACAAGCAAAGAGCGTTATTACATCAGGGCAAAGTCTAACAGCTTCACTATTTATTCAACAGTCGTAGCGTAACACACTAAAACCACTGGAAACAGTGCGTTAGGCTTGCCTTAATAGACTTCAAAAACATGAAATTTATAAGGTAAGCTTGTGTCTGATTTAGAACTACACAAATATCTTCCCAAACTTCCCGAACCAGCCCTGCAAGAATTTACAGAATGGTGTGTTTTAGAACAATCAAAAGCCGCAGGTATAGAATTTACGCCTAACAAAACCAAGTTAGAAAATCTCATACCAAACGAGTATATTTGGCAACTAATTGATCAGTTCATGAAAGAGAAACCAGACCCAATCAAAGCGGGTTTAGTAGCAACAATGGCTGGTCAAGAAGCTGATAGTCATGGTTTGATAGGTTCAGCAATTATGGCTGATTTTATCGCTATTTATGTGAAGTACTTAATTCCTGCAAATGGCACAACGCCAGAAGAGGCGAAACAGTTAATCACGGAAGCCGCTATTCAGCAGTATGAAAAAATATCTGAACTAGCTGATAAATATAATGTAACGTTCTAAGGATGATTTGTTAATTATTCTGAGGCTTTGTCTATTTCACAAGGCAGAGCCTTTGTACTGCTATTTTGAATAGAAAAAATATTTCTTATTACACTTCATTATGACTACCAACATCTACAAATACAGCATCTCCATCATCTGTAAAGTAAAATATTACTCTCTCATCATAATCAATACTAAAACTCCACAATTCATTTAATTTCCCTGATAATTTATGAGTTCTCAAGCTTTGCTCAAATAGATCAGATGTAAACAGTTCTAGCTTTTGCCAAAACCTTTGTTCTAAATCAATATTGCCTCTGATTTTTTTTGAAAGCTCGTTTAAAGGCAGAAATAAAGCTGATTTTAACCATTACTCCTCAATCAATTGTCTCAGTTCGTTAATATTAGATGAAAATTTTAATTCTGCATTTTCTTCTTCTAGCTGTGCTGTTTTAAAGTTATTAACTATTTCTTCTCGAAGTTCTTCACGTAGATACTGTTTTAGTAAAAGTTCAAGTTCTTGCTTTTCTTCTAAGGAAAGGCTTTTGATTGCCTCGACTACATCACTAAAGCTCATAAAATAAAATGCTTGTTTGAAATCTTATTTATTCAATTTAACATGATCAATGTTTGTTAGGGCAACGATAGTATATTCTTACTTCTTATAACTGATTCTAACCATTGATGCTGAAATTATTTGAAGGTTTTATTCACGAGACTGGTGTAGTTTGTTTGAAAGAACTTAACCCAACATCCACACATACTTTGTTAGGTTACGCCTATTGCTACACCCAACCTACTATTCTCTTAAATGAAAAGTATTGTATTATGAGGCAAAGCCATTAAGTTGTAACATAAGAATACAACAAAGCAGATTAAGAATTCAATTATGCCCTACAGTGACTTTACACTCAAAAAGGTAAAAAAAGATTTTGTGCTGACGGTGATTGAACCTTTTGATTTTCTCCAAGATATTCAATCTGTAACTCCTAGCCAATTTTTAACAGAAACTATTAATAAACGCTTAAGTTTAGCTTTAGCAGTTAATACCGAAAAAGCTAGAAGTGAGTGGTTGGTGTCTCCCATTCTTTCAGAATTAAAAGATATTCTATCTAACGAAATTAGCTTATTTTCTGGCACAGATTTCACAGTAGATCCGGCTTTAGGATTAACTGGAGTTTGTGATTTTTTGATCAGCCGTTCTCCAGAACAATTAGAGATTGAAGCCCCCGCCGTTGTAGTAGTTGAAGCGAAAAAAGCCGATTTGAATCCGGGTATTGGTCAGTGTATCGCTGAAATGGTCGCAGCCCAGAAGTTTAATGAAATTAATAATAGTCCAATACCTATAATTTACGGTGCAATTACGTCAGGCGATCGCTGGAAGTTTCTCAAACTAGAATCCCAAACCGTCACAATTGGTCTAACAGAGTACAACATTCCTCCAGTCGATAAGGTTTTGGGGATATTGTTAAGCTTTGTTTCTAGTGGCAGTTGAGTAGTTTTTATTCAATTTGGACAGGTAAATAAATGTTCTTGTGACATAAACTGCTTTTTTATTCAAGCTGCACTATTAAAAATTAAGTATAGTGTCACAATTAGTAATTTATGCTAACTATTATTGGTTGCGGAAATCTTAATCGCTGCGATGATGCTGTAGGTGTAATTATCGCCCAACGCTTACAACAATATCTAGCCGAAAATCCTCACCCTTATGTGCGCGTGTATGACTGTGGAACCGCAGGGATGGAGGTAATGTTTCAAGCTAGAGGTAGTAAAAAATTAGTAATTATTGATGCTAGTTCAACCCATTCTGAAGCGGGTGCAATATTTAAGGTTCCAGGTAAAGAATTAGAAGCTTTACCGGAACCTAGTTATAACTTGCATGATTTTCGTTGGGATAATGCACTAGCCGCCGGAAGGAAAATATTTCAGGATGAATTTCCTGAAGATGTGACAGTTTATTTAATTGAGGCGGCAAATCTTAGCCTTGGACTAGAGTTAAGTCCTGTGGTGAAAAGTTCGGCTAACTTAGTTTTTGAAGAGGTAGTTACAATTATTTGTAATTGGTCAATGATAAATAATCAATAGTCTTTCCTACTCTCTTCATACACGCTTTTTCTAACCAGCCATATCACGGTAAACAGCAATTTCATCTACCCGCATTTCAAAGGGTATACCTTGGCTTTCGGGAGGACAAACGCGGATTTTAGCACTGGTAACAATTGACTGGAGTAATGACCCCATTGCGACGATTTGTTGTAGAACTCGCCAGTTGGTAACAGGATCGGGACATTCAATTACTAAGGTCATCGCACTAGCGTCACTGGTGACATACCAGCGACAATGAGAAAGAAGATTTTGAATTGTGCGATCGCACGCTTCATAAAAGTATTTACTAATAGAATGCTCTAGTTGTTGCCGTAAAATAATATCTGCCGATGACGGTTGCATTGGACGGTAATCGTAATCATCGTTGTAACAGAACATATACCTAGCCATCTCTACTTACAAAACTACTTAATTGCCAATAGCCATTGCGTAGAGAATATCCATTTTTGTTTCTAAGAAACTCTGGGTTTCATCGTCATAAAACGCGCCAATTCCGCTACATTGTATCCCCAAGTAATTACTACTCAGGTAAACTCTGTGTCCTAAAAAACCTGCTAACTGCATAGCGGTTTGATAACTTGTATAGTCAGACACAAAAAACAAAGTTACTGCACAATCACGCGCAATAGCCTGATTAATGCACAAATAACCAGTATGTTCGCTAAAATCGCCACTTTTAATCAGATGATTGTTTTGATATAACCCAGGGGATATCCCCTCTACTCGATGCACGACTGAATAAACTTTGATTGCTTCACAACTTTCTGTGGGAATTGGTTGCTTTAGTTGTTGCAATATCCTGAAATAATCTTCTTGAGAAATCAACTGTTTCCGGAAACGTCTATTTGAACGTCTATGCCAAACAGTTTGATAAAATTTATCCTTGTCAAACTTAAATTTGGGATGCTCTAGCTGTTGTTTTGGACTCTTGTGTAAAGCTGTTACCTGATAGCCATCTTCAATAAATTGATGAGCTTCAAAATAATCTGTACCACTCACAAAAGGAATTTTCAGCCTTAAGCGTCTCACATGCTTTTCTTCTACTTCCCCACATAGAACACTAGCAGTCACAAACTCTTTATTCTCAAAACCTAAGTCAGAATTAAGAGCTAACTTATCAAAGTCAAACATTAGCTGGATATTTTTGTCATAGAGATCCGCCGATGCGGCAATTGTACCTAAATGGTGTCCGCTATCTAAAAAGCAATATCTCAGACTTCTGTTTTTATATTTCCAACTAGACCTATAATAAACGCAACTAATTAAAAAAATGATTCCCTTGATACATTTGCCCGGTATAATATAACTTTCTAAGCCATCATCGATTAATTCATAGATGAGTGTTAGACAATTATTCTCAACTTCTAGATGGTAGATGCCATCAACTATTTCCGGGATGCCACGAATTTGTACATAAATCTCGGTAGGATATAACCCACCCGCAGAAGGATTAACACGTAGTTGATAGGCTACATCCTTATAAGTCTTTTCTAAGGTGATTGCACTTGTTAAGTAAATGAAAGAATGAATGGGATGATTGAGATTTAATTGCAGCCTGCGATAAAATTTTGGATATTGCTTAAAAGCAGATGGTTGCGTTGTTGGGTCTACATAATTAGGGTCAAGCTGCACTGATAGGTAAGAATGTTTAGTCCTTTGATGAAAACTTTTGCTAGATAATTCATTTTGTAGCATCTTTCAGCATCCTTAAAACTTCGATAGTGCTGGCAAAATCTATAGCTTTGTAATCGTCTAAGTTTTTTAAATTTAAATTAGGATGATGTTGTAAAAGTAACTTGACTACTTCTGCCTTACCTGCTGAAGCTGCATACATTAACACTGTTGCACCGTTATCGTTTTGGTTATCGATATTAATTTTCATTTCTAGCAGCAAATTAATTAATTCATAATGATTGCCAAAGCAAGCAAACCATAAGGCATTATTACTATCATTATTTCTGGCATTAATATCCGCGCCTGCACTAATCAATTCTTGAACGACTGAATAATTACCTATCCTAGTGGCTTTCATTAAAGCTGTATCACCATTTTCACCACGCTGATTTAAATCTTCAGGATTATAATTATTACCTATCAACCATTCACAAGTTGTTTTACTCAAACTTTGCTGATTTTGTTGTTTCATAAACTGCTTTAATTCACTAATAAAAGGGAATGGTGGACAATGCCCACCATTCACAAAAAACTCTTGGCAAATACTGTCTAAGGAGTTGTAAAAACTCCTGTCAATTTATACTTAGACAGCATTCATAGTTTGGTTAGGTTGTTCACTTGCAACCATTGGTTTGGGTTCTTCAGAGAATAGTTCTCTAGAAGATTTATCTTGCTTGGGTGCGCCATAAAAACCAGCTTCAGCTTCGAGTTCATCTACGAAATCCCAAGCTTCAATTGTGCGTTTAGAGTCTGGGCCATAGTTCGCAGAAATTGCCCGTGCGTTGGAGACAGCTTTATATATCTCTTTTTGCAAGAATAGGAGTTTTGGTTTATCTACAAAGTCGCCTTTGTGGATAATATCGCTAATAGTAATCATCCCAAGTAATTCACCACGGATGACAGGCGCACTCCGCATCCCTGTATTAATCAATAACCTTGCAGCATATTCTAAATCAAGGTCAGGATCTACAGTGACACAGGGTTTGCTCATTATTTCGTAAACATAAGTTCTTTGAGGATCTTTTCCATAAGCAACCACTTTGCCTGCAATATCACTCTCAGTCACAATGCCGTAAGCATCACCACTATGACGAGGTTCAACAATCAATTCTTGCAGTTGTTTGAGCCTTAATAATTTCACTGCTTCTGCTACTGTAGCGGAGCCGCGAATGGTAGCTACATCTTGAGTCATAATATGTTTGGCTCGCATAATTCCTGCTCCTTATTTATTGCAAGTAAGGGAATTGTTTCTAAACTGCTGCACTTATTCCCAAACTGTTTTTGCTTCGTCTAAGTATGATGAAAATTAGACACAGGTTTTACGCAGTATTAGCCCTAAATTCTACTTAATAGAATCATCAATTATCAGTATAAGATTTACACATTTTCCCTACTCTATTGCTGAAGCGATCGCATCGGCTGTCTAACTTTCAGATGTACCAGGATTTCGGTAGAAATGTCTTTGATTACCCTGTAATCTTTTGCTGCTGAAGTTTGGTTCACTAGCAACAATTTAGCTTACTTATATATTATCACTCTGATAGGTTTGTTCCATAAACAAGTGTGTATTCTCATAAAGATATTGGTTAAATATCACAAAAAAATATCAAAATGCAGCACAAACTACATTTATTTTTTTAATAGTATGTTTATTCAGGATATTTGTTTAATATCAAAATTTATAGATATTGATTTGTTTACTAGGTAACAATTATTTTTGGAAATTAAGTTTTGTAGACAAAGTTCATGTATCAATATTTTAACTAAAAATATTCTTAAGTAGTGATATATTGTGCTAAATTATTTCAACTCAAATTCTCCCTCTAGCGGAGTATTTTTAGTAGTAGACTGTTAGCTATACAGATTTTGTATAAATTATATCTAGTAATCTTATAAAGAAAATCTAAAAAATAACCTTGATATTCCAAAAAGTTGGTATTGTTTCAAACAATCATGATTAAAAAGGAAATAAAAACATGGAAATTAGTGCGCGTAATGCGTTAAAAACCACCGTTAAGAAGGTTGTAACTGGTTCAGTTAATACTGAAGTAACTTTAGAATTAGCACCTGGAATAGAGTTAGTCTCTATTATTACCAAAACCTCAGCCGATAACCTGGGTTTGGTAGAAGGTAAGCAAGCTTATGCTGTTATTAAAGCGTCCGATGTTATTGTTGCTATTGATTGATAAATAACTAATTCATTAACTGGAATTTTTTGATTTTTGTAGAGACTTTGTATACAACGTCTCTACAGAATTTATATCTTACAAATTTTCATATAATTGGCAGTAGATTTTAGCTTGAATTTAGTTATCAACTATCCGCACGTAAATAGTTTGAGCAACTTCTTGGCTTAAACTGATAGATTCTCCAGCGACTTTAATTTGTAATAAAGGAAGTGGCTGTTCTAGAGTAATACAAGTTCCAATTTTTATGCCTGCTGAATGAATCTGGTCTAGGATTTTCTGATCTTGAGTTTGATAAAAAACTATAATACCTTGCTCTCCTGGTTGGAGTAGTGCTAGAGAACAGCCGCTTACACTAAAAGGCTTAAACATTAAAAGTATGAAGTGTGAAGTATGAAGTATGAAAGATAATTTTATTTACATTTCATACTTTTTGGATTGCTAAAAATAGCTGTAGCAATGAAAAATTGCAGCTATACAATCTGAATCTGTGTAGAGAGATTTTGACTGTATAGCTGCAACTTCTGTACATAGTCTAAGACATCAATTATACGAGGTAAGGTTCTTGGTGAGTCTTGATTGTGCAGTTAGAACGAGGATAGGTAACGCACAATAGAGCAAATCCTTTAGATACTTGCTCATCATCCAAGAAGTTTTGATCAGATTGATCAATTTCACCTTCTGTAACTTTACCTACACAGCTAGAGCAAGAACCTGCATGGCAAGAGAAAGGTAACTCAATACCAGCTTCTTCGGCTGCGTCTAAAATTGTAGTGTCTTCATCTACCTCAATTGTGGTATCGATGTCTTCTTTTTTGTTGATTAATCTTACTTGATAGGTAGCCATTTTCCGATTCTCCTCATTACGGTTCGGTTGCTTCTCGAAGTGTGTCAGGCTCCTCTTCGAGAAAATATGAATAGGAAGACACTGCATTTGATGAGTGATTGCGAGTGTCTCTGACATTTAGTGCGGAGTACGTTTACGAAAAGCCTATATGGTTTGACTTAACACTAAAAGAAGACTCTTTTAGCTACAAGGAACACCATCTGGCGTACAGTCTCCTGTTTTGAAAGATTTGCCGCAACCGCAGGTACTAGTTGCATTAGGGTTGGTAAATTTGAAACCGCTTTCTACCACCCCTTCGACAAAATCAATCACGATTCCTTCTAATAAGGGCGCACTTTTGGCATCGACGTAAACCAACACACTACCTTGTTGGATTACTAAATCATCTGGTTGGGGTTGGCTGGTGACATCCATACCATATTCATAGCCATTGCAACCGCCACCTTTGACAGAGATTCGGATACCTTTAGTGCTATTCTCATCAGAACCGGAACCTCGCAGGAAAGCCCGCAAACGAAATTCTGCTTTTTCTGTTAAAGTAACAGTCATTCAATCTCCTAATCTGTAGCGATTGATTGTTCTAATCTAGAATTTGGGTTTTTTGTGATAATTGTCATTAGTCCTTTGTATTCACAAATGACTAATGACAAATGACAAAAATATTAAGTTGTAAAATTACTGGTGGTTTCCATTGATGGAGATTGCGAGTATCTCCAAGGTGCATTATTGCCGCATACTTGACAAGAGCGATCGCGGTATGAACGACGCTTGGCAAATTCCATCCGGTTGAAGTCTATTGTCAGCAATTGTGACAATAAAGGCTGACTAAACCCAGTAATCAGCTTGACTGCTTCTAGTGCTGTCAAACAAGCCAATGTCCCAGAAACCGCACCTAGCACGGAGAAACCACGCCGATCCCACTCAGGCTTTTCGGGAAACAGACAAGATAAACAAGGCGTGACACCGGGAATAATCGTTGTCAGGTAAGCTTCCATCCCGTCCATTGCAGCTTCTACCATTGGTTTGCGCCAGCGCACACAAGCTGCATTCAACAAATCGCGTTCTGTAAAATTATGGGCGCAGTCCAGCGCCATATCTGCGGATTGCACCAAAGAATCTACATTCTCTGGCGTAACATAATCATGAACCGCTACGATTTCGATATCAGGATTGATGGCTTGCAAGGTTTCTTTAGCCTTAAATACCCTTGGCTTACCAACCCAATCATCAGTCATCAGAATCTGACGATTCATATCATCAAGGCGTAAATCACCACCCCGGACGAGAATTAGTTTACCAACGCCTGCTACTGCTAAGTAAAGCGCGGCTGTACCACCTAATCCCCCCACACCTGTAACCAATACTGTCGCTGACTTCAGGCGCTTCTGAGCCGCTTCGCCAAAATTCGGAAGCATCATTTGGCGACTATAACGTTCTAACTCGGTAGGAGTTAGGTTGATCACTATTTACCTCCTAATCAGAAGAGAGTTCTGTCAGCGTAATTACATTTTTAGGCTTGTCTTTAAAGACTTTGAACACCTTTTGTTCTTGGGGTGTTGATTCGAGAAATATCTCGTAAGCCTGTTGTAAAGCCAAGCAATATTGATTTAGTTTTTCTTCAGCAGTTAAATCAGCAGCTTGTTCATCAATTTCTTGGATATATTGCGAGAACTTTTTCAATATATGAAGACGATTTACATTTACAACTTTTTGGTCGTAAGGTAATTCAAAGAATTTCAAAAATTCTTCGGCATCACTTAATTTTTTGAATTCTTCAATAGTTTTACTCATTTACCCTCCAATGCTGTTAGCTGCTGCTTTAACTCATCCAGTTGCCGATATATTTCATAAGTTGCGGCTGCAACATCCATAAGTTGTTTGTAATCTGTTGGCAAACCTTCGGCTAAATCATGCAGATCCATTTTCATTTGACCTGCTTTGCTGTTGAGGCGTTTAATTTGAGTTTTCAATTCCTCGATGGTCATTTGTCATTTGTCCTTTGTCATTAGACTTTTTTTGTCTCGCGCAAAGGCAAGGTAGCGCGTTGGGCGGCTCTGCCGACTTGAAGCGACTGCCGCGCAAAGCCGCAAAGAAAGGCTCAGTCTATTAGTCATTGGCTAAAATTATTTACAAATGACCAATGACTAATGACAAATAGTTAAATCTTTCCTACTTCTGGGAAACGATTAACTAAATCTAGTCCTTTTTGGACAAAAGTTTCGCCTTCTTCTGCTAATTTTTCGAGAGATTCAAAGCCGAAGCGGTGAGCATCTCTTAAGGTTTTAACTGTTAGCAAAAGCCGTCCAGAAAATACTAATGCCCAGCCGAAGCCCTCATGATTGATGTCAATTACAACCTGAGAAATTAGATTGGTTTCTTGTTCAATTCTGGCAGCAACAGCACGGTAAAAAACTAATATCCGGGCTTGAGTTGCGGCATCGACTTCGCCTTCAATGGGGATTTCGCGTTTCTTTTTTTTGGGGACGACGAATGCTTTCAGGATTAATTCATCTGACCAATTACGGTAAAATCCGTAACTGTCTTGCCCACGAATTTGGAGAACTAAAGCCTTAATGAAGGGAGAGTTTAAGGCTGCGAGACTAGTAGTGCCGTTAACAGTATTATCTGCGGTCATACAGTTGCTTCATTTTCAAGTTCATCTGTAAAACTTTTGGTTTTGGGTTGGAGAGCTTTCCGCAACCAAGGTGGAGGATTACCTTTAAGAGTTTGGACTAATTTAGTCAATAACTCTTCAATTTTTTCTTCTTCACTGCGGGCTTTAACTGGGGTGACACCTTTTTTGATTAATTTAGCAGCCGCAGTTCCACCAATTGCTGTTACATAAACAATTGCACAGTCAACCAGTGCATCAAGTTTGGGTGTAATTTTATCGTCATTACCATCTTCTTTTAGCTCACCCTCAAAGTTGAGAGTTTCTAAAAATTGATATCCTTCGCCATCAATTTCGTAGACATCAATTTCTCTCGCCCAGCCAAAGTGAGCATTGACATGAATGTGGTCACTGGTTGTAAAGGCAATTTTCATTCTGTTCTCCTACTTTGTGGGGATTGGGTATTAGGTATTAAGTGTTAAGGTTTGAGTATTAGTGATGAGTAAATTTATTAGACCTCTTACAAAAGTTGTTATTTGCGTACTTTCCTTTGCGTCTTTGCGCGGCAGTCGCTTCAAGTCGGCAGAGCCGCCCAACGCGCTACCTTGCCTTTGCGCGAGACAAAAAAGATTCATGTAAGAAATCGACTATTTCCCATTTACTAATCTCTAAGCCCTAACCTCTAGTCCCTAGCCCCTAAATATCATTGAAAAAGTGTTTAACGCGCTCTTCTTCAGCTTCTAAAAAGAGGTTGCCAATACCAAACAAAAGCTCCATCGTGCCGCGATAGCCAACTTTTGTAAATAGACCATTGCCTAAACGGTCGTAGATGGGCAAACCTAAACGATAAAGAGGAATCGACAGACGTTTTGCGATCGCAGCCAGGTTAGAATTACCAATCACTAGGTCAGAACCTACTGCTAGTTCTTCAAAGTCTTCTAAATCGCCGATAGTAACGCTCTTGATGGGGAGTTTTTCGAGTAAAGGCGATCGCGTTGTGGTGACGGCCGCATGAATTTGACATCCCATCGATTGCAAGAAGCGCACTGTTCCCCAGAGTAAATCAGGCTCTAATGCTAGAGATACCCGTTTTGCACCAAAATAAAAGTGCGTATCGAGCATTGCATCTTGCAACTGGCGACGTTGGCGGCGGTATTTTTCGGGGACTGGGTTGCTGCTTAAAATTGATAATGCTTGCAAAAACTCATCTACTGGTTCTAAACCAGTCAATTCCCCAAACACTTCGTAGGGAATGTTGAACCGTTCATCGAGAATTTTGGCAGCACCCCGCATACTTTCACCCAAAGCGATGGTGAAAGCAGAACAACCTACTTGTCGTAGTTGTTTGACGCTTGTACCGCTACCTGTCACCGCACTATAGTTATCTTCCAAATGACCATCTAAAGAAGCGCCAAGGTCAGGTACAAAGATAGGTTCTAATCCAAAAGCGGTGACAATCTCTTTGATTTCTTGTAAATCGCCGGGAGTAAAAGCAGAACCAGCCAAAATTGTGACTTGTTCGCTTCTAATTCCGCCTGCTTGGGGAATTTCCTTAACAATGCTTTCCACAGCAGTAGCAAAACCATCTTGTAATGCACCTTTAAAATCTGGTGTTGGTGCAAAGATAACGGGGATGTGGTCTAATTCCCGATGGCGATCGCGGATATCCTTTAAGAAGCGTTCAATATCATCGCCTCTGGTTTCTGTTAATCCAGTGGTACACAAACCAATAATTTCTGGCTTCGCCTTCTCAACCAGCGTCAGAAGTGCCTGTTCCACATTCTCTTCGCCACCCAAAATCGTAGTTACTTCAGTCATGGCTGTAGTGGCTAGGGGAATCGCTTCCCGAAAATGCCGTACAAGCACAACCTTGGCGAAGGCGGTACACCCTTGAGAACCGTGAAACAGAGGTATCATTCCCTTTAATCCCAAAAAGGCGAGGGATGCACCTAAAGCTTGGCTTTGTTTGAGGGGATTAACTGCAACTGATTTTTCGGGAACAGTAACGATCGCCATCTAAATATACCTCTTCTATTGACCTTGACCCTTCAGGATGGGTGTGTGGGTATAGGGGTATAGGGGAGGAGCATTAATTTGTAACTATGATTACTTCGGTTTTAATTCTTGCCCTTACACCCTTACCATCCTTACCCCCTACACCCCTATTTCTTCAGAGAAAATATCTTCTGCTGACAAACTAAAATTATTTAAAGTCCCGGCTGTTTCATCCCAAGGCGCAGGTTTACGGATTTGACTCCAAATCGGGCTGTAGAGGGCTTCGTATAACTCCCGTGCCATCTCTAACATTCCCGCGTAGCCAGCATAAGGATGATGGCGTTCTTGGTTGATGTCGAGGAAAGGAATCCGCGCTTTCAGGGCTGTGTATTGGTTACGACCACCCGCAATTAACATATCAGCGTTTGTATCACGTACCAATTGCAACAACTCCTGAGCATTGCCTTTTTCTAGCATCATCCCTTCTGTACCGAGCAAGCGTTTGATTTTTGCCTTATCTTCCTCAGTACTCTTGCGGGTGCTAGTAGCCACAACTTCTATCCCCAAATCCTTAGCGGCAGAGATAATAGACCAACTTTTCACACCGCCAGTATATAGAACTACACGCTTACCCTTGAGGCGGGCGCGATAGGGAGCTAAGGCAATATCCAAAGCGGCTGTTTCTTCAGCAATTAGCTGTTCAGTCCGCGCTTGTAAATCAGGATCGCCCAACTTCGCCGCCACATTCCGCAAACAACGATTTATATCATCAATGCCATAAAAAGACTCTTCAATGTAGGGAATCCCATATTGCTCCTCCATCTTTCTCGCCATATTGAGCAACGCCCGCGAACAAATCATCACGTTCAACTTGGCACGGTGAGCGTAACGAATTTCTTCATAACGAGCATCACCCGTGATTTTGGATAGTACGCGGATGCCTAATTTTTCAAATAAAGGCAGGACTCCCCACATTTCCCCGGCGATATTGTATTCGCCAATTAAGTTTATATCATAGGGGGTTGTGAACTCCGGTTCTGCTGTCCCGACAACATAATCTAATAAAGCTTCACCGCCAAAACGGTTGCCCAAATTCTTACTCCCAATAAATCCCGGCGCAATCACCGGCACAACCGGAGTCCCAATTTTTTCCGCCGCCGCCTTGCAAACAGCATTGATATCATCGCCAATCAACGCCGTCACACAAGTAGCGTAGACAAACACAGCCTTGGGATTGTAACGCTGATGTATTTCTAAAATTGCCTTGTAAAGCTTCTTCTCACCACCGAAAATCACATCATTTTCAGTCATATCGGTAGTGAAACCCGTCTTATAAAGCACAGGCCCAGAAGATAGACTACCACGACTACCCCAAGAATTACCCGCACAAGCGATCGGGCCGTGAACCAAATGCGCCGCATCAGTAATTGGAACCAGAGCAATCATCGCCCCATCAAAAGCACAGCCACCTTGCGCCGCACCAGGTTGCGCTTGTTGCGTACAAGACTTATTCTTCTTCTCGCCCTTCTTCTGCTGATTATGTTCGCAACCCGCCTCATTCAGCAGTTCTTTAACCTTCTTTTGGGTGTTCATCTCTCTTCCTTTGTGGTCTGCTTGTTGGTAATTCGGTAAAAATTTTTCCTAGGACTTAAACAAGAACTCTCTCAAACTCTTAAAGAATGTCCGAGAAATCTTGATCCCCCCTAATACCAATTAAAAAGGGGGGAAGTATCTCAAATTCACCCTTAAAAAGGGGGATTTAGGGGGATCTAAAAATCTTCCAAACATCCTCTTAATTCCTTAGTGTCCTTTGCGTCCTTTGCGGTTCGTTAAATCCTATTTGAGAAAAAGCAGTTAACAATAATCACATATCGATTCATTGATTACTGATTACTGTTAACTGATTACTGTTACAAAAACTTCCTGTAAAAATCTTCTCAATAACCGACACACAATTCCCCGTGTGCATCTGTAATTCATTTCTATAACATCGACTTTTACAAGAAACTTTAAAGTATGCTTGACTACCAATAACAAAAAACTTGCTTTCTGCTCCAAATACTCCTAAATTAATTGTGAAACTCTTTCTTTCCTCCCTTGGCGTACTTTATGTACTTTGCGGTTAGATAAAAAAACTCCGTTCACAACTCACAAGGATGGCGATAACTTCCAGATAATAAGTAAATTAGCAAATATACCTTGTCACATCCTCACCACATTCATCAGCAAGGTAAGACAAAGCCCGAAAACGTAAGCCAACAAACTCATCATAGAGAGGATTTAGCTTACACAAAGCCGGAATATGGTAAGTCCGACCAAATAAACTAATATTTCGCTCAAAAGGACAACAGCAAGGAATTACCTGGCATATTAGATGAGCGAAGCGATTATTTTTAACATTAATTCCGTCCACAAAACGACGCAGAGGATTAAGTAGAGGAGACTTTTTATAGTTAGGTGGATGGTAATTAACGTGAGAATGAGCGTGATTGATGCTGTCCATGATAGAGAAAACGAATCAAGGGATAGGTAGGTTGAAAAGTTGAGTATCTGTTATAGGAATTGGGGATGGGGAATTAAATATTCCCTAGTCCCCAGTTCCTAATCTTTAGCTGTTTTTAACAAACCAGCTTGTAGCAATTTCTAGCGAATCAAGTCGAAGGAGATATCGGTCTTACCAGTGATATTGGTGTTACGATCCATTTCATCCAACAGAGTATTAACAACCCAGTTGAGGATATTTAGACCACCTTGGTAGCCGAGGGTAGCATAACGGTGTAAGTGATGGCGATCGAACAGAGGATAACCAATCCGTACCATTGGGATCTTGGTATCGCGCCACAGGTACTTACCGTAGGAGTTACCGACGAAGAAGTCTACGGGTTCAGTGAACAACAAAGAGCGTAAGTGCCACAAGTCTTTTTGAATCCAAACGGTAGCTTCTTTACCGAAGGGACTAGCAGCGAGAATAGCTTCCATTTCTTTCTTGAAAGCTTCGTCGCCGTTGTTGCAGAGGATGTGTACAGGCTCTGCACCCATTTCTAACAAGAAGCTGGTGATGGAGATGATCAAATCAGGATCGCCGTAGATAGCAAACTTCTTACCATGAATCCAAGCGTAGGAGTCTGTGATAGCATCAACTAAACGACCGCGATCGATTTCCAACTCTTCAGGAATCGCTTTACCAGTCAATTCAGAGATAGCAGTCAAGAACTCGTCAGTACCTTTAACACCGAAGGGACGCAGAACTTGTGTTTCTTGCTTCCATTGGGTTTTAATGTATTCGCGGGTCTTGGGAGTGGTGTAAGCTTGGAGAGCTACTGTTGCCTTAGCGTTGATAGAATCAGCAGCATCTTCCAGCTTTGTACCACCTGGGTACATATCGAATTCACCAGTGTTGGGTGAATCGAAGTAGTCGCTGCTGTCAGACAGAATGGTGTAGTCAACACCCATTGCATTCAACATCCGCTTAACTTCACGGTTGTTACCTACATAGGTATCAAAACCAGGAATGATGTTGATTTTGCCGTTGCTGGTAGCTTTTTTCTTGCCTTCTGTCAGGTTCAACAGAATTCCCTTCATCATGTTGTCGTAACCAGTGATGTGGGAACCTACGAAGCTAGGAGTGTGAGCAAAAGGTACTGGGAAATCTTGAGGAATAGAACCAGCATTCTTAGAGTTGGTGATGAACGCGCCCAAGTCGTCACCTATTACTTCCGCCATACAGGTGGTGCAAACAGCAATCATCTTAGGCTTGTACAGTTGGTATGAAACTTGCATACCTTCAATCATGTTGTTCAAGCCACCGAATACTGCTGCGTCTTCTGTCATGGAAGAAGAAACTGCGGAGCAAGGCTCTTTATAGTGACGGCTGAGGTGTGTACGGAAATAAGCCACACAACCTTGAGAACCTTGAACGAAGGGAAGAGTACCTTCAAAACCCAAAGCAGCGAACATTGCGCCTACGGGTTGGCAACCTTTAGCGGGGTTAACGGTTAAAGCTTCACGAGCGAAGTTCTTTTCCCGGTAGTCCCAAGATTTTGTCCATTCAGACACTCTTTCAACTTCTTCAGGAGAGTGTGCGCCTTCAAAGTTCTTTCTCTTGTTTTCAAATAGCTCGGTGTATTCTGGCTGTTTGAATAGATCAACGTGGTCTACAATTCTTTCAGGATTCTGTGGCATTTGTCTGTCTCTCTACGCTTGCTGGTTGGTGTAGTAATTGAAGTTTTGGGAGAGCCTGGGGACTTCGCTCCTCCACTTTGGGAGTCACGAGTGATGAATCATGAATAATGAATGAAACTATTCATCCAGCATTCAGCATTCACCATTCTTCCCTCGGTTCCTGGGGCGACAAACCCCAGGCTATCCGTTTATTCTTGGGAATTAAGCAGCAGCCTTAGCTTTGGTAGCAGCTTTCTTCCAAGGAGCGCCAATCAAGCCCCAAGTTGGGCTGTTGAGTGCTAAATCCATATCACGAGCGAAGATAGCAAATCCGTCATAACCGTGATAAGGGCCGGAGTAATCCTTTTTGTGGTTTAATAGCTTTTAACAGCGTAATGTTTACCTTAAACAGTGTTAGTTTTAAACATTGTTCGCTGATAACACATTAAGTTTTAGGCTAAATATAGGCTAATACCACAGCGATGCAAAATCAGGGTCAAGACAAATATCAGCAAGCCTTTGCAGATTTAGAGCCACTTTCATCTACCGACGGCAGCTTTATCGGCTCAAGTCTGCAAGCACAGCAGCAAAGAGAACACATGAGAGCAAAAGTCTTACAAGAATTAGAAAAAGTAAATCTGCGTTTGAAGTCTGCAAAGACAAAAGTATCAGTTCGGGAATCGAATGGAAGTCTGCAATTACGAGCGACATTACCAATTAAACCCACAGATAAAGACAGTAACGGCACTGGCAGAAAGCAATACAATATTAGTTTGAATATTCCCGCCAATTTAGACGGACTCAAGACTGCTGAGGAAGAAGCTTATGAATTAGGCAAATTAATCGCTCGTAAAACCTTTGAATGGAACGATAAATATTTAGGCAAAGAAGCGACAAAAAAAGATGTAAAAACCATAGGCGAGTTACTGGCAAAATTCGAGGAAGATTATTTTAAAACTCATAAACGCACAACAAAAAGCGAACATACATTTTTCTATTATTTTTCCCGCACCCAGCGATATACCAATCCTCAAGATTTAGCCACTGCGGAAAATCTCATTAATTCAATTGAACAAATCGATAAAGAATGGGCTAGATATAATGCAGCTAGAGCTATATCTTCATTTTGCCAGACATTCAATATAGAAATTGACTTGTCTAAATATGCCAAAATGCCCGATCGCAATTCTCGCAACATCCCTACAGATGCAGAAATACTATCAGGAATTAGCAAATTTGAAGACTATTTAAATATTAGAGGCAATCAAGTTAATCAAGATGTCAAAGATAGCTGGCAACTTTGGCGATGGACGTATGGAATGTTAGCAGTTTTTGGTTTACGCCCCAGAGAAATTTTTATTAACCCTGATATCGATTGGTGGTTAAGCAAGGAGAATTTAGATTTAACCTGGAAAGTTCACAAAGATTGTAAAACTGGCGAAAGACAAGCTTTGCCATTACATAAAGAATGGATTGATGAGTTTGATTTAAGAAACCCTAAATATTTAGAAATGCTGGCAACAGCAATTAGTAAAAAAGATAAAACTAATCACGCAGAAATAACAGCCTTAACACAACGAGTTAGCTGGTGGTTCCGCAAAATCGGCTTAGATTTCAAGCCTTACGATTTACGCCACGCCTGGGCAATTCGAGCGCACATTTTAGGCATACCAATCAAAGCAGCAGCAGATAATTTAGGTCATAGTGTGCAAGTTCATACTCAAACCTATCAGCGTTGGTTTTCGCTCGATATGCGGAAGCTGGCGATTAATCAAGCTTTGACTAAGAGGAATGAGATTGAGTTGATTAGAGAGGAGAATGCTAAGTTGAAGATGGAGAATGAGAGATTGAAGCTGGAGATTGAAAAGTTAACAATGGAGTTGGTTTATAAACGGAGTTAATAATTTATCATCAATCAATAGTTAAAAATCTTTTTAAATTTGCATAAAATTTATCTTTGGTGAAGCTGAATTAAGCTCAATATTTTACCTTCTACACACAAATGCGTTTATCCAAATTTTCAATTTAACAAACATACTACAAATTAAGTAGACTTACGGTGTTAATTTCGTATAAATACTAAATATCATTATATATGTGGGTGTAGTTAACTAGTTTCAAAAAAATATTGAAATATAGTATTTAAATATTTGTAAGGAGTAATTTATGAATCAAATTATTGAATCTTATCTAAAAGATTTCTGTAAAGAGTATGGTTTAGAAGAATTAAATAAAAATACAGCGTTTGAATATTTTGTAAACTTTTGTATTGTTTCAAGATTACATTCAGAAAGATTTAGCATTGAAGATATTAGCATTGGTGGCGGAGGAGATAACAGTATTGATGGACTAGCTATCATGGTTAATGAAAATTTAGCTTCTTCAACTGAAGAAATAGATGATTTAAAAAAAGCATTAAATAGACTAGATGCAAAATTTGTTTTTATACAGACAAAAACATCCAGCAAATTTGATTTGGGTCATATAAGCAAGTTTATTCATGGCGTGAGAGACTTTTTCAAAGATACACCATCTAGAGCCATAGGTCAGGAAATTAAAAGCTTAATTGAATTAAAAAAACATATTTATTCTTTAAGCCTGTATATGGAAGAAAGTCCAGTTTGTCATATGTATTATGTTACTACTGGAAAATGGGAGCAAGACGAAAATTTACTAAGTGTTATTAATGATGGGATTGAAGATTTGAAAAGAACTGGTTTATTTTCTCCTGGGCATGAAGGAGTCAAGTTTATTCCAGTTGATGCAGAATATTTACAAAATATGTACAAGGAGATACGCAATAAGGTCACAAGAGAAATTAACTTTGAAAGGCATACTATATTACCACAGATAGAAAAAGTTCAAGAAGCCTATATTGGTATTTTACCTTGCCAAGAATATTTGAAACTTATATCAAGTACAGATGGTACATTACAAAAAAATTTATTTTATGATAATGTCAGAGATTTTCAAGGTGAAAATACTGTTAACTCTGAAATTAATGAAACTATTAAAAATAAAGAACGAAGAGATAGTTTTGTAATGTTAAATAATGGAGTAACTATCGTTGCAAAATCAATTAATAAAACAGGAACATACTTCAAAATCAAAGATTATCAAATTGTCAATGGATGCCAAACAAGTCATATTTTATATAAAAACAAAGATTTATTAGATGAAAAAATATATTTACCCATAAAACTAATTATTACAGCTGATGAAGACATAACAAATCAGATTATTAGGGCGACCAATAGGCAAACAGAAGTAAAACCAGAAGCTTTTTGGTCATTACAACCATTTAATAAAAAGCTTGAAGAATTTTATGAAAGCTTTAATGATGATGAAGGGCGTAAGCATCGATTATACTATGAAAGAAGATCAAAGCAGTACAATAGCTCTAACTCAATTGTTGATAACTATAAAGTAATTTCGACTGCTATTCAAGTTAAATGTTTTCTTGCCATGTTTCTCAATGAACCACACAGTAGTTCATGTAGATATTATGGAGAGCTTCTGAAAAACAATACCCGCAGAATTTTTGTAGAAAATCATAGTTTTTATCCATACTATTTAAGTGCGTATACTTTCTATAAATTAGAAAAATTTATAAGAAATAACAGTTTAAATCAGTTTTACAAACGCTTTAAGTATCAAATTATTATGCTCTTCAGGATACTAGCATTATCTGATTCAAAGCTTGATACTGATTTAATTAATAATAAGGAAAACGAAAAGAAATTTGTTGAATTGCAACAAATATTACGCAATGAAGAGCAGACTTTAATTTTATTTAAGCAATCAATAGATGTTTTGGATAAAGCACTGGAAAACTATAATAGTGGAAAATCAGGTTTTAATAGCCCTCCAGAAAGGCTTAAAGCGTTTACTAATGATTTGATAGAATTTGCACAACAATCTAAACAAAATAAAAGCATAAAATTATTTAATCAACCTGTATTAAAAATAAAAACGTAATTATAATATGCTGTTAATTATCAGATTGTGTATTTAGTAAAAAAGTGATCGCATCAATAAATGCTGGAGTAAAAAAGAAAGTATATCTACAGGCGATCGCTTGCAGATAATTACACATGGTAAAGTGCGATCGCATCAATAAATGCTGTAGAAAAAAGAAAGTATATTCACAGGCGATCGCTCATAGATAAATACACATGGTAAAGCGCGATCGCTTAAATATATGCTGCACGAAAAAGAAGTATGTTGACGGGTGATCGCAGGCTGATAATTAGAGATGATAAAGTGCGATCGCTTTAATAAATGCTGCACGAAAAAGACGGATGTTCACAGGCGAGTGCTTGTTGATAATTACGCATGATAAGGTGCGATCGCCTCAATAGATACTAGAGTCAAAAAGACAGGCGATCGCGGGAGCTATAATTGAACAAGCTTATATAAAATGGATAGTAATCTAGCAGATTTAATCATCACGATTAGTGAGATATTATATTGATAAATGTAATAAATCTACTTTTCTATAGAAGGATGTTAGCAATTATATGCTAGAAAAGGTAATACTTCATAATTTCAAGAGTCATAAATTTACAGAACTTAGTTTTGATAATTCCCGATTACATGGACTTGTAGGAAAAAATAGTGCTGGTAAAACATCAGTGCTACAAGCACTGCACAATTTAAGTAGGCTTGCTGGTGTTGATTCATCATTTGCTAGAATATTTCAATATGACAAATCTCCCCAATTTATTACAACAATTGGGGAAAGAAATATGTCTGTTATTGCTACTGGTTTTTGGGGATTTAAATATCGCCAATATTGGCAAGCTTCATATAGTTGGCATCAAGAAAACAATGACTATTGGCATCCGATAGCATCATGGAAGATGGATGAAAGGGAAAATACCTCAGAAGGATGGACAAGTTCTTTAAATGATTCACCAGATGCAATTCTCAAATCTTTAAAGCACACAGTTTATCTAAAGTTAGTCGCAAGTAATCTTGCTAAGGCAGCTTATAGCGATGAAGAAACACCAAGAGTTGAGTTTGATGGTTCGTTACTAGCACCTACTTTAGATTTTTTGCGTGATGAAGCTCCAGAAAGATTTGAGTTAATAGAAGGAAAATTAAGTAGAATTGTGCCAAGTGTACGTAAAATTGGGATAAAGAGGGCAAAAGTTCCAGTAGTTCGTAAACGTTTAATAGAAGTTGATGGCAAGCCTATTTCTTACGAAGAAACTCAGGAAATGGCAGGACAAGAAGTTATACTAAATATGAATACAGGTGAGCGTATTCCAGCCCATGCAATTAGTGAAGGTACAATATTAACTTTGGGATTGTTAACTGTGTTAATGAACCCTAATCAACCTAATTTAGTTTTATTAGATGATGTCGAACAGGGACTTCACCCGAATGCTCAACGCGAATTGATGACTGTGTTTAAGGAAATTATTGCAGATAATCCAAATCTACAAATTATTTTTTCTACTCACTCACCATATATTATTGATGAGCTTGTTCCTTCTCAAGTACACGTATTAAATAACAGTAATTCAGGCTTTACTATTTCCAAACGTTTGGATGAACATCCTGATGTGGAATGGGCAAAACAAACCTTAACAACTGGTGAATTTTGGGATGCTGAGGGAGAAGAATGGGTTGTGGAAGGAGAAGTGAGTGATTGAGTTTATTGCCATAGTTGAAAGTGGTGCAGATTTTAGAACTGCTACTAAATTAGCCGAGCGTGTTTTGCTAGAAAAAATTGATTGGTTAGAGGAGGATAATCTTCAGTATTCTTTTAAATGGTGTGGCTTACAAGAAGGAACAGAATATTCCTGTTGGAAAGACATTGGTAAAATTTTAGAATCATTGGAATCATCAGGATTAAAATTACCAAGATATCGAGGTCATTATAGTAAAGGTGTACCATTGAAAGCCGATGGCGCAGCATCTATCAAGGTTCTTAATTTGATTAGGTTTTTGCAAAGAACACGACAGATTAAAGCTGTTTTCTTAATTCGTGATTTAGACAATCAACAAGAACGTAGAGAAGGACTTGAACAAGCGCGTTCTCAACATATCCAGCTACAGCCAAAACTAGAAATTATAATTGGTACAGCTAACCCAAAACGTGAAGCATGGGTTTTGAATGGGTTTATTCCTTCTAATCAACGAGAAGAACAAATTTTAGAAGAAATCAAAAAGAAATTGAGTTTTGATCCTTGTATAGAAGCACATAGACTACGCTCTATTTCACAGGAGGAACCTGATAGAATTAGAAATCCAAAAGTAGTAGTGGAACAACTAACAGGTAATGATATGGAACGTGAACGTTTGTGCTGGGAAGCTACAAGTCTAGCAATTTTACGTGAAAGAGGCGTGAATACTGGGTTACTAGAATATATTGGTGAAGTTGAGCAATACTTGACGTTAATTATATGATGATTAGGTTGAAAAAAAGCGATCGCTTCAATAGATGCTGGAGGAAAAACGAAAGTATATCTACAAGCGATCGCTTACTGATAATTACACATGGTAAAGTGCGATCGCATAATCATTTTTGATATATGCTTTAAATATGAGCAAATTAGAGATATAGCGATTCCCAGTTAAGTGAGGTACAGGTAATATTTTGAAACGCAGAGGGTCGCAGAGTTAAGCGCAGAGGTACGCAGAAATTTGTACTTCAGCAGACTAGGAAACGCTATAGTAGCTTATTGCATTAAAAAAGTTTATGGAAATTCACGAACTTAAAGCACTAATTAAAGAGAGCATAAGAGAAGTTTTACGAGAAGAGCGAATGTTGCTTTGCGAAGTTCTCATACCCTATGTGAATGATGACGAACAAACAGAACTGAACGAAATTTTTGGTTCACCATCAGACTATGAAGAAGAGGAAACAGTTGATATGACAGAGTGGGTCAGATATGGCAATAAAATTTCGTAAGAATGCGGTTAAATTTTTAGAAAGTTTATAAATAAATTCTTATATTAGTAATCAATGTGCTGCGTTTGGTGGCAATACAGAATCAATATATTTTAAGATAAATCTACGGTTGAATAAAATTATTAATACTTGCGAGAAGAATTGAGGGATCGCTTCAATAAATGCTGTACGAAAAAGAAGGATGTTCACAGGCGATCGCATCAATGAATAAAGAGTGAAATTGCTGGAGTGAAAAAGTATTGACAATGGCGATCGCTCAATTGTCAATGGTTCGATATTATATGATTATCGGGTTCTGTGATTTCCTGTGCCTGCAAGAGACATTTTTCATCAAGCCGTCAAACGAGGATTAGAAAAAGAAGGGTGGGTTATCACACATGATCCGCTAGTATTAAAGTTTGGCAAAGATAAAATGTCAGTCGATTTAGGTGCGGAAAAAATTTTAGCCGCCGAGCGAGGATCTGAGAAAATTGCTGTTGAGATTAAAAGTTTTTTGGGTGACTCAGAACTGTTTGACTATCACGCTGCTTTAGGACAGTTTCTTAATTATCGATTAGCCCTGCGATTTAGCGAACCTGAACGAGTTTTGTTTTTAGCAGTTCCAGTTTTAACATATCGCTCACTATTTAGCCGAGATTTTGCCCAAGCCTCGGTACGAGAATATCAAGTTCATTTAATAGTTTATGATCCAAGCAGTGAGGTAATTTTGCAATGGCAAAGTTAGACAAATATCGTGAATATATTCAAAGCTTACTAACACAGTATGGTAGTTATAAACCGTTGGAAGAAAACATCGAAGTTCAACTGATATTCGATACTGTGCGAGACCATTATCAAATTTTAGACATTGGTTGGGATGGATATGACCGAATTTACAATTGTGTCATACATCTTGATATCAAAAATGAAAAGATATGGATTCAGCGTAATATGACGGATATTCAAATCGCTGAAGATTTGATTGATATGGGAGTACCAAAAGAAGATATTATTTTAGGCTTACAACCATCACACCTGCGTCAATATACGCAGTATGGCGTAGCGTAAAAGATAAGCTGATGCAGTTAATGAATTTTGGCTGAAATTTCATTGTAGTAAAATTAGTTTGCTGATTCTGCTAAAGCCTTCAAATTCAAACTATTTAGAACACTAGACTTAATGGGTCGCTTTTCATCCCAAAATATTAAAGATGAATAAAAATCTTTTGCTTGGTTAGTATTCAAAATTTCAAAAGTTTTACTTGCTAAAATTTCATCATCAAAGCTGAGAAAATAAACTGTATCATCAAAAATAGTAGGTTTATCAGATATTTTCCCAACCAATCGAAAATCCAATTTCTTGTAAAGTCCACAAATCGCAATTTTCCAAGGAGAAAAAGTATACGAACCTACACCAAAAATAGAAAATTTAGGATTATTCTGATAAATTTTACTTTTTCTTTTATCTAATAAATTCTCATGTTTTTCTAAATATTTCCATGTTTTAGGGGCTATATCTCTTATATTTTCAGTAGGTTCACCAACAAACTTTTGAGTGACTAAAATATATCTATCAGTTGCCTTTGTTTGATTTTGAGCAACATAAGAACCTTTGAGTAATGGAAAAACGTAAGTTTCCTCTATATCAATAACTTCTCCTAATCCATTTATAAGAGTATTATCAATTCGGTGAAATTCCATAACACTAGCACAATCATGCTTAATACCTGAACGCCATTTTAATTCAGATTTACTATCATATAGATTCTCTAGCTTTTCAAAAGTAACTAAATCCTTTACTAAAATATTATTCCAATAACCTATACGATAATATTTTGAAGTTTCTAAATTATCAAAGACATCACAAAAATAGTTTTTTGAATTTAAATCAAATTTACAAAAAAATAAACAAGCATCAACATTTGCATTAAAATACTTTTGAGCATCTATCTTATAAGTTGCAGAGTAAGCCAGATTTATTTTTTGAGAGCGAATATAGCTTAATATTTTCCGAGAAACAGAAGTTTTGCATAGCATGGCTAAATAACCATCATGCTTCTGTAAATATTTCACGACCTGGATTAACATCCATTCTGATATATCAAAGTTACTCTTACCTGTGATTGCATCTAAACCATTATGGTTTTGAAAATTAGTCTTGGTTGGCAGGTTTGCGCTATCGATACTACCTAACTGTGAGTTAGTCACCCAAGGAAAATTACCAATTACTAAGACTTCTTTATTTGATGAACTTATTAATGATGACCAATCAAGATAGAAAAAGTCTTCACATCGAATCTCAATTCTGTCATCGTATAAAAATTTCCGACTTTTTTCAATTATTTCTAAATAACTAGAATTTATTTCAATTCCTAAAATCTTATTTGCTGATGAAAATGAATTTGAGGCTGCTTCAATAAAATTACCCAATCCACAGGTAGGTTCCACTATAGTCTCTGGATTGATACCTAATTCGATTAACTTTTTACAGACTTTTTCAGCTAATACTAACGGTGTTTGAAAATCACCGTATTCTACTTTAGCTTTCTCGATATTACGAATCATGGATTAGCTCTATAAACAGTCATTATGCCATCTTCTTGACCAGCGCGTTCTATTACTCTTCCATATTGGAGCCGCCATTGTAAAGCATTGGAAATGGTCAAAAACCCTTGTCTTGGTGGATTTATCAGAATTTCGTCTGCAATGTTACTGGCTTCAATTTCATCGACTGGTAAATTTCGGTCATTCATAAAGGCAATTAAATCATCTTTGTTACCTTCATTAGCCAAAATATTCCGAATTCCGCGAGTCATTTGGAAATCGGCTGTTCTTTCTGCGCTGACATAAATTGTATGCAAGATGTTTAAGGTGGCTGTGCGGGTTGTACTATTATCTGTCTTATCGTAAACGAATATCAGCAATGAGTACCCAAGCCCAAAAATCTTTTGACGTGCAGACTTGAAAGGACATGATGATTGTGGCTGTCTAATGCTTGTTACCTTAACATCCACAAGCAATCCCGGAAAGTCAATACCGCTTGCAGAATTACCCTCGACAAACTCATAGCGTTGTTTGAGATAAAGCCTAAACTTTTGTTCTAGATATGTGCCAACAGCTTTCCCATCCGTAACACCATAAAGTAATGCTTCTGGGTGTATTGACTCGGCGGCTGAAAATATCGCAGCCTCCGAACAGAGGGCTTTTATGTTTAAGATTGTCATGGGTATAGTAAAAATTAGTGCAAAAATTATAAATTGAGAAGTAGCTTGAAGTTAACTAGTATAAATGTGAAACCTAGCATTCTTTGAGTGCGATCGCTTTCTATAGTGCGTAATATGACAGATATTCAAATTGCTGAAGATTTAGTTGATATGGAAGTACCAAAAGAAGATATTGTTTTAGGCTTACAAACATCTCACCTACGTCAATATACGCAATATGGCGTAGCGTGAGATATGACCCAGTGCAGGTATCGGATAACTTTGTAAAGTGCCTTATCTTCCAAGGTAACGTAATGTAAACATATTTGATGTATAGTATACAACTATATAAAGTGATAAACACTTATAAAAAACAGTTTAGCGATTAACTCAATTAAATACAAGTGTACTACTATTTGCAATAGTCAACTATTTCAGATATTATTATGCGCTTCGCTAATGCTCTCGAAGGAGATTATCCACCAAAGGAATATAGAGTTGATCCTCATAACTTTAGTGAAGATGATCTAACAAAGTTAATTTTTCTCATCTCTAAAAATGCTAGTGAAACTGAAATCGATTCTTTTCTCAGGCACAATCTATCTTTATTATCTTTCACGTCGGCTTTCTTTCGTACTGGTCATCACGATAGTTGGATTATTAAACAAGCCAAAATAAAACCTTCAGGTTTCGTCAATGGAGACGGGAAAATTCCAGATTACCTGTTTGCTGGAGAAAACTCTGATGGAGTGACATGGTGGGTTGTTGATTTAAAGTCCCCTAGAGATCGTCTTTACAAACAAGATAAAAATGGACGAATTGTTGAAACCGCCCAACTAGCAAGTGGTATTAGTCAAATTAGAGATTACATCGACTTCTGTACAAAATATCAAGGTCATATTCGAGATGTACTAGGAGTGAAATCATTTACTTCTCCTTTTGGTGTTCTGATTATTGGCAGAGAATCAGAACTCAAGCAAAATTTAAAAAAGCAAGCTTATAAGGCACAGTTCAATAATTCTAAACACAACATTCAGATACGCACTTATGATGCTTTTCTGCGCCAAATTGAATTCTATTCCAGAAGTTCATATAAGCTCCCGTTTCTGGCGAAGCTTTATAAATCTTTCTTTGTTAGGGATGAATTATCACCTTGGGATAGATGGTGCAAGTATTCTTCATCTGAAGATTAATCGTAAGAAGTTTAATGTAGATGTTAGTGTTTATCTTCATCTTATTTCAATAAATTTTGCATAAAATTACATAATCGGAAAAAATAGAATGACTGAACAAGAAAAACAAGCTTTGAATAGATTATTAACAGCCTTAAAACGACGACTTAGCTTGCAAATTTGCCTTTTTCAAGAAATAGTATTTGAGTATGGTACAGCAGATGCGATCGCATTAAGATGATTGCAAAAGCAGAAACGGAAGATGATCTTGACGGTGAAGCAGAACTGAGCGAATAGTTTTATTTTGGCGATCGCTTACACTAAGTCTGTATATCTGTGGCTCAAAGACTGGTTTGGCTTTCTCAGACTGAGCCACAAAAACAATTCATTCCGTTTATTAATGACTAATTCCTTTCAGCTTCAGCTGTTCAACTCAAATTCTGATGATTTGCCAAAAATTGTTAAAGAAAGAGCAGGAACTTTCACTGACAATATGAAATTACCTATTCATAGGTGGTTTCGTTATTCTGCTGGTTTCTCTGCGGCTTGGGTTGAACAATTAATTAAAGACTTATACCAATTTAATATGAAGCTGCATAGAATAGAGCTTCCAGGATAAAGTTATAAGAAGACACAGAAATTACCTGCTCAAATGTGAGTTGGTCAAAGATTTCTTGGAT
>NZ_JACJRU010000059.1 GCF_014697425.1 Nostoc sp. FACHB-110
CAAGAGGAGAAAAGGGAAACTACAGTACACAACGTGTAAAATTTAACGTTGCTTCTTCCGCTTAATTTTTTGTTACATACTTATGAATTTTCCCCACGACTTACTTAGGTGTGTTTGTTCTTTCTGAGGAAACAATTCGCGGTCTAGTAATAGTTCTATTTGATGCCACTGGTAACGGTTTTTCTGATTGCGGTTTCACCACCAAACTCGTGTACTGTGGCTGTCCTGACGCTGCTATCAGCTTGAACTGATACTGACGAAGATCAGTCAGGATAGTTATTTGAGTTGAGCCATCACTGCTAGATGTCATGTTTGGGAACGCTATCGGCTTGATTTGGCGCAAGAAAATTACAGTTGCTGGACTTCCCTCGCACTCGCTACTGCTTTTGGCGCACAGATTACCATTAGAGGTAAAACTGTACCTTGTCGGATCTCCCAGCCACACTTGTTTTATCGTTTCGCCAGAAGGCATGAAATTTATAGTCAAACCATACCCAGCAAATATTTTTAGGTTGATGGTAGCTGTTTCAATATCCTCAACATATACAGTTCTTTGAGATATTGCTTGTGCTGCCATTATTGGATTAACTAGTATTACACTCGTAAATAGAGCCAAGAATTTTTTCATAAAGAAATTGTTTGATTGACATAGATGCGAACTGTTTTCCCCGCCTCAATTGCGTAAACTTTTTGATTACCCATTGATTGCGCTCTTTGTTCAGAAGCTGTTTTCATGTCTTGCAGTATTGAACCTATCGCCCCTTCGCCAAATCCGGCTATTGCATCTCGATTTCCGCCTGTAACACTGCTGCTAGTAAACCCATTGCTTGTTGTGGTGATTGAGCTAGTCGGACTATTCTGGAGCGACACGGCTTTCCCCACTCCCGCCAAGGCCGCAGAAAATATCGTGTTCGTGAAATCACTTCCACGCCCTGTTTGCGCTTTCAGCAATTTCCCACTACTTGCTAGTATCCGTACTGCACCCGTTGGTAGTTTTTTCTCCTGCGTGTCTCCATTTTGATTTACTAAAATCGCACTAGCGTTTAATTGGGCGTATCCTTCAGTATTGGTGTTGCTTAATTGCACTACTAAATAAGACCCTGTTGGTACTACCATACTTCCATCAGACGCAAGGAGTTCTTTAGTCAGCCGAACAAGATAGTTTTGACTAGAAGAATCACTATCCGCCCACACTATCGGCGTTTCTAACTTTCCTTCGCCAATTGTCCCAACCAAAACTCGTTTACCATTGCTCGGTGTAACTAGTTCTTGCGACTGTTGTTTTGAATCAGGCGCAACCCCAGTTCCACCTTCTATACCATTCGCCAATTGCTTGTCTAATTCTGGCTCGGTTTTTGGCGCACTAAAACTACCTGCCTCGGCTACAGCCAGCCATTGCTGCTGTGGGTCAACCGTGACTCTTGATGTCCCAACAGTTGCCACCTTGGACGGTTTAACGGGAGATTGTCTTGGTTTTGTTACTGGTGATTGTTGTACTTCCCCAGTTACAAGAGTTGGTACAGGAGTTCTATCGGGGCTTCTTCTTATTGGTGTTGTGGAAGCTCTTGGGTAAGAGCGTGTGGTGATTGCTTGTGTCCTCGCTATCGGTGTTGTGGTTGGCTGTGGGGTAGTTTGTGCTGTTGGTGAAGCAGTCTCAGTTGCTTGCACCTTTGCTTTGCGTTCACGAAGTGTGCCGAAGGTATCGCGCAAATTCTGCAATGCTGTACTCTGTGTTGTTAGTGCTAGTAGCGTCTTGTCCTTTTGCCCTTCATCTACTACTGGCGTTTCTTCGGCTTGTGCAATAGACTTGTTCGGTTCAATTTTGTTTGTAGTGTTCAGGGCGTTCAAAGAACCGTTGATGATTGCTCCAATTGTCCCCACAAACATAAATATTCCACCACCAATTACGCCCATTTTTATTAGTGGGCTGTAGGTCACAAGAGGGCTTGTTTGGACACGCTCTGTTGGCTTTTGTTCTTTTGGCGGCTCAGAGTCTGATTCTTCTAATGAGATATTCACCTCATTCATTTGGGCAAACTTCGGATGCTTCATTATTTGGCTATCTCCTTCATTAATGTGCAGGGTGCAGGGGTGCAGGGGCGCAGGGGCGCAGGGGAGATAATTAAATTAACGCTTTAATATCCAAGGGGACGGGTCATTGATAATTTTTACTAAACTACCTAATACGTGATTGTATGTAGAGTAAATTTCTCTAGCCACTTCAACATCTAGGTAGTTGCATTTAACGGCAAATGTTAACCATGTTTGAGTTTCTGCTGCTTCTGCCTCGCAGTCGCTGAGTTTAGCTATAAAAGCAGCTTCATATCTACGTTTTCTCCATGCTTCTGCCATATTTGCACAGACCGAACGTGAGGATCTACGAATCTGATCTGTTAATGAATATCTCTCTTCTACAGGAAACTGCTTTGAAAGTACAAAGATTTGCATAGCTGCATCAAATGCTATCTTGTAAACCTCTAAATCCTCATGACTTTTGATTGCTCTTTTTTCCATTTCTCCCCTGCTCCCCTGCTCCCCTGCTCTCTTCATGCTTCACTTTGCCAACTCCAAATCTTGTATTTTCGTAATCTCTAATCCTGATGCGCGGATGTTATTTGCAATAGCCTGATACTGTGATGATAGTCCGCCAAGTGTCGGCGTGTCGATCGCTCTGACATAAATTGTTTTATTGAAGCTGATTGGTTCTCCTACCATATCAGTCTGTTTAAACATAATAATGTCTGCCACCATATCCACTGCCCAGTAACCATTTTTGATTTTTTTCGGTTCGCTCAAAAAGTTCACCTTCAATATTGATTGTGTGTTCCCTGTAAATATGTCCGGTGGCGTAAGTTTCCCTAGCTCTTTGAGAAAGGATGCCCGGAAATCTTCTGATAGGGCAAAGCCATGCTCCCACACAGAAGTTGTAATTTTGTTTTCCCCCGTTGGCACACCTGGATCTATTTTCAGCTTTTTCGTAGGGTCAGGGCTATACTCGTCGTTTACCTTGGGTAAGGCATTCCAACTAAGCAAGCCTGTCATTGTTCTGCCTACAAAATATGTAATGGCTTGTGGCGATCTCTCATACGAACTTATAGACGAGACTCTGATTGATTCACCATTACTTAGCTCTACCAATGTTGGGGCTTTGCTATTGGCCACCGAGTGTAGTGCTGCGGAATTTACTATCTCAACAATAAATAGCATTGCCAGTAATGCTGCATTCCCCATCAGAAATATCGGCGTAAAATTCAGTTGTTTTCTTTCTAATAGCTTCATCGTCTTTTATTTTATTTAACGATTTCGAGGACTTAACAACATCCCGACTCCGGCTCTCATTCCACCGCTAAATGCTGTAAATGTTGCCATTGCTGTACCTGTTCCAATTGCCATTGCCAAAATTGGTGATAGTACCGCGATAATTAACTGCGACAGTATCGGGTCTGTCGAGGGGCTATTAACTATTGAAGAAGCCGATATTCCGACAATGATTGAGTACGACACTAATACCATTGTCAGTCCCAGCCATCCTGATAACCATGCGTATATCGCTTTTGTGCTGACTGGTAACAACGACAATACTAAAAATATTGGTGCTATGTATGCCACCAATAAGAAGGACAACTGTACTATATACTGAAATCCTGCTGCTAGACCACTAAATATGCCAAACAATATTCCTTGGATAGCACCATTAATCATTTCTTTACCCATGTCTATAAGGTTTCGGCTCCCAGAGCCAGCATTTAATCCTCTTTGTTGCCTAATTTTTTGTGCTTCTTGTTGTGCCGTATTGATAGTACGGTCTATACAATCCTTTCGGGGACTGTATTCTGTTCCATCTGTATCGACATCTTTTTCATCCAATTTCTCACATTTAACCAACGCTGCTTGCAGAGCAAATGTAAAATGCTGATCAAAATTCACCGTTCTGATAGCATCCTTCAGCGTCACACCATTTCGAGTAATCTTTAGTACATTGCTATTGAGTGTGACAGTCGTATTTCTCAGTGCCATTGTCCCTTTTGCTAGTAATGCCCCATTATTTGATAGCAGCAAGATTACTATTAACGGCATTGCCATCTCACGCATGACATTGGTTGAAAATCCTTCTTCCGTAAACATCTGATACCAACTTAAAGACCAAAAGCTGACTAACACTACTGCTATCAGCATTGATGTTGCTACTACAGCTGTATAAGCTGGGCTTGTACCTTCCACTATCTGTGTCCAATCGTTCTTAAAGGAGTTCACAAACATCTCTGAGCCTTTGATGGCTGCATCTAATGTCTCACTCGAAATTGTCACCCCTTGATTTGTCCCTGGTGCAGGGTCAGCTAACAGATACCAAATCATACCTATATTTCGTATATAGAAGTCTACAATTATGTTAATACTAGTAAGTAGGTTTGAATTCTTTACTTTCTTGCTCGTCAGGATGTATTAGTAGCAATTTTATTCTTATTCAAGGCTTTCGTTCATCTTCATTTCATCAATGAATGTCAACTCTTAATCATTAAATTAGTATTACTAATCTAGTTTTCTATTTCTATTTATTTATCTATTTATCTTGGCTGTTAACTCAAGATTAGATACAACAATTTTTCCTACTATCATAGAAAAATTAATTGTAATTTGATTTAGAAAAATCATAGAAGTAAGAAATGTCTCAAAAATTTATATTTTTTATTAAAATATAAATTTTTTAACCTAATTTAATCTGATTGGCATGAAACCTTGAAGATTAACAATAAATATTATTCAGATTCTTGATCATTCTGATAGATATATTCTTACGGATAACATCTCATACCAAGCTATTATTATATGTATGATTTCTCCCTCTGTCTTCTAAAATTAATATTTTTGGAGGCAACTTAGCAGCAGTTGAAAAAGTTTAAGTTTTTAAATTATTAATTAGATTACTTGCTTTCTTTCTGAAGCTTTGATAATCTTTGACTTTCAATAATAAAACTGATTTAAGTTATTTTTCCTCTCTCTTACAGCATTTTGAATATGAACAGTCGAATAATATTAATCTCTGCGTTAGTCACACTCAATGCTTGTAGTAATGCAATCAGCCCAATAGTTGGTACATGGCTTTCTGAAGACAACGTAGATGAGTTTATCATTGCTAAACAAGCAGACAAATTTCAGGTATCTTTTAGTAGTAGAGGCGAGAACCAAGGGATTTATCCGGCTGAAGCAACTGAAAAACAAATTACTTTTAATATCAATCTTGGTTTTTTAAATGGTCATTATAACTGCTCTTTAACAACTGTTGATGAAATGGACTGTAATCTCACAGCTAATACACTTTTAGCTAGTCAAACTCAATCAGTTAAATTAATTAGAAAAAAATAAATATTTACCGCACAGGATACATAATTTACAAGGGCTAAAGAATGATCTGCACGTATGCTTATTAAAAACGTTAAAACTATATGCAGCCAGTTTTTTTCGACAATATTGCCTACTTTTACACATATTTCCGCTCAATAACAGATAAGAGCGATTGCTGCCGTGAGCAGAGTGTACCATTTTGGAAAAACCATACTTGTGATGCTACAGTTATATTACAAGCACCCATTGAGGATTTCATCATGCACGACTGGGAACTATAAAGCCGGATCAAACTGATCCGGCCAATTCTATTCCACCAAATTCTACTTACGACCACCGCACGGTAGAAGCCCGATGGCAATCTGTATGGCAGCAGACCCAACTGTATGAGGTCGATTTAGCTACGACTGCTCACCCCTTTTACAATTTGATGATGTTCCCCTATCCCTCAGCAGAAGGTTTGCATGTTGGGAATGTCTATGCCTTTACTGGAGCCGATATCTACGGTCGTTTCATGGCGATGCAAGGCAGAGAAGTCTTACAGCCAATGGGCTTTGATGCCTTTGGCATCCATAGCGAAAATTTTGCTATTAAGCAAGGCATTCATCCAGCCACACTCACGGCACTTAATATTCAACGATTCCGAGAAACACAGTTGAAAAGAATTGGCAATCGTTTCTGCTGGAATCATGAAATTCAGACCACAGATCCCTCGTATTATAAGTGGACACAGTGGATTTTCTTGCAGTTGTTCAAAGCTGGGTTAGCTGTTCGCAAAAAAGCAACAGTAAACTGGTGTCCTGAGTGCAAAACAGTTCTTGCTGATGAGCAGGTGATTGGCGGTGAGTGCGAACGGTGTAACTCACTCACCATTGAGCGTGAATTAGAACAGTGGTTCTTCAAGATCACCCAGTATGCTCAACGGTTGTTAGACAATTTGGAGCAATTGGATTGGTCAGAAAAAGTCAAAGCGGCTCAACGAAACTGGATCGGTTGCTCCGAAATCGATGGCACCGTGCAGTATCATCTGCGAGATTGGTTAATCTCTCGGCAACGCTATTGGGGGCCGCCGATTCCGATTATTTACTGTGAAATCTGCGGTACAGTCCCAGTTCCAGAAGAACAGTTGCCAGTGCAGTTGCCCGAAACTGAAAATTGGTTGCCTCAAGGAACCGGAAATTCGCCTTTGGCAGACATTCCAGAATTTGTCAATACAACCTGTCCTTGCTGCGGTGGTGCAGCGCGGCGAGAAACCGATGTTTCTGATAACTTTTTGGATTCTGCTTGGTATTTTTTGCGCTATCCCTCCAGCACTTGCTCTGATGTTCCATTTGATCCAGCAATCACCACTAAATGGTTGCCTGTGAATATGTATATTGGTGGCGCGGAACATTCTGTACTCCATTTGTTGTACACTCGATTCATTACAATGGTTTTACACGATTTGGGCTATCTCCCCTTTGAGGAACCCTTTCGACAATTCCGCGCCCACGGATTGCTGACTAAACTCGGTGCCAAAATGAGCAAATCGAAGGGTAATGTGGTGAATCCCGATCAATACATCGAGGAATATGGTGCAGATACATTGCGAACCTACTTGATGTTTTTAGGCCCATACGACCAGGGTGGTGATTTTTCTGCTCGCGGCATTGCTGGCATCCAACGATTCTTGGAGCGAGTGTATCAATGGGTACTCAAACACCACAATTGTCTTCAGCCCCATCCTCCTTCTTTAGCTTCGCAGCAGCGTTTACATCAAACCATTCATCAGGTTTGTGAAGATATTCAATCACTGAAATACAATACAGCAATCGCCGCCTTGATGAGTTATTTCAAAATGCTGCAAGCAAAGTTGAGTATTGCTGAGGTCGAATTGAAGTCTTATCTATTGATGTTGGCTCCTTTTGCACCCCATCTGACCGAAGAACTCTGGCAGCAATTGGGTGAATCTGGCTCTATTCATCAGCAGCAATTTCCCCAGTTCGACCCTCAATTGTTAATTACTCAACAGGTAACAGTCGCAGTGCAGATTAATGGACGTACTCGTACTACTATCAACCTTTCACCGAATGCTTCACAACAGGAGGCCATTGATGCCGCAAAACACACCCCAGCAATTCAAAAGCATTTAAACAATCAGGCAGTTCATCGTACTATTTACGTTCCTGGTCGAATTCTTAATTTTGTCACCTAAACACCACAAATCCTGAGACTGCCTAAAATAACGTGACATACTCCTACTAGTGGGTCATTTGGCACGCTTATAGCCATTGCTAAAGACAGGAAATGCTTATCCTGCATAGGCTCTGTTGATTTTGGTATAGCCTCATTGATGACATTTAACCCACTAATAGTCTGTCAAGGAAACTTTGCGTGCTGGCAGGCTTGGGGCTCTTAGCAGGGAGCGGAGGGGAAAATTTCTCCCCCTTGCACCCTGCCCCCTGCACAAGAGCTAGGTCTACACAGCAATATTGGGTTGGTGAACTACTAATTCTTTAAAACTGAAATATACAAGGCTAAAGTATTAGCCTAATTGCATAGGGCTGGAAAAATCGACCGTCTGGACATTAATTATTTAAAACTGACAAATAATTCCTGAATGGACAACACAGCAATGTTGGGTTGGTAAACTACTACACTCCCAATACGGTTCGGTCTAAAAATTAAGTAGCAGGTTGATATAACCCAATGCTTTCATTCCATTCCCAGCCAACTCCCGATCTATCCTTACCCTTGCTCCATCCAACAAACAGTGCTGGCGGTAAACTATCTCGCTGCTGACGTACACTTGCTACATCTACTCCCAGTCTCACAGCTAAAGCTTCTTCCGTTAATGGCTGTATTCGGTTCGTATAGCTTTGATAGACGGAACTGTTTTTGTTGGTTTTACTACTTCGTCTTGGTTGATTATTCAGATAATTTTGAATTTTCGTCATTGCCTCCCTCAACTGCTTCACTGTAGTTGTTAAGTCCTGAATCTTTGCTTCTAAACAATCACTCGACTGGTTTACAGGTTTTTCCCCATCTGACTCTAGACGCTCCAGTCGAGCATGAATAGCCGATATTGTTTCCCAATTGATTTCACTGCTGCTGTGATTGGCTCTTACCTGTATTTGAGAATTCTGGCTTCTGTCCCTAGTAGCAACAGCGATCTCATCAAGGTCATTTGTGGAATCATCTAGGTAAAGTTCGATAAAACTGGTGAGCGTTGCTGTTGCTGTCGTTCCTCTATCACGACAACAAGCAATAAACTTCTCCCACATCTTTTGCTCACAGTTGAACGATGCCAGTTTCTTACCTGATCCTGTATTACTCATATCTAGGTCATTTAAACCCGATTTACCTTGATGCTTACCTTGACAATATCATTTCTTCGGCATCAAGTTAAGGGACTTCCCATCACCCAGACGTTTTTGCATCATAAAAATCCCCACGCTGCTCTAATTTAAAACCACCCAGCAACAATCCCAACCATACTTCTATTAGCCCTTTAAATCCCTGTTGAAATTTAGTCAAGGAAATTTTATCTTTTACCTATACAAGATACACAGTGATCGCTCGTGCCAACAATTAAGTTTGTGTTTTGATTTTTTGAGCCGGATACCAACCTTGAGCAACTGCCTCAACATATTCTGGAGCATCAACATTGAAGTCAACCTCTAAGATTGAAATTTTTTGCTCATTTTTCCAATCATCCCAATCAGGATGAATAGAATAAGGCAAATCTATGCTGGGATACCAGCCTGCTTCTTTAAATTTAGAAGGGTACTCGCTTGCTGGTGTATATCTATTTACATATAAGTATCCAGGCTTGGAATTCAGCCAATAAGGAGTTTCTTCTGCTTTGGCAAATCCTAAAACCTGGGCTGACTCTGGTACAGTCCAGTATTTCTGTCCAACCAGTAAAGTCTTATCTTCATATTCATAAAAAAGCCCAACTGCTGGATGCCAACCTTCACTTTTGGCTTCTTCTGGAATATTCTGATTAACGACTAAACAAGTCTTATTTGTGTAAGAAAAAGGCAGAGTACAAGTTCTGTTTGAACTATGTAAAGCATTTTGTTTGCATTGTTTGTAATTAGGGCATTTTCCTGGCGGCTTATTTGTCATTACTTCGCAATCTAAAAACAGCCAGCAATCTGTGTCAGGTTTCTTAGGTGCAGTACATTGCACTTCCATTACATACAGGTCAGCATAGCGTTTTATAGGAGAGCCAAAGTAAGCCTTTCCTACAGGTTTTGCACCACGCTTTACTACTAAACCGCGCTTTTCAATCTGGGTTTTTGTAATTAATGTAACCCCAATTTCTTGGAGCAATGGAACCCACGCTGTGCGCTGTCCATCCCCCCAAGAGAACGGCTTACCATTCAAACCATCAAGGACTATTCCTGTTAGTTCATGGATTCTCTCAAGGCGTTTTTTAGACATACTTATAATAAAAGACACACCTCAAAAACAAATTGTTTTAAACTCCCAAACCATCAGTTCCTCTTCATCCCCAAAAGAATCGATTACAGTTATATTCCACCTAAACTGATGCCAATATCTTTTTAATTCCATTGATTTTACTAACACGCTATCTTCTTGCCAAGTCTCGTATCTATGACCTACTAAAATTAAATCGCCTTTTCTGGTAATTGGTACTTCACATTGATAATAAACAATGCCTCCATCGTCACCAACTGCGACAGGAAAAACATCAGGTGTAAATGGGTGAGCAATAACATACTGCTCTTGTCTAGGAGTTAATATGATACCGTATTCTCTCACCATTTTTCGGGCATTTTCTGAACGGTTTAGAGATTCCATAGTTGAAATTTAAAAGTGAAAATTTAGTACTCAAACTCAATTAGTCTAATATTTATTAGATATGTAATATATTAAAGCCATTCATTACTATCCAAATATTTTTATTGTCATAAAAATCCCCACGTTGCTCTAAGGTAAAACCACCCAGCAATAATCCCAACCATACCTCTACCATCGGCATTTTCAACTTCCGTTGCAGTTGAGTTAGGGTAATTTCATCTTTTACTTGAGCAAGATACACCTCGATCGCCCTCTTCCATTTATCTACATCTTCATCCCCCGCCAGGCGATGAACGTCTTCTACTGTCTGAATCTCCAGCATTGTCAAGATATTCTCTTTCTCCACAGGTGCGGCTACCGAATCTTCCTTCACCCGATGAGTAAATGAGTGCGACCCATGCGGTCTAAACGTCTGCTGTGGCGGGTCTTCGATTAAATCATCCAAATCTAGCTGCATGGTTGTCCGCACCAAGCCAGCAAATAGATCCGTTCCGATCACTGGCCCCTCTGTATCATTCAGAGCGCGTACATCTTCCAGCAATAACCCAGCACGCGACAGGAGAATATCTGCGATTTGATAAAACGCTGCCGCCGCCGTTGATAACTGCGCTTCAGTTGATAAATTTTCCAATTCTGTGTCTAAGCACTCCCATACTGGGGCTAGTGACGAAGTGGGTGGGGCTGAGGATACCTCCTCTAGCACATCCCAAATTGTTAACTGGCGATAGCTGCTCAACTCGCTTTGCTCCAATTCAAAAAAGGTCAACAACAGGGTGTGGCGCAACGGGTGTGGGGTGTAGGAAAGACGGTGTTGAGAGGGGATACAAGCCCCTCCCAACACAATTGCCCTTTAGGGCAGGGAACCTGTACCCTCTGGTTGTTGGGGCTGTATTTCCCCTACACCCTACACCCCACACCCCGCCCCAACGGGGCTTGGTCAAGTTTATCAGTCAGGATTTAACGGGCATGGACGCACTGGGCAATGAGTGGGGGAAATTTCAAACATATCCTTATATTGGGGCAACGAAATACCATATTGTTTGGCAAATGCTTGCAGCACCTGGTCTGTATACGCACGGATTTTTCCGGCAGTCAATCCAAAGCAGTGGATTGGCTCTAGCCGACAAACTGGTTTTTGTCCTAGCCATAGTTCTGCACTCAACGCGTGCAACGGTTTATCTCCCGCTTCCTTGTATAGATACAGCACTGCATAATATGTTGCTGGCGGTTCGACCTTAATTTTATCTATTTGTCCTGATTTATCATCGCTGCGATGGCGATAAAAGGAACGCCGATTATGGCAGACATTGGGATTCCAGCAGCCATCACCCTCTAGCCCGTGCAGTACCTTCGCTTTCGATGTCGGCATTTTTGCACACAATTGGCATTTGGGATCTAAAGGCTTGGGCATACTTTACTCCTGTTCTTCTTCCCCAATAGCGCGGTAGTAAGCCGCGATCGCCGCTTCTTGTTCCGAGCGAAGTGTGTACCGCCGAAATGCTTTTTCGCTTTGGTGTCCGGTCAACTTACGTGCATGACCTGGATCTACACCCAACAATAGTAAGTCCGTAGCGTAAGTATGCCTAAACGAATGCGGGTGTAGTTCTTCAATGCCTGCAAGCGAACCTATTTTCTCCACTGCAAAATAAATTCCGTGATAACTCAAGCGTTCACCTTTAAATGAAGCATGGTGTGAAATCATCAACGGGGTGAGGCTGTTTAATTCTTCTCCCTGTTCTCTACGCGATCGCAAATACTCTTGCAATACTTCGCGGCTTTCTTTTCGCAATGGCACTAGGCGCGGTTCATTCGTTTTCGTGTCTGGCAAAAACAACAGCTTGCCATCATAAGACCCAACGTTTAACTCAACAATTTCCCCTGCTCTTAACCCATGAGAGAGAATGTGTACCAGTGCTGTATCTCGAAGCTTTGTTTCTCCTAACAACTCCAATGCCGCCCATACTTTTTCCATCTGTTCTGGGGTTAAGCTTTGGGCTGGCGGTAACGGAATTTTTTCTAGTTTTACTCCTAGCGTCGGATTTGTCGCCATGATGTCAGGATATGTGCAACACATCCATTTGAAAAAGCTTTTGAGTGCTGAAATCCCGGCATTAATGCTGCTTTTTGACAACGCTTTGCCTGCATCTGTCTTTACTTCATCGCGTAGATATTCCTTATATAATGCCAAGTGGCGTGGGCGTAGCTCATGATACGACAGCTGCGTCCATCCCAAAAATCGCTTCAGTTCTCGTTCGTACAGTTTCCGGCTATTCACCGACAGATTGTTACTGCGGAGAAATTCTAATACCTTTACATGGCGAATATCTGTTGTTGGTCGCGCTCTTAAGGGGCGCGGTATTCCTTGCGCTGTTTCACCATTCAACGGAATTAGCTTTATTGGTGGTAACTCACCTAGTTGGGGGTTGTTCATCACAAAAATTTCCAAGTCGGAGGTCGGAGGTCGGAGGTCGGAAGTAATTATCTAGATGTTTATTCTCTATTTGGAGTTAAATTATTAATTCTCGCTTGCCGCCTCTATTCTCCTGCCGTTCGATTTGCTGCCATTCAACCTCTGTTTAATTGTGCGGGTAGAAGCGACGAGTATCTTCACTATTTCCAAAGCTTCTTGAAGTAACGGATAAAATTTAGATTTCTCTACAACTTCAGACTCGATTAAAATCTCCAACCAATATTCAGTTTCGCGTGCTTCTTTTAAAGCAATTTCCATTTTGTGCCAAAAATCTTTATCAGACTGAGCCGACCGCGATTCTCGTACATTCGCACCAATACTCGTTCCAGAACGTAACAGTTGCTTTGATAATGTGCGGTATATCCCTGGCTTTTCATCCAAAAAGCTGCAAGCTTTAATAATTCGGATGGCAAACACCTTACTTTTATCAACAATCCCCACATTTTTATCCATGATTGCACCTATTCCACATTCTTACTTGCGACCTGCGACCTGCGACTTGCGACCTCCCCCATCATACCCGATCGCGCCCCAACACAAAATAAGAAACAATTATCTTTTATCCGATATCAACTACGATATCAACCACTGTTTTTGACAGCACAAATTTTTCGACATTCTCCATGCCGATTGCTGACTTATTGCAATGTTTTAAAGCTTTGATTTGGTTGTAGCGCAGTTGATCTATTAAGGCGTTTCTCTCTACAACTGCTCATAATTCATCTTAGCTTTTCTTTAGCATTAATCTCTCGGTTTTAGTCCATCATTCACATAACTTATTAGGAATGGCTTTCGGACGGACGCACAACCGCTTGAAACCTTGTCCCCTTTTAAAGGGGGAACATCTAAAGCCTCCACCAGGGGGTTTTGGGAACTGAGTGCGTAAGTTCTATATTTATTACCTATATAAGCATACGGTATAAAATAAATTATTATCTATTTACCTAGATTTAAGTACAGATATAATCTAGGTAACTTAAACCCCTGCTATCAAATGATTTGAGTATTTACCTAGATAGCATCTTGATACAGCAAGCGCGTGTTTTTTTCTTCTAGGTATACCAAGTGCAACACATTTAACTGATTAAACTGCTTAAGCCTATCAACTCACCCATTCTCTTGACCTGCATCAATCATTTTTGCCAGTGCATCCGCATCAAATCGAGTGAGGGCTTCTGCCAACTGCTGAAAATATTGGTACTGCTGGTCGGCATAGGTGCTAGGCTCCAATTCCAACAACTCACAAAACTTTACGTAATCTACCCTCCAGTTGAACTCTTCAATTGCCTTTGTAAATCGACGGGCCAGCTGTAGCGATTCTTGAGTTGGGTTTGTGGGTGTGGCGTTGTGCGTTTGGGTAATAGCAGGTTCAGTCATAAATACAATAGTAGTATGCTTGTATTGGTGATTTTAGCATTACTGTGAGTCCTTCCAAAACTTGAGTATCTTACTCACTCATCAACTGAATACAGCGATCGCCCAACTAAAACGAGCGATCGCTGCGCCAACGTCTGCGACGAACTCACTCCTTGTTTGGATTATCGTTGCTGCTCGGCTATCGCCCCTCTCAATTTTTCAATTTCTGCTTGAATACTTTGGTGATGGCTGATTACTCCCTGTTCTAAAAGTAATTTGTCTCCTTTTTTCAAATCAGCAATTGCGCCTTTCAAATCCCCCAATGCTTTTCGTGCTAGACCTCTATTGACGTAAGCTCTTGCATGATCTGGTTCCAGTTTTATCGCTTGGTTATAATTCTATTGCTTTTGGATAATTTTTCATTTCAAAGTAAACAATTCCTCTATTGCTATAAGAAGTGGCATCTCTTGGAGCCAGCCAGATAGCTTGAGTGTGGTCTTTTATTGCCCCTTCAAAATCTTTTAATTCGGCACGGGCAGCACCTCTATTGGTATAGGCTTTTGCGTAATCTGGTTTGATTCGTATAGCCTGTGTATACTCTTTTATCGCACCCTTGAAATCTCTGACTTCATAACGCTCTACTCCTGCATTTAGATGATTTTTAGCTTCTGTCGGAATCTCCGAATTTTGGGCTATTATTCGTGGCTGGTTAATTGAGGTGGGTAAATCTTTGGCTTCTGCAAGAGGCATGGATATTACCGCTATGAAGAGTGCTGCAACAATTACGTTCTCTGTTTTCATACAATTTAGGGCTTTTCCTGGGGAGAATTATCAACTCTAACTGCCTACAATATGAACAGTTATTTAATTCCTAAATATTTTCTCTTATTTCTCTTTAAATAATCTCTGAATTTGTAATTTTTTTAATGTTTTTGTTTTGCTTATTCTCATAAGTAATATAATTGAATTGTAAGAATTAAGCACTCAGAGTTAGAAGCCAGAATTTAAAAGCGATGAATTTATATATTGCTCCAGAATAACTTTGCTCCCTTTCCCAACATTCTGACTCCTGGATTCGGGGGGATGTATTCTTACATTAAATTAGCCAACAATACCAGCTAATAATTATGTCTTCAATCAATGATAGTCTGACAAATATTGCTCAACTTAAAGCTAATCGATTGAATCCGACTGCGGAGCAAATTACCGAGTGGTTACAATCTCCACAAATTAGGCAATGGCTAACTCAACAGCCAATGGGTATTCCTAGCAATACAAAGGTAGAAGCTGTTAATCTTTTAATTTCTAAAATTGTTAAAGACCCAGACAAAGACTGTCGAATTGAATTTGCCAATTCTAATGCTGCTGTTGGAGTTGATGTTTTGCGTTGGCGGTTGTGGGCATTTTATCGACTGCCTTATGCTCGTGATTTTCAAGCTCCAGATTGTGGCTACACTTTAAAGCAACATTTGGAGAATACATCTGTTGAAGCTAAAACTTCTCTGGGTTAAACAGTTTGGTATGACTCTGACTTTTCACATTATGTGGAAAGTCAGAAAAACTATTGTATAAAAACTGTACAGAAAATCATCTATAGTCATAAGCTCGTGTTGTATATAAGCGTGTAGATAACTGTATAGAAAGTATTACCCTGTTTGGCTTTTAGGCAACATATTTTTTTAAGCGGTGTGTATAGATGTGGTACAGAAAATATCTATACAGTAATAATTTATTTAAGTATGGTGCTGGCTGGGTAATTGTCGTGCGAAAAAAAGGGTTGCCACAAACTGTATTAGATTGGGTTGCAACTTCAATTAGTCCGCGAACCGATTTTGATATTTGTCTATACGCACTGTGTAGAAAGTCTTGCCCCGCTTGAAAGCACAACCTCACCTTCACCTAGAACGACGAGTGTAAGGAATATCTAAGTTTTCCACAGCAAGGCGTTTAGTTTCTTCACCGCGACGGTCATACTGGGAAGTGGTTGCAGGTGAGGCGTGTCCGGCTAATTTCTGTACAGTTACAATATCTATCCCAGAATCTAGCAAGTCTGAGCAAAACGTCCGGCGAAAATCATGGGGAGAAAAAGACTCTAACCCAGATTCGGCAGCGCGTTTGCGAACAATTTGTAATACTGCCTGGGATGACATTCTTCTCAACTGTACTTCTCCACCTTTGCGAATCGGGCATAACAACGCTCCCGCTTTGCGACCGCGAACACATAGCCAATCTTCAACCAGTGCCATTGCGCTCGTTGGCAAATAAACTGTCCGGTCTTTATCACCTTTACCTTGTCGAACTTGTAATTCCCCATTCCGTCCCAAGTCTTTCAAATCCAGATTCACCACTTCCGCCCGTCTTACTCCCGTACCGCGCAGTATGGCAATCAAAGCTGCATCTCTAACACCCTGTGCTGTGGGGTCATCAAGACATACCTTAATTACTGCCGCAATTTCCGCCGATGTCAACGCTCTGCCCTTGAGCTTTCTTTTGACTTTCACACTCTGAATATCTACAGCCTTGGCGTAATCTTTTGCATCCATTAATTCCAGCCGCAGTGCTTCTTTGAGAACTCGGCGTAATGCACACAACATTTTATTTGTTGTCGCTGGGGAATATTTTTGCAATAAGGCAGTGCGAATCGCCGCCGTGTGCTGATAGCGCAAAGCAGCCCAATTGAGCGTATAAGCATCACACTCCCCATTGGAAATTAGAAGTGCGATCGCATTAAGCGATTGTTCCATCGTGGGTTGAGAACCATAAGCCAAGGCAGAAAGGTAGACTGCCGCCGGGTGAATGGTCAAAGGCGATGGAGAGGTCAAAACTAACGATTGGACTGGTAAGCGAGACATTTACTTATCAGAACACGTCTTCTCATAAATAAATTTTCCCACCGAAAGGGACACGAAGATCGCCCTATGTTTCTATGGGCAATACATCCTCAGACAGCCAATCGTAAAACTGGGGAAATGTTTGGGAGAGATCCTGTAATTCATCCTGTGCGATCGCTTCCAGTTCAAAAACCACCAGCCACCGCCAATCGCTGGCCCATCGCTTGAGAATTCCTTTGATAGCCGAAGCTCCTTGAGTAATACCAGAGCGAAGCATTTCTACACAGTGAAGTAGGGTGGTGCGATCTCGGAAGGAGGCTTCGGGGCAGGGGGCAGGGGGCAGAGGGGAAAGATTCTCTCCCCTGCTCCCTGCTCCCTGCTCCCCTGCTTCTAAAGATGGCGTAGTATCCACCCCCTCAACTAAGGGATTTTCTATACCATTTGGGGGGGGGGCGGATACGGGAGAAGAAACAGGTTCAACTCCTTGTAAGGACTGTGTTTGGGCGTAATCAGCGCGTTGCTGTTGACGATGAGCGATAACTTGTAATGCAAAATCCAACTCTGGCTTAGAAAGTGAAAATAGTTTAACCTGCATTCCGCGTGGCCCAGATTTGCGAAAAACTAAACTTAGCCCCAACTGCTGGACTAAAGTGGCCAACAACCAAATTGGTTGGCAATCACTTGGGATAGTAAACCCCAAAATTGTTTTGATGTGAGCAGCGCATTGTTTTGCGATGTGAGTCATATTTAATAGTTGTTCGTCAGCAGCAGTAATTTCTTCTCCTGTGACTAATCGTTTGAGAATGTCATGTAGTCCTAAGTTGAAACGAGCTAACCACTTAGCAGAATAATTCCCCCAATCTGTACAGAAAGGTAGTTTGTTTCTTTCTGCTAAGTCTTTGGCACTAACAAATTCTGGTGGTGCGGGGTATTGTTGGTTAGTCCGAGAATCCAGGATTGTCTCTTGGGATGGAGATAAGATGGCCTCTAAAGATGCGATTGCACCAATGAGTCTACCGCCGTTGTCTTTCTCGACTAGAGATTCGGTGACTTCCACACCATAAGCATCGTGAATGCGAAACTTCTCACATTCAAAAAATTCATCAGGCGAAAGATAATCTTTACTTTGCCGTGCGCGGTACTCACTTCTGGAGATGGTATTTGCTTTGGCAACGGACTGATGATGAGCAGCATCCAGGGCATCAGCCGCATATTTTAAGGATTCCCAAGCCTCAATATCAAGATGATCTCCGGTGGGTACGATAGTATTGCCCATATCGGATAAGAGCGATCGCAAGTCAGCACGTAAATTATTGATGGACTGGTGACGAGAAGCTTGAATTTGACAGTAAGCGTCTAATGCCCAATCTTTTTCCACCCCACGCTTACCTGTTTCACGGTCGATTTTGATTAAAAAAGCTGTGATTTCGTTGGTTTGAAGTAACCTTTCCTTAATTTTGGTAGGATTGGTTTCTTTGTATCCGAAGGGTGGTTTGGGGGCAACCCATACATGAATCGGCACTTTTGGACGGTAACGCCACAGATGTTGAGCGCATTCGGTGGCGGTTTGGGAAACTGCATGAAATACACCAAACACTACATCAAAATGATATTGTGAGATGTCAACACCAGTACCCAGACTAGGCGAAGTTAGAAGTACATCTATATTCTTGACAGCGTTGGTAATGTCTTTGATGAAAGCCACATTCTCATCACTGCCAGAATTATCGGAATGAATCGACCAAATTCTTAAAAGTTTATGGGTGTGGGCATGAGGTGTTTTCGGAGATATTGAAGTAGTAACTTCTTCGCCCTCTGGTATGGGGTCAGGCTCTAAAATCCTTACACTTAACATCCGTTCAAGTTTCTTGATGAACCGCTTAGAATCCGAAACCACCATGACTTTTTGATTTAGCATGATAGCAGCAGAAATTTGCGCTACCAACGCTGATGAATCCATCCCCTCATACCAATAGATAGTGCGCTCTCCATTCTTCCATTCATTTTTGATAATGTATGGTTGCTCCCCAACTGGTCGCATGGACAAGAAAAAGTCAATGGTGAGGTCGTCCATGTGTGCGTCAGCGATAACAACCAACGGCGCATTGTAGACAATATGTTCTAATACTTCTAAGATGACGGCGCGATGTTCCTTACAAGTATTACTGTGTAGTAAGTGGGTCAGGTATTGGCAAGCTTCATCTATAAATATGCAGCCATATTGTAGTGCCTGGGTGTTTAACTTATATAAACTGTCGATGGTAATGCTCAATGCCTGTGCAGTAGCCATACCAGCATAACCAAGGTCAGAATACATCAAGGTCTTAAGGCGTTCGGCTAAATTTTTGAGCAGATTCACCCGATGCCCATTGTTGAGAAATCTTTGCTCTGGGTGAGCATCACGCCACCAACGCATTAACTCGGTTTTGCCAGTCCCCATGTCCGAGATGAGTACTACTAAGCCTGTTTTTGGGAAGATAATGCTTTTAGTTTGTGGCTGTTGTCTCAATTTTTTGAGCAGGAAGTTGATTTTTCCCCGATGACCTGGGGGGATTTCTTCTGGCTGCTCTGGCTGAGGCAGAAAATCAAAAGGTGTTTCTGGCTTTTGGGTTTGTAAGACACATACTTTCTGTTGTGGTATGTTGGTTGTTTCTTTGTCCTGAACTGCAACTGCCTGGGTTAAATATTTAGTATTGATCACCACATCTGGTCTATGCTTTCTTAGTCCTCGATGTTTGATGAGGAACAATTGCTGATAATCCTTCAATGAGTGAGCATCATCAACAATTGCCGTCAACAGCGCGTTGGCATCATTACCCCGTGCGACCACAAAATCATCAACGCCTTTCTCTGGCCCTGGTAGTAGTATGACTTCGCAAGCACAGCCAACAGCCTCAATTGCTTTACCCGTGCGAACTGTGGCTTGATGCACTGACCAACGAGTTTTCAGTTTCGTCTCGTAGTCAAACAGGATATTGAATTTCCGCCCCTTTTGTGCCAGTGGTAATAAATCGGGATGAAGTCTTTCATCGAAATCCTTTTTGCCTACTCGTCCATTCCAAATTCCCGGCAGTGCTAGAGCTACAAACCCCAGACTTAGCAAACAAGCAGCCTTCTTCTCCCCTTCGCAGAGAATAATCGGGATCTCTGGATGAGCAATCACCCATTCCCAGAACCGGAGTAAATTGAACCTATCTTGTAAGCGTCGCGTTAGGGACGAATTGTACCGTTTGATTTTGTACCGCCGCGCCACTAAATCCCAGATGCAGTTGGCAATATCAAAATAAGTAACACGGTTGGGGACTTTCGGGGGCGACTCGTATTTAACAGGTTTATCTTTAAGCCAATCAATGCGCGGTTGGAAAGGTTTCATCCTCCCCCATTCCATTGGCCGCCAATTGTTGTAGGGATCTAGTGAAGTAATCCACATCCCCCCAGCCATTAAATGCAGATATAACTTCAACAGCCCATCCGTCACTCGACCCGCGTTTTTCCTGGGGAGTATAGGAGAGATGAATAGATAATCGTAAACTGTTTCTCCCTCAATATGGAAGAAGTTGCGCTCAATCAGTGCCGGATGAATGGCACTGCCCACCGCTAGTTCATGATACTCTGCTGCGGTGAGGTTGTTCGGGTATTCAGTTGGGGTTTGACTCATTAAATGCCGCCCCCAATAAGAGCAAGAGAGAGTGAACTTGGCGGGGTTGCATCGGAGTTAGGCTTTGCTATGGAGCAATTTGTTTGTAAGTTCTGCCCCAAACAATTTTGCACAGTAGCACCCCTGTTGTACTCCTCCTGCTGCACAAACAGAATGTGGGTGCTAAACATCTCTCCAGTTTCTAAGACTGTGCCAAACACATAATCGGACAAGGGCGAAACCAACAGCAATACTTGTGCAACAGGATCTAAATCTGGCAGGGTACTGGACAGATGATTCTGTTTAATTAGTATCTGCCGATAATCATTGGCGTTATGAGCAACCAGCGCAACTGCTTCCTCGCACAGGTGCATACTATTTTCTTGATGCCAGAACCAATCCACTCTTTGTAATACTGTGGATCTTCCTAAAACATTTTTAAATCGCGTTTCTACAAACGAACTTATCAGTATTTCTTTCCAATTTTCTGATGCAGAACAATTCGGGCTGTGTCCTTCTGGTACAGTGACTACACCTGACAGCCTCACCCTGACCCCGAATTGTACCGGGCGATCGCAATTTTTCATGATAGATTCCCCTCATTGTTTCGTTTACAAGGTTCAGAGGGGGGTTATCCAGAATTAAAACTCAGCCATCCAGAATCACTAAAACTTTGATCGCTACTATATGTGCGATCGCACTTCGTGTGTCTATGTCCTAAATTTCAAGAGGTAATAGTCTTGCAATGAAAATAGACCTATGAGCAAATCTGGCTCTGGCTTTTGAATTCTAGATTGATCTTGACTACGCTGCTCTTTACAAAAATTTACTTAACAGAAATATAAATTTTTTGTCAAAATGCCAAAAACGGTCAGCAGAAACTAGCCTCACGTATACCTTTGTTTTATAATGGCATAAGTAAAGCAGCGTGGGCATCTTCTGACAAGTAAGTGGCATCCAGTCGGCAAACTATCCACCACTTTCTCCGTCATTCCGAGATCAACCCCGCTCTCTAGATATTCAATTGTTTGCTTTTGGGCGAAGCGTTACTCCTTAGTGCGTTTTGCCCTTTAAATTTTTTGTATCGTTTTTTCCTCCATTTTTAGTTCTACAGATTGACAAGCTTGATCTTACAAAAATTTGCGCTTTTTCGCATCTAGTGAGATTTTGGTTCTGTTGTGTTACCTCCGATTTAATAAATCTTAGTAAGTATTACCCCATTAAGTGAGGGCTTTTCTCAAGTTACCCTTAGTAAGATAGTTATGTATATTTTAGGGTTAGCTCGAAAACTTGTATGTGGTGTTTACCTGATACAAACCATGTTTGATTAACCACCTGATTATATCAGTGATTGTTTCTATCTCTTGAGATTCTAGTTCGCCTCTAATCATAATCCCCTCTCCTCTATTAAGATGCAATTTTAAATTTAGAATAATTGAAACTATGCACTATACCTAAAGTATCTGTAAGAACATACTTCTTAATAACTGGTTGAAGTGTAAAGCATATTTCTTTAGTAACAGCATTTTTGATACTTTCAATTAATGACATTCTCTCTAAATTTTCTAATGCTTTTACTAAATCTAAAGTTGAAATAGATATTCCTTGGTTAAGTTTAAAATCATTTAAAATCGTAGTAATAGTAATAGATTCTAACCCCTCAACAGCTTTTTCAGCTATGTAAATCATAATTTGCTTATGAATATCTTCTAAGACATTCCCAACTATTTTATTAAGTATATTTTCGAGTTTTTTACTTACAAGAGTAGTTGGATTTTCAAAAAATATTTCTGTATTACCAAACATATTCTGAATTCGGTTAGTTACATCATTCAATTCAGAAGGATTACCGCGATAAGTCTGAATTAGCTGATGGCATCTTTGTAAATCTGTAATTCCTTTATTAGTTAAGAGCTTTATTGCTGAATCCGTATCTAGTCCCTCAAGTCTTAGAAATTGTAAAGGACGGTTATTATTTATAAATTCGACAAACTCATCTAGCAAAATTCTATTAGTTATAATGATGCAACTTTGATGATTTTCTTCAACTAAGCGTCTAATAAAAATTAAATAATCTAAGTTAAGTTTTGGATTTTGATATAAAATTTCAAATTCATCTAAAACTATAAAACAACGTTTTTGTTTGAGAACTTTAAGTAATAAAGTAATTTTTTCTTGAGTATAATTAGGCGAAATAATCTGAGGCTCAATAATTTCTAGTAATTCTGTTATTAAATCTTCAATTCTTGGTGAATGAGCTAATGATTTCCAAATGAAAAAGTCAAATTCAAATTTTTTGTCTTTACTAATATCTGTAATTAATTTTGCAGCCAAAAAGCTTTTACCAATACCTGCAACACCCACCACTGATATACAGTTAAATTGCTGGGTAGCAACTAACTCCTTTAAATATAAAAGTTCCTGTGTCCGACCATAAAACTTAGAAACATCAGGTAGCTTGCTTCCCTTGATTAAATCTTGACTCATAAAAGATTGTATACAAGCTCTCAAATTTCGTTTGCATACTTGTTCTCCATTACCAATGATTTTTGTTAATAAATCGAATAAATCAATTGCTATCCGACGTTGCAAATAATTTTTTTTATAAGTCGAGGTTTTAGACATCTCCTCATAACTTTGCTCATACCAAGCTCCTTTAAAAACAATAATTTCTGGCTCAGATAAGGACTTGTCCCTTGCTTTGTGGATTAATTCATTCAAAAACTCTAAAGCTTCTTCTAGAGTAATCTTCTTTGAAGTGTTACTCTCTGAATGGGTTTGTGAAGGTGCTTTAGCAGAATACGAGCCTGATTGTAAAGAAGCACTATAAGCCATAAATCGCCTGTTAGTACTACTAGAGTGTGTCTTTGATAGCATAGTACTTGATATGTGACTTTTTAGCTACTACCCCAGTAATGTATCTTAAGATATTTTTTGAGCAAAGGCTGAGTTGACAAAATCAAAAATTGTATCTAAATATACTAAATCAATTACCAGGATCGGCTGTGAAATATTGTATAAACCCACTGTGCGAAGCTAGAGAAAATCCAGAGGATGCAGAAAATTGCCTTTGTTGCGGTACGCCTTTGCTGATCAATGGACGGATTCGGTTAATTAAGCCGTTGAGAGAACTGACAGAAGATCCACATATATATGTTGAAGTATGGGAAGTGGATGATGCTGGGACAAAGTGGGATACAGAGCGTCGGCACAGAATCATGAAAGTCCTCAAATGGGGAAGCCCTAAGATAATAGAGATGTTTGAGCGAGAATCAAAAACATTGAGGCTTTTGCGTCATCCATATATTCCAAAAAGCACAACAGAGGACTATTTTACCGTTACGCCAAATAGGTTTCCTTTAACATTGCGATGCTTAGTGATGGATAAAATCGAGGGAGTAAATTTGCAAAAATGGATAGAGTCAAATGAAAAAATTACACAGAAACAAGCATTAGACTGGTTGCAACAGTTAGTAGAAATTTTAGATTTAATACACCATGCAGAGTTCTTTCACAGAGATATCAAACCAGCGAATATTATTCTTCAAGCAGATGAAAGGTTGGCATTAGTAGATTTTGGCGCGGCCAGAAGAATTACCGATACATACTTAGCGAAAATAAGTGCAACAGGAGGAACAAGTACAAGACCAGGAAATTATGAGGTGACGGCGGTTGTTTCACCTTCTTATACACCACTAGAGCAAATTAACGGCAAGGCAGTACCTCAATCAGATTTTTATGCTCTAGGTAGAACTATTGTGCGATTAGTGACAGGCACTTCACTGATCCGTTTGCCGACAGATCAAAAGACAGGAAACCTAATTTGGAGAGATAAAGCTCCGCAGATTGACAAGCCATTTGCGGACTTGATTGATGAGTTAATGGCTCCTATGCCATTGCAGCGTCCAGCGACAACTGAAATTATTTTACAGAGATTAAAACAACTGCCTGAGAAAAATAAAATTTATAGAATAACCAAGTCAAAAATTTTTCAAGGTAGCGCATTAACTGTATTTTTAATATTAGGAGTATTGTTAATTTCAAAAGTCTTATTACCAGTTGGAGCGAATATTTTAGTTGCTCAAGGGAAGAGCGCAGAGGGATTAAATGATACTCTAAACGCACAAAAATATTTTGACTCAGCCATCAGAATTAATTCTCAAGTTAAAAACTATATTGCAAGGTTGTATTTTGATAAAGCATCTCGAAGTACACAAAATTTGCCATCTGCTAAAAAATATTATGAAATATCATTACAATACAATAACCAGGATGCAGACACTTATAAAAATTTAGCTTTTGTCTGTCAATTATTAAATGAATTTGAATGCGTAATCACTAATTATGAGAAAGCTTTAAAAATTCAACCTAATGCTTGGGATGTACATTACGGACTAGGAACGTTTTATGATGATGAAGGAAAAAATGATTTGGCTCAACAGCAGTATGAGTTAGCACTTAAGAATAATAGTCAAGCAATTCCTGTTATGAATAATTTATCAAGACTAAAAAATCTAAAAGGAGAATATGATGCAGCAATTACTTTAGCATTACAAGGATTGCCAAGAACTAAGGATTCTAAGTTACAAGCGGCACTATATAAAAATCTAGGCTGGGCAAAATTAGAACAGAAGAAGTTTAGCGAAGCGAAAGAATATTTAGAAAAAGCTGAAGAATTAGATGCTCACAGAGCAGATGTTTATTGTTTGTTAGCGCAAGTGCAAGAAGCCTTGAATGATAACGATAGTGCTTGGCTTTCTTGGGAGGCTTGTTTGATACTTGAGTCTAAACAGCCAGAAGTATTTCGTTGGCGGGAGAAAGTATTACAAAGAATTAGGTTGAAACCCCCATCCTAATAGATAATTAAAAATCTAATATATTTTTAAAACTTAAATCATTCTTCGTTAAAATTAAATCTTTAGTGAGTCCCTAGTTAAGCAAGTGTAATGTTAACTGAACCAAAACCAAACCTAAAAGTTTTTGCCTTTCAAATTACTAAAATTTTATTAATATTAGCACCCATCATTCTACCGTTGAGTAGCGTATGGGGTCAGCAAAAGACATTAGACAGAAATTCATGTTACGAACCAAGCGGCAGAGTTTATAGTACAGGAGATCGCTTTTTGAAGGTAGGTAAATTTTTATGTCTAGGGCAGCGAATTAATCCTATAAAAGGAAGTACAGTTAAAGTTCTCTGCTTTTTGAATCGAAAATTTTTGTATATAAACCAAAGTACAGTTTTCGATGCACAAATGTGTGCGCCACCGCCTAACGAAACTGTACAGTGTTCGGTGTTAAATATAATTGCTTGTCCACGGGATTATAAAGGGCAAGATGATGAAGAAAATGAACCGATTGTTACCAGTCCTTACGGCGGTTCAATTATAAATAATAGACCAGAAATTTCCTGGAATAAAGTTGCAAATGCTGATAGTTATACAGTCGTAGTCCTTGGCAATGGTGTTGAATGGGAAAGAGATGTTAAAGACTCTACGGTATTACCTTATCCAGAAGATGAAAAAGAATTACAGTATGGTAATACGTATACAATTACGGTAATTAGCAACAAAGGCGAACGACCTCTTTCTTACTACCCTAAAGTAGTCCACCTTTTACCTGTTGATGATGTTAAACAGATTACAGATGAAGCCCAGCAAGTAAAAGATTTAGGATTATTACCCGACGAAGCCGCTTATCTTGACTTGGATGCCATATTCATGTCAAAACTTCTTTTAGATGAATCAATCAAAACATTAAAAGCACAAGTTTTAACAGGAAGTAAAAATCCAACTATTTATAGGCTGCTTGGCGATCGCTATTTAGGAGCTTTATTACCATCGGAGGCGGAACAAGCTTATACGATAGCAGGTCAATTGGCTCAGAGTAGTGCTAACAAATCAGAATTAGAAAAGGTACAGTCAGGACTGAATTTGCTGAAATGGTTAAAAGACCAAAAATCTAAATAATGGCACAATAAGTGAAACATAATTTGTTTGGCAATCATAAGCTGATCATTGTAATTAATTTATGCTTGCCAAGCAGACAAAACTATAACCACCCTCCAATAAGTACAAATGCTGCCCAGTGTGCGGGATGTTGGTATTCAGGTTTTGATAGTAGTTGTAATTGTGCTTGACGCAATGCTTCAACTTTAGTTGAGCCATCTTTTAATCTTTGATAAAACTCTTTCATCAGTAAAGCACTAGAATCAGCATCTACTTGCCATAAAGTAGCTATTGTGCTGCGCGCACCTGCTTGTACTGCCACTCCTGCCATTCCTAATGCGGAACGCTTGTTTCCTTTGGCTGTTTGGCAGGCACTTAAAACTAACAACTCAATTCCTTCTTTAGTAAACTGAGTTTTCTCTTTAAGTAAATTATTAAATTCGGAAATAGTAATTGGTTTGTCCCATGCAAAAATCATAGTTTGGTTAGCAATAGAGCTAAATTGAGCGTGGGTAGTTAGATGAACTATTGGAAAGTTATCTGTAGTTAATTCTTTGTCAAGTGCTGGACTCAGAAACTCTTCATTTAACAATACTTTTGAAGAGTTAATTCCTTGTTGGACATTCGCTATTTCTACTTCTACCCCAGGTAATGCTTTAAGTCCTTTAGGAGCATTGTTAGCAAAAAAACTAGGGCCGACTTTGCTGATTCCAGCTATAAAAGCTCTTAATTCATTTTGCTTCAAAAGTTTAGGTTGCTGTACTCTCGAACCTAAAGTACCTGCGATCCCGTAGCGTTTGAGTAGATAATTGTTGCCATCATGCAATAGTCCCATTGGTAAACTTTGGAAAGAAGCATCTACAGTAAATACTATTGTTCCTGATTTTGGTAGATATTTAATAGGTGCAATCAAGTATTTATAAAGTATTTGAGAATAAGAAAGAATTACATCTTGGCTAGTATAAGCTAAATTTTTATCTTGTAAAGTTTTAACTAAGTTATTAATAGGATCTCTAATTAATTGAGATTTAACAGAGTGGTGATAGAGAGGTTGTTTAGGAGATTTAGAAATGACTTCTATGCTATCATTTAAATCTATTAAATGAATAATTATCAGGTTATCATCTAAGTTTTGAATTTCATCCAATGGTAGAAGGTCAAGTTTGCCACACTTAAGATAATCTTCTAATTCTGCTATGTGGAGTTGCTCATGAATTTGAGTTATTAAATTATAGTCTGGTGTAGCACTTTTGGCTATCAATGACATATATTTTTTATAAATAGGGTCTACCTTTTCATAAAAGAAAAATTGTGAATCAGAATTACTTGATAAAAGATTAGCTCGAATGCTTGTAACCGAATTAACAGCCGCGCCATAAGCTTGACGTGCAGCTTCAATTTTTCCTTGCTTTTGATACAAATTACCTAATTTTGCTTGTAAAGAGTAGGTAATATCTTCTGCTCGGACTGATTGAGCTAAAGTTAAAGCTGTTTCAAAATAATTGAGAGATTTTTCTGGCTCTAAATCACCTAACATTTGTAAACTTTTAGCTTCTAGTTTAGAGCTATGAATATTTTTAGCCATTTGCCAAGCATTTTGAACATAGCTAATAGCTTGTAGGCGCATTTGTTGAGATGGTAGCTTACTTAAGCTGCTAGCAAGCTTTAATCTATCTTGAATTGACTGTTCAGGGGGCGAAATTTCAAAAACTGAACTTTCTTGAAATATTTCGCTGATTAACGGTTCAATCTGTTGACTAATTTTTGTTTGAATATTTTGAAAGCGAGGTTGGCTTTTCAACCATTCCTGAAAGTCTATCAATAAGCCTAAACAATTTAATTGTGCTTTAAATTTTAGATTTATTGGTGTATTTGAGTTATTTATTACAGCTTGATAGTTTAAGAGTGCTGACTGTGCTTTTTGTGGAATAAAATTAATAAGTGTATCTTGGAAAAGTGGTTCATCTATCCATTGGTACTGCTCTTTTACTTGTTTATATATATCTCTTTGTGTATTACCTAACGACAAGATAACATTTTTAGATACCTCTGGGAATTTACTACTTGAGATTAATATATGTCTCAAAATCGCTTCGGATTCGCTTAATTTATAATTCAAACGAAGCACTTCTCCCAAGCTTTGTAATGCTAGGAAGTTAGCTGGTGTTAAAGGAGTCAATTGAATTATTTTTTGTAATTTTTCTAAGTCTGTTTCAGATGTAGGCAATATTGATGCTTCACAAAGTGAATCATTGAGCTTCAATGCTCCTATCAGTTTTTTACAAGCTTGAAAATGTAACCCTAATTGTTGCAGAGCATAGTTTTGGTAAACTAAGCTTTCTGTAATTCCCTCTTGATTGTTTAATTGACGATAGAGCTTGGTTGCCTCTTGCCATGTTTTTAGTGCCTCTGCTGGTTGAGCTTGGTTCAACTGCACTCTACCAGTTTTGAGTAAAAGTTGGGCTTGTTCCTGTTTTGGCTTATTCTTAGCAATCCCAGCTAACAAAACTAGGGGTGAATTCAAAGCTATTACAAAAGTCAGAAAACCTATAAGTAAATACCTGAACCAAATTTTTTTAGTCATTGCTGTTCCTTGCTTCTATTGATGGAAACAGTTGTGATACTGGTGTTACAGAAGAACATGAATCAGCAGTTAACAGACTATCAGGAGTTACTTGATTTGGATTTGTTGCTACTAAGGTAACTTGTCCTTTGGAGTCAAACACCCAACCCTGAGCCGGGACAATCTGCTTAGTCGCTTCAATGGCTGAAACCTGCTTTCTAACTACAGATTCATTTTCTCCAACTACAACCGCACTATTTTCTAAAAAAGCCTGATTATATGAAAGGTTGTCAACATCATCTGGCGCACTTTCTCTGCCTCTATCCACAAATTTACCTGCTACTGCACCAGCCTTTCCTGGGCAAATTGATGCTATTTCTGGGGTTGATTTAGGTAATTCTAGTTGAGCATTAACCAGTTCTGATTGAGTTCGGGAGGTAATTGTTTCAACAGTGCCATCAATACCTTGTTGTGAGGATGCTGTAAGCAGACTGTTAGGAGATAGAAAAAGTCCTTGAGTTTTAATTCTGATATTTCCACCTCTGCCCTTAAAAGCATTGGCTGTGATACTGCTATTGTTGAAAGCAGCAGTGACATCAGCCTTGATTATGATGTTGCCGCCGTTGCCTTGTCCTCCAGCTATTGCAGAAAATTTACTGTTATTAGCCAACAGTAAATTTTCTGTATTAATATAAATATTTCCACCATTTCCTAACTTTGTTGATGCAGTAATTTCACTTTCATTATTTAATAAAATGAATTTGGAATTTATATTAAGTGTTTCTGCGTTGCCTGAACCTTCATTCTTAATACTAACTAAGCCCCCATCTACCACATTTAATGAGTTAGTATTAATGTTTATCTCGCCAGAATTTCCAAGTATAGATATAGGTATATTCAATGTTTGTTGAATAGGAATAATAGGAATAACAGCAGATGAAGATAAACTACTTCTAACAGATAGACTAGGTGTTTTTGCTTGACCACTGACTGTTACAGAATCAGAAGCATTAATAAAAATATTTCCAGCGTTACCTGTCCCTACTGTGGCAGTATTAACTGCACCTCCATTAGTAATTAATAATTTTCCTGTATTTATATATAATGCTCCAGCATTTCCATTAGAAATTGCTGTATTAGATAAAGAACTAGGTGAGAATAAAGGTGATACTCCAGTAACTTCAATCAAAGAGGCATTTATCCTTGCATTACCTACACCTCCATTTCCAAGATTTGCAATACCTACTACTGCTCCATCCTTAATAGTTAAATTCCTCGTAGATAAAGTAATGTTGCCACCGCGCTCTTTTGAGCTACTAATAATAGAGAGATTGCTAAAGACTCGTGGATCTAAAGAAGAAGTTCCATTTACTTGTACAGAATCTGAAGCATTTATTATTACGTCACCAGGCACCCCTGCACTAAAAGCAAAACTCCCTACCTGCGCTCCCTTTTCAACAACTAAATTCCTAGTATCTAATCTTAATCTAGCACCAGTACCTTTTGCTTCAGGATAAATCGTGGAACCAATAGCACTACGAAGTCGAGGTTGAATTGGTGACGTGCCAGTTATTTGTATAGAATCAGTAGCACTAATTTTTATTATTCCTATTGAATTGCTTTGTCTTAAAAGTCCAGATTCAACCTGAGAGCCGCCTTCTATTTTTATCTGTTGGGCTTGAATTTGAATGTCTCCACTTCCCTCACCACTAGAGTCAACTGATGCTTGACGAGATAATTGAATTCTCCCTAGTTCCTGGGCATCATCATAGCCTAAAGCAAAACCTTTGATTATAGGGTTAAATTCAACAAAACTTTCTCCAGAAACACTACCTAACTCTATCCGACCTCCAGCAGTTTTAAGCGTTGCACCTTCTAAGCTAATGTCACCCCCTACTAAAGCCAAAGTTTGATCCGATTTTACCCGTAAGGCTTTGTCTGTATCAATTAATGTGGAAGTTGTTCTTAATCCTCTCCCATCACCTAAAACGTGAATTGCACCAGGACTTTTCCCAAACTGTAATCCAATTGGCAAATTAATACTTAATAATGCTGAAGATTGAGGATTTACAGCATTAAATTCTAAATTATCTGGGAATTTAATTGCGTTAGCGGTACTTGCTAAAAATGAACCGCCAATATCTAGACGAGCATTCTGACCAAATATAATTCCGCTAGGATTAAGCAAGAATAAGTTCGCATTGCCGTTGGTTCGGATTAAACCATCAATGCTAGAAACCGATCCACCAGTAACTCTACTAATGATGTTTTGAATATCTATCGTATTATTAAAAAAAGCTTCTGAGCCAGTAGAAACAGAAAACTCTTGAAAGCTATGGAATAAATTTACACCTGCTCTATTTCCACCATTAATAATATTACTACTATTAGAAGTAGTAACCTTAGAGTTATTGATTAATGTTGTGTCTGGGACAATTTGTGCAAAAACGGATTTTTCAAGTAGCAATATATATAAGCCTACTAGTTGAAAAAAATATATCACAACTTTTTTAGAATTAAAATCCATAAAATAATATTTATTTTTCTATATTTGTTATTACTTTACCTATTAATTGCCTTTTACTATGTTTTCACTTAGATTGTGATTATGGCAATAAAATAATTTAGCTTTATCTCAAGCTAAAATTATTTAGATAATGTTTTAGATTTAATAATCTGAAAAATAGCATTAACTTTACGAACACGCCATTCTTCTACAAGCGTTTCTACTTGTGTAATATTCATCTTACGCATCATTGCATCATAAAGGTAAGCAGCATGATTTTTTTCATCTTCTGCAATACTTAACAAACCTAATTTTAGATTACCAATACTTGAATCATTTTCTGGTAAGACTTTTGCCATTCGTGCAAAATCTTTACTAGCATCAAATTCCATAATATATGTACTTGCAAAAAATATATCCCAATCAATGCAGTGAGGAGCTAATTGTTCTCTGGAGTAGCCAATAAAATATGCTGAAAACAGGTTGGTTTCATTTTCTTTTGAATCATTTTGATATTGATTAATATTGTTTAAATCAATATTTTCATCAATCTGCCTCAATGTATGAGCTAAAATTTTACTATGCTTATTTTCATCTGCAGCATGATTTTTCAATTTTTCAGCAAGCCAAAAATCACCCTCATTGTTTGCACGTTCGCTAAGAGTAGATAAAAACTTAATTGAACTTGTCTCTGATAAATATAAACCTGTCAACATATTACAACGGGTTTTAGAGTCTCTAATTTGAGAAGCAGTGTAATAAGCGACAGCACCAGAACTAGCTAAATACCTGAAATATGTCAAAAGGTTCATAAAATCTAAGAATTGTTAAAAGTATGTTTTCATGGATACACTAAATGGATCAGATAGCTCCATTTATCCAAAGTGCAATCATGTATATATTGTTAGGCACAGCTTTGCGTATTTGGAACTGATCAATTATTGTTAAGAATTTATAAAAACTCAAAAGCAATATTTAAAAATTTTACATACTATGACATATTTTGCAAGCACCTAACCTGATTTTCAGCCTAAATTTATTTATAAGTATTAAGCAAAAACAAAATAAAATTGCAACTATCAAAAGGAGTATAATATTAGCCTTTATAAAATTTATTAAAATAACAATTACGTTGGTTAATACCGAGACTAAATGAGTGTGCATAGAATTGTAGAATAAAGATAGATTAATCACAAAACCTATCAACCCGCAAATCTCTCCAGACATCAGAAACCTGCCAGCCGGAGTTACCCAAAGACTGAACCGGAGGATTGTCGAGTAATGGGATGTAGCTAGGTTGAGGTTGTGGAACGGTTACGGGTACAGGTGTGACTTGAAGAAGATTTTGGACAGGTTGTCCACCTTTACCTTCCAAAAATGGATGTCCAACTTTACCTTCCAAAAACAACAAAAAAATAACATAAAGGAAAGCTAAACTGCTCAGACTATCTCCCTGTATACAAGATAAAGGTTTTGCTCATAGCGATGCCAAGGGCAGCAAGCGATCGCAACGCTGTAAGAAATCCCAGGAGTTGGGGAAAAGTTGGCATCTGAGTATTATTAGGTTGGATTTGTGTCCATATCCTTCTTCCATTTTTTGTTATTATGTCCATTTTCTTTATCCAAAGTTGCGATCGCGCTTATTAATGCCTTAACGAAGTTATAAGTATTTCAGCCTGCAACCTGTTCATTTTCTTCTTCCAAACCTGTCCAAAATCTTCTTCAAGTCACAAAATAGGCTCTAGCTAAGACAAATCAGAGCCTATTTACTAAAATCAGAGCAGCCGTTACTGTACTGAACTTCTGGTAATTTACCCGCTCGATAGCCTGTAACATAAGAGCCGTTAGACTCAAAAATAATCCGATAGTTTTTATCCTGTGATGGCTGAAAACTTAATTTATATTCTTGATTATCTGAATTAAGAAGGCTGTGAATTTCTTTTCCGTATAAAGATTCAATTTGACGATTACTTTGACCAACTTTTGCACCTAAAGTTGTAGCTAAAGTTCGGTTACGGTTAACTTCTATAGTAACAAGTTGCCCTTTAACAACCATAAATTTAACATAATTTAGTCCTAGCCCTGATTGTGGCTCAACATAGTAGCAATTTGGATTTGCCAAACCACTACTAGAAACAGGCAGAAGCTGAACATGAGAAACTTCTTCTGCACGTTCAACCGTCATACCAACCTTGATAGTTCCAATACCTTTATGGTCAACTAATGATTTACTATTAACATTTTGAGGGCGGTAGAAATTGATAAGGTAAATGCCAAATATAAGATAGGAAGCAATACCAACAGCAATAACTTTAGGTATATCTGATAAAAATGAAGTAATGTAGCTAATAAATTTATAAAGAAAGTTATGATTAAAGTGCCACATATTATGTGCCTAAGCTAACTAGATTAAAATACCACCCTTTCAGAAAAAGAATAGGATTAAATTTTTAGATAACTAGCACAACCATGAGGATAAGTTACTTCAGGTAGTTTACCTGCTTTGAAGCGAGTAGCATAAGTTCCATTGCTCTCAAAAATAAGTCGATAGTTTTTAGCTTTGGGGGGGAAATAAATTAGATAGCGTTTTTTCAAAGCTTTATCAGACAAAACTAAAACATTTTGAAAGCCATATAAAAATCGTAAATCATTCTCTGGTGTTCCTGTGTTTACGCCTACCTGAGTATAGATATTTGGGTTACTTCCAATTTCAAATGTAGTAATACGTCCATTAACAACCATGAACCTAACTTGAAAAAGCCCAGTGCCTGATTCGGGTTCCATGTAAAAACATCCCTCTTTTTTATTGGGATTACCATTAAGTTGTAATAGCTTAATGTTTCCAGCTTTTTCAGCTTGAGCAACTGTCATTCCAATCTTAATTTTGCCGAAACTATCGTAATTTACACGAGATTGAGTTGACAGCTTTTGTGAGGGGTGGAGTATAGATTGAATCAGGAATTGAAAAATTAAAAATGAAGCCATTAACCCAAGGCATCCAAAAGAATTTTGCTGCATAACACCAACAATCTTTCTTTTATTATCATGGGAGAGTTCAAGTTATAAAATATCTCTCAAGAAATAAGCGATACACAATCTTTTATTCATCATCGTCCTCATCCTCATTCTCATCCTCGTCCCAGCCTTCGTCTTCACGGAGTTCCTCAAGACGGTTGATAAAGTTGCAGTAACGGTCAAGGATAATGCCAGAAACTGCGCCAACGGCTGTCCCGACAACAGCAGAAGCAACAACAGGCTTCCAGTCTTTATTCCAGAGAGCATCGAAGTTGAACCTGACCCAGAGGATATATGCAGCGATCGCAACTAAGACATTGAAAATTGCTAAGACAATAGGCTGGGGAAAATACTGCTTTTTGAAGACAAACCACTGTGTGCCAAAAGCCATTGCCCCAAATGAAAAACCAAAAAGACACCAAAGGATGATCAGATCCCGTGTTTTGAAAATGTCAAGTTGGGCGTAGAACCAAATAATGAGAGTAATAATGCCAGCAACAGACCCAGCAATAGTAAAAGCAACGGAGTTAATGACAGCCCAGCAACCCCAGCTAAAACTGAATTGTTTTCGTAAAAGTTTATCTTGAACAATGTTGATGCAGTTCCATAAGAGGACTGCTGCCCAAACAAAGCCGTCCATTGGTTGATGCAGGTATAACAAACATTCTTAGAATAAGCGAAACTGATACAAGGACGCACGGCTGCTCAGGGCGATCGCCGCAGCGAGGTGATCAATCGCAGAAGCTATCAATACGCAAATCGCGCCAGACATCAGAAACCTGCCAGCCGGAGTTACCCACAGACTGAACCGGAGGATTGTCGAGTAATGGGATGTAGCTAGGTTCAGGCTGTGAGGTGGTTACGGGTACAGGTGGCTCGACTACAGGTGGTGAAGGAGGAACTGGATCAGCCGCTTGAAGAAGTTGGTCTTCGGCTAACTCGATTTCCCTCATTTGTCTAAGGGTAAGCTTGTCAGATTTTTTGATAATTTTCATGAGGGTTAAAAATTATAAAAAGTAGTGGTGGAAAAGAGCAGCGTTATCCAAATGAGAAATGGACATAGCTTTTGAAGCAGCCGGAGCAAGAACGTAAAAGCTAGTGTGGAAAATCAGGACAAAAATCACACAAGATAACTAGGATACAACAGATTAAGGACAAATACGAGTATTCGGACTAGTCCTAATCGGTGTTCTAGTCCCAGGTATGCAGTAAACGTAGTCATGTGATGACGGCTTAAAATTTAAATTGAATACATGATTACAAGCAGCAGAAATGCAAAGATATAAGAAGCATTGAAAAACCCCACTCCTTATAAGGAGTGGGGCTGGAATAATAAAGACTATCCTCATGATGACACAAAGAAACATTTATCTCAGCCATGCCGGACTGGAGGTGGGGTAATGAACAACCCATCTTCTAGACGCAAAAAGACCACCGCCATAACGAGTGCTACTCCAAAGCTAACAAAAAAGCAGCCCAAGCAGGAAGAACCAGAGGTGGTTACTGTTGAAGTGGCGGCGGCTGAAGTTCCAGAGTTAACGCAAGAAGAACAGCGTGATCGCACTCGCTTAGAAGAAAAAGTTGAGACAGCGTTTTACGAAGCGGGTAGTGCTTTGAGAGAACTGCGCTCACGCAGACTGTACAGATCCACGCACAAAACATTTGAGGAGTATTGCAAAGATAGGTTTGGGTTTGAGCGTCGCCATCCCTACAGATTAATTGAGGCGGCAGATGTTGTAGATAATTTAAAAATGTGTCCAAATTGGACACAAAATAATGCTGTGTCCAAAACAGTAACTGTAGAATCTGTTGCTATACCAGTGCTGCCAACTAGTGAAGGACAGGTACGGCCACTAACAACACTAGAACCAGTACAGCAGCAGAAAGCATGGCTCAAAGCAGTCGAAGCAGTTGGGGGTAAAGTTCCTTCTGGGCGTGTAGTCAAAGATATTGTAGATAAAATTCGAGAGCGCACTCCTGTCCCCAATCCCTACCGCGAAGGAAAAATCTGCATACTGGTTCCTAAAGATAACCCAGATTTGCGGGGGAAAGGTGGTTACTGGGGTGTGATTATTCACGTTGGCGATTTTAGCTGTACAGTCCAAACCTGGGACGGAGACTACACAGTGAAAATAGAACACCTGAAATCCTTAGAACTGCTAGATGATGATTGTAAATCCATGCAACAGTTATGTATGCGATTGCGGCGATTGCATCAAGTGTCCAGCCGTGATGAATCAGTAGATTGGCTGTTGCAGGGATTGGGGAAACAGGCGAAGCCGTATTTGTCCGCATTGCAAGCAAAGCTGCTGGGGGCGATGGAGAGGGAGTATGGGCTGGATGGGAAGCAGAAGCGGTGATTGTAAAGAATAAGTTGCTGTAGTCGAGCGATCGCTCTAGTCAAAATCCAAAAATTTCTTGACGCATCAATGAACCTTTAGGAGTGAGAATCCAAGAATTATTATCAGGCAAATATTCGGCTATGCCTAAGCTTTTAAATTTGTGAAGGATGCCAAGTACATATTCGTTAATTTCAGGATCATCTAAGTAATTTTCAAAGTGAGCGTCACAAAGAATTTGTTTGAGATTAGCACTAAGAGAGCAAAAAACATCAGCCTCAGTAGTGTTAACAGTAAAGGGCTGACCGTTAACATCATGAACAGTTTCTACCAAATCAAATGGAAGATTCATGGTTGATTAAAAAATCAGTAGCCAAGATGATGACTATACTATTACCCTCACCAGTGAGAAAAGTAAACTCTAGCTACAAAAAAACTCAGAGTTGGGAAAATAGTTATGGGTAAGCGGATCTTAATCAGGACTTACGCACAAGCTACGGAAAATCGAACCACAGAGGCGCAGAGTTCACGGAGAAATGAGAGTTTGAGAGATATTTTGCGTAAGTCCTATTAATAACGGGCGTAAGCAAAGGGCTAGGTTACGCGATGAGTGAGGGTTTTATTGCACAGGGTCATACAGTGATTGGTTGCGCTCGTTCGGTGGCGGCGATTGCAGAAATGAAAAACAGCTTTGGTGCGCCTAATGACTTTACAAATATAGATGTAGCAGATGAGCAACAAGTAAAAAATTGGGCAACAGAGATACATGGCAGCATAAAAATCAAGAATATCAGGAATATCAACAAAGACTTACCCAAGTAGAATAAAGCGATGGTTCCGCCGCTCACCTCTAGCAGCGATCGCCCACACCCACCCCCAATCCGCTAAAATTCATCAGTAGAACAGAAGTTGCCAGTAGGGGAAGCAATTGAGCCAGAGTCTACCCAGCCGAAAACTAAAGATTACGATTTTAACAGTAGGTTCGGTAGGCGATGTGCAACCATACTGCGCCCTAGCTATTGGCTTGAAACGTGCGGGGCATGAAGTAACAGTGGCAGCAAACGAAAACTTTGAGTCGTTTGTGAGAGAATTCGACTTGGAGTTCGCGGCGATTGCTGGCAATTCGCAAGAACTATTGCAATCAAAAAAAGGGCAGCAATTAATAGCAGGAGAAAAAGTCCAGCTTGTGAGCGATAAATTGCTGCTTCAACAGATGCACTCAGCGTGGGCTGCTTGCCAGGATGCAGAAGTAATCATCTACACGCCGTTGACAAACTGGGGATACCACATCGCGGAGAATTTAGGCGTACCCTGCTTTATGGCATCAGTTGTGCCGTTGACTCCCACAGGCAGCTTCCCATTTTTGAGATTCGCTCGACCAACAAAAAATCCGCTTAAGAAAGTCATCAACTACGCCAGCTACTTCATTGCAGAGTTCTTGTACTGGCAGAGATATCGGAAGCTGCTGAATGAGTTTAGAACCGAAACATTAAAATTACCGCCGCTACCGTTCTTGGGCAGTCGGTTTAGACGTAAAACCCCAGCTAATGTATCGAGAATTCCGGTGTTGTATGGGTTTAGTTCTCATGTCATCCCAATACCAAGGGACTGGCCATCGTGGGCGTATGTTACTGGGTTTTGGTTTATCGACCGTGCTGAGGAATACGAAGACGAAGCTCCAGACGAACTGTTCGATTTCCTGGGATTCAAGCAAGCACCCTTGTGTTTTGGATTTGGCAGTATGACTATGCCTAATCCAGAATACCTAGCCTACTATATTGTGGAAGCCTTAAAGAAAACGCATCAAGGCGGCATTATCTTGTCAGGCTGGGGTCGGGTAGGCAGAATAGTCAATCCCAAAGATTCGCGGCGAGTGTTTGTGATTCCCGATGTTCCACATGATTGGGTGCTGCCGCAAGTGAAAGCTATGGTACATCACGGCGGTGCAGGGACAACGGCGGCGGTGTTACGTGCAGGGATACCGTCAGTGACAGTTACCTTTATTGCGGATCAACCAGTTTGGGGTCAGATGTTAGTGCGGTTAGGAGTCAGCCCCAAACCAATACCCTACAAGGAAGTTTCAGTTGAAACTCTAGCGGCAGCGATTGAAGCTGTACTGGGTGATGAGGGGATGCTTCAAAAAGCTTTTGAGCTAGGCGAGAAAATTAAGGGTGAAGATGGGGTGGCGAACGCGGTTGAAGCTTTTCATCGGCATCTGGGGTTGATAGGGTAGGTTGAGATACCAGATGGCTTGGCTGAAAAATTCTTGATAATTGTGTGACTTGAAGAAGATTTTGGACAGGTTTGGAAGAAGAAATTGGACAAGTTGCAAGCTGAAATACTTATAACTTCGTTAAGAAAAAAATAAAGCAATCGTCCATTTGGAAGAAGAAAATGGACATGATAACAAAAATAGAACAAGAAAGTGGACACAAATGCAATAAACTGAAAAGGAGAATTAAACGCCAATCAATGCTTACATCCCAAGAGTTTGAGCAATGGTGTAGTCAACTCAAGCTGACCCAAAATACCCGTTGTCTTATAGCTCAGATTCGCTCTGTTCCACCATCTCGGAGAGTACAAGGGAATTATGGCAATGTTTGTGGTAATTATTGCAGTCAAAAGATGGGTCATACCATACAGTTTGAATCTCATCGGGGAGAATTAGCACATATTATTGAGAAATTAGAGCATAACCGACAAGTTTTAGAATATTACGACCAACCGCCACCAATAGAATTAAATTACGTTTCAAAAAGTAATCGTCAAGTTCGTACAAGCCATACTCCAGATTTTTTTGTAATCGAAGTCAACTGGGCAGGATGGGAAGAATTTAAACCAATTAGTGAATTAATCAAAAAAGCACAACAACAACCAAATCGCTACGTCCAAGATGAAGCCGGAAATTGGTTTTGCCCACCAGGAGAAGAATATGCTCAAAAATACGGACTTAACTATCGGCTGAGGACAGATATCGAACAAAATATAATTCGATTAAGAAATTATCAATGGTTAGAGCCATATTTTCAAGACAAAGAGTCCTATAAAAGTAAGAGTAATAATCAAAGAATAGTATCTATAGTCAAAGGGAATCCTGGAATAACTTATAGTGAATTGCTATTAACCATAACTGGAATTAGCCCTGATGAAATCAATAGTTTAATTGCTCAAGAAAAGCTGTTTATCAATTTTAATACTGTCCCATTAGCCGAACCCGACCTTGTTCATATTTTCCCCACATTAGAACAAGCAGAATTTTATGAAAAAAAAGGATTATCAGATTTAACGGAAGATACCTCAAGTCAAGGTAACGAAGAAGTTCAACAACTACTGCTCAAAGCACGTCCTGAAGATTTAGAAACCGCTACTGCTCGGTATGAGGCCATAAAGCCATACTTAGAAGAAAATTCTCCACCTATTACCAAAGCCAGTCGCAGTATTCGTCGTGGGCGTAAACAATATCAGCAAGCACAAAAACTATATGGAGAAAATCATGGTTATGTAGGCCTACTCCCGAAACATTTAGATAAAGGGCATCATCAAAAACTAGAACCAGCACTCTTAGATTTTATGGCAGAATTCATTAAAAAACATTACTTTACTGCCAAAAATAGACGAGTTAGTGGAGTCTATAGAGAATTTCAATTAGCCTGTAGTCAACAAGAACCTTCTTTTAAACCACCCTCAGAGAAAACATTTCGTGAGCAAATTAAAAGACAAAAAAATTTTGGTTCTTCGGTTAATTTTATGGAGAGTTAATAGTAAAGTGCCAGTTTAATAAACTGCGTAATCTGAAATTACTAAAGTTACGAAAGCCATATCCAAGCCTTTTAAT
>NZ_JACJRU010000006.1 GCF_014697425.1 Nostoc sp. FACHB-110
TCCTCTTCACTCTCGGCGATCGCAATTTTAAATGGACGGCTCATGGTTGGGTTAACTTACCAAGTTTGCTTTTCTCCATTATATGCAGCTTCATTTTTAATTGGTATCAAGCAGCACTTGAGAAACCAAATAGAATTGCTATAGCAGTAGAAATTACTAAATTAATGGGTGGACATTGCCCACCCATTGAAACTTACCTGTCTACAGATCCCATGATTACGTCAATACTGCCGAGAATCACCACAATATCCGCGACTTTCATACCTCGCAATAGATGAGGTAGAATTTGCAGGTTGTTGAAATCTGCTGGGCGAATTTTCCACCGCCAAGGGAAGACATTATCATCACCAACCAGATAAATTCCCAGTTCACCTTTACCACTTTCTACACGGGCGTAAACTTCGCCTTTGGGCATTTTGAAAGTGGGGGCAACCTTTTTACCAATAAACTGGTAATCAAAAGCATCCCACTCAGATTTTTTACCAGCTGCGAGGCGTTTAGCTTCTAAGTTCTCGTAGGGGCCGCCAGGTAGACCTTTGATGGCTTGCTTGATAATCTTCACAGACTCGCGCATTTCCCGCATCCGTACCATGTAACGGGCTAAACAATCACCGGCAGTTTCCCACTGAACATCCCAGTCAAAATCGTCATAGCACTCGTAATGGTCAACTTTGCGTAAATCCCACTTTACGCCAGAAGCCCGTAACATTGGGCCAGACAATCCCCAGTTAATTGCTTCTTCGCGGGTAATTGTACCAATTCCTTCAACACGACGGCGGAAGATGGGGTTATTGGTGACTAGTTTTTCGTATTCGTCAACTACTGGTAAGAAGTAGTCGCAGAATTCTAGACACTTATCTACCCAACCATAGGGTAAATCAGCCGCCACACCACCAACGCGGAAATAGTTGTTATTTACCATCCGATAGCCTGTAGCTGCTTCCCACAAATCGTAAATCATCTCCCGTTCTCGGAATTGGTAGAAGAACGGAGTTTGTGCGCCCACGTCAGCCAGGAATGGGCCAAACCACAGCAAGTGGTTGGCGATGCGATTTAATTCCAGCATGATGACGCGGATGTAGCTAGCGCGTTTAGGAACAGCAATACCAGCCAACTTTTCTGGGGCGTTAACAGTCACCGCTTCGTTAAACATTCCGGCTGCGTAGTCCCACCGACTAACGTAGGGGACATACATCACAGTCGTGCGGTTCTCGGCAATTTTTTCCATTCCTCGGTGCAGGTAGCCGATAACCGGTTCACAATCAATGACATCTTCGCCATCCAAAGTGACAATTAGCCGCAGAACCCCGTGCATTGAGGGGTGGTGAGGCCCCATGTTCAACACCATTGGTTCAGTGCGGGTTTCTAATCTGGCCATAAATTTCCGTGTTCTCCCATGATCAAAAATTGAATGGAACCGCGTAGATGCCAACCAGACCGATAAATCGTGTCTGCCAAAATCAAGTTTGTAGGGGCAATATCTTTAGGGTAAACCCTGCAATCTATTGCCGATACTGGAGTTTGTTGGAGAAGAGGTGGCAGCAGAAGTTTTACTTGATGTTTATTTTTATTTCACTTCTTCAACTATTATATGGAGCTTGAGATACCGGAATTTAAGGCATCGGAATTTTTTCAACTCCCACTTTCAACAGTGGAACGCCAGAAATTTGGTGGACTGTCACTTTAAAGTCATGAAAGCTACAGCCTAATTCAGAATATACTGTATAAATTGTTACATCTAATCTTGGGTATCCTTAAACATTTTTCTGCAAGCCCTTAATTTTACGGAACCTTTAATAAATTTTTCCAAAAATTCAAATTTTTACGTAATCGCTTACTACGTCACTGTACTAACTAATAGACATTTCTCTAACAGCCGGACGAGGCAATTTGTAGATACTTATTAATTTTCCTAAAGGAATTAAGAAAAAATAATTAATTTGACATTTACATTTGGCCCCATCCGTATGATATACAAAATGCTTCCTTACTTCTGTTTTTAGTAAGCGTACATAGAGGTTTAAAAAATATGATGAAGTTGAAATTGGTGGGTTTAGCTGCGAGTCTGGCTTTGATGGGAAGTTTAGCTGCTTGTTCAAATCCTTCTGACACCAGTAATCAAGTTGCTCCTAATGCGCCATCAGCTGCACCCGCAGCAAACACCACTCCTGGTGATGCGATGAAAAATGGCGACGCTATGAAGAAAGATGGTGACGCTATGAAAAATGGCGACGCTATGAAGAAAGATGGTGACGCTATGAAAAATGGCGACGCTATGAAGAAAGATGGTGACGCTATGAAGAAAGATGGCGACGCTATGAAAAAAACAGAACCAGCAGCAACTAATAAACCTCAATAGCTTGTTTGAGGATACATTCGATAATGTTGTCTTAAACAAGATCAAGCGGTATAAAACAAGTAAAAGCTTCTATTTATTTATAGAAGTAATTGTTTAACGAATAATTGCTCAAAAAAAAGCCTTTGTAACCAACCATTCTAAAAAAATTTCGAGAATAACATGACTTGTTACTTGTTGGTCTAAGTTATTCTCGAGAATTTGCCCTCCAAAATCAGAGGATTGGATACTTAAATCTCTTTTCTAGAGACAAGTAGATTAATCACAAGTTGCACATAATATGGCATCTGAGGTTGCTATATTTTTAGGCTGTGTAGTTTTAGGTCTTATACCAATTTAATGTGAAGTTGCACATATCCTGATCCCCCTAAATCCCCCTGAAAAAGAGGGACGTTGATTCTTGTTCCTCCCTTAAAAAGGGGGGCTAGGAGGGATAGAATTCTATGCAGCTTTATAAAAAATTGGTCTTAGATAATTATGGGTGCGTTATTGACGCACCCTTTTCGCCTAGAGTTTTGTTTAATAATTTCCTTCAATACTTAAATGGCTTAAGTATTAAATTCTTACTTATTAGTATATGGATAAAAGTTTAATTAAGCGTCGTAGACTGCTAACCTATCTGGGATTAGGTGCTATAGGCGCAGGCGGAGTGGCTCTCGCGGCTAATTTGCGCTCACAAAAAATGGTCATTCCCACAACAGTGATTACTCCTAGTATGACTACTACTCCGTCTGAGCAAGCCACAACTACGTTACCATCAAACGCAAAAACCTTACCGGAATTTAAAGGTATTTCTCAATGGTTAAATTCCCCTCCTTTAAACACTGCTGATCTCAAGGGTAGTGTTGTACTACTCCAATTTTGGACTTTTGGTTGTATTAACTGTCAGCGCACCTTACCATACATTACTCGTTGGCATCAAAAATATGTTGATAAAGGACTCAAAGTAATTGGTGTCCATACTCCAGAGTTTGCTTTTGAAAAGGATATCAATAATGTCAAACAAGCTTTGAAGAAGCATAAAATTAACTATGCTGTGCCGATAGATAATGAATTTCAAACTTGGAATGCTTACCAAAACGAATACTGGCCACACTTATTTTTAGCAGACCGTCAAGGTATCATCCGCTATGACCATATAGGTGAAGGTGCATATACAGAAACCGAACAAATGATTCAGCAGCTTTTAGGGTAATTAAGTACTGAATTATGTCAGAAATTACTTCCCTATCAACAGGATTAGCCATTGCTGCGGGGGCTTTAACTGTTCTATCTCCTTGCGTTTTACCTGTTTTGCCTGTTTTGGTGGGGCGATCGCTTTCGACTCACCGATGGGGGCCTGTCGCTTTAGTTACTGGTTTAATCAGTGGATTTGCTACGGCTGGCAGCCTGCTAGGGATTGCTAGTAGTTGGTTAGCTGGACTAGCCAGCACTATCAGATTTTTGGGGATATTTATCCTGTTGCTGATGGGGTTGTTATCTATTTTTCCTCAATGGAGTTATTGGTTACTGAGTTATTTACGCTTGGGTAGACTCAAAAGCAACACAGGGGTAGGCTTAACAGGAGAGTTTTGGTTAGGCACTCAACTTGGTTTATTGTGGACTCCTTGTGCTGGGCCTGTACTGGGCAGTATCTTGATCCTGGCAGCAGCCAAACATCAGATTTTAGGAGCGTTTGCTTTGTTATTGGCTTTTGGTGTGGGAGCGGCTTTGCCAATGTTGGCGATCGCTTATGCTGGGCGTTATGTTAGCAAATCTTTAGTAGGCTTACGTTCTCGCAGTGAAATTTTACAACGCATTGGTGGTGTTTTAGTTGCCGTTGCCGCGATCGCCATTCTTTTAGGTTGGGATGTGCAGATTCAGCTGTGGTTGGCTCCTGTTTTCCCAAAGTTGCCTCTGTGAATTTTCTGGCAACTAATTATAAATTATTGCTAAAATATCCCGTAATTTTCCCCAGTATCTGTGTAGTTTACTGTCACTTTATGCTATGTTGCGATCGCAGTAAGTAATTACCCTGGGACTAAATGTGGAGTAATTCATAGTCCACATCTTGACTCTGCGAACAAAACTTTTGGTAGGCAACAACAGCAAAAAATCTACACAAATAGTTTAATTGGAGGCTTTTGAAGCCATGCAAGGAAAATTGCTAGTTTTGGGTTTGACTGCTTTAGCAATTGTTGGTTGCACTCAACCAGTAGCTACACAGCAACAGCCGACCGAAAATCCTATCAGCCAAGATGTTCAGAGTGTACAAACCACTGAGACAGCAACTGAGTCAGTGACAGTGATTAAATCTGGTAGTTTTGTTAAAGGAGAACACACAACTAAAGGTAATGTGCGCATTATTACCAAAAACAGCAAAAATTTTTTGGAATTGGATCAAGACTTTAACACCAGTAATGGCCCCGACGTATTAGTGATTCTCTACCGCAAAGTTAAACCGCCAATCTACGGCATTACAGAAAAAGAATACGTCAGTTTAGGGCATTTAAAAAAAACATCTGGTAGCCAAAGTTATGAAATTTCCCACAAAATCAAAATTGCAGACTTCCCGACAGTAGCTGTTTGGTGTCGGCAATTTAATGCAACTTTTGGGTATGCAGCTTTAACCCAATAGTTTTAAAGTTGCTTGCTAAAATTTAATTGCTCTATAGCAGTCCTAGCTCCATAATTAGTTGCTTAATCACAGAGGATTGCTATATAAACCTCTTAAATAAGTTAAAACAAATTTATTCCCAATTTTATAGAGATTAACATAACTTTAGCAATTAAATATAGGCGATATATATATTTAAAAACTAGTTACTAAGTAGGTCGTCGTGAATATTTATCATCAGGATAAGGCAGGAGGCAGGAGGCAGGAGTAAACAGGCTTTTAGCTTAGTTAATCTTTCGTAACATAGTTAGTTTTTTTCCCACCGACTTACTTACATCCCAACAAAATCAAATTTATCAAAACTGCATAAAGTGGAGAAATAAACCTGATATAAATATTAAGTAGATAAAAAATCATCCAAATGTAAATTTTTGTAGTTTTAAAACATTTATGCTCCTAATTAACAGGAGTTTAAGAATTTAGAAATCAGGGATTTATTTATGACTTCTTCTAAATCTAGTAAACGCAGTAAGGGTTCCCCAGGTCCGAAACAAGAATTGCCAGCTAAAATATTTCATGCTGTCAATATCATCAGTTTATTATTGATGATATTTAGTGGCTTGCAAATTTATAATGCGAATCCTGTATTTGGTGGACGTGGCGGTTGGCACTTTCCTAGCATCTTCTTATTAGGGGGATGGTTAGCAGGTGGACGTAGCTGGCATTTTGCAGCTATGTGGGTTTTTTCATTAAATTTATTAGCTTATGGCACATATATATTACTAACTCGAAGATGGCAAAAGCGGTTTATCTCCCAAAGCGACATTCAAGTTTTACAAAAAGGACAAAATCTGAAACGGAAAAACTATGCTTGGCATAGGTTAATTTATACAGCAATTGTGCCGATTTTAGTGCTAGCGATCGCTAGCGGATTAGCTATGTATAAACCTGCACAACTGTACTGGTTATCTGGTTTATTTGGCAGTTGGCAAACCTTAAGAACAGTGCATTTTATTACTGTACCGATAGTTGTATTATTTGCGATCGCGCATTTTCTACTATCTCAAAAAGTCGGTGGCTATCGCTTGATTAAATCAATGTTTACTTAGAGGTAGTATGGAAGAATTTGCAACACCCCGCCAACAAATTAGCCGGCGCAGACTATTGCAACTATCGGGAATGTCTAGCCTAGGTTTGCTATTAACCAGTTGTGGTACTAGCTTATTTTCTGAAACAGTCGGTACTATTACTGAGCCACTCAACCTCAAAGTCGGCGAATTATTACTCAAACCGCAAACACCCATACCAGAATTTCCTCTCAGTGCCATTCAACCAAAAGCACTGTTAGTAAACACCTATGACCTAACTCCTGAAATCGATCCTGTAGCTTTTCGCCTCACAATAGACGGTGAAGTTAATCAGCCAATACAGCTGAGTATGACAGACATCTACAAATTACCCCTAACTTCAATGGTAATTCGTCATGTGTGTGTTGAAGGCTGGGCGGCGATAGTTCAGTGGGGAGGTGTCCGCTTACGAGATTTGCTGAATCTAGCACAACCAAAATCTCAAGCACGCTACGCCTACTTTCAGTCTGCGGATAATTACTACGAAAGCTGGGATATAGCCTCTGTCCTGCATCCTCAAACCCTGCTAGCTTATCAAAAAAATGGTCAACCCTTGTCAGTCGATAACGGTGCGCCATTGCGACTGGCTTCTCCAATCAAGCTCGGATATAAACAATCTAAATGGGTAACTCGCATCACATTAGCTAGTAATCTCAATAGTAGAAAAGGTTATTGGGTTGACCAAGGGTATGAGTGGTTTGCTGGACTTTAATTAAACAATTCCTGAGAATTCCTGAATAGCAGGAGCATACTAAATGATTGGCGCGATAACACAAAAGTTTTGGCTATTCATCTTGACAACAACTTTTGGGTTCACTTTTCTATTGCCTGATAAAATAGCATTAGCACAAGTAACAAATGAACCTCCACCAGAGACTATAGGTAGGCCAAATAGAACTATCCAATCTGGCACAAGACTGAGATTTATTCTGCCGCAAATACCAAATATTGAAGCACCGCTTGGAAGGTTGAGAGGAGGAGCTTCTCGCGGGCTTAGTTGTGTACCAAAAAATCAGCCTTTAAAAGCTTTACTGCCCAAATCAAATATTGGCTTAACTACCCTAGACAACCCAACCTTATATTTATTTATTCCTCAAACTCCTGCTTCAGAAATAGAGCTAATTATTCAAGATGAAAATGCACAAATTGTTTACCAGCAGAGCTATAAACCAAGTACTCAAGCAGGAATAGTCGGCTTATCTTTGCCGCCGAATACTATAAGTGTAGGTAAAAAATATCAATGGACATTAGCAATTATTTGTGATTCTCAAGACCGTTCTTTAGACAGCATTATTGAAGGAAAGACGCAACGGGTTGCAAATCCTGGGTTGATGAAAAAGCTAGAGCAAGCAACCTTGCATGAGCGTTTACATCTCTATGCTGAAGCAGGAATTTGGTATGATGTGCTGGATACATTAGTAAAATTACGATATGCCAATCCCAATGATTTACAGCTGAAAATTGATTGGCAAGATTTATTAACAGCCCCAGGAGTAGAGTTAGATCAACAATTGGTACAGAAACCTTTAATTCCTCAACAACAAACTCCCCAACCGCTCAAAGGTAACTAACTGGACTCAGCAATTTATGAGACGAGCAAATTCATGACAATGCCTAAATAATAGGAGTCCAGGAAATGTTTTCCTTAAAGTCACAAACAATTAGCTTCACAGTTATCGCCACTATTGGATTAACTAGCATATTATCAATTACCACAGCCGTAGCAAAACAAGAAATCATATTTATCCCACCAACTCTGAATGGCCCTCAAAGATTAATACCCGCAGGAACACGGGTGTATGAACCACCGTCAGGACTTTTTGGCGGAAATTCGGAATTACGCCCTGTACCAGCACTACCTTCACCAGTCTCGCCAGTCAGACCAGCCGATGAAGTGCAGAATGATACGAGAGTTGTGATTCCAAAAACAATTCCTACCGCAGATCAATGTTTACAAGGTCAACTTCCCTTAACTGCTTTAATTCCTGAATCTCAATTAGGATTAACTACTGTGGCAGATCCCACATTATTGTTTTATCTTCCCCAAACTTCTGCACCAGAATTAGAATTAACTGTTCAAAATGCCAATGAACAAGAGGTTTACAAACAAAAATACAAACCTAGCAATAAATCTGGAATAATTAGTTTACGTCTACCTGTTAATACTTTAGCAGTCAATCAACAATATAAATGGAAATTTTCAGTCATTTGTAATCCTGCCAATCAGTCTCAAAATAAATTTGTTGCAGGTGTTATCCAACGCATATTACCAAACCCAGAACTTGCTAGAAAATTACCAAAAGTAACTAAACAAGAGCGTGTAGCCTTGTATGCCGCAGCAGGTCTTTGGCACGATACTATCGCTACCTTAGCCCAAATACGTTATTTAACACCGAATAATCCAGAAATTGTATCGGCTTGGACAGGACTGATTACGGGTCAAGGTGTGGGCTTAAATCCACAAATAGCACAACAGCCATTAATTCCTCCACTAGAAATAATTAATCCTGACTCTAGAAATATTCAAAATAAAAAAAGCCTCAAGTTTTAATCATCGAACCAGGAGTAAGTTAGGATGAACCAATTTTTATCAAAGCAACTTTCAACTAAAATAATTTCCGGAATTTTAGGTCTATCGCTGTTGTCTTCTATAGCTCCAGCGCAAGCACAAATTAGAATTAAATTACCCAACCTAGGCGTACCAGGTAGAAGAGTTCCCGGGGGTTCTCGGGGTGAGAATTGTGTCGCTAAAAATCAGCGTCTCACGGCTTTGGTTCCTAAGTCCAATCTTGCCTTAACAACTGTGGCTAACCCTACATTGTATTTCTATATTCCTGAGAATAAAGCTACGGAATTAGAATTAATTATTCAAGATGAGAATGACCAAGAAGTTTACAAGCAAAATTACAAACCCAATGGTAGTGCAGGTGTAGTTGGTATTAACCTACCAAACAATACTTTGGCAACAGACAAAATGTATAGATGGAACTTTTCGATTATTTGCAATACTCAAGACCGCTCTTTAGATAAGTTAGTAGAAGGAGGAATCAAGCGGATTGAGAATTCTTCTTTGATGAGTAAGTTAGAAAAAGCGAGTCTTCAAGAGCGTTTAAATATCTTCGCAGAAGCAGGTATATGGCAAGATGTACTTGATACCTTAGCTCAATTACGTTATTCTCACCCTCAAGATACTGTATTCAAAGAAGATTGGGAATCTTTGTTAACAAGCCAAGGTGTAGAATTCGATCAACAATTAGCTCAAGCACCTTTAGTTAAAGAACAAAATGTTATGCAACCAATCAATTAACTTACGGGAATGCTTAGTTAACACTTCGTTGGCAATGACTAGCAAACTCACACCTGTTGACTAAGAGGATGTTTTAAAAGTGTTGGGCGAATTATATTCGCCAAGGAAAGTTTTTAAAACAACCTCTAAGAATAAATGTGTGAAAATTCAGATTGCTGAAATCCCTGATTTGGAAAAAGTTAGGGATTTTGTTATTCATGAATTCAGTTTGACGACTCTGTACTATGACAACGAAAAATTAATTGCAATTGCAGTTTTTTGTTTGACTCAATTTTAAACCTGAATTTTTCCGAATTTAAATTGTATTGATTAAGTCATGATGGTTTTATCGGTTTAATTCCCAATTGGGTATTATTTTTTCTACCGCATCATTGACTTATATGCATACTTATAATTTGTTCTACCTATTAAAAGTATGTCAGCATTATTCCTCTGAAGAGGATACCATGACAATACAATCTTACTCTTATTTAATTGCTTCTTCTGTTGCATCTGGATTAGTAGCTTTTAATTACTCTCTTCCAGAGCAAGCTATAACTAATGAAATACCAGCAGCCCAAAGCAATCAAGAATGTGTAGCAATATCCATTAACCCACCAATGTCAGCGTTTTGTGTGCAACCAGAGTTTATTTTAGATTGGCAATTTCCGGCACGGCTCGTAAGTGCCGCCATTCGTTAGTACTGATGTATATAAATTTAACTTCGTCTTTGAACGCTAAAAGTCACAGTTTATTACTAATGAGCTATAGGAATCAGGTGTGATGATTGAAATTATCTGGGTAGCCTAAGAATGGGGCTTGGGGAGTAGGAAAGAGTGATTTTTGGAGGTACGGATTTTTTTCAGAAATCAAATATGAGTTCCAGAGTTTAATATTTGCAAAACTTAACTGTATTTTTTGATAATATTCATCAATTTTCCCAGAACATACTGCTATTGTGAGCAAAACAAGATGAAATTTTGCATAGCTCTACGGAATAAAACTTATATATGTTGTATTACATAAAGTAAAGCCCAAGACAGTAGACCCCAAGTAAGTAAGGGGATTGACTATGAAACCCGTTTTCTTGAGTAGATGCTTCTGTGTTGCCTTCATACTTGGTTCCCTATTACCTGTTAGCTTAAATGCATCGTTGGCAAATCCGCCTGGAACATTGCAAGCTCGGCTGGATTACAATCAGTATATGCAGTTGGGTTATACGGCAACCCGCCAGCGAAATTATTCCGAGGCTTTAGATTATTTTAGACAAGCACTTTATGAAAGACCTGGCGATCGCTACGCAACTCTAGCTATTAGTAATATAGGTAGTTATATCAGCCGCGATCGCCGGAGCAGTACAAAACGCAAAACCTACATCACTTTTATTCCGAGTAATCTTGGCATCGCCACAAAGCGCACACCAGCAGCTACCCGTAGTGATCAGATCCGCAGTGAGTCTGGTGAAGTTTGTATCCAAAGTAAAAAACGCTTAACTGCAATCATTCCAGGGGTTGATGTGCTAAGAACCACTCAAGCAAATCCCTCGTTCTTTTTCTATGTGCCGCAGACATCTGCACCAGTGATGGAATTAGTCTTACAAAATGAGCAAGAAGAGGTAATCTATCAAAAAACCTTGCCAGTCCCCAGTAAACCGGGCATTGTCAGCTTCAGTTTACCACCTACTGACGCTAATTTCGCTGGATTGCAGGTTGGTCAATCCTATCAATGGTACTTTTCGTTAATTTGCGATCGCCATGAGCGCAGTTCCGACTATGTAATTAAAGGTGACATTGCACGCCTAGCACCCAATAATTCAGTCAACTCTCAGTTAGCAACCGCAAATCTCGAAGAACAAGCAACTATTTATGCCTTATCGGGAATTTGGGAAAATGCTTTAACTATCGTCGCCCAATTACGTAAATCTCACCCGAATGATTTGGCAATTAAAAATGATTGGGAAGATTTGTTACGTTCAGGAGATTTGGAACCAATGATTAACGAACCTCTCCTACCTTGATATACAAGACATAATCAGCAGATATACTAACAACTTCACAATGTCAACAATATTAATTAGTACAAAATTTGAATTTCTCCGTTCCAAAACCAGATAACATCAATCATACGGGTTAGTGGAGTTCCGATCGCCAACAAAAATTCATCAACAACCAATGTAATCAACCTGTATAATCACTTATCTTCAAACCAATATCCAAACATTCAACTATCAGGTTGCTTGTTCAGCTACATTGACTTTTGGCTAACACTAACTGTCCATCTGTGAGCTAACAAGACATACTTAAGCATCTGATAATTTTTCCATAAATTCTTATTCAGCCTACTGAAATTTCATCCCCTAATTACTTAGTTAATTTCTTAACAAAAATGATTAGTCAAGTTTCTGAAAAAAAGATGCACGTAGTCAGGTGGCTGCTAGCAATCGGCTGGCTGACTTTAATATTTTCTTTATTTTATGATCCAGTTTCAGCTTGGTTAACTGACCCTAGTAATACACTCAGTCCGTTTCATCTCCATCCGGAGAAGTATCTCGACCCTGATGAATGTGTGAAAGTTCAAGGACTTTGTTTGCCAGAACAGCCTTATCCGATGGGCGCGCGGATTTTCTGGGCAATGGTACTGCCTATAGGGATTATGATTTTGGTGTTGTTTGGGCATGAATTGTGGCGGCGGATTTGTCCTTTGTATTTCTTCTCTCAAATTCCTAGGGCTTTAGGGATTCAACGGAAGCGCAAAGTTGTTAACCCAGACACAGGTAGTATTCGTTACGAGTTAGCAGGCGTTGAAAAGGAATCTTGGTTAGGGCGCAACTACCTTTACCTGCAAATGTTCCTTTTTTATCTGGGTTTGAATATCCGTATTTTGTTTGTAAATAGCGATCGCACCGCAATGGGTTTATTTTTGCTATTTACCATTGCCTCCTCAATTACTGTTGGCTTTCTTTTTAAAGGTAGAAGTTGGTGTCAATACTTCTGTCCGATGGCTCCGGTACAGATGTTTTACACAGGCCCTAGAGGTTTGTTAGGTAGCGACGCACACCTCAAGCCACCCCAAAGCATCACCCAATCGATGTGTCGGACAACTGATACCAGTGGCAAAGAAAAAAGTGCTTGCGTCAGCTGTCAATCGCCTTGTATCGATATTGACTCAGAACGTTCTTACTGGGAAGGAATCACCAGACCAGACCAAAAGCTCGTGTTTTACACTTACTTTGGTTTGATGTTTGGCTTCTACCTTTTCTATTACTTGTATGCTGGCAACTGGGACTATTACTACTCTGGCTCTTGGACACATGAAGCAGGGCAATTAAGCACCCTATTCCATCCGGGTTTTTATATCTTTGACCAAGCCATTCCCATTCCGAAAATTATTGCCGCTCCGCTAACTATTGCTGTGTGTGCAGCAGCTAGTTACTTTATATGTCTGAGCTTAGAAAAAGCCTATCGCGCCTTTTTGAAACGGAAAAATAGATCAGTTAGTGATGAAGATATTCTGCACACTTGCTTTGTCTTGTGTACGTTTATCTCCTTCAACGTCTTTTTCATGTTTGGGGGTCGTCCCAACATCAGCTTGTTTCCGACTTGGGGGATTCTCATCCTCAATGCCTTTGTAGTATTAGTCAGCAGTTTATGGCTGCATAGAAGTTTAGCGCGCAGCAAAGAAAACTATTCCCGCGAGAGCTTGGCTAGTAGCTTGCGCCGTCAATTGAACAAGTTAGCCGTAGACTGGAGCAAATTCCTCGAAGGGCGATCTCTCCAGGACTTACTTCCCAACGAAGTGTATGTACTAGCGAAAGTTCTCCCTGGTTTTAGCCGGGCTGACAGACTCCGTGTCTATAAAGGAGTATTGCAAGAATCCTTAGAAGAAGGTAACGTCCAATCTGCCGACAGCTTAGAAGTGCTAAAAGATGTTCGCAAAGAATTGAACGTCAGTGACGAAGAACATTATTCTGTTTTGGCCGAACTGGGTGTTGAAGATCCCTCTTTGCTCGACCCGCAAAAACAACTCAGCCGCGAAAATCAACTGCGGATTGATGGTTATCGCCGCGCCTTAGAGTTACTCATCCAAGAACTAGTAGAAGTCGGTACACCACTACAAGATGCCTTTGAGCGCAAACAAAAACAAATTATGGCCCTGCGACAAGAATATGCCATCACCGCTGATGAACAAGAACAAGTTTTAGCGGAAATGTTTAACCAAGACGGGGCTTTACTGCGAACAGCAGAGATGCTCTTGTCACAGTTACAAGACTTAGCAGTGCGTTATCAAGCACTACAAAACTTAGTGTCTAATCCGCAAGCACCTGTGTATGTCTTGTTAAGACAAGCAGTGCAAGAAAAGCAAAAACTAATCGCCACCCAGCTACTCAGCATCTTAGAAATTTTAGGTGATACTACCGAAGCGATCGATATTGCCCGTTCCACAGGCGTACTAGCAGCCCACATCCTCGTAGACATTTTGCGATCGCACGATGAACAAACAAAATGGATGTCGCGTCTGGGAATGAGAGTCATCAATTCCCTACGGCAAGGTAAAGACCTAGTAACTCAGTCAAATCCTACATCCACAAACTTAAATCCTGATACAGATACCAAGTTTGATGTTCAACAGGCCACAAATTGGAGTTCTTTAGTCGCACCCACCCAAATTCCCGAACCAGCAATGCGTTCTGAGGTGATTGTTGATGTCTTAATGCAACTGTTACAAGATATCGATCCTCTAGTGCAAGCAGCTAGCCTGTATGCTTTACAGCAAATTAATCCAGGCTTAGGCTTCCAGCAAGCGCGTCAGTTATTGGATAATAAATCTGTCAAAGACCCACTGGTGCAAGAAACAGCCGAACGCATCCTCGGTCAAGGACAACAATACACCCGCAGCACAGTCCCAACCATGATTGCCCAAATCAGAATCATGGGGCGCGTGGAACGACGAGTATTTCAGCAACCAACAATTCGTGTCGGACGCGAAGCCGGCAACGATATTATGATTTCCGATAATCGCGTCTCCCGCCAACACGCCATCTTCTATCTAGATGAACAAGGCGTAAGCGTCAAAGATTTAGGTAGCAGCAATGGTTTGCGGATTGGCAAGGAACAAATTCACGACCAACAACAACGACTCAAACAAGGTGACATTGTTCGATTTAGCAGTGGCGATGACTTGGTGATTTTGGTGCAGTGGGAATTGCAACCACAACAAGGAGATACTATTGCTGAAGCCTTAGGAACCTTAGAAAAGCTTTTGTGGCTGTATAAGAGCAGTTTCTTCTTAGGTTTGAAAGCCAACGTCTTAATTGAGTTAGCCAAAAATAGTCATGTGCGAGTTTACCATCCCGAAGAAGAAATTTGTCGTATGGGTACGTTTGCTCATGATTTAATCGTCTTAATCGATGGCGAAGCTAAGGTGCGCCAAAGCATGGGTAATCAAGATTTCTCTGGAGACATCTTACCCGGTCAAACGATTGGGGAATTGGAAGTATTGACTCATACCAATTATGCTGCAACCATTGTTGCCTCTGGAACCAGGACTAAGACCATAAGAATTAATGCTGAGAATTTTGAGGCAGTATTAGCAAAAGACCCATCACTAGCCAGAAATCTTTTAGAACTCTTAAGTAATCGCTTGCAAGAAAGCTTAGGACAAGCTTGTTCTGTAACGCAAATCTAAGTAGAAAGTGTGAAGTCTGAAGTGTGAAGTATGAAGTATGAAGTATGAAGTCTGAGAATTCCTTTTAGTCTTCATACTTTACCCTTGATCTTTCCCAATCACGTCTTCACACTAAACCCTACCCCCAACACCCCACACCCTTCTTCTTGAACTGCTGCGTCACTTTGACATACAAAACTTTAACCAAAAACTGTATTTATTTATACAAAACTATATTCAGAAATTTTTATGACTGTGTTGAGTTTATGGTAGTGATTACAACATAAAATGTAAACAATTTCACCCACATTTCTATTAGCAAAACCAACATAAATTTACATATTCGGTAATTAATATGCTTAAACTCAGAATCATTGATCCCCAGCATCCAAACGAACTGAAAGAATTAGACCTGAATCTAGATATGATGCTCAATCATGAGTGTCTCATTGGGCGTTATCCAAACTGTAATGTAGTTTTAGATAGTGCCGAAGTCAGTCGGATGCATGGCAAAATTTCTTTAAAGAATGGTAATTTTTATTACACAGATTTAGCTAGTCGTGCTGGTTCTCGCTTGAATGCTGAACATATCCCAATCAATCAAGATTATGCTTTGAAAATCGGAGATATGATTCAGATTGGGCGGTTTTTCTTAATGATTATTGGCATAGTTACAGCCGATGAACCAACTAAGATAGATTTGAAAATTAATATCAATACAACTAACGTGGTGACGACAGGCAACGGTCAAGGAATCCAACCAGAAGTAGCGATCGCTCCTGTTCAACCTGTACAATCTCCACCAGCCCTCCCCGTTGTTGCTACCACCGAGCCTCAAGAATATATGCCGGTAGCCACCGTAGACCCCACCCAACTAGAACGCTGGACAAAAGGAGATGTAAGCGTCCAATGCGTTCAAATCATTGATGAAACCCACGACGTTAAAACCTTTCGCTTCGTCACCGAGCCACCCGTACTGTTTACCTACAAGCCTGGTCAATTCGCCACCCTCGACCTAGAAATTAACGGCGAACAGGTGTCGCGTTCCTACTCCATCTCATCCACTCCTTCTCGTCCCCACACCTTAGAAATTACCGTCAAACGAGTTCCTGCACCGCCTAACTCAGATGCAGATGTGCCACCAGGGCTAGTTTCTAACTGGTTACATGACAATGTGAAAGTTGGCAGCAAAATCAAGCTAAGTGGCCCATTGGGTAAGTTTACTTGCTTTGCCAATCCCTGTGCCAAGCTCTTGCTAATTTCTGCTGGCAGTGGCATCACACCTATGATGTCCATGTCTCGCTGGTTATACGATACCGCCTCCGATGTGGATATCGTGTTTTTCCACTGCGCTCGCAGCCCCCGCGATATTATTTACCGTCAAGAACTAGAGTGGATGGCAGCCCAAAACCCAAAATTTCATCTAGCAGTTAGCGTTACCCGCCGCGAACCAGGCCAAAGTTGGATGAGTTTTACTGGCAGACTTGATGCCACAATGTTAAAAATGATTGCCCCAGACTATCAAGAACGTACAGTTTATGTATGTGGGCCGAACCCATTTATGGAATCAGTCAATGAGATGCTAGAAAGTATTGGCTTCCCCATGCAGAACTACTACGAAGAAAGCTTTGGCCCTCCCCGCAAAAAGAAAAAAACACCTGTAGTTACTGCCCCCGTGCAAGTTGAAGTTGCTGCTAGCAACTCCGGCAATTTAGGTTTGCGCGGGATGTTAGGGAAAATCCCCGCAGAATCGCCCATCCAAGACGCAGTTGCCCGTGTCGCTACTAACCCAGGAGTCGCCATACCAAACCCAGCTAATAGCAATGCGGCATCTACTAGCCAAACAGTTGTCGTCTTCTCCAAATCTGGGAAAGAAGTCTTTAGTGATGGGGAAGAAAGCATCCTGTCTCTGGCTGAACAAGAAGGAGTCAAAATTCGGAGCAGCTGCCGTTCTGGTGTTTGCGGAACTTGTAAAAAGCGCAAACTAGAAGGAAATGTCAAAATGGAAGGTTATGATCCTGAAGCACTAGAAGAAAGCGAAATTAAAGAAGGTTACGTTCTCACTTGTGTTACTTATCCTGTAGGTAGGGTAGTAGTTGATGCTTAATTCTCGGTTCTGGAGATATTTTCTGGAGCAGGAGTTTCTGTCTCTGGCATAAACTTCGGCAAACCCAACTGCATCCGCAAAGCCTCGTCATATCTGGCATATTCCCAATTTTTCGCAAGCTTTATTTGCTCTAGTTGCAAATTTTGTGCCTCTCTTAGGTCTGCATTGTACAAGTCGGCAGCTTGAAAGTTAGCTTGATCAAGATTAGTGGGGCTGAGATCAGCACCTTGTAAATTGGCATATTTGAGGTTAGCTCCTTGAAGATTGGCATAGCTGAGATCCGCTTCTTGAAGATTGGCATAACTCAAATCAGCACCTTGAAGATTTGCACTCCACAGGTAAGCTGATTGCAAATTGGCATGACTCAAGTAAGCATCTTGAAAATTGCTATAGCTGAGGTTAGTGGTTTGTCCTTCTAAATGGGCATTTCTTAAATTTGCACTTTGGAGGTTGGCATATCTCAAATCTGCACCTTGCAGATTGGCATTCCGTAAATCGATTTCTTCTAAACAGGCATTCTTCAAGTTAGTCCCTTGGAGATTAGCATCTCTGAGGTCAGATCGTTTTAAATTAATTCCAGCTAAGTAGGCTTTATCGGCTGTTAGTCCCGCCAGACTCACACCTTCGTTGTTTAAGTCTTGCAAGGCTTGAATTCTCCCGCCACTGGCTCGTTGACCATAAGCAGAGTTAATCACGCGCCATGCTTCATATTGTGCTTGTTTTTTACGCGCAGGTGTTTCGCGGAAGTATAAAATCACTGCTGCCAAAATACTTAAATCTTGGAGAGTGCCAATAAATTCTGAACTTGTTAATGCTTGAACAATAGTTTTAAAAGGAGGTTTATCTTCTAAAACCCGAATTATCACTATCGAAATCACAAAGATGAAAGCAAAAACAATCCACTCTTGAAACTGTTGTATCCATTTATGTAAACGTTCGCTCATGATTCACCACTCTGGTATGTAACTAAATTTGTGGCTATTCACTGTCATGGTGCAGTCTGCAATTATGTTGAATAGCAAACAAGGCTTTAATTAATTGTTGAGTGTCAGATATGAAATTTATTTCTTACATTTTGATGGCATTTTTATTGCTACTGACAGCTTGCAGTTCTCCAGTCCACAGTTCTGGTGCAGAACTTAAAGCCCAAGCCCCAATTAGTGGCCCTAGTATTCAAGGCACTTTGAAAGCTACCCAAACTGAAAATGGGTTTGTTTGGATGGCTGTGGAACTGAACGGCGACCCCAAAATCTTGACTCCGGGACTTCATGGGGTTCACATCCATGAAAAAGGCAGTTGTCAAGCAGGTACAGAAAAGCCTTTTACTTCTGCTGGTGGACATTTTGATCCTGGCCCCTTCGGCTCATCGACTCCGGTAGAAAAAAATCATCCTTATCATTTAGGTGATTTACCAAATATTAAAATTAATCCCCTTGGTCAAGGTCGTTTAGAAGCATTTATTAGCAGTGTCAGCCTGAAGGAAGGGCCACTGAGTTTATTTGATAATGATGGTAGTGCAGTTATTATCCATAAACTAACCGATCAAAAGAAGGCTGGCGGGACAGCTGACGAAGCTGGTGGCGGTCGTCTGGCTTGCGGTGCGATCGCATTAGTTAAGTAGTCAACCTTAGTAGGGGGAACTAAAGTTTGTTCTCTCTACTTCAATATACTTAAGTTTGTGCAGCAATAATTTAAATTACTATAAGTAGAACAGTAAAAAGACGTAAATATTTTATAGTGGGGATAAACTAGGAGCTAAAAGAATTTTAGATTTTGGATTGGTTGATGACAAATCTAAAATTGCTAATCACAAATCCAATCTGAAAAGGGCTAGAGAAAAAAGGTTTAAAGCTGCATTTATCTTTTTTCGTGGTTGCCCAATTAGGAAACCAACAGACACACCATCAAATTCAACCTTCCTAACACTATGCTTGCAGGGGTGAAAAAGTTCTTTATACAGCCAATGTTTGTTTCTAGTGTGCTAGTTACACTAATTTTGGCTGGAGTTCAAAGGCTAGGGCTATTAGAATCTTTTGAACTCAAAGTTTTTGACCAGATGATCCAAAAGCGTGCCGAACTACCTCCTGATCCGCGCTTGCTGATTGTGGGATTTACAGAAGAAGATATCCAAGAACTCAAACAATCATCGCCATCAGGAGAAGTACTCAACCAGCTGTTGAAGAAATTAGAAACTAACCAAGCTCGTGTCATTGCTTTAGACTTTTTTCGGGACATACCTGTAGAACCTGGTCACACCAAATTATTGAAGCACCTGCAAACTAGTAATAAAACAATTGCCATTTGTAGTGCTACAGCACCACCACCCCAAGGATTAGAAGCAACCAGCATCGGCTTTGCAGATTTACCAGAAGATCCCGACGGGGTGATTCGTCGTGCTTTGTTATTTGCCAACCCAGAATCTAAATCACCTTGTCAAAGTCAATACTCTGTTGCTGTGTTAACGGCACTACAATATTTAGGCGAAACTGCCAACATCCAACCGCAACTTTCACCCACAGGCGACTCATTACAACTGGGTAAAACAGTCTTTCACCGCTTGGAACAAAACTCTGGCGGTTATTTTAATGCAGATAATGGCGGTTTTCAAATCTTGCTGAACTACCGTTCGTTGGATAATGTTGCCAAACAGGTGAGTTTTGTCGATCTGCTCAACAATAAAGTTGATCCGGCTTTGATTAAAGGCAAAATCATTTTAATTGGGGCAACAGCACCCAGCAAACAAGATATTCGCAATACTCCCTACAGTGATGGCAGGCAAGATAACTCTGGCAAAATGGCAGGGATTGTGATTCATGCTCAAATAGTCAGTGAAATTATCAGCGCAGTTTTAGACGAGCGCCCGATATTTTGGTACTTACCAGAATGGGGTGAAATTCTGTGGATTGGGGCTTGGACTTTATTAGGTGCTGCGATCGCATCACACATTCAGCATCCACTACGCTTAGGATTAGCAAGTGGCGCGTCTATCGTCGTTTTGTTAGGCAGTGGCTTTTTTATCTTCACTCATTCTGGATGGATTCCATTAGCACCACCGACAATAGGACTCATTGCCGCCGCAGGTAGCGTAGTAGTCTACACGGCATACCGGAACAAACAACAAGGCAATGAAATCGCCGCTAAAATTCAAGAGCAAGAAAAAACGATTTCCCTATTACAATCTCTGCTGCGAGAAGGTGGCCCAACAACTTACGAAGACCGCGATCTTGTTGACAGTATGCCCCAAAGCGGCAAAGTGCTGAATAATCGCTATAAAGTGACGCAAATCCTGGGTGCGGGGGGTTTTAGTTACACTTATTTAGCTGAAGATACGCTGCGTCCGGGTGCGCCAAAATGCGTTGTCAAGCATCTGCAACCAGCCAAAAGCGATCCGAGATTTTTAGAAGTTGCTAGACGCTTATTTAAAACAGAAGCGGAAATCTTAGAAATTTTAGGAACTCACAATCGAATTCCTCAATTATTGGCTTATTTTGAAGAAAGTCAGCAATTTTATCTGGTACAAGAATTTATTGCTGGACATTGTTTGCAGGATGAACTACATACAGGTAAGCGTCTAGAAGAAGCAGCAGTAATCAAGCTTTTGCAGGATGTTTTAGAAGTCTTAGTCTTTGTTCACGGCCATCATGTGATTCATCGAGATATCAAACCCAGCAATTTGATGCGGCGAGAAGCTGATAGCAAAATAGTTTTGATTGACTTTGGCGCAGTCAAACAAATTCAACCGCAACCAGAAGAAGAAAACTTGACAGTGGCTGTTGGGACACTGGGTTATGCCTCGCCAGAACAACTCATGGGACAGCCAAGGCTGAACAGCGATATTCATGCTTTAGGGATGATTGGCATTCAAGCTTTATGTGGCAAAAATGCCAAAGAAATTGAACGCGATCCGCAGACGACTGTACCAATGTGGCGAAATATGGGGCAATGTTCTGATGCGTTAGCGGCAATATTAGACAGAATGACAGCCTATGATTTTATCCGAAGATATCAATCGGCACAAGAAGTTTTAGAAGATTTGAAAAAAATTTAGGAAAAAATTAAAAATGCGATCGCTAGCTTTGATTACTACTTCCGAAATAAGCGATCGCATTTTTATCTACTTTAGTATTTATATCTTACGTTGTAAAATTTGAGCATAGTGCAATTACACTACCTAACGAAAGATTGTATCCAAAAATCGATATCTACTACAAAATAGATGTTTTTATTGATGATTATTGTCACTATACTCAGTAGGTGTATACACAGAAGTCAACTCTGAATAACTTTGGGAGAATTAGAAGCAAGAAAAAATTTCTCATCTAAAAATTTAAGTCAATTATCAAAATTAATCTGACGAGGCAATGTTTACAGCAAGGTTGATTCATTTTTCCTTATAACTTGTCTCTAAGGGCTGTACATTCACCTTAGCCTTATCAAACAAATTATGAATCAAACACTTCTTAGCACCACAGCATTAATTACAATAACATGGTTCACGCCTCTGGGGGCAATCAAGCCAGCTTCAGCCCAATTAACCCACAGAGAAAGCCTGAATCAAGTAGTTGCGCCTAATTCAAATTCTCATCAAATTGATTTAGGGAGACAATTATCTGGGATGTTGGTGATTGCTGGTGCAGGAGTCTTTGGTTGGTTTGCTATGCGAAATGGCAAACGCCTTTTGTTTCAAAATAATTTAGACCAAAATACTGCTAACGCGGCATTACCAACAATTGAAAAATCGCCGAAAGAACAGCCTATTTACATCACAGAAACTACAGATATTCCCACATATATTAAACGAGCCTATAGTCATTTTAAACAAGGGGATACGCAAAAAGCGATCGAGGAATTCAATAAAGCCATTGGGTTTAATCCTCATAACGCTTATTTGTATGGGGAAAGAGCAAATTTTCGACGCAAAAATCTTGGTGATAAACAAGGAGCAATTGAAGACTACAGCAAAGCAATTGGTATTCATCCCCAAAACGCACTCTTTTATCTTTGGCGTAGTCAAGCTTATAACGATATGGGGGAACAAAGAAAAGCCATTGAAGACTATAACACTGCAATTCGTTTAGCACCAGAAAATACCATGTATCACGATTTTTATGGTGCTGTTAACTCCAGAGAATAATTACTCTTAAAAAGCATTAAATAACTGTATATATTAATCAATAAGCGATCGCTGAATAATTAAACAGGACTTACGCAAAGTCATGAAAAAACGGCGTTGCATAAATGCGGGATGAATTGAGATGTTTAACAAAAATAAAATATTGATTCTTCGCGCCTTTGCGCCTTTGCGCGAAACAAAAAACATCCCACTAATCAGCAATGCCGAAAAAACGAACCGCAAAGGGCGCATAGACGCGATAGCGGCTTCCCGCAGGGTAGGACACGAAGTTAAGAGGATTTGAGAGGGTTTTTGCGTAAGTCCTATTAAAATTAAAATAAGTAATACCAATTTTTGATAAAGCTGCATAGAGTTCGATCCCCCTAAAAAAGGCAGGGCTGTTTCATTCGCTCAGATGAGGATTTTGTCAAGAGTATCAGCCAAAAATTTTAGTGAGTCGGCAATCGAAAAATTACTGTTTCAAGCAGAAAATTTAAGTGTGATCGCCTGGTTCATCAGGAAATTAAGTTGTTGAACTACCTGACTTTTTTGATTGATACGCTTGTAAATTATGGACTTTTAGGGAATGAAACAGCCCTGCCCTAAAAAAGGGGGGAACAAGAATCAAAGTCACCCTTTTTAAGGGGAGCCAGGGCCGTGGGCGGGTTTCCCGACTTGAGGAGGCACTGCGTTGCGGTGAGCAAATTTTGAGTGAGTGAAGTACACAATTGAGTTCTCAACGCTAGACTCCTGAATTCTGACTCCTGCTATGAGTCCCATATGATATTTCGTTAAAAAGAAAAATTACCTACGCAAATATACTGTTAAAATCAGTTGAGAAATTCGTCTGTGATGATTTTTAGGTGTTTTTTTAGTGAAAACACTGATATTTGGTGCTGAATAGATACTGCAATAGTGTGATTTTGAAGATCCGGGTGCGAAAAAATTACGAAAAAGTCCTGCTCCAAGCTGGATATTCCAACAGGGCAGAGTCTCACTGAGTGCCTCTACCCTTAGCCAATAAACAAAAATTTTGGTTGATATCTACCATGTCCGTTGAACATTCTTTGAGTCTACAATCCCAAAAGCGATCGCTAATCCTCATTCTCACACCCTTGTTTCTGGGGAGTTTATCTCCTTATTCAGTCACAGCCCAGACTGTGAATAATTATTCAGTACCACAAAATCAAGCTCAAACTACTCCCCTACCGCCCCCAGAAAGATTACCTCGTCCAGAAACACCGCCACCATCTCTACCACAACCAGAAACCCCCACCCTACCGCCTCCAGAACAACTTTTCCAAACACCCACAGAAACTACTCCACCTCCTGGCACGACTAGCCCTAGTGGTATCCCACAAACAATTCAAGTCGAGCGATTTGAAGTTATGGGTAGCACCGTATTCAGCCGTGAAGAGTTAGCCAATGCCACCCAGGAATTTATCGGCAAACCAATTACTTTTGCAGAATTGTTGCGAGCCAGTGATAAAGTTACGGAACTTTATACAAAAAAAGGTTACATTTCCTCTGGAGCATTTATTCCTGCTAATCAAACCTTCAAAGCACGGGGCAGTGTTGTTACAATTCAAGTGATTGAAGGTAGCGTCGAAAGTATTGAAGTTAGGGGCTTAAAACGGCTTCAGCCAGACTATGTTCGCAGTCGCATCGCCGTCGCCACAGGTAAACCCCTAAACGTCAATAAATTACTCCAAGCACTGCAATTACTCCAGCTTGATCCTTTGATTAAAAATATTTCGGCGGAGTTAGCTGCGGGTTCTCGCCCTGGAACTAGCGTGATTGATGTCAGAGTTGCAGAAGCTAAAACTTTTAACCTGCAAGTGAGTTTAAATAATAACCGCGTGCCGAGTATTGGCAGCTTTCAAAGACAAATTCGACTTAATCAAGCTAACTTATTAGGCTTGGGTGATGGGCTTTCGATTGGTTATGGCAATACCGATGGTAGTAATGATGTGGATGTCAGCTACACGTTGCCCGTGAATCCTTACAACGGTACGGTGCAGTTTCAATATAACTACGCTACCAGTAATGTGATTGAAGAACCCTTCGATGTGTTGGGTATTGAAGGTGAATCGCAAGATTTTGCCATTACATTTCGCCAACCCATTATCCAAACACCTACTACAGAGTTGGCACTAGGAATCACTGCTAACCGCCGAGAAAGTGATATCGGCTATTTAAAACCTTTGATTAAGCAACGCATTCCTTTTCCTTCACCGGGATCTGTTGATGGGGAAACGCGCCTGTCGGTATTGCGATTTTTTCAAGATTGGACACAACGCAACAGTAGGCAGGTAATAGCTGCGAGATCGCAGTTTAGTTTTGGGATAGATGCCTTTGATGCTACTAACAGTGGCGCACCACCAAATAGCACATTCTTTTCTTGGCGTGGACAAGCCCAATGGGTACGTCTATTAGCACCCGATACCTTATTTTTACTCCGTGCCGATGCTCAGTTAGCCGATAGGGCTTTAGTACCTCTTGAACAGTTTGGTTTAGGTGGGCAACAAACTGTGCGCGGCTATCGCCAAGATTTGCTGTTAACAGATAATGCCTTTTTCGTTTCTGCTGAACTGCGCTATCCCATTCTGCGCGCCCCGCAATTGGGAGGAGTATTACAAGTCACACCATTTGTTGATTATGGTACTGCCTATAACAGTTCTAATCGTGCCGATCCTGACCCTAATAGTTTGGCTTCTGTGGGTTTAGGCTTATTGTGGCAAAGTGAAAGACTCAATGCTCGCCTTGATTGGGGTATACCATTAATTGAAGTAAATTCTCGCAAAAACACGTTGCAAGAAGAAGGTCTATATTTTTCCTTAGTTTATACCCAACCATTTTAGGGATTTCCATCTAAAAAATATCCCATCCCTGCGGCCTTTGAGATCAGTTTTTCACCGAACACAATATTGAATCACCAGCCCTTGTAGGAGCTGCTTATCTTATGTCTGCAATTATTTTTTTGGCGGCACTATCCCAACTTTCTTACTCAGTTGCTATAGTACCTAATTCTGCTCAAATTGCCATTCAAAATATGACTGCGCCTGTTGCTGATTCTCTAGTCTCAGCAAAACCAGAACAACTTTTAGAACAAGGTATTCAACTTTATCAAAATCAACAGTTTACGGATGCCGCTCAGGTATTACAACAGGCAGTACAAGGCTGGCAAACTCAAGGCAACCAAATCAATCAAGCTTTGGCATTAAACTATTTAGCATTGGCATATCAGCAAATTGGGCAATTACCAAAAGCAAATCAAGCGATCGCTGATAGTTTAGCACTGTTAAAAAACGCTAGTAGCGCTAATAAAACAGATTTAGCAATACTCGCCCAAGCACTCAACACCCAAGGCCAAGTGCAGTTAGCCTCGGGGAATTCACAAGCAGCCTTGACAAGTTGGCAGCAAGCAACAGCTACCTACAGCAAAATTGGCGATGATGCTGGGAAAATTGGCAGTCAACTCAATCAAACTCAAGCATTGCAAGCATTAGGACTTTATCGCCGCGCCAAAATTACGTTAATTCAAGTTAATCAATTACTGCAAAAACAACCAGCCTCTCCCCTCAAAGCTACAGGACTTTTGAATTTAGGCAATACCTTGCGCTTAGTTGGCGATTTAAATCAACAAAATCCAGCAGTTACAGAAATTGACCAACTTGGTTCGCAAAAAATATTAGAGCAGAGTTTAGCAATTGCCGAGCAGGTATACCCCCAATTAATCCCGGAAATTTATTTGAGTTTAGGCAATACGGCCCAAGCACAACATAAACAAGATGTGGCTTTAAATTATTACCAAAAAGCCGCGATCGCACCATCACTTTTAACTAAACTTCAGGCACAACTGAATCAGATGCGCCTATTAATTCACGAAAAACAATGGAGTCAAGCACAAAGTTTGTGGCCAGCCATTCAGCAACAACTCAATACTGCACCCGCTAGTCGCCAAACAATTTATGCACGAATTAACTTTGCTCAAAATCTCATGTGCTTCAAACAGCTAACTGAGACATCTAGAGTCACAACTAATAATAATTGTGCCAGAAACGAAATTGTGAGCGATGTTGACAACTTAAATCTCAAAAGTCTGGAAGTATCACAATTAGCCCTGAATAATCCAAAATGGCAAGAAATTGCCCAAAATCTTGCCACTGCCGTAGAGCAAGCTAAAATTATCAAAGATACCCGCGCAGAAGCTTATGCTTTAGGCACATTAGGTAGCATATACGAACAAACTCAGCAATGGACAGAAGCCCAAAAGTTGACGCAACAAGCTATCCAACTAGCAGAAGGCCTTGATGCAGGTGATATTGCCTATCGTTGGCATTGGCAATTAGGGCGAATTCTCAAAGCCCCAGAAAATCCTCAACACAACCCACAAGCTGCGATCGCAGCTTACACCAAAGCCGTCAACCACCTCAAATTATTACGGAGTGATTTAGTCGCCATTAACCGCGAAGTCCAGTTTTCGTTTCAAGAAGGAGTTGAACCTGTCTATCGAGAATTGGTAAGTTTGCTGCTACAGGAATCTCCCAACCAAGACAATCTCAAAACGGCCAGAGATGTCATTGAATCACTACAATTAGCTGAATTAGACAACTTTTTCCGTACAGCTTGTTTAGATGCTAAACCTGTACAGATTGATCAAATTGATCGCACAGCCGCAGTGATTTATCCAATTATTTTACGCGATCGCCTAGAAGTAATTGTTTCGCTACCAAATAATCAACCCAATAGCAAAGAGCAGAATATATTAATTCGTCCCCAACCAATTCGCTTATCTCAAGAACAAGTAGACAAAACAATTGAGCAACTAAGGGCAAAATTAGTCACCCGCTCAACTAATGAATTCTTAGCACTTTCACAAACAGTTTATAACTGGCTCATTCGAGATATTGAACCTCAATTACAACAATACAAAATCAAAAATCTAGTCTTTGTTTTAGATGGTTCCTTGCGGAGTGTACCAATGGCTGCACTCTATGATGGCAAACAATATCTCATTGAAAAAGGCTATAACGTTGCCCTGACACCTGGTTTACACCTATTACCACCGCGTTCTTTTGCTAGAGAAAAACCGCGCACTATTGCTGCTGGCATCACAGAAGCCCTAGGCAACTTTGAAGAACTACCAAGCGTTAAAGAAGAACTCGACAAAATCCAAAAACAAGTGCCATCACGGGTATTACTCAATCGTCAATTTACCAAATCCGCCCTAGAAAAAACCATCGAATCCTTTGCTGCACCCATAGTTCACCTAGCCACCCACGGACAGTTTGCTTCCAAAGCCGAAGACACATTTATTTTGACGTGGAAAGACTCTGGCGAGAACAACACCTCAAACATCGATCGCGTTAACGTTAACGAGTTAAGTTCATTATTACAAACTAGAGAAACAAATCAACGAGTGGCGATCGAGCTACTAGTTTTGAGCGCTTGTCAAACTGCTACAGGCGATAAACGTGCAGGCTTAGGAATTGCCGGATTTGCAATGCGTTCTGGGGCGCGGAGTACCCTAGCAACATTATGGAATGTAGACGACCAAGCAACCTCCACCCTCATGGGCGAATTTTATCAACAGTTTGCCAATCCTAAAATGAGTAAAGCCGAAGCCCTCAAACGCGCCCAACTTTTACTTTTAAAAGACCCTAAATATAAGGATTTATACAAGCACCCTTATTATTGGGCGCCTTATGTTTTGGTGGGGAATTGGCTATAAGAAGTATGAAGTATGAAGTGTGAAGTGTGAAGTATGAAGTGTGAAGTATGAAGTGTGAAGTGTGAAGTGTGAAGTATGAAGTGTGAAGTATGAAGTGTGAAGTGTGAAATTTCTTTTAGATATCTACCTTAACTGCGTAGCGGTAAGGCAAAAGTAAAAAACAAAAAATCAAAAGTATTCTTCATTTTTGACTTTTAACTTTTGCCTTTTGACTTCTCTGGCTTTGCCAGAGTGACTTTTGCCCTATTCACCGTTAAATTTTCCAAAACCAGCGACGGCGGTACATGACATATAAAATTATCCACCACAATAAAACCATCACTAAGGCAAATAATAAAGAACCATTTAATGCCCCAGCCCAAGGACGAAATAGGTTTTCATAAATCCAAGTGTAAGTTGTGGTGCTGCCAATATAAGTTTTAATTAAAATTCTGCTCAATATGCCAGAACCAACAAATAAAAATATGGCATTAAGTCCCATAACTTCTAATGGCAAGCCCCATTTTTTAAAATTACGTACTTCGATTAATTCATAACATAAAGCCAGAATTAATATTGCCCAACCAGCCGTAAATAAAACGTAAGAACTTGTCCACAATTGTTTATTAATGGGAAAAATAAATCCCCAGATTTGCCCAACAACTAAAGCAATTAATCCAAAGATTACTAAATTGATACTTGTGCGACTTTTAATCGGCTGAATTCTTAACCAATCGCCTGTAAAGTATCCTAAAACAACTGTAACAACTGCTGGTAAAGTGCTAAATAAACCTTCTGGGTCAAATGGGCCTCCACGATAAAGATGCTGGCCTAAAATAATTCGGTCGATGTAACCCGCGAGGTTGCCTTCGCTTGAGAGATTACCTGCACCAAAACCAGGAACTGGAATAAATTGCATCGCCAGCCAATAACCAATGAGGATAATAGCTGCGCCTATGTATAACCAACGGCGCGAAAGGTTGAGAACTGCCAATGCTGCTAGCACGTAAGCCAGACTGATGCGCTGTAATACCCCCATAATTCGCATCGTGCTGAAATTGGGCGGGATACCTTTAATTAACCAGTCCAAGGTAAAAGAAAACAAGGTGAGAAACAAACCCAGGGCAAACAATATTACACCCCGCCGGAGAATGCGCGGATAAACAGCAGCATTCGGGCGATTTTCTCTTGTGTACTTGGCAAAAGAAAAGGGCATTGCCACACCGACAATAAACAAAAAGAACGGAAATACTAAATCAGTCGGGGTGCAACCGTGCCACTCGGCATGTTCTAGGGGAGGATAAATATAATCCCAACTTCCAGGATTATTCACTAAAATCATAGAGGCGATCGCAATTCCTCGAAACACATCGAGGGAAGCGAGACGTTTAAAGGGTGTTGAGGAATTGTCCATAAAGTTATCGTCTAATTTGTTAAACGCTCCTCCAGAATTTTTGTGAACATCAAAGACATTTTTTTTAGTGGATTTTTAAGTCAAGTGCAGCAGAATCAAAATCAGTATGCAGTCAAAATTCTTGCCTCCTGCCTTCTGCCTTCTGCCTTCTGCCTCCTCCCGTTACAAATCGCTGACTCCGCACCCCAGCCAGTCAGTGTTATTCCCCCTTCACCTACTAGAGAATTTCGGGGTGCTTGGGTAGCAAGTGTAGCAAATATTGATTGGCCTTCTAAACCAGGACTCAGCACAAATCAACAACAAGCAGAATTAATTGCCATACTTGACCGTGCTGCTAAATTAAATCTCAACGCAGTGATTTTACAAGTCCGTCCTGATTGTGATGCCCTATACCAATCTAGTTATGAGCCTTGGTCAGAATTCTTAACTGGACAGATGGGTAAACCACCATCACCTTATTATGATCCTTTGGCTTTTGCCGTCACAGAAGCCCACAAACGAGGACTCGAATTACACGCTTGGTTTAATCCTTATCGTGCGCGTTATCCTCAATCAAAATCAATTGTTGCTGCCAATCATATCAGCAAAACTCATCCTGAATTAGTCAAACGTTACGGCAAATATCTTTGGTTAGACCCAGGCGAAAAGGCAGTTCAAGATTACACCGTTGATGTAATTATGGATGTTGTCAATCGCTACGATATTGATGGTGTTCACATTGATGACTACTTTTATCCCTACCCAGAAAAAGATAAAAGAAATAGAACTATTAATTTTCCTGATGAAGTTAGCTGGCACAAATATCAACAATCAGGTGGCACAGCTAGTCGAGATGATTGGCGGCGAGAAAATGTCAATACATTAATACAGCGTTTATACCAAAATATTAAAAGCACTAAACCTTGGGTAAAATTTGGTGTTAGTCCGTTTGGCGTTTGGCAACCTGGATTTCCTAAACAAATAAGCAAAGATAAAGGATTTAATGCTTATGAAGAGTTGTATGCAGATTCTCGCAAATGGTTAATGAATGGTTGGGTAGATTATCTTTCACCACAACTTTATTGGAAAATTGAACAAGCTCAACAAAGTTATCCTGTATTATTGAATTGGTGGATAGAACAAAACACCCAAGGTCGGCATATTTGGCCAGGAATTTTTACTAGCCGTGTTGGTCAAAACAGCAATGCCGCTTGGCCTGCTAAAGAAATTATCTATCAAATTAAAGCCACTCAAGGTCATGCCGGTGCAGATGGTAATGTCCACTTTAGTATGAAACCTTTAATGCAAAATCGAGGCGGAATTTCTGATTTATTACCACAAGATGTTTATCATCATCCCGCTTTAATACCAGCATCACCTTGGCTAGATAAAACACCACCAGAAAAACCAACTGTGAGTATTGTCAAAGATACCATTGGCGGCAAAACTTTACTCACATGGCAACCTACAGGTAAACAACAAGTTTGGTTATGGGTTGTGCAAACCAAAACTGGCAATGAGTGGAAAACAGAAATTGTACCTGCTGGGCAGAATTCAACTTTAATCACGAATAATCAAGTTGAAGACGTAGCTGTGTCTGCTGTAACTCGCTATGGAGTTCAAGGTACAAGTGCCATTATAGAATTTCCTGAATATCAAGCCAGAAAATCTAGCGTTGGTATTCGTTAACAAAGATAAAAGACTCATTAGAAGAGATTCCGCCAAGAAATCTGCCAGAAAAAAGGTAAAAACTTTGTTTGTAGGGGTAGGGGTATTAGGGTGTAGGGTGTTTTTCATTTCTTCCCTTACACCCTGACACCCATTTGCATCACTTCGATTAAAACGGAATATCATCTGGGTCTGGTTCTTCTACGACTGGCGTATAGGTGTTACGCTCAAAATTGCTAGGTTGGTAGGTTGGTTCAGGATTTTTTGCTGGAGGTGCAACGCTGACACTGGCAGGGGTGGGCGTTGGGCGCGGTGGTTCATAACTGGAAACATCAGCTTGAGTATAGGTTTGAACAGCAGATGGCTGTGAATAAGTATCTGTGGCTGATGCAGTCGGCTGAAAACCTTTACCAACAGCATGAATGCGTTGTACTGTCAGTTCGGCACGTTTTTCTTTAAAGCCTTCGGGGCGACGCTCAAATGTTACCATCCCTAAGCGGCCTTCAATGATGACGCGATCGCCTTGATGATAATTTTGCTGCACTTCTGTAGCTAAATTTCCCCAACTTACAACTTTTAATGTGGCTGGCGCATCTTCTGGTCGCTGGGAATGAGAAAACTGTACTAGCATTTCTGTTACCGCTAGATTATCGGCTGTATACCTTAATTGCGGTTCTTGAATAATATCTGCCATTAAAATGCAGCTATTCATTACTTCCTCCTAATCAAAATAATTTGTAATTATGAATCAATAATCTATAGCCGTAGTCACTTAGGTTAGGAAAATGTTGATTGCTCAAAGTCTTAAAGATGAATAGTTCTAAGTTAACGGCAAACTCATGATATATAAGGCTGTTGGGTGCAAAGTGTGACTCTTTTGGGTGTAGTGAACAAGAAGTTTTCTTGATTTTTCCCTACACCCCACACCCTAAACCCTGCCCAAACAAGCGTTTTCTTTTCCATTCATCCTAAAGATACTAGGTTTATACTCCGCACTTTCCTATAAGTGTTCTATTGTCTGCTACCTTTAGCATAAAAGCCAAGCGATGGCATTGCACAGTAGCTGTAACACTACTGGCAGCCTTCGCCTGACTGAACCGAGCATTGAATTCTGCATGAGTAGTATAATTGTACCATTTGTTAGCAGAAAAAATACGAGAATTTAATTTTGTACATAAAGGGGAAATGCACTTAACACATATCTTGCACGAGGGCGACTGAAGTCGCACGCCAGTTGCTTCAAGTCGGGCATTGCCCGCCCAACGCACTGGCTCGGCTATACAGACAAAACCCCTGACGCTCCTTCTCCCAAAGGGAGACGCTACGCGTAGCTTGCTTCTCCGAAGGAGTACGTCGCTCTAAGCGAAGCTATGCCATCAGGCTTTACGCTGCGCTAACGACGGGAACCGCCAAGACGGCGATCCCCTCACCGCCTACGCGGGTTCTCCTACGCTGTTAGTTTTAGTTCCTTGATAATTTCTGTGCTAGTTGCAACACCGCCGCGAAAGTTGCTTTATTAATCAAACTTAAAGTTGTGAGGATAATCACAGTACCAGTCTAATTACTGAAATAAAATTAGGCATTTAGGCATAAACAAATACACAATAATTTATGAATTTGCTGGAGTTAATTTTAGTGCTAGGTACGGTGATTGGGATTGTAGATGGACAGACAATTCAGGTTAAAGATGAGGCTGGGCAAACAACAACAGTCAAATTAGCTTGTATTAATGTACCAAAGACGACTGACAACAGCGAGCAAGCAGCAACCCAACAGCTAACACAGCTGTTACCACCTCTGACTCCTGTTGTGATTAGAAATACACAACAACTAGAAAATGAAGAAACAGCCGCAGAAGTTTATGTAAATAATCGCTCCATCAATTTGCTTTTAGTAGAGTCAGGTAACGCTGTCGTTGACCGAGATACAATTCAAGACTGCGCTGAAAACCGAACCCAATATTTTATTGCAGAGGCCAATGCTAAAAACCAACATTGGGGATTGTGGCAACAATCAAATAGCGATGTCAATCAATCTAAAATATCTACCTGGCAAGGTAAATTAATTTATGAAAAAATTCCGCCTGTGATGTCAGTTAGAGCTTATCAAGGAGAAGAATTTTTCCTAATAACCAACACTCCCAACCAGAATCAATTAGTTTTACGTCCCTCTGCTCAAGTTTCTCAGGCTAAATTGCGATCGCTCCAAAATCAGCAAGTTAAAATCACCGCAGTATATACTGAAGGTACTCGTCCAAACCTAACTGAAACTGCTTGTCCTTTAAATGCTGATGGCCAATGTATGCCTCAAGGTGAAGGTTATCAGGTTTTATCGATAGTACCGTTGCAACCCCATAATTAAACTTGCCTTACACACAAAGATTGTCTATTGAGGCGAGATTTAGGATATTAATAGCATTTGATTATTGATTAACCTGAGTAATTTTTGCCGAGTAAATATGCCACATTCTTTGTGTGGGAGTTGAACCAGTAACATCATTAACACGTTTTAAAACATAAGTACCTCTAAAATTCTGAGTTTTTCCATTAATAGTTTTTGCTATAATTGTCACAGGAATTTCTATATAAGATGAGCCTGCTGCTCCATTTATTTCTCCGGGTTTGCCAATATTAACTTTCACTGCAAGTGTATTTTTAAAACCTTGGCTAAATTCTTCAAAAGATTGTTGACTAGCCGCACCATTATTTGACCAGTCTGCATAAGCACTTTTATAGTCGTGGCGGTTAATGGCACTATAGTAGTGGCGAATTAGCTGTACAGCTTGTTTTTGGATATCTTGCGTTTTTACAGATTTAGAAGATGAAGACAATGGTTGTAAAAATACTTCAGTATTTTTGTAGTTTTGAGTTTCATTTAAGATTCGCAATTGAGAGTTAGACACACTTGCTTGAACACTAGCTCCACTACAAGCAGTCATAGCAATAAATACTAAACTTGATAGCAATACTGTGTGATATTGCTTGATGTCATTGATTTTTAAAGAAAATTTGCGTAAGCTCATGATTGTGAATTTAAGGTATCTACCTGATCAGACGCAAACAAACAGATTGTTGTTGCAATCATAGAATTGATGTGACAATAAGCTTGCTCCTGGGGGAACTTGCAAAACAGCATTGCTTCATTGGCTATCTCTAATGATTGGATATTTTTTAGTTATAAGTCCCCAACTCATTCTTTGTAGAGAACATATAACTGGTTGCGGTAGACAACTGGTAAATTGAGGCGATGTTGAATCCGAGTTACCAAATAAGAAGCTTTATACCTTGCCATAAGTATCTTAGCTTGAGCAGTTGTCAAGCTGTTGTAGCCATCAGTGAGGAGTTGTGGCTGAAAGCTATTTAATGAATTAACTCTATTCAAATCACCACTCAAATCTCGTAAACGTTCATACCATTCTAAAATGCCAGCTTTAGTTTGAGCCAAAAGCTTATATTTAGCAATGGTGGGTCTTTCACTTAACCAACTGAAGTTAACAAACTCAACAGGTGGAGACACAAATACAGCATCTTTAGGTGTATTATTTCGTATCCAATCACACATATTTTTCCATTGAGGATCTACTTTTTGTGCTTCATTGGGAAAGGTAAGACGAGACTGAAAATTTTTCTGAAAGTCATGAAATGAAGTAATCACAAATGTACTTACTATCAAAGTACAAATGAGGAATAGTATTTGTTGTTTTTTTGCATTTGAAAAAATTTGTTGTACCGCACAGGCAAATAGTAGCCAAGCGTTGAGGGGCAACATTACATCACCTATTCGGAAAAGGTAATATTGCAGTAAACTGCCTTGAGTATCGAATGGAGCTATGATTAGTCCGATTACATTAGGAACTAAACTAATTAATGTAAATTCAAATAGTCCAATACGAGCTTCATCCTGTTGAGATAACTGATCAGATGATCGATTGAAAAATAGAACAGTGCTACTTCCTATAAGTAGCACCAAGAAAAATGCAGCAATTAGCAACCACTTTGGAGACCAAGATAAGGGATTAAGATGATGAGGTAAGCGAAGAAATACATATATGTAAGAGGGAGAGATGGGATTTGTAGGCGTTGGCGTAGACAATTGTTGAATTACGGCTTTAACTCCAAATATACCTGTGGCAAAATAGAGCAAAGCTATTAATCCAAATTTGCGGAGATTGGGGAAACGGCTTTTTCGTCTAACTATTAGCCACGCCAGTGTAAATAAAGTAGTATATGCACCTACCAAAACATGAAATGAAGTTGCCAGACCTAATAGCAAAGCCATCAGTTGATAACGTTGCCTGAGCATTAGTGCTATAGCCAAAAATACTAAAGCATAAGCAACAGTTTTACTTTCGATTCCTGGTACTATTAATGTTGCTCCAGCTGCAATATTTTGTCTCAGTAAAAACATACTCACTGCACACATCAGCATTACTGGATGCAGACCTAGCCTTCGTCCTATAAGTACTAGTCCCCACGCCATTAAGCTATAGCAAAACAACCTTCCTGCGATGGAACTTGCTAGAAAACCCCAACTTACAATTAACCTACCAAATAAAGTTTGAAATAATTCTCTATAGCTGACTGGTTGGTTAAGATACCAATCACCAGGTATCCAATTTGGCTCAACATACTGTCTGGCTAAAGGTAATAAGTCTACCTCGTTAATTTCCATATTTCCTAATAGCAATTGCCTCAAACAGATTAATATCAGGATTGCTATTGTTTCTATTCCTATCCCAGCAGTGGTTCGCCAAACAAAATTACTTCTTAAATATTGTTGAGTCATTTTTAACTGCCTCAATACTTAACTCTACCAAAGCATTGCAAGCAAATCCAATAACAGGAAGATTTATGCTTTGTTAATCAACTCTTGCCAGTGTCTCTGTTATACGTTACAAACACCCGCTTGGTGTATAAGTGTATATAGTTGCTCTAAGTAGTTTTACTCTTTTAAGCCAAAAATTATTTTTGAATGTTAAGTTTTTTATTGACATTTTTCTAGTTTATTACACAATATTGATAAAAATTTAATAAAGAATTGAAAGTATTAGGACTTACGCAACGTCGATAATGTCATAGCGACCGGAACGAAGTGTAGGCAAGCAGTCCCAGCGTCAGGGGAGATTACTTCGCTATCGCTCGTAATGACAGAGTTACGTTATTTTTGCGTAAGTCCTGAGTATGAAAAAATAAGCAATATATAATTTTATTAGGAAATACCAAGACACGAAAACACCATAATTTAGGCAATTTTCAGTGTACTTATTGAACAATTTTTCAATATAAAGATGAAGTTCTTATAAAAGCTCAGTATGTATATTGGATATACGGGGATTTATACGTTATGGCAAGCCATAACATAGGACGGGTCACAGTTGTGCAGTTTGTATGCACAACAACTGACTGTTATTCATTCATCAAAATGTTTCTACCCAAGGACGCAATTCTACTTCCCATGTCCAAGCATTGCGGGGTTGACGGAGAATATTAAGATAAGTTTGGGCGATCGCATCGGGATCAAGTAAGCTATCTGGTTTATCTTCTGGCTCTGTACGGGTAGCAGAACGAATTGCTCCATCAATCACAAAATGCGCCACATGGATATTTTGCGGTGCAAGTTCACGCGCAATACTCTGTGCCAAACCCCGCAAAGCAAATTTACCCATCGCAAACGGCGCAGAACGCGCATAACCTTTAACACTCGCAGAAGCACCTGTAAAGAAAATTGCTCCTCCGCCCACAGCTAACTGGCGTTTGGCAGCTGCTTGTGCTACCAAAAAACCGCCATAAGCTGTAATTTCTAGCGTTTTAGCAACATCGGCGGGATCAAGTTCGACGAGGGAACCGCGAACTCGCCAACTGGGATTATATATAACTACCGTTGGCACTCCTAATTTTTGTTCAACATTTTGAAATAGCTGTTCTACCTCATCTGGTTTAGAGGCATCAGCAGCAAAACTCACGGCTCCAATCTCATCAGATAAAGCACTGAGTTTATCAATTTGACGTGCGGCTAAAGCGACAGTGAAACCTTCTTTTGCTAACAACCGTGCTAAAGATGCACTAAGTCCACTACCAGCACCTACAATTAAGGCAATGTTTGTCATGTTTTATTTCTCCTATTTTTGCAGATTTTGTTAGGTTACATGATTTTCTAGAAATACAAAGTATCAAATTGCTCTATAAGCCCAGATTTCAAACTTAGCTTCAGAGGAAAGGATAGTTTTTAAAGAGCCATAATTATTGATACAAAATTCTTGAAATTCATTGATAGCTTGAGCAAATATTTCCTCGGAAACTCGCCAACATAAACCGTATGCTCGCGCTTGCAAAAAACTTAGTAACTCTTCAACTGTATTATTAACAGTCCATTCTTGAGCTACCAAATAATTTGAGACATATCCTTTTTGTTGTAAATATGCTTCAACATCTATCTTCGGTTTCTCTAGATTTTTATTTGGCTTTATTTCTTCATGTTTAGATAATATATCTTGAAAATAACCTTCAAATTCTCGTCTAGCTGGGGGAGTAATCCATTGGCAATTCAGATAGAATCCTCCAGGTTTCAATACTCTATCAATGTGGTCTAAACAGACTTGCAAATCAGTAACAGTATGCAGCATATGAACAGTTAATACAACATCAAAACTGTTATCTGGAAAAGGTAATTGTGAAGCATCACCCTGAATTAGCGTTAATTGAGGAGGGACGACGTTGAATTTTTGCCGGAATTGTTCAAGCATTTCTGAGGAAATGTCAATTCCTGTTACAGGATAACCACGTCTAACAAGTGGAATTACATTTAAACCTGTACCAACACCTAATTCTAAAAAAGAGGTTTCAGGGGTAGCACTAGTTAAATCTAGAATAAAATCGGCAATGGAATCGGCAATTGGTTCTGTTAACCATCGTGTTTGGTCATATATCTGTGCAATATTGTCGTAGTAATTGGACTTTTTCATATAGATTCTGGTGTAGCAACAAAACCAGTTTTAATATTTTTTTTAAACCCAGCTTTTTCGTAGAATTGGTGTATTTCTTGGCGTTGACTTCCACTTAGAAGCATGACTTTGTAACAGTTCTGACTCCACGCCCATTGCAAAGCATGATTTATCAAACGTGTTCCTACGCTTTGACGACGATAATCAGTATGAGTGATGACATTCTCAATCAAGCCATAGGGACGTGCGCCTCGTGTCAAATTAGGAACGATTACTAAAATACAAGAGGCTATTAATTTTCTATCTAAGTCTGCTACAAAGCAATTAATCTTGCGATCGCTTAATATTTCGTGCCATATTTCTTGGAGTGTTATTTCATCAGGTAAGGCAGCATCCATTGGATTCAGATGTTTGTATAGATTTAAAAGTGCGTACAATTCATCTGATTGGATGCTACGTAGGGAAATATTCATGATGGAGATTGATCAATAATCAAACTTAGACAGCAACAGACTTGTAAATCTGTAACCTATCACCTATCACCTACTATCTCTAAGCCGAAACGCCATGCTGCTTAAACCATGCTTGCAGACGTTTCCAACCGTCTTTTGCTTCTTTCTCTCTGTAAGAAGGACGATAATCAGCAAAAAAGGCGTGGGGTGCATCGGGATAAACGATGATTTCTGATTTACTACTGCTGGACTTGAGGCGCTCTCGTATTTGTTCTACTGTCTCTAAAGGAATTCCTGTATCTTTTCCGCCATAAAGTCCTAGTACGGGAACTGTCAAACTAGAAGCAATATCAACTGGATGCTTGGGAGTTAATTCTGTGGAATTACCAACTAATCTTCCATACCAAGCTACACCTGCTTTAACTTGGGGGTTGTGTGCTGAATATAACCAAGTAATGCGCCCACCCCAACAAAAGCCTGTAATAGCTAATTTATTAGCATTACCCTTTGCAGATTTAACAGCCCAAGCGACGGTTGCATCAAGGTCAGATAATACCTGAGCATCGGGAACTTTAGCTACTACTGGCCGAATTTCGTCGATATTGCTTAACTTGGAGACATCGCCTTGACGAATAAATAATTCTGGTGCGATCGCAATATACCCCAATTTGGCAAATCGACGACAAACATCTTGAATGTGTTCGTGTACACCAAAAATTTCCTGAATCACCAACACAATCGGAAAATTACTTCCTTTACTAGGTGCTGCCCTATAAGCTGGAATTTCCCCATCTTTAACAGGTATTTTCACCGCACCTGCTACTAATCCTTTGCTATCTGTGCTGATAACTGCGGCAGAAATAGGTTTTACCGCCAATGCAAAACCAGTTGTTAAGGTAGCCGTGGCAATAAATTGGCGACGGGTAATCTCTTGCATCGTCTTTACCTAAATTTTTTGGGTTTAGTCTTATTTGGTCAGAGATTTATAAGTTTTGTCAACTTACGTTAAGTATAATCCGAAGTGACATTATATTTAGTTTAGCTAAATATTAGTAAAGCATAAATAATCAAAAGTAAAGGCGCACAGATTTGCGCCCTTTACTACAACATAATCAAACCCAAACGAACACCAGCCGTCACAGCCTCAGTACGGGTAGAGACACCCAGCTTTTGAAAGATTGATGAAACGTGGAATTTTACTGTATGTTCGGAAATTTGCAGGCGTTTGGCAATCGCTTTATTCCCCAAGCCAGAACCTAACATTCCTAAAACCTCGATTTCTCTGGGTGTCAAGGTTTGCACGGCGTTAGCTACGACTTTTTCCCGCATTGCTAGCAATTCTAAAAAATCAGGGTGCAGCACGACTAAACCAGAAGCAACTGCCTCAACTCCGGCAATAATTTCTGTTTCTGTGCTGGTAGTGGATAATATGCCGCGAATACCAGAACGAAATGCTGTTTCTAGATCAATACTATCGATATCTTCTGCGATCGCAATAATTGGCTGTTCGGAAATTAACTGTAATTTTGTCCAAATTGGTTGCGGGTTGCTACCTAAATCGAGCAAAACTACATCCGGTTGTAATTGCTCAACTGACTTAGACAATACATCTAAGTCAGCTGCACTACCAACGACTGTCAATTGCGGATTGCTACTTACTACCGCCGATAAACCTGCCCGTACTACAGGAGAAGCAGCAACCACAATCACCCGAATCATGTCGCCTCCACAGCAGTTTTTCCGGTGATGTAAACCACGAATTGCTGACCATGACGCAATATTTGTAACGGGATAGATTTTTGAGTGTGATGCAGATATTTAGCTAAATCATCAGGTCGAGTCAAAGCTTTACCGGAAACCCCAACTAACACATCCCCAATTTGTAATCCCGCATTTTCCGCAACACTATCAGGAAGTATTGATAACACTAGTAAACCAAGATTGCGTCTACTTAAAATCACAGGTTGCAGCGTTACACCTAATTGCAGACGATGATTACCAAGTAAAAAGCGGTTGACAGTGTTGCTAGGAATTGCCACAGCCAAGCCGTTGACAATCATTGTATTAATCCCCACAACTCGACCAAGACAGTCAGCCAAAGGCCCGCCAGAATTACCAGGATACAGTTGTAAATCTGCCATCACCGCCTGTGGATGACGTGTGTGAATCATCCCAACTGTAACTGCACCAGTATCAGCGAGAGGGTTGCCTACTGCTAAGACTAGTTCACCAACGCGTAACTTATCGGCATCACCGATAGTTGCAGAATTTAAATTTGTAGCGTTAATTTTGAGTGCGGCTAAATCTTGCTGGGGGTCAAAATGCGATCGCACGGCCTCAAATACTCGCCCATCTGCTAATTCCACCGTCGCCCGGTTGCTAGTTGCGACATGGGCATTAGTAATAATTAACCCGTCAGCTTGCCAAATCACCCCAGAACCGATTCCTACTGCACCGCTTTTAACTTTAACTGTGCTTTGACGCAGTGTAGTGGCGACTGCTGAGAGTTCATCATTAAATTGTGTAATCATAATTGCCTTAATGTAGTGGTAATTACTTATTCAGCAGGACGTTCGCCAACAACAACATCTAACTGGGCTAATGTGCCACCGCGTACAATCTGAATTTTGACAGTTTTACCGATGCGATCGCTATTATTTAGTAGTGCTAACACATCACCTGTATCACTGACAGCAACACCATCAAAACTAACTAACACATCCCCTAGTAACAAACCAGCATTATCAGCCGGGCCATTCGGTTCGACATTCACAACAATTACCCCTGTGGCTGTGGATAAATTTAAAGCAGCTTTGAGGTTACTAGGTAAGAGTACAGGCTGCATTCCCACACCCAAATAACCCCGTGAAATATGCCCTTTTGTGACTAATTGATTTACCACGCGCTCAACTGTAGCCGCCGGGATAGTTAAAGCTGTACCGCGCCGCCCCGATGTATTCATTCCCACTACATAACCCGCCGCATCTACGAGTGGCCCACCTGCAAAACCAGGATAAAGAGTGATATCTGGGCGGATGAATTGGTCAATATTACCACCACTCATACTCCGCCATGCACCACTTACTACACTGACTGCACCCATCGCGGCACGTATGTCACCTTCGCTACCTCTTGCTAGTCCTAATACCAAATGGCCGACTTTGAGATTTGTCGCATCGCCAATTTGTGCCGCAGGAATTTCATTATTTTGTAATTGAAATACAGCTATATCTGTGCTTGGGTCATGGCCGAGAAAAGAAATCGGTTGAGTCTGTCCATCTGATAAAGTGATGGTGATTTCTTCGTAACGTCCGAGTGACTCATCTGATGTGACAATAATACCTTTGCGCCAATGAATGCCACTGGGAGAAATGCGTCTACCAGCGTTGATGGCAACTACAGCACTTCCGGCTTGTTGTACGATGTCAGCTAAACTGTTGGACAATGCCAGCAATGAAGACATAAAAATTCTCCGCCAATATTCTGTGATGCTCCTATCGTGACGTTTTACATCTAGAGATAGCATCAGAAAAATGGAGAGAATTTTACCTAGAAAAATGGCTAGGGAGAGAAGTATGAAGTATGAAGTGTGAAGTGTGAAGTGTGAAATGAAAGAACAATAGGAAGGTTGGGCATTTCCAGTCCAATCAATTCACTTCAAATACAGCCTTGGCGACTTCAGTCGCGGCTACACAGACAAAACCCGCCTATCGCGCTTGGCGCACCACGCGGGTTCAAAAATCTTAGCTTTCTACTAGTCCGCGCAGGCGGACTTCGTTTGTGTAGTAGCGAATTATATTCGCCCATTTCTTTTCAGACATCCTCTTACAGATACTAAAGTGAAAAATCAAAAAAGAAATTTAAGACATTTCTAATAATCCTTCTTGGCGGGAAATGACTGTTTGATAGCCAATTTCGCGCCGTGCTTTTGCATCATTCACAGTGACTTCTCCAGCAATCATAGATAAGGCAGTTCTAGTGATGGGAGGTACGCCTTTTAACCTTAATAAATTCCAAGTTTGTTCTAAACTCCAAGCTAAAAACCAAACAAACCAACGTGGTATAGTACGAGTCCCTGGTTCAACTCCTTGAGTCCGGGCTAATTCTGTAATAAAGCTGCGAAAATCTACCGGTGAACCATCAGTAATAAAATAAATTTCTCCACCTTTTCCGCGTTCGGCTGCACAAATTAACCCTTGACATAAGTTTTGTACATGACAGGTAGAAGTCAGATAGTGTCCGCCAGAAATCCAAGCAAACTTTTTATCGCGCATAGTTTTGAGGAAGCGCGGCAATAGGGTAGTGTCTCCTTTTCCCCACACAAATCGCGGACGCACTACTACGGTTGTAAGTTCATCTGAATTGGCTGCAATGACTTTTTGTTCTGCGATCGCCTTTGTCAGAGGGTAAAATCCTAATGGCTTTGTTGGTAAGCTGCGAGTTTCATCAGCATTAATAATGGCTTCGCCACCTATCAAGACAGCTTCTGTACTCACATAAACAAGGCGCGATACACCTGTGGCTTTAGCAGCTGCAATCACTTGTTCGGTTCCCCGAATATTAACTTGTTGAAAATCTTCTAAAACTCCCCAGTCGTCAACCTTTGCTGCTACATGAAAAACTACACTACATCCTTCCATTCCCGACTTAAGAGCTTGGAAATCATTAATATCTCCAAAGATAGGAATAGCGCCGCAGTTTTTGATTAACTCTATTTCATCCTCCCACTTAACAAGCGATCGCACTTCAAAACCTTGTTTTACTAAAGTTGTAATCAAATTACGACCAACAAATCCTGAGCCACCAGTTAAAAAAATCCGCATCCCCATATCTCCTATATTTAAGTAGATTGATTGTGGAAGTTTTATTGCATAAGCATGACAAAATAGCCCATAAAGCAGTAATACATATTTTGTAAGTTCGAGAAAATATGTACTCAGGCTATATGCTCGTTCGGCAGACTAATTGAGTCTTTATAACTAGAAAACTTTCCTGTGAGTGTTTGACAATAAGTTCATTAATTACTACTATGAGAATCTTTATTTAGATCACTGTGAACAAATACAAGCAACATCACTCAATATTTAAAGCAATGACCTTTCTAATATAAATCATTTTTATTTTTCTACCATCAGACTTTAGTCATATTAGTTAATATGACTAAAGCCCTATATAAAAGGCAACTAATAGTTATTTAATTTTTTATCTGTAAAATATAAGCATTTTCACAATTTATTTTTGATATAGCGCACATATATGAACTAGTAATGAATGTAAATTTACTAAATATGCTTAAAAATTCAACTAACAGTAATAAGCTTTTTTATACAGCTTATTTTGTATTATTAATTACAGTTTTGGCTAATAATATATCAATCCTATTTGATTTATCAAAATCGTGATGCTTAGTTCCCCAACTTATTTGAGAAGTCGGGGAACTGAATTTCTGTATCAAAGATAATTACTTTGTAAAATCAGATACCTGACTTTTTAAAAAAATTTGGTTATCTTGTTGTTACTGAATAATTTATCCCTGCTGTAAGTATAAATACTAAATAAATCCAGTGTTAGTGATCAGCAATAAATGTTATTTCTTTATCACAATTTGTCAATTTATGTAGTCATTTTAACGACATTTTAATAAAAAGTAGCATATACTCGGTGGTATAAGCCTCCGAAAAAGAAAAATAGCGGAGAATTTAAACTTAATTAGCAGGTAAATCCTATGCAAAAAGTATGGGAATCAACGGAATTAGAATATGCCTTTCTATTTACCCTAAGAAAGGTAAATTCAATTAATCCAGAAAGTTTCGAGCCGTTCTTTAAAAATTTGCCAGTTGATCCTTATATCAAAGGTAATTATCGGTTAAGAAGGCTATCTCGGTTTACTGTTTCTGGTAATGAGTTAATTAAACTACCTCATGGCTATCTTTTCCAAAGTAAATCTTATAATCCTTTAGTAGGAGATATTAAACGAGAATTTTCTGAATTAGAAGATAGCATTGTTGAGCTTGATAGCTTTAAAAAGATGGTTTTAGCATTTAGTGATTCTTGTAAACTGCACCCAGAAGCAGAAATTGGAGTTCATCAAATCAGAACCATCTGTTCGCCTGATAACATGGGTAATCCTGCCCCTGAAGGTATCCATCAAGACGGAACTGATTTTATCGGCATATTCTCTGTGAATAGAGACAATATTCAAGGTGGAGAAACCCATTTATACACAGCTAAAAAGGAAAAACCTGTTTTTAGCAAAGTACTAAACTCTGGAGAACTTTTATTAGTTAATGACCATGATTTCTTCCACTTTACTACTCCGATAAAACCGCAAACCGAAGGCTTAGGAATTAGGGATGTATTTGTTTTAACTTCTCCTAGCTTGCTAATTGAATGATTATTGCTGGACTAAATTGATTTATAGACATTAAATGGATTAGTTTATTTTGCCTTCCCAACATTAATTTACAGCAAATATTTAATAGTCTAAGATATTTGGGGAAATGAATTTAATCATTTCCTCAATTTTTATATTTAAAAAAATATTTGTTGCTCTCTACTCAGTTCCCAGCCTTTTTTATCGCGGTTAATGCAAGTTAATCCTGTTTTTTTGGATGTGCAAACAAAACCTTGATAACGCAATGTTCTACCATATTGCAAAACAGGACTGTCTGGATTAGCTACTGTGTCACCATAACAACCCCGATAACCACTTCCTCGCTGTCCGAGATTGTATACATGACCCCAATCTAATTCGCAATCTTTGGGTTGCGGTGGAAGTTGACCAGTAATTTCTAGAACATCACAACGAATATTTTGTTCTGCTATTAAGCAATAAATATTTCCCGAAGGTGTTTGAAATTGAGTTTGTTCTTGAGCGATCGCTGGCAGAGTTATGATAGAAAATACTGTTGTTGTCAAAACAGTGAAATAATTCTTGAGTTTCATCAAAACCACCTTTTGTCAAAAAGTTCTCAATAATTGACCAAATACACTATAGATATAACAGTTATACAGTGTAACTATTAGCCATACTTATCTTGGCATTAGAATTAAAAATAAATCAGAGATATTAGCAAAATTTGATGTAAATTTTAAATTAAAATTACGTAGCAGTTACAGCATATTTAAACCAAGTGAAGTACACACTTTTATTCGGCAAGCTAGGTATAAAGCCTATTATTCTGACTCCTGACTCCTGAATGCTGACTCCTGAATTCTCCTTCAACTGTAATTTAGTGCATTGTCATCAGTTAAACTTTATTTATTCACATCATGAGTCCTGAAGACATCACTACTCAAACTAATTCTGATAACAGCCATGACCAGCCAATTCATTTACCTGGGTCGATACAGCCTTATGGTGTGTTAATCGCCCTAAATGCGGAGTTAGAGATTTGGCAAGTCAGCAACAACACCACAATCTATTTGGATAAACAACCTCAAGATTTACTCGGTCAACCGCTGAGTTGTTTACTTGCTACTCAACAAATAGCGGTTATTCAACAATGCTTAGAGAAAAAGATTGGCAGTGTAACAACTTTCAAAGTATCAATCACAACTATCGATGGAGAACGATATTTTGATGGGATTGTTCATCGCACCAGTAATGCTGTGATTTTAGAACTTGAGCCAAAAAATAGTGATGATGAGGTCAGTTTTTTAGGTTTTCATGGTTTGGTGAGTGAAGCGATCGCTAATTTGCAAAATACCACTAATCTAGACGAATTTTTGCATTTAGTTGCCACAGAATATCGCAAAATCACAGCTTTTGACCGAGTAATGGTCTATCGATTTGCTGAAGATGGTGCAGGTTCGGTAGTTGCAGAAGCCAAACGAGAAGATTTATCACCATTACTAGGACTTCACTTTCCCGCTACAGATATTCCTACACCAGTCAGACAGTTATACACTCAGTGTTTACACAGATTTATCCCTGATTTGACAGCCCAAGCAGTCCAGCTAATTGCTCAAGATGCAAATAATACACCCGTTGATTTAAGCTGGTCTGGATTACGCAGCGTTGATCCTTGCTGCATTACATATCATCAAAATATGGGTGTAGCAGCCATATTAGTAATTGCCTTAATTAAAAATCAGCAGTTGTGGGGATTAATTTCTGCCCATCACCAAACACCGCAGCATTTAAGTTATGAACTGCGGAAAATCTGTGAATTTTTGGGGCAAATTGTCTCTTCAGAGTTGGGGCATAAAGTAATTCATTCAGAATTAGACTATGAAGTCAGGTTAAAATCTCTCCAGTCAGAATTTGTTGAGTTAATTTCGCAGGCAGATAATTTTATTGATGCCTTAATTAAGCCTCAACCAAGTTTACTCGCCCTTGTTAGTGCCACTGGGGCGGCGGTATGTTTAGACCACGAAATTACTTTAGTAGGTGCAACACCAAATAAAGAACAGGTGCGGGAATTAATTACTTGGGTAGATAATCACGTTAGTGAACGCTTATTTTCTACTGATTCTCTACCGAAGCTCTACCCAGAAGCAATTAATTTTAAAAATACAGCTAGTGGATTGCTGTTATTACGTATTTCGCAAATTCAGCGTTACTACATTCTGTGGTTTCGCCCGGAAGTATTACAAACCATCAATTGGGCAGGTAATCCTAACACTTCCAGACAAACTCATATAGATGGTAGCGTGAGCTTATGTCCGCGGACATCTTTTGAAAAGTGGCAAGAAATAGTACAGTTAACTGCTCTACCTTGGAAACAATGTGAAATTGATAATGCTTTGGCCTTAAAAAATGCGATCATTGGAATTGTGCTTTCTAAAGCCGAAGAATTAGCCAAAATTAACCAAGAGTTAGAACGCAGTAACCGCGAACTTGCATCGTTCGCTTATGCAGCTTCTCATGACCTTAAAGAACCATTGCGTGGTATTTATAATTTTTCGACGATTTTAATCGAAGATTATGCTCAACTCTTAGATGAAGATGGGATTGATTACTTGCAGACGGTACTATCTTTGTCTGTACGTATGGAAAGTCTGATTAATTCTTTATTGCGTCTTTCCCAACTCGGACAAACAGAACTACACCGTCAGCCAACCGATCTCAATGAACTGCTAAATCAAGTACTTGACGTCATTAATGCCAGTCGTCAACAAGCTCAAATTCATCTTCTCATTCCTCGCCCTTTACCCACAATTGCCTGTGACGCAGTATTAGTCAACGAAGTTTTTACTAATTTAATTATCAACGCTTGGAAATATAACGATAAAACAGCAGCATTAATTGAAATTGGCTCGATAAATCCCCAAGAATTATCCAATATCCCGAAAAACACCTCATTTACCGTGTTTTATGTCAAAGATAACGGAATTGGTATTCAAGCACATCATTACCAAACTATCTTTCGCCTCTTTAAAAGGCTACACTCCCAAGAAAAGTATGGCGGCGGGACAGGCGCAGGATTAGCCATTTCTAAAAAAATTGTTGAGTTACACGGCGGTCAAATTTGGGTGGAATCTAGCGTGGGCAAAGGTTCCACCTTTTATTTTACGTTGGGGCAATAGTTTAAGATATTTAAAAATTTTTGTTACATTTTTTAAAATCTCTGATGACAAAAAAACTTAACAAACCTCTGTTGGTTGTTGAGGATAGCAATGAAGACTTTAAAATGTTGCAACGCCTGATGCGGCGGATGGCTGTCCAGAACCCCATATATAGATGTACAAATGGGGATGAGGTTTTGGACTTTCTGTATGCACCAGAAAGTTCTCAACAACCCAACACCATACCGAAGCCTTCGGTGATTTTGCTTGACCTAAATTTACCAGGAATTGATGGTCGTGACATCTTAGAACGGCTCAAGCAAGATATCTGTTTCAAAAAAATCCCCATTGTGGTTTTTACCACCTCATCTAACCCCAAAGACATTGAATTTTGCTATCAGAAGGGAGCCAATGGCTATCTCGTTAAGCCAATGGATGCTCAAGAACTGCAAAAAACAGTTCAAGCCTTTGTGGACTATTGGTTAGAGAGCAATACTTTGCCGCCTACGGAGTAGAGGGGCTGGGGGTTAGGGACTAGGGTGTTGACTCAGCACTTTCCACTCAGGAGAACAAAGCCGCAGTGAATATCTTTTCTCTCCCTAACCCTAGTCTCTAGCCTCTAACTTCTACCCCCAAGAATTTAATATTTTATTTATATTTTTGTAATGATTAGTTAACAATTACAGCATTGCATGGGATTCTAAATACAGGAGTATAAATATTCTCCCTAATTTCTGAATATGCCGGACACCTGGACGCTACTCATCATTGATGATTGTGCCGAGGATCGGAAAATTTATCGTCGATACCTATTAAAAGATCCTCAAAATTCGTATCAAATTTTCGAGGCAGATTCTGCGGAGGAAGGGTTGGCTTTATGCCAAGCAATGCACTGTGATGTGATTCTGCTGGATTTTTGCCTACCTGATATGAATGGGTTAGATTTGTTGGCACGGCTAAAAAATTGTAAGTTTAGCTCGCCTGTTTCCATAATTATGTTAACAGGGCGCGGTGATGAAGCTGTTGCTGTGCAAGCGATGAAGCAGGGAGCGCAAGATTATTTAGTTAAGCAGCATCTCCAGTTGGATGTTTTGCAATTGGCAGTGCGCAATGCGATTAAGCAATCTTGCTTGCAAGTCAAACTGAGCAAAACTCAAGAACAACAGCGCTTAATTGCGACGACTGCATTACGCATTCGTCAATCACTCAATTTAGAAGAAATTTTGCATACAGCTGTTGTTGAGATACAGCAACTTTTGAAGTGCGATCGCGTGATGGTTTATCAATTTACTTCCGATTTAGGTGGTAAGATAGTCGCGTCATCAAAAGAACCTGCTGCCAAAAGCGATCATCTCCTAAATTACAATCAAGCTGAAACGACTTTTGTAACTACACAGATAGCTCATAGTTCAACTACCACTAAACAAAAAAGTTTGGTTGTGGCTTACAGCAATCTGGGAGAAAATCATCGTTGGCGATATCGACGCAGAATTTCTCAAAACTATGAAGCAAGTTTGAGTCATTTTTGTTTCCACGCTAAAGAGCAACTCAATACCCAAGCAAACTTAGTCGTTCCGATTAATCTGAACCAAAACAGTAACCCCAGCCCGAAACTTTGGGGCTTTTTAATTGCCCAACCCAGTGCGCCAGATAGGCTATGGCCTGCGGATGAAGTAGAGATGCTCAATCAAGTCTCAGTTCAATTAGCAATTGCCATTCAACAGGCTGAACTTTTGGCGGTGACACAAGCTGCCTTAGCCAAAGAAAAGCAACTCAATCAATTTAGAACGCAAATCGTGACAACAGTTTCTCACGAATACCGTACACCTTTAGCTTCGATTTTGGCAGCTGCATCAACAATCAAACAACACAATACAAAACTCGATGAATCAAAACAAAATAGATTTTTACAAATCATTGAGCAGAAAGCTAGACATATGTCTAAACTTGTAGACGATATGCTCTTGGTTCATCAATTAGAACTAGACAAAACTAAATTTAAACCGCAACCTTTAGATTTACTGCAATTTATTTCTGAGATTATTGAAGAACAACAAGCAATCTTAGACAAACGCCACGAATTAATTTTAAAGGTTACAGGCAATCATAAAAGTTTTTGGGGCGATCGCGGACTTTTACGACAAATACTTTTAAATTTACTATCCAATGCGATTAAATACTCTCCAGAAGGTGGAGATATTCAAATTCACATCAACAGCAAAGACTCAGAAATCGTCCTAGAAATTATCGATGAAGGCATTGGCATTCCATTAGCAGATCAAGAAAATTTATTTAAATCTTTTAGTCGGGGCAGTAACGTTGACACAATACCAGGCACAGGTCTGGGCTTAGTGATTACTAAAGCTTGTGTAGAGTTACATAGCGGCAAGATTAATTTATCTAGCCAACCAGGACAGGGAACAAAAGTAACAGTTAAATTGCCGAGAAAACATAGAAATTCACTAGGGAGTAGCCAGTTAAGAAGATGAGAAGACAAAGAAGACAAAGCAGATATGGCAGAGAAGAAATCATGAGTTTTGACTTTCCCGAAATTTGTAACAGACTCTTTACAGATGAGAGTGGCAAGTTACTAACGTTTACCCGACAATGGGAACTGAGTCTGAGTGACGGTGCAAACACACGCCATGAATCATCACGAACTCTATTTTCAGGGACTAGAAAAAGCCCAGCAAAAAGATTATGCTGGGGCGATCGCAGATTTTAGCCAAGTAATCCAACTTGTGCCTTATGATGCGGAAGCTTATCTGCAAAGAGGTTTGGCCTATTACGACTCAGGGCAAATAATTCTGGCTGTTTCCGACTACACCGCAGCCTTAAAAATTGCTGCTGATTTTGTCGAGGCTTACTATAGCCGGGCTTTGGCACGTTTGGCACTCAAAAATTTACCTGGCGCGTTAGCAGATGTGGAACGTGCGATTTCTTTGCGTGGTAATTATGCCGCAGCTTATAATTTAAAAGCAATGGTACGGCGCAAACAAGGATTTATTCAAGATGCGATCGCTAATTTTAAGCAAGCCGCAGAATTATATTTACAGCAAAAAGATAAAGAAAACTGTCGTCTGTGTTTAGAAAAAATTCAACAGTTAAAACCGCCAGCTAAACCCGCAGAGCAACCAAAAAATCATCCCACTGCACCCATCATTTCTACACAAGATTATTTTACGCAACTATTAGCCAAAGCCGAACAAGGAGATACCAGAGAAGCGATCGCAGATTTAAACTGGATATTACAAGCCGACCCCCAAGATGCTCAAGCATATTGCTGTCGCGGTGTAGTCCGCTGTAAAATGGGAAAATATCGTGAAGCAATTGCCGATTTTAACCAAGCTCTCTTACTCAACTTTCAAAATGCCATTGTTTATCGCAACCGAGGCAAAGCACGAGCTTTTTTAGGAGATCATCAAGGGGCAATTGCCGATTTTAACCAGGCAATCAAAATGCAGCCCCAAGATGGCTTAGTATTCGTTGCTAGAGGAAATGTATATCGCACAATGGGTAATTATCTTGGTGCAATTGCTGATTACACTCAAGCATTACAAATTAAATCGGATGATGCCCAAGCTTATTATAATCGCGGACTCGCTTATACATTACTCGAAGAAATACAAAGTGCAATTGCCGATTATCAACACGCTGCTAGTATTTTTTGTGAACAAGCAGACTGGGATAATTATCAACAAGTTTTAAACAGCTTACAAAGAATTCAAACAGCTGCACCTGAATCTAAACAACAAAAGCATGATTTACTCCGGCAAAAACTGTTGCGTTTGGTTGGTGGTTATTGGGAAATTGCTCAAAGGTTAATTGACCAAAAACAAGATGATTACCCCGGAATGCCTGATAATTGGTATATGCAAAAAGTCATTGAAGATTTAGAACGCGATCGCGGTAGATAGTGTCTCAGTATTCAGGAGTCAGAATCTAGGAGCTAGAATGTTAGAAAATTTAATCAAATTATTTTCGCTAAAAATAGCCTAATTATCCTCAATTACTCTTAAATTCTAAATTCTCACTTCTGTATGCTGAATCCTTAAAATCATGTTATTACTTACTAGTCTTGTCGGAAATATCATAGAGTTAAGAGGATGTTTTAAAAGTTTTGGGCGAATATAATTCGCTACTACACAAACAAAGTCCGCACTTCGACAAGCTCAGTGACCACCTGCGCGGACTCATGAAAAATCAAGAGTTTTTAACCCACGAAGGTGGGTTTTGTCTGTGTAGCCAAGCCATTGCGTTGGGCGGGTTCCCCGACTTGAAGCAAATGGCGCGCGATTTCTAATCGCCAAGGAAAGTAATAAATTAGACTTTTAAAACAACCTCTAAGATAGGCTTTGATTCTTTTGCTGTTACTCATGCCCTATCCACTTCTATCCATAGGGAAACTTGATTAACTTAATAGTATTAGTCTTAAATAATTTTATATTTTTGAACCCCTGATTTCAGGTATAACTAGCAAATAACCTGATGATTCGGGGTTGCTAGTTTAAGATGAAAACTTATGGCTACTTATAATATCTTGCCTCGCTGTCAGGCTTCTGCTTTGAATGCCTGGTTTCAATCATGGTCACAAACGACTAGTATTTTAGTCACCTTGATTGGTTTTGTGGTGATTGTGGGTTGGATAAAAGACATTACAATTTTCAAAAGCGTTTGGCCTGGATGGGTAGCGATGAAAGCCAACACAGCTATTTGTTTAATCTTAGGGGGAACATCATTATGGCTGTGGCATTGGCAATCAACAAATATTATTACACGCCATATTTGTCAACTTTGTGCTGCTTTGGTTTTAGTAGTTGGTTTATTCACACTGATTCAATATACATTCAACTTAGACTTAGGCATCGACCAAATATTTTTTCAGGCTAGTCTTGACCCTCTAGGTGATGCCGCTCCGGGCCGGATGGCAGTACATACCGCAGTAATTTTTGTGTTGCTTGGCACTAGTCTTCTACTTTTAAGTCTCAATCACCCGGCGTATTTTATCGCCCAATTATTGGCAATAGTGGCATTTTTCATCGCAGGCATGGGTCTTTTAGGCTACATTTATGGGAACGCATACTTGTATAAATTTGGTTCTTTAACCTCAATTGCCATACATACAGCCATTGCACTCTTGTTATTAATTTGTGGCATTTTATTTGCCTGTCCCAACCGTGGACTCATGGTAGTTGTCAGCAATCAAAATGCTGGCGGCATCATGGCTAGACATTTATTACCAGCAGCTGTTGTGTTTCCACCCATAATTTGCTGGGTGGTGTTGTGGGGTTATCGAATGCAGATTTATACTGCTGAATTTGGACTCTGTGCTTTAAGTGTTTTAAATATTGTAGTTTTTGCTGTGCTGATTTGGGGAAATGCCAAATCCCTGAACATTATTGATTATCAACGCAGGCGATCGCAAATAGCACTCAAAAAAGCCAATGAAGAATTAGAACAAAGAGTTAACTTACGCACACACGAGTTATTACAGACCCTACAACGATTACAGATGGAAATTGCCGAGCGTCAAGCCGTAGAAAAAGCTTTGTTTCACGAAAAAGAACTGGCTTTAGTCACCTTAAAATCTATTGGCGATGGAGTCATTACAACCGATGCCAGTGGTTTGATTAAATATCTTAACCCGGTGGCGGAAACCTTGACAGGTTGGAGCCTAAACGAAGCATTAGGTATGCCGCTCACCCAAGTCTTCAATATTATCAATGAAATTAGCCGCGAACCCGCACAAAACCCAGTCGAAAAAATTTTGCATTCTCGGGGAATTGTTGGTTTAGCCAATCAAACTGTACTAATTACTCGTAACGGTAGAGAGTTATCTATTGAAGACTCGGCTGCGCCCATTCGGACTAGCGATGGTAGTATTGTTGGCGTTGTAGTAGTGTTTCATGACGTTACCCACAGCCGTAATATGGCACGTTTACTATCTTGGCAAGCCAGCCACGATAACTTAACTGGCTTAGTTAACAGATGGGAATTTGAAAATCGACTATTGCAAGCAGTCACTAACGCTCAGACTCACAAAGAACAACACGCATTGTGTTATTTAGATTTAGACCAATTCAAAATTGTCAATGATACTTGCGGTTACGTAGCGGGTGATGAATTATTGCGTGAATTTGCTAAGTTGTTTCAAAATGGTCTACATTCCTCTGATACATTGGCACGTTTAGGAGGAGATGAATTTGGCATCTTACTCAAAGATTGTTCTTTAGAAACAGCCGTGTTAGTTGCTCATAACCTCAGAGAAGCCGCGCATAAATTTCGCTTTGTTTGGCAACAAAATAAAATTTTCAATTTGAGCGTCAGTGTTGGTTTAGTAGCAATCAATTCTGAGACTCAAGATATGAATAGTGCTTTAAGTGCCGCCGATGCCGCTTGTTATGTGGCTAAAAATCAAGGAAGAAATCGCGTACATATTTATCAAGCCGATGATCTTGAGTTAGCAAAACAGCATGGTGAAATGCAATGGGTAGGGCGAATTACTAAAGCTTTAGACGATAATCGTTTTCAACTTTATTATCAGTCAATTGTGCCTGTCACCCGCACAGCATCTTTGACAGAGCATTACGAAATTCTCTTGCGGCTGATTGATGAAAAAGGCAAGTTAGTGTCACCAATGGCCTTTATTCCGGCTGCGGAACGCTACAATCTGATGCAAACTATCGACCGTTGGGTGATTCACACATTTTTTGCTAATTTAGCTCAATGCGCTGTTTCTCAATGGCATCATTGTCCATCCTTAAACAACAATCGTGATTGTTTATATACGATTAACCTTTCGGGAGCGAGTATCAATGATGATAAATTCATTGATTTTATCTGCGATCAATTTACATTACATAAAATTTCTCCAGCATTAATCTGTTTTGAAATCACCGAAACAGTTGCGATTAAAAATTTAGCTAAAGCAGCAGGATTTATTCGCTCATTGAAAGAATTTGGCTGTTGCTTTGCTTTAGATGATTTTGGCAGTGGAATGTCTTCTTTTGCTTATTTAAAAAACTTACCAGTCGATTATTTAAAAATTGATGGTAGTTTTGTTAAACATATTGTCGAGGAGCCAATTGATTTAGCAATGGTAGATGCCATTAATAAAATTGGTCAGGTAATGGGTATTCAAACCATTGCCGAATTTGTCGAAAATAACGCCATATTAGAAGTTATTCAAAACCTTGGGGTAGATTATGCCCAAGGTTATGGAGTTGGTAGGCCACTGCCTTTGAGTAAATAGAACTTACGCATCAAAATGAAAAATCAAGGGTTTTAGCGAGGGTATAGGGGTGTACTGATTCAAAATCCTTACACCCCACACCCTACCCCCTACACCCTTTTCATCAACTCTGTTCGTAATTGATTCACAACACGATCTAAGCCTACAGAATGAGCAGCTTTAAATAAAATCCGATCGCCTGCTTGAATAAACGTTTTGAGTCGTGCGGCTAAATCGCCATGACTGGCAAAACATTCACAAGGAACGCCTACAGCACTTTTGGCAATTGCTTCGGCATCTTGTCCATCTACCAAAACTAGCAAACCGTCTAAATTTAAATTTCGCACAGTTTCGCCAACTTTTTGGTGCAATTGGGGCGATCGCTCGCCCAATTCTTTCATTGCTCCTAATACGGCAATTTTGCGCTTACCGGGCGTGTCTGCCAATAATTGCAATGCTGCTAACATTGCTTCTGGGGCTGCATTATAAGTTTCATCTAACAAGACAACATCATCCAGTAAAGTGTAACGCTGCGATCGCCCGGTGGGCATATCCACAACTACACCATTGGTTAAATTCGCCCAATCAATTCCTAATACTTTGGCAACTGCTAAAGCGGCTAAAAAATTAGTAGCGTTATGACGACCAGCTAAAGGCAACGGTAATTTAATTCCGCCAACTTCAATAGTTTCGCTATCAATTAAGTTTCCTATGATATCACCACCAGTTAAACCATAGGTTAACACTTCCCCTGACCACACTTTTTTGGCAGTAGCAATTAATAAATGATTGTCATAATTGAGAATTGCTACGCTATCGTTTGGCATTTCGGCTAATAATTCACATTTTGCTTCAGCAATTGCTGTTTCGGAACCCAACAATTCAATATGCGCCGTGCCAACATTAGTAATTACGCCAATTGTGGGTCGAGCAATATGTGTGAGTTCGGCAATTTGACCTCTTCCCCGCATCGCCATTTCAATGACGGCATAGTTGTGTTTTGCATCTAATTCCAGCAATGTTTTCGGCACACCAATTTCGTTATTAAAATTGCCGTAAGTCTTGTGAACTTTGCCTTGGGTTGCTAAAACTGCGGCAATTAACTCTTTAGTCGTAGTTTTACCGACAGAGCCAGTTACCCCAATCACCGGGATATTAAAGCGATCGCGCCACCAGCGACCAATTTTTTGATAAGCTTCTAAAGTGTTTTTTACTTGTATAACAGGGAATTGAGAATTTTGATAGTCAAAATCTACAATTGCGGCTATAGCACCTTTAGCGATCGCAGTTGAGATAAAATCGTGACCGTCAAATTTTTCCCCACGCAAAGCCAGAAATACTTCTCCTGGCTGAAGAATGCGCGTATCTGTCTGAATACCATTACTAACTTGTGCTAAAGCAGCTGGCGATAAATTAGCAGATTGGGCAGAAAGAATTTCAATGAGTTGGGATAGGCTAGCAGACCAAGGCATGGTAGATATTTTGTGATGATTTTATAACAAATGATTATCTATATAGTCAAGTAAATCGTCCATAAAGGGGACAGGAACAAAATTCTTTTAATCATATAATTCTTGTGTCAAAAGCACAAATTATCAAATTAAGTATGTTATTTTTCCTTTTTTGCTGCTGTAATTTTAGGCGATCGCTTGACCCCTAGCTGATAACATAGACAAAAGCCTGTTTGTCAATTTCCAAGTAACAAAGTATCTACTGTTGCCTCATTTTTTGCTGGCATAATGTTTTAGATTTATCTATGGGATCAATCTAAAATTCTCAATCTGAAATTGTTTGACACAGGCTATCGCGTGATAGGTGTTTTGTCTTTGACACTTCAAAATTATTCTGTAAAAATTCAAGAGTCAGAATCCAGGAACCAGAATGTTAGAAACTTTAATTGCATTCTTCTGGATAAAAATAGACTAATTATCCTGAATTACTCTTAAATTCTGACTTCTGACTTCTGTATGCTGAATCCTCACATTATTCCATATCTCAAAAGCTCAAACATCGCATTGCCTATCATTACCTACAGAGGAAAACATGAGCGCAAATAGTTCAGGGTTGTACATTCTACTAGTCAGTGTTCACGGTTTAATCAGAGGAAAAAATTTAGAATTAGGCAGAGATGCCGACACAGGCGGACAAACAAAATATGTAGTTGAACTTGCCACTACATTAGCCAAACATCCCGAAGTCGCAAGAGTTGATTTAGTTACACGTTTGATAGATGACCCCAAAGTTAGTTCCGACTACGCCCAACCAGTAGAGAAACTTTCCGATAAAGCCCAAATTATTCGCTTGGCTTGTGGCCCGCGCCGTTACCTCCGCAAAGAAGTGCTTTGGCCACATCTAGATACCTTTGCTGATGAATTACTCAGATATATCCGCAAAATTGGCAGCATTCCCAACGTTATTCACACTCATTACGCCGATGCCGGATATGTTGGTTGTCGAGTCGCCGGTTGGCTAGGAACCCCACTAGTACATACAGGTCATTCTCTTGGACGCGTCAAGCAGCAACGCCTTTTAGAACAAGGAACCAAACCAGAAACCATTGAAGAACACTTTCATATTAGTACGCGCATCGAAGCCGAAGAAATTACCCTCAGTGGTGCAGCATTAGTTGTTGCTAGCACTTATCAAGAAATTGAAGAACAATATAGTGTGTACGACCAATATCAACCCCAAAGAATGGTAGTGATTCCGCCTGGGGTAACTTTAGAACAGTTTTACCCCGCCCCGGAAAATTGGTCAAATCCACCCATTTATCAGCAATTGCAACGGTTTTTAAAAGAGCCTCAAAAGCCGATGATTACGGCTATTTCCCGTCCAGCAATTCGTAAAAACGTTAATCGTTTAATCAAAGCTTTTGGAGAAGACCCCGAACTGCGCCAGCTAGCTAATCTTGTAGTTGTATTAGGACAACGAGAAGATATTTCAACAATGGAATCTGGGCCGCGTCAGGTGTTTAGCGAAATCTTTCAATTAATAGATCGCTACGATCTTTATGGTCATATTGCTTATCCCAAACACCATACATCTTCAGATGTGCCTGATTTATATCGTCTGACAGCTAAAACTCGCGGCGTGTTTATTAATCCTGCACTCACAGAACCATTTGGGTTAACGCTAATTGAAGCCACAGCTTGCGGTGTACCCATTATTGCCACCTCTGATGGCGGGCCAAAAGATATTATCGCGGCTTGTCAAAATGGTTTATTAATCGATCCGCTAGATATTCAAGACATCCAAAATGCCCTGCGTCAAGCTTTGACAGATACTCAACAATGGCAAACTTGGTCTAGCAATGGCTTGGCTAATGTGCGTCAATCCTTCTCTTGGGAAAGCCATGTGGAACATTATTTAGAAAAAGTGCGCTTATTTCCGCAACAAAAAGTCCAATCATTACTTTCTCCCGTCCGCGGCTTTCCTCGAGGCGATCGGCCCAATTGGAAAATCCCCGAAACCAACCACTTACCAACCGCCGATCGCTTCTTGATCACAGAAATTGATAACACCTTATTAGGCGACCAAGAAGCATTGCACAAGTTAATTGTCAGGATTCGCCAAGAAGGACATACAACGGGTGTTGGCATTGCTACAGGGCGCAACCTCGAAAGTACTTTAAATATGTTAGAAGAATGGCAGTTTCCCATGCCAGACTTGCTCATTACCTCTACAGGTAGCGAAATTTACTACGGGCCAAAAATTGTCACAGATACAAGTTGGCAAAAACACATTAGCTACAATTGGCAACCTGTCTCCATTCGCGCCGCAATGCGAAATCTGCCTGGGCTAGAATTACAACCACCAGAAGCTCAAAGCAAATTTAAAATTAGCTACTTTGTCGATCCAGATAAAGCACCAAGTTACCGCGAAATTATCCGCCATCTGCGCCAGCAACAACTCCCTGTTAAAGGAATTTTTTCCCACAATATGTATCTTGACATAGTGCCATTTCGTGCTTCTAAAGGCGATGCACTGCGCTATGTAGCATTGAAGTGGGGTTTACCCGTCAAACGTTTCTTAGTCGCAGGCGCATCTGGTAACGATGAATCAATGCTAGCGGGAAATACTTTGGCAGTTGTCGTTGGCAATTACAGCAAAGAAATTCACAAATTACACGATTATCCGCAAATTTACTTTGCTAGAGGTCGCTACGCTTGGGGAATTTTAGAAGCCCTAGATCACTACGACTTTTTTGGGAATTTATCTGTCACTCAGCCGGAACCGGAACCAGAAATGGTGGCGGTTTAGAAGGGAATAGAGGTTAGGGGCTAGAGACTAGACCATCGATTTAGTCATCAAAAACCTAACCCCCCAGCCCTCTCTTCCCTACTAGGGAAGCTACGGTGTACACACAAGTCTTGAACTCCTATCTAACGTTTGGTTTCGTCTTCTAGCTTTCGGTTTTGCGATGGCGTCCCCGCCAGCCGGAGGCACTCGGGGCTAATGGAGCTTGGTATGACGAAGAAAATTGGGCAAAATTTCCTATTATTAACCTGATTAACTTTTTCGCAATTATAGTTTTTGCACCTAAAAATCATGAGCGAAACTGACGCAACACCTTTATATACACTCAATCCGCTAAATAGATTCTCGGATAGGGCCGCAGATTATGTAAAATACCGTCCTAGTTACCCAGCCGCAGCAATTGATATTATCCTCGAAAGTTTATCTTCCACTTTACACATTGTCGCCGCAGATATTGGCGCAGGTACAGGAATTTCTTCAAGGTTATTAGCTGAAGGTGGTGTGAAAGTCGTAGCCATTGAACCCAACACAGCAATGCGAGAAGCTGCTGAACCTCACGCTTTAGTAGAGTTTCGTAATGGAACAGCAGAATCTACCCAATTACCTGATAATTATGTTGATTTAGTCACTTGTTTTCAAGCTTTCCACTGGTTTAACCCAGAACCAACTTTATTAGAATTCCACCGCATTCTCAAACCATCGGGACGCTTGGCTGTGGTGTGGAATAACCGCGACAAAGAAGATGTATTCACCGCAGAATATAGCCGCTTGGTGCGTGAAGCATCTAATAACCATCCAGGAGAGTCAAGAATGCAATCTGTTGAACCTTTGCTAGAAACTCCGCATTTTGGGAATGTCCAAGAATATAACTTTGTGTATCGCCAACAATTAGATTTAGTAGGACTTATTGGACGTGCAATGAGTGTTTCTTATCTTCCTCGTGAAGGTGTTGTTTACGAACAAGTTATTGCTGGTTTACAAAATTTGTATCAGCAATTTCGTAGTGAACAAGGTTTTGTGTATATGGTTTATTGCACTAGCGTACACATTGGTGAAGTAATTCAAAAATAAAAGATGGTAAATTGCAGGTGAATGTAACGTACCTGTAATTTAACGTTTTCTATATAAATGATTTCTCACCCACAGACAGCAGCAGGTTGGCATGGCAAACTTGATTTAGTCTATGCCGATCGCCTAAATTCTACCCAACTGATTTACAATCACCATCAAGCACCACTAAAAGTCCAACGGCCGTTTTATCCCGAAGGTGAAAAAGTCTGTCATAGCGTCATTTTACATACAGCTGGGGGTGTTGTGGGCGGCGATCGCTTATCATCTCATTTCCACCTCCAACCCAACGCCCAAGCTTTAATCACCACAGCCGCAGCTAGTAAGATATATCGCAGCAATGGCTTGCAAGCTAGACAAACTATAAATATCCAAATTGATGCGGGTGCTTGTTTAGAATTGTTACCACAAGAAACAATTTTGTTTAACGGCGCAGATTATCGCCAAGATTTACGGGTAGAATTAGCACCCAAAGCCAGTTTTATAGCCTGGGAAATTACCCGCTTTGGTCGTAGTGCTAGAGGTGAGAAATTTTTACAAGGACAATGGCGATCGCATACGGAAATTTGGCAGCAAGGTGTACCCTTGTGGATAGATAGGCAATTTTTACCCGGTGATTCAGAAGTTTTTCACAGTCCACACGGTTTATTTGGACAGCCAATTGTCGGTAGCTTAATTTGGCTAGGTTATCCAGTCTCAGCCGAAATCGTGGAAAAAACACGTTCTCTCTTTACTCCCCACTCTATCGGCGTGACACAAATCGAACATGGACTTTTGTGTAGATATCGGGGCAGTTCCACATCGGAGGTGCGAAACTGGTTTACGGTTGTTTGGCAGATACTACGAACATCATTTTTAAATCGTAGTAACTGTATACCAAGAGTTTGGCAGATTTAAACGAACCAAAAAGGACGCAAAGATGCAACTAACGCCGCAGGAAAAAGATAAATTATTAATTTTTACTGCTGCTTTATTAGCGGAAAGACGCAAAGAAAGGGGTTTGAAATTGAATTATCCCGAAGCAGTTGCTTATATTTCTGCTGCTATTTTAGAAGGCGCAAGAGATGGACGTACTGTTGCAGAATTGATGAGTTATGGCACAACTTTATTAACAAGAGATGAGGTGATGGAAGGTGTTTCCGAAATGGTGCATGAAGTCCAAGTCGAAGCAACATTTCCTGATGGTACTAAGTTAGTGACAGTACACAATCCAATTCGTTAATTTAAATATTATGATTCCCGGAGAAATTATCCCAGCAGCAGGTGAAATAGAACTAAATGCGGGTCGTCTGACTGTAAAATTGCTAGTAGCAAATACAGGCGATCGCCCTATCCAAGTAGGTTCTCATTTTCACTTTTATGAAGTCAATAATGCTCTAAATTTTGATAGAGAACAAGCAAAAGGAATGCGCCTGGATATTCCCGCCGGGACAGCAGTTCGCTTTGAACCAGGAGATGAAAAGGAAGTTACCTTAGTTCCTTTGGTTGGTTCTCGTCAAGTTTATGGGTTTAATGGCAAGGTGAATGGAAAGCTATAAACGCAGAAGGGCGCGGAGGTGAACGCAAAGGTGCGCGGAGTTAGAGTTTATTGGCGACGCGTTTAATGCCTTCTTTGAGGTGGAGGACGTTAAAGTTGAGGAGAAGACCGAGTTTACAATGAGTGAGTTTTAGGTAAGTTAACAGTTGTACTGAGTGGATTGGTTTGATAGCTTCTACAGATTTGACTTCAATAACTACCTTATTTTCTACTATTAAATCCAATCGATAAACACAATCTAATTCTACCTCCTTATACACAAGAGGTAATGAAATTTGTCTACCAACCTTAAATCCCTCCTGCTTCAACTCATAATGCAAACACTCCTCATAAGCAGACTCCAACAACCCAGGCCCCAAAGCCGTATGCACCCTCATTCCACAACCAATAATCATTCCACTCAAATCATTCTCATCCATACTCCGCGTTCCTCTGCGTTTACCTTAGCGATACTCTGCGTTTAAATTCTAACTTCAAGGAGAGTATAATGTCTTACAGAATGTCTCGCCGCGCCTACGCAGAAACCTACGGGCCGACAGTAGGCGATCGCATCCGGCTTGCAGATACAGAATTATTTATCCAAGTAGAACAAGATTTCACCACTTACGGCGATGAAGTGAAATTTGGTGGTGGTAAAGTTATTCGTGATGGGATGGGACAATCCCCCATTTCTAATGCTGATGGAGCCGTAGATTTAGTCATTACTAATGCTTTAATTCTCGATTGGTGGGGAATAGTTAAAGCAGATATCGGCATTAAAGATGGCAAGATATTTAAAATTGGGAAAGCGGGTAATCCTTATATTCAAGACAACGTAGATATTATTATTGGCCCGGGAACGGAAGCCTTAGCAGGTGAGGGAATGATTCTCACAGCTGGCGGCATAGATAGCCACATTCATTTTATCTGTCCCCAACAAATTGAAGTGGCGATCGCCTCAGGAATCACCACGATGATTGGCGGCGGAACTGGCCCGGCTACCGGAACCAACGCCACCACCTGCACCCCCGGCCCTTGGAACATTTACCGAATGTTACAAGCGGCAGATGCTTTTCCGATGAACTTAGGTTTTTTGGGTAAAGGCAATGCTAGTCAACCCCAAGCATTAGCAGAACAAGTCCAAGCTGGTGCAATGGGTTTAAAGCTGCATGAAGACTGGGGAACTACCCCTGCAACCATTGATACTTGTCTTAACGTTGCTGATGAATATGATGTGCAGGTAGCCATCCACACCGACACCCTCAACGAAGCCGGATTTGTCGAAGATACTATCGCCGCCTTTAAAAACCGCCCCATCCACACCTACCATACCGAAGGTGCAGGCGGTGGCCACGCACCAGATATTATCAAAGTCTGCGGTCAAGCGAATGTGCTGCCGTCTTCAACAAATCCTACTCGTCCTTACACTGTCAACACCTTAGATGAACACCTAGATATGTTGATGGTATGTCATCACCTCGACCCCAGCATTGCTGAAGATGTCGCCTTTGCTGAGTCTCGTATTCGCCGGGAAACCATCGCCGCCGAAGATATTTTGCATGACTTAGGCGCGTTTAGTATGATTTCTTCTGACTCCCAAGCGATGGGGAGAGTGGGTGAGGTGATAATTCGGACTTGGCAAACTGCCCACAAAATGAAGGTACAGAGGGGAAGTCTTGCCGAAGATAGCGGATCTGATAATCTCCGTGCCAAAAGATATGTTGCCAAATACACTATAAATCCGGCAATTACGCATGGGATTGCTGATTATGTCGGTTCAGTAGAAGCGGGAAAACTGGCAGACTTATGTTTATGGCGACCTGCATTTTTTGGTGTCAAACCAGAGATAGTCATTAAAGGCGGGATGATTGCCTGGTCGCAAATGGGTGATGCTAATGCCAGTATTCCTACACCGCAACCAGTACATATGCGACCAATGTTTGCTAGTTTTGCTGGTGCGCGACACAGCACATCATTAACTTTTGTTTCGCAAGCGGCATTAGAAAAAGAAATTCCTAGCCAGTTGGGTTTAAAAAAAGCCGCCATTGCCGTTTCTGGAACGCGCCAGTTGAGTAAGGGTGATTTAAAGCTCAATGATGCCTTACCGCAAATTGAAGTCGATCCTGAAACCTACGAAGTCAGGGCAGATGGGGAATTACTCACTTGTGAACCTGCGACTGTTTTACCAATGGCACAGCGTTATTTTCTATTTTAAAAAATTATGAGAGAGAATGCGATCGCACTCTCTCTCATCTTTTTTACCCCACTAGCTTTTAACTTCCTGTCATATTATCTTCGTCTAATTAAACTTCACCAAAATCTTGTTTTACTGTCAGCCTTCTCGATGAGTGTTTAACAAGACTCCATATCACAGAAGTTTTTCCCCAAACGGATTTTATCTTTTTATTTAGTAGGTGATGCGGAACCAGGCTGGATGCTATCGTTAGGTACATTTGTCGTACCAGGATTTGAGCCGGAACCAGGTGTAGTTGTGCTACCAGGAATTGTGCTGGAATCTGGTGTAGTTGTGCTACCAGGCGCGTTTAGATTGCTGGAGCCAGGAGTTGTGGTGCTACCAGGTGTGCTGGAATCTGGTGTAGTTGTGCCAGGAGTTATGTTACCAGGAGGAGTAGCATCGGGCGCAGTTGAGCCAGGATCTGAAGTCGCCGGAGTAGTGTTACCTGGTGTATTGATATTGTTAGTGCCAGGAGTTGTCGTTTCAGGTAGTGTACTGCCTGGAGCAGGAGTTGTATTAGTAGAGTCGGGAGTAGTTGTACTGCCAGGAGTGCTTGGTTCAGCAGGTACAGTGGTACTGCCAGGAGTTGTAGTTTCCGAAGGCTGTGTTTCTGGTGTTGTAGTTGTGCCAGTCGAACCAGAACTGCTAGGAGAAGTCAATGGCTGACCGTTAGGACAACGAGAGTTTAGAGGGAAACGCTCACACAGAATTTTGAAACCTTCTGGTGACAACTGAATTTCCGTTGTTGAACTAGTGGATGTGCTACTGGATTGGGCAATTTGGGAGTTACTGGATTGAGCAACAGCAACATTAGCGCTGAAAGCCAAGGTCAAGGCTGTACCAATCAACGACAGAGATTTTCCCTTCATTATGAAATTAACCTCAACGGAAACGGAACACTTCGCCCCATTAAACCAAATAATTCAATTTATAAAATCTTCCTAAATGCTGATGTTTAATTTAGAAATCAGATTAGTTAAATTTGATCAAATCTTTCTCAGTTAAGCGTTTCCATCAGGTTTTATAGTTATTTAAACTACCATAATTGTCAATATTAAATTTAGTTATTCCCCAAAAAAATCTACATATAATCAGCTTGCACCAGTCAAGCCAAAAAAATATGAATGTAAATCAAATTACTAAACTCGAAAAGGAACCTTAAAATTATAGGGATTGTCTTGGTGTAAGATTGAATCGGCAAAAATCGCATACAGCCAAATTCTACTTTGGCTTATGAGTAAAATGGTGTAAGACCTGCATGGAGATCGCCGTTCACCCGATTCTTCACTCAAAAATCATTGTGATGTAAATAGCCGATGAGTTCCCCCCAGCCCCCGCACAAGCCGCAAACCTTACTTGGTCAACTGACTCAAGCAGTACATACGATTCAAGCTAGAGTTGATTTTTCCAAGCTGGCACTTAAGCCTAACGCCAAAGTACCAGAACTGTGGGTACAGGACGCGGGGGCAGATAAGGCAGAAATATATCCCCTACTAGGCGATCGCTATATCCTAGGTAGAAGTTCTAAATCTTGCGATATCGTCGTTCGCAACCCAGTCGTTAGCCAAATTCATCTTTCATTATCGCGGGACTCGACACAACGCAAGGCAGTTTTCATCATTCGAGACGAAAACTCTACTAATGGGATTTATCGCGGGAAACGGCGGTTGTCTTCCTTAGAAATGCGACATGGCGATGTTCTCACCCTAGGGCCACCAGAACTTGCTGCATCCGTCAGACTACAATATTTCGATCCACCACCTTGGTATTTCAAAGTAGCCACTTGGGCAGGTTATGGGATAGGTGGTGCGGCTGCTTTATTAGTATTAGTAATTGGGGTGGAATGGCTGAAATTTAAGGTCAGACCCTTACCAACCGCCACTCGCGCCCCAGTCATAGTTTATGCCCGTGATGGTTCCACTCCCCTACGGGAGCCGCGCACCACAGCGCACGTAGATATGAAGCGTCTACAAGATTTTGGCCCTTACTTAGCCAACGCTGTAGTCGCCTCCGAAGATAGCCGTTACTACTGGCACGTTGGCGTAGATCCTTTGGGGATTTTACGCGCTGTCTTAATTAATAGCCGTAGTGGAGATTTACAGCAAGGAGCCAGTACAGTTACCCAACAAGTCGCTCGTAGCTTGTTCCGCGACTATGTTGGTTCTCAAGACTCCTTGGGGCGAAAATTGCGTGAGGCGATAGTTGCACTCAAATTAGAAACCTTTTACAGCAAAGATGATATTTTGCTGACTTATTTAAATCGGGTGTTTTTGGGTGCTGATACTTCCGGCTTTGAAGATGCATCTCAATATTACTTTGAAAAATCAGCCAAAGAATTAACCCTAGCAGAAGCAGCTACATTAGTGGGCATTTTGCCTGCTCCCAACGCTTTTGATTTTTGCGGTGGCGGTGCAAATAAACTAGAAGCTGCTGATTACCGCAATCGCGTGATTAAGCGGATGCTCGAAATGGGCAAAATCTCCCAAGAAGAGGCTAACCGCGCCCGACGCTCTACAGTTCAAGTCAGCCCCAAAGTCTGTGAACAACAAGCTAAAACCATCGCCCCCTATTTTTACAGCTATGTCTTTCAAGAACTAGAATCAATTTTAGGGGAAGGAGCGGCCAGAGAAGGCAACTATATTATTGAAACCCAGTTAGACCCAGCAATTCAAGCTCAAGCAGAAACATCATTGCGGAACTCAGTGAATAATGCTGGCTCCTCCTTTGGGTTTTCCCAAGGGGCGATGGTGACTCTAGACTCTAAAACTGGCAGTATTTTGGCAATGGTAGGTGGCACAGATTATCGCAAAAGCCAATTTAACCGCGCTGTCCAAGCCAAAAGACAACCAGGTTCCACCTTTAAAATCTTTGCTTACACAGCTGCCATTCAACAGGGAATTTCACCCTTTAAAACTTATTCTTGCGCTCCTTTAACTTGGCAAGGCTTTACTTATAAACCTTGTCGTTCTGGCGCAGATATCAGTTTAGATATTGCTACAGGTCTGGCCCTGTCGGAAAACCCGATTGCTTTAAGAGTTGCCCGAGAAATAGGGTTAAATAAAGTCGTGGCAATGGCGCAAAATTTGGGCGTAAAGTCCCAACTTGACCCGGTTCCTGGCTTGGTACTAGGTCAAAGTGTGGTTAACGTTTTAGAGATGACAGGTGCTTTTGGTGCTATTGGTAATGAAGGTGTTTGGAATCCTCCCCACGCCATTAGCCGTATTCTTGATAGTGGTGATTGCAAGGATCGTAATGATTTAAAAAGTTGCCGTGTCATTTATTCTTTTGATCAAGACCGGGAAGCAAACAAGCGAGTCTTATCAACGGGAGTAGCTAATGAAATGACGACTTTAATGCGGGGAGTTGTCAGTAGAGGTACTGGCCGTAGTGCTGCTATTGGTTTGGGGGAAGCAGGGAAAACTGGTACTACTGATAAAAACGTTGACCTCTGGTTTATTGGTTTTATTCCCAACCGTCGCCTAGTCACAGGTATTTGGCTAGGAAACGACAATAATTCCCCTACCTCTGGTAGCAGCGCCCAAGCTGCCCAATTGTGGGGTAATTATATGGGGAGAATCACAAGGTAGAGTTGAGAGTAGGGGAAAAATTTAATTACCCAACTCCCTACTCACTATTTCCTCTGCCCCCAAACTTACTGATATCCTTGCCAGGGAGTCACTTCCAACTGACCGCTAGGACTAAACACTACTTGGTAATGTGCTAGTGGTTCTTTGCTGTTGGGTGCTGCGCCATTGGAGCCATAAACCGCTTGAAACATATTCGGTAAAGGTGTTTCGCGGAAATAATCGAAGGCAACTTGGTTGAGTGGTTCATAATCAGCAATGATGCCTTCTTTATTGACGGCGACTCGGTAACGCAAATCTTTGGTGTAAGTAGGTTTACCTTTCCAATTTTGGCGAATTGTGTTGTAGAGTTTCTGGTTTAAATCTTTGACTGTCTGAGCGTCAGTGATTTTACTACCAATGACTTGGGGGGTACTGGCATAGCCACGCCAAGGACTCACTTCTAGCACGCCTCTAGTTGTAAAGACAACTTTAAATTGAGCTATCGGTTCATTAGAACGCTTGGCAGGGTTATATAGAAGTTTTGGTAAAGGTGTTAATTCTATGCCTTCATTTGACCCTTGATTGACTGCTTTATAACCAACGATCGCACCATCACCCGCAATACCTACACGATACACTAAATCTTGTTGGACTTTGGTGCGATCGCTCCAAGCCGGATGGATTTGATTCCACACTTGACGATTTAACGCACGTAATTGCGATGGGTCAGTAATTTCGGGAACTGTCTTTAACAGTGATTCTAAATCTGCAACTGCGGTTGTTGTGGCGGCGGTAGTTGTCGGTGTGGGAGTTGCTGTAGCTGCTATAGGAGTAGTGGTTGGTGTCGCCGCAGCTATAGGAGTGTTAGTCGTCGCTGGTGTCGCCGCAGCAGTAGTATTAGGTGATGGTGTTGCGCTGCTTTGCTGTTCTGGCTGTGGTTCTGGGGGACGAACTGTGGGAGGCGGAATCAAACTAAAAGCAACTGCGGCCACAGCGACACTTGCTACCCCAATACTTGCTGGTACTGCTTGCTTGAAAATCGCCTCATTTGCCCGACTGTAACGTTTAGCAACTGGTTGTAACTCTAAAGATAACTCTGGTAAAGTTTGCGTATCCGCAAAAAATTGATCTACAGCTTCTACTAAATCAAATAATTGCACCGTATTCATATCGATTTGAATCGGCGAATTAGAATAGTGAGAATTTGGCTCTAAAGCTTCTGAATTAGCTTCACCATGAACAATTAATCTATGCCGATTACTATCAATTTTTTGTAACTCTACTATTTCGGAATCTTGATTATGGGCTTGTGGGTTAGGTACATTGCTTAAAAATTCTTGGGCATAGGCACTCACAGCCCTGACCAAACTTTCAAAAAATTCCCGTCCTCCTACAAGAGGCTGTTTATAACCAGATATATAGCACTCTACATTTACCAATATTGATAATTCGGGGCGCAATTCTTGTAAACTTGCTACCCTTGTAGCATCACTTAAACCCTCTAAAAGCAACGTACAGTTAGGAAGACTGTACTTCCGTTGAATGTTCATTCCACTTCCCCGTCAAAAAGGCTAATCCAAAATCGCTGCATTCCGGCTGTGCCAGTGCAAAATAGTAATTGTCCTAATAAATTAATTGCTAACTCATCTAATTTTTCGTCAGAAGTTAAAGCCAATACGCCAGAACGGCGAGCATTCATTCTACTTTTAAAGTGGGCGCGAAATCGCTCTAAATAATTAGATAAACGCAAATTTTGTTCTAGTGGTATTTGCTTATCATTCATTTGCTGATATATCATTAGCATCTGGCGAATGACCACTGTTAATCGCCGGGCAATATAACAAGCAATTACTACTAAAGCTTTTGCTTCCATAATAGTTAAAGGACGACGAATATTCGCTCTCCGCATTGGGTTAGAGCTACGCATCCGCCACAAATTAACTCTGTCTTTAATAATTTCTTTTAAATCTAACTCTTCAGCAAACGTTAAAATTGCTTCCGAACCACCAAGCTCTAAAGCTTCGATCGTCAGTAAAATCAGGTCGATTTGTAACCGAGTTCTGGGTGGACATCCTTGTCCCGCGATCGCCGGATCTGGTAACGTATCCAAAATCATCGGCAATGAAGCAGGATTGGGACTGTTGAACGGCGTTAAGCTTGCGGAGACATTCATTCTATAAATTACCTTGTGCGCTTCCAACAGACTAGATACAACTAGTACAACTAAATTTAAGATAAGTAGCCAAAAAATAACATTAAACTTGTGGCAGTAGCCATAATACGGGACGTATACATGACTTAACTTGTTCTACTACAAGATTTATCTATAAAGAAATTTCAGTTTTTGCAACATTCACTTTACCTTCCTGGAGTATGGCTAACATTCATATTTAAGCTTGGTGTACATTCTCCGTATCGTCAATGGATGATGATACTAGAGTCGTAAATCCAGCGTATGACATTATAGTGTACGATTTTTCAGGTAATGGCAGAAAAGTATGAAGTATGAAGTATGAAGTATGAAGTATGAAGGTTGAAATACGACATTTCCTCCTGGAGGCTCTTACCCCTAGTATATTTCGGCTTCAACAAAGCACCCATAACCAAGGAAAGCGGCACAAACAAAACATTTCATACTAGCCTGCGGCAAGCCGCTGCGCGTCTACATACTTCACACTTCATACTTCATACTTCACACTTCCCCTATTCCCTAACTGTTTATGGATCTAAAATCTCTCATTCGTGACATTCCCGATTTTCCCAAGCCCGGTATTTTATTTCGAGATATTACTACTTTACTGCGCGATCCCGAAGGGCTACGCTACACTATTGACTTTTTTGCTGAAAAATGCAGTGAAGCTGGTTTAAATGCAGATTATGTCATCGGTATGGAATCACGGGGGTTTATTTTTGGCGCGCCCCTAGCCTATAAATTGGGGGCTGGGTTCATTCCTGTGCGTAAAAAAGGCAAGCTCCCAGCTGCTGTTCACTCCATTGAATATCAGCTAGAGTATGGTACTGACTGCTTAGAAATGCACCAAGACGCTTTGCATCCAGACAGCCGGGTTTTAATTGTGGATGATTTAATTGCCACAGGTGGTACAGCCAGCGCAACAGCAAGGTTAGTTCAACAAATTGGCTGCGAATTACTTGGTTTTGGGTTTATTATCGAGCTACGAGATTTACAAGGGCGCAAACATCTACCAGGTGTGCCAATTATCTCGTTAATTGAATATTAATTATAGGTCGTTAGTCATTAGTTATGTGGCTAATGACTAAACACAAAGCACAAATTCTCAACGCAGCAAACCTCCGTTAAGAACTTTGTAGGAAAAGACAAAGGACAAAAGACAAATGACGGCTACAAAAATTTCCTTGGAGACCAGCCGAGATTGGCTAATTAGGCTAATCACGAGTGAAACGTTTATCTATGTGATCAAACGGATATTGCAAGCACTACTCACTTTATTGTTGGCATCAGCATTATCGTTTTTCATTATTAAATTGTCTCCAGGGGATTATGTAGATACTCTGCGGCAAAATCCCAAAATTTCCCCAGAAAGAATTGATGAAATTAGAAGGCAATTTGGCTTAGATAAATCTTGGCCTGAACAATATTTTTTTTGGTTGTGGCGGATATTTACCAAAGGAGATTTCGGTACAAGTTTTGTTTATCAGCGTTCAGTTGCTTCGCTGTTGTGGGAGCGAGTACCGGCAACTTTACTACTTGCGATCGCATCTTTAATTGTGACATGGGCGATCGCTATTCCCTTGGGAATTATCGCTGCTGTTAAACAAAATAAACTTACCGACCGCATCTTACAGATATTCAGCTACACCGCGCAAGGATTTCCCAGTTTCATTACTGTCATTGTTTTATTAATATTCGCTCAATATACCTCACCTTTGTTCCCAGTGGGTGGAATGACCAGCATTAACCATGATGATTTATCTTGGTTTGGTAAAATTATTGATATCGGCTGGCACATGATTTTACCTACAATTGCCTTGAGTATCACTAGTTTTGCAGGTTTGCAACGCATCACTCGCGGTGAATTATTGGATGTCCTGCGTCAAGATTATATTCAAACAGCCCGTGCCAAAGGACTATCCGAAAACAGAGTCATTTACTTTCATGCTCTCCGCAATGCTATCAACCCCTTGATTACTTTGCTAGGTTTTGAATTAGCTGGTTTATTAGGTGGTGCATTCATCGCTGAATTCTTCTTTAACTGGCCTGGTTTAGGCAGATTAACCCTACAAGCCGTTACCGCCAAAGACCAATATTTAGTTATGGCTAGTCTTGTTATGAGTGCCGTATTGTTGAATATTGGCAACTTACTTGCAGATTTAATGTTAAAAGTTGCCGATCCACGTATTCGATTAGACTCTTAAATATTAGTTATTAGTTGATAGTCAATAGCTAGTACAACAAGGCAAAAGTAAAAATAGTGATACTGCCAAAAAATTGTAGCTTGGGTTACGCTTCGCGTAACCCAAGCTTTAATTCCCTATTTTAGTCCGGTCACGCCACTACTCTATTTCACACTTCATACTTCATACTTCATACTTCATACTTCAAATATGCTTTCCGATGTTTATTATCTATTGCGTGTAAAAGCCGATGGTCGTTATCTTACAGCCCGTCCTAACGCTGAAGATAATGGTTACTTATTAATATTTCGGGAAAACTTTGATGCTTTAAGCTATCTCAACACCCATGCAGCCGAAGTAGCCAACCGCTTTGCTATCGAATCTCTACCTGGGAGCCAACTTAGCAGCGTACTCAAACGTTGGGGTTTTATTGGAGTAGCTGTTGTCACCGACCCATTATTACCCAAAATCGAATTTTTACAACACAAATAAATCTAAACAAAATTCCCTATTTTGCATCTACTTTACCTTCTCCGGTTAGTAGTTGGAGTTTTCTGAAAAGAAGCAAGTAACAAACAAACAATACCAATACTAATAAATGAATCCGCTACATTAAAAACAGCAAAATTAATCAAGCGAAAATCTAAAAAATCGACGACAGAACCTGAAATAAAACGGTCAATTCCGTTACCCATCGCCCCACCTAAAATTAATCCATATCCCAACTGATCTAAACGATTTAATACTGGCCCAAACAAAGCCAAAGCTATTAATACTAAACTAACTCCTAAAGATAACCAGCGTAGCCACTCCACTTTCCCACTGAACAAACTAAAAGCTGCACCCGTATTAGTCACATAAGTAAAGTGAAATACCCCTGGGATGAGTGCTAATGTCTCTCCTAATTTAAAGCTTTGTACTACCCAGTATTTTGTCAGTTGGTCTAAAAAAACAACAGTAAAAGCAGCTATCCAGTAAAGGTGATTTTTTAAAGTCATGGTTAAGTTCGTCAAAAGTCAAAGTCAAAGTCAAAAGTCAAAAGTCAAAAGTCATTCTATTGACTATGGACTATTGACAAAGGACTATTAACTAATAAAACATTAAATGCCGCAATAAATATGCTATTACGGTAACGGCACAGATGACAGCTAATTGTCCTGGAAGGGGAAACCAGGAATATTTGAAGATTGCTTGCGTTAAAGACAGGTTTTCTGTGCCTTGCCACTGAAAAAAGTAACTCATAAACAAATAAGTAATACCGCACAAATGGACAGTTAACAAGCCACACATACAGCTAAATGCTAGTGATTCTAGTTTTGGCCTAGCTTGAAACGCTATAAAGCCACATACCCATGCTCCCGGAATAAAACCCAACAAGTAGCCAAACTGTGATAACTTGACATAACCAAGACCGCCACCTTCAGAAAAAACCGGAAGTAAAGTTAATCCCATGACTAGATAGGCAATTTGTGAGAGCGCGCCAGCATTTTGGCCTCCCAGACAACCAACAAGTAGTACCGCACCAATTTGACAGGTGACACCTAAAGGAAAAGTTTGAATTCCGTGCTGACTCCAACTCCAAGGCAAGGTGATACCATAGGCTTCGAGGAAGGTTCCACCCATTGTCAGGAGTAAGCCAATCATAGACCATAATAATTGATTGGAAGCGGCAAACATCTATAAGGCAAAAGCAAAAAGCAATAGCAACCAGTATAGGCATTAATTAGAAAAATAGAATTTTTTGCTTTTAAGGTAGGTGATTATGAATTTTAGATATGAAAAAATTTTCTAATTCTTTCTTAATTGCCACTGTTAATGATGAAAATTTACGGAAAATAATGTAAAAATATTTACATTTTTATCTCAAGTATATGCTTTTGTGGTTGATTTTGGATAAAAATTTATGAAAGATTTTGGCGACAAATTATTTTAGCGATCGCACTCCATTTCATCCAGTTAATCAGATATTAAATTTAAAGTCTTCGCTTTTTCTTTTAACTAATGTTTGCCTAACTTTAATCAACTAGTATTAATATTTTCTAAAGTTAATTTTCTATTTTGCCCACACATAGCAACAACTGAGGTTCTATTTCCCTAAATTAATTTACTTGAAGTTGCCTCTGTTCTTCAAAGATATCATTTAAGTATCACATCTGAATTTGTCATTGCTTTACAAAATTTTTCCCGGGTTTATCCATAAAAATACTGTGCTAATTCACCTTTTTTAGATAGATTACGTTAGCTGAGACTCATTTAGAACTTCAAACATAGATTTTAAGTATAAATTGTATCATTTAAAGAAACTTAAAGAATATAAAATTTATCTAAAAAAGAGTTCTTTTTAGCTTTCTCTTAACCTTTTCTTTACCTGCGGATCTATCCTTTAGGAGTATGTTAGAGGCGCACGATAGGAAACTTAACCAAAAATTGATACCAATGCTTTCACATCTACACGCAATAAAAAATAACCGTTTTGCAGCTTCAACAGCAGTATTATTACTGACGTTGAGTCTGAGCGCTTGTGGTGGACAGCAAGGCTCAGACAATACAGCTAGCAAAGACGCACCTGCTGGTACAGCTAAAGATGCTACAGCCTCCAGCACCGCAAAACTAGATTTGGGTGGTAACGTTGCCTTAACCGGTGCAGGAGCTTCTTTTCCGGCTCCTTTATATGCAAGTTGGTTTAAAGACTTAAACACAAAATATCCCAACTTACAAGTCAACTACCAATCAGTTGGTAGTGGTGCTGGAGTTGAGCAATTCATTAAAGGTACTGTAGACTTTGGTGCTAGTGATGTGGCAATGAAAGATGAAGAAATTCAAAAAGTGCCACAAGATAAAGGCGTAATTTTATTGCCAATGACAGCTGGTAGCATTGTTTTAAGCTATAACTTACCCGATGTTGCAGAACTGAAACTACCACGAGCAGTTTACACGGATATCTTGTTAGGCAAAATCAAAAATTGGAACGATGCCAAAATTAAAGCGGCTAACCCAGACGCTAAGTTACCCGACCAAGCAATTACGGTAGTACATCGTTCTGATGGTAGTGGTACTACAGGCGTATTTACAAAACATCTGAGTGCTATCAGCCCAGAGTGGAAAAGCAAAGTTGGCGACGGTAAAACCGTGAACTGGCCAGTGGGAGTTGGGGCGAAAGGTAATGAAGGTGTCACTGCCCAAATCCAACAAACTCAAGGCTCCATCGGCTATGTTGAATATGGCTACGCTAAACAAAATAATCTCAAATTTGCTGCTTTAGAAAACAAGGGTGGTAAATTTGTTGTACCAACTGATGAATCAGCTGCTAAAACTCTAGAAGCAGTAACTTTACCCGCAAATCTGCGTGCTTTTATTACTGACCCTGAAGGTGCAGACTCCTACCCCATTGTTACCTACACATGGATTTTAGCTTACAAAAAATATGCTGATCCGGCCAAAGCCAAAGCAGTAGAAGCATTAATTGAGTACGGTTTGACAGAAGGTCAAAAAGTTGCTCCTGAGTTAGGTTATGTACCACTACCTCAAGCTGTGATTCAAAAAGTAGCGACTGCTGCTGATCAAATCAGCCCAGACTACAAAATAGCAGTTGGTGGCAGTACCAGTGCTAGCAAGTAGCATTCAAAAAATAGTGAATATTTAACAGACTCAAATGAGGCATCTACAGTCAAAATTATCTGGTTAATAAGATAGGAGCAAAGCAGTTAACTTTTGACTAGCTGATGTCTCAATTCTTAAAAGTCGAGATTAATAATTTCACTATTTTTCACTGTTCAGATATTTTTCTCTAATCGAACCATTAAAGTCAGTATACATGGCTACAAATTCTCAGAATTTGACATCGGCAATTAAAAATCGCTCGGAACTCGGCAGAACGGTAGATCGAGGCTTTATTTGGTTGACTCGAATTTTTGCCTTAGCTGTTGCCGGGACTTTATTATGGATTGCTTTACAAGTTACCATTGGTGCTTGGCCAGCCATTCAAGAATTTGGGATCAGCTTTTTAGGCAAGAGTACCTGGAACCCAGTTAACAGTGATTATGGGGTACTACCTCAAGTTTATGGAACTTTAGTTAGTTCCTTAATTGGACTTTTGCTAGCTGTGCCGATTGGTGTTGGTACAGCTGTTCTATTAAGTGAAAATTTCCTCCCAGCCAAAGTCAGACTAGTATTGGTGTTCTTGGTAGAACTGCTAGCAGCTATTCCTAGCGTTGTGTATGGGGTGTGGGGCATCTTTGTCTTGATTCCGATTTTGAACAACGTGGGTAAATGGTTGAATCAATCGTTGGGTTGGATACCCTTTTTTAGCACTGAGCCTACAGGCCCAGGAATGTTACCGGCGGGAATTATTTTGGCAATTATGACTTTGCCAATTATCACAGCCATATCCCGTGATGCTTTAATTTCTGTACCATCAACTTTACGCCAAGCATCTGTAGGTTTAGGTGCAACTCGTTGGGAAACGATTTTTAAAGTACTTATACCAGCTGCCTTTTCGGGAATTGTCAGTGCTGTGATGTTAGCACTAGGCCGAGCAATGGGAGAAACTATGGCAGTTACCATGTTGATTGGTAACTCTAACAATATTAGTCTTTCGCTATTAGCTCCAGCCAATACCATTTCTTCTCTATTAGCAAATCAATTTGCAGAAGCTAGTGGTCTACAAGTTGCAGCGTTAATGTACGCTGCTTTAGTTTTGTTTGTATTAACACTGATAGTCAATATTTTGGCAGAGTTTGTGGTTCTGAGAGTGAAGCGACTGTAGCTTATTTGTGGATTAAATTATGACTTCTCATTATCCTGAAAGGAGTTTAACTCGTGTCTCGATGTCTCCCCGGACATTGTTTAATACCTCAATGACTGTGGTAGCATTTCTCTGTGGGGCGTTGGCACTTTTGCCGTTGCTGGCTGTTCTTTCTTACGTTTTGATTCAAGGTTTCAGCAGTCTGAATCTGAGCGTGTTCACTGAATTACCACCTGCACCATTAAGAAAAGGTGGTGGTTTTGGAAATGCCATTTTAGGAACTTTGCTGATGGTTGGGATTGCGGCTTTAATTAGTATTCCATTTGGGGTAATTGCCGCAATTTATCTGACAGAATTTAGTTCTGGTAAAATAGCTAGATGGGTAAGGTTTGCGACTAATGTCCTGAGCGGTGTGCCTTCAATTATTGCAGGTGTATTTGCTTATGGCATTGTAGTCTTGACATTAGTTAGGCTGAACTTAGGTTCCTATTCAGCTATTGGCGGAGGATTTGCTTTGGCAATTTTGATGTTGCCAATTATTGTGAGAACAACAGACGAAGCTTTACAACTAGTGTCGCAAGATTTACGACAAGCATCTGTAGGTTTAGGTGCAACTAACTTACAAACAGTTACACAAGTTGTGCTACCAGCGGCCTTACCAGCCATTGTAACTGGTTCAACCTTAGCGATCGCCAGAGCCGCAGGAGAAACAGCACCACTCTTGTTTACAGCTTTATTTTCGACTTTCTGGCCGAATAGTTTATTTCAACCCACAGCATCTTTGGCTGTTTTAGTCTATAACTTTGCGATTTCTCCATTTAAAAATTGGCAGTCACTAGCTTGGGCAGCATCTTTAATTTTGGTGTTAATGGTTTTGATTACCAGTATTATTGCCCGTTGGGCAACTCGCCAAAAAGCCTAATAGAAATGCTGAAGTATGAAGTCTGAATTATGAAATGAAGCAAGTCATCTACGACAGGACTTTATTTCTGTTAAAAATCTTACTTAGTCAATTCACGACGCACGTCATAGCACAGTTGCATTGCCATCCCTAACACTTAAATTAGAGCATTTATGGCTACTAACATTAGCACAGCGAACATTACCGACACCGTATTACGTACAGAAAATCTGAACATCTATTACGGTAAATTTTTAGCATTGCAGAATATTTGGTTAGATATCCCAAAAAATAAAGTTACAGCTTTTATCGGGCCTTCTGGTTGCGGTAAAAGTACATTGCTTCGGTGCTATAACCGCCTCAATGATTTAATTGAGTCTTTTAGAGCCGAAGGTAAAGTTTTTTATTACGGTAAGAATTTATACGCAACTGATATTGACCCTGTAGAAGTGCGTCGCCGCATTGGGATGGTGTTTCAAAGACCAAACCCATTTCCAAAATCAATTTATGAAAATATTGCTTTTGGTGCGAGAATCAATGGCTATAAAGGCAATATGGATGAACTAGTCGAACGGAGTTTGCGTCAAGCTGCTTTGTGGGATGAAGTGAAAGATAAATTAAAACAAAGCGGTTTATCTTTGTCTGGTGGACAACAACAAAGATTATGTATTGCTAGAGCCATAGCAGTTCAACCAGAGATTATCCTCATGGATGAACCTTGCTCGGCACTAGATCCTATCTCTACCTTGCGAGTAGAAGAACTAATTCACGAGCTAAAAGAGCAATATACAATTGTTATCGTTACCCACAATATGCAGCAAGCTGCACGGGTATCTGACAAAACAGCCTTTTTCAATGTGCGTCCGACAGAATCAGGTGGCAGAATTGGCTATTTAGTCGAATATGATGCCACAGAAGTCATCTTTAACAGCCCTAAACAAGAAGATACCCGCGATTACGTCAGTGGCAGATTTGGTTAAAGATTATCTTCGTTGTTGAAGTCTCAAAAACTAGGGGTGCAAAAGCTTGATGGCTCTGATTGTTTCATTTTGCATCCCCAACAAAATATTTGTAAATCATACTTAGGTATGAGCTATATTAATAAATCTTGCCTTCTCACATCCATAGCAGAGCTAAATAATTTTTGAACCATTAGATCCCCACTTTGCAGAAAGTTGGGGGTCTTAGTTTTGGGAATTTTCGCGTCAGTATAGTTAAGTTTAATTGTGAGTTAGAATACAATTTTTGCTATTCTTACCCACCAACGTGAATTCCTGGCCTTCTTGCGGGATTTTTTTCGGCGCGGCGCAGTACTTCACGGGTAACTACAGCAATATCACCTTCACCAAATAGAATAAATCGCAACAAATATTGGATGGGATTTCCTTCTACCCAACCGAAGTATGCATGAGGAATTTTACCTGTTTGATCGCGAATGTACAAGAGTAAGGCTGCGATCGCATTTGGTACGGCTGCACCTTCCGCCCGGAGAACGCGGTAATTACCAACTTGTTCGCCTTTAACTTTAATCACGTTGGCAAACTCTGAAGCATCCGATATTGTAATTTCTAAAAAGAGAATCGGATCTGTAGGGGGAATATGGTTATCTTCGCGCACCTCTTTCTCTTTTAAAAAATACTCTTGTTCATCGCCTTCATTCCGACGATTGGCGATTAATCGAATTGCGCCTTGGCTTTCTTCAACAATAAAATCATGGGCGTAATCATCAACTTCAATTTGTTCAACCCGCAATTCTGTAGAACGCCAAACTCGTGATACCAGGGAAGTTAAAATGATTGCACTGATAAAGAAAGCGGCAATTCTAATCCCTTCAGGTCGTTCAATAATATTAACAACAGTCGTATATATAAATACTAAGGTAATAATTGCAAAGATCAATTTGCCCTTAGAGGCATTTTGCCGATAAGCAGCTAGGGTAACAGCAAAGGCAGCAGAACTAATTAACACCAATACACCAGTAGCGTAAGCTCCTCCTTGGGCTTCGACATTGGCGCGGAAAATTATGGTCACGACAAAGGCGATCGCTGTATACACCAATACTAATGGTCTGGTTAATAATGCCCAACTCGGAGCCATACCATAGCGTGGTAAGTAGCGAGGCACAATATTTAATAGTCCAGCCATTGCTGATGCGCCCGCAAACCACAAAATAGAAATCGTGCTTAAATCATAAATTGTCCCGAAGCCATCACCTAAGTAAAGGTGGGCTAGATAAGCTAGGGCGCGTCCGTTGGCTTTACCGCCTGTGGCAAATTCTGAGGCGGGAATCAGGAGAGTTGTCACAAAACTACTGGTGAGCAAAAAGAAGCTCATAATGACAGCCGCAGCTGTCAGCAGCTTGCGGGTATTGCGAATTCTGCCTCTAGGCAGATTGGATGTATCGTTGCTGTCTCCTTTGACAAGGGGCATCACGGTTACACCCGTTTCAAAACCTGATAAGCCCAAAGCTAGTCGCGGAAACAACAGAATCGCTATGCCAATGATCATCAAAACGTTGGAATTACCTGCAAACAGGGCTGTTTGCCAGTTGGCGATTGTGTCTGGATGAATCGCAACTTGATATAAACCAACACCAATTACAATAAAGTTTAAGAATAGATACACTCCTACCAAAAAGACTGCAATACCAATTGCTTCTTTAAAACCTCTCAGAAAAACCGCACCGAGTAATGCGATTAAAATCAAAGTAATAGCAATGCCTTGATCGTGAAGCAGACTTGGGGTCAGGGGATTTTCGATAATATGGGCTGTAGCATCAGCAGCCGAGAGTGTAATTGTAATAATGAAGTCGGTTGCCACAAAACCAAGTAAGCACAAAACCAATAATTTTCCTTGCCACCAAGACAGTAAATGCTCCAGCATGGCGATAGAACCTTCACCATGTGGACTTTTACCTGCAATGCGCCGATAAATTGGTAATGCACCAAACAGGGTTAGTAAAACCAAAATTAATGTTGCTATCGGCGAAAGCGCACCTGCGGCGAGTGCCGCAATACCTGGCTGATAACCGAGGGTAGAAAAATAATCTACACCCGTGAGACACATAACTTGCCACCACGAATGCTGGCGGTGTGTCTCTTCCTTACGATATGGGCCTTCCTTCTCTCTGCGGTTTTTGTTTTCTGCCAACAACCAGTGGATAACTTTTTTGCGGAGACGTTTTGTGGAAAAAGTTGATTTAGCCATTAAATGCAATTTTGTAGTAACAATCGACTGTGTAACCTGAGAGAACACAGTTTATTATTAAATTGATCTGTCCTTAGCTACGTCCGCCTACGGTAGAAGAGTAGGTTTAAAACCATACCTAGCATTCGCCAAGGGAATTTTTACTTTGGGCAGTTACGAGCTTTATTATAAGGTCGATTTGTATTAGTAACTTAGGAAATATATAGTACTTATATTTAATTTTTGGCAAATCTTCATATCTGGAAGCTGGACATTCCTAACCAAATTTTAGATTGATGGACAATGCCCAGCTTATCTAAGAAAACTTACGGCTATTCTCTGGTAAGCAATCAAGTAATAGCGATCGCCCAAATTGTGCCATACTATCAATCTTGTGGCGATTTTCGGTCACAGTTTATTACATACCCAGCTAGGGTTTTTATGGGCTAAGTAATTTTGCTGATTTAACTTTAAGATATATCGGCATTCTGTTGACGAACCTCTGGCAGTCTCCACCAAGGAACCTGTGGATATTCATGATGTTCTTGGTGGTAGATAAAATGATACGAAGTGAGAAAAGACAAAAAAACCGGAAGTGCAACACTTTGAGCGCGATGAGGATTAGTGTAACCTTCCTTTGGTTCTTTATGTGTTAAGTATGTTCCAAAATAAAATAACTGAATTGAGCTTAGAAGTGAAGGCAAACACCAAAATAAAATCAAATTTACTGGAGATAAGTGTAGGATAAAACGCAAAAAATTAAAAATCAGTGTCCAGCCTAATAATTGTTTCCAAGTGCCGTAGTTGCACATAAAATGAAAATACCAAGCCCAAAAACTTTTGTGTTCACCATCATGAAAATCTGGGTCTTTTTGACTCCCTGGATATTTATGATGTCGCCAATGCTTCTGCACTAAGTCTTGATAAGGAAAAAGACCATATAAAGCTACACATATTGCCCCAATCAAATTATTAATCTTAGGATGTTTGGAGAAAACTAACCCATGCATAGCATCGTGGGCAGTAATAAATAAACCTGCGTATAAAAACGTTTGCCAAATTATCCCAAGTCCTATCCAGCAAAAATTAACTTTATCTATATCTACTAGCAATAAAAAAATTAAACTAATAGTCCATGTTCCTAAAATAATACCAGCAATTAATAATCCTAGAGCAAATATATTTTGTTCGCTAGTGAGCATCTTGAGATAATCCAAATTTTTGTCTGCTGCTGATGTTGATTTTGCTTGGGTCACGCTTAAACTCCGATAAATTAAGTTAATCTTATTGGCTAAATAACTATATATTTATTTAATGTTTTTACAGTAATTACCGCAAATTATATCTTAATTTATTTAGATAGCAATTATCTTAACTGGCAGCAAACAATAAATAGGAGAGCCGTTTGCTCATCATTTATTTAATAACATAGTATCATCTAAAATTTGAGGACTTGTAATTTTATGATGGCATAGAGAAATCTTATTGGATTTACAAACTTATTTGTTAAAAGAGGGAACAGGAAATAGAGAAAGGGTAACAGATTTATTTGGCTATCATTTAAAACTGCTATGTTAATCAAAAATAACAGGGAAAATCTCTATCTACAGATTAATTTTTGCTACTAACATAAAGATTAATTTAAGTACAGATATGATAAAATATAAAGCTATATATTTTTAGATAAATCGGTAATTATTAACTGTTATATAGAAGAATTCTATTAATAGTTAGGTGATTTTATGCAAAGTAAAGTAAAAGAAATTAGCTATAGCAAAATCCACACCTAAAAGTATTCGGTTGCTTGGTCAAGCTTTTTAGTCAGGTTGTTAACCTAGAGAAGCAATGAATTATCTATGCAAGCATGAGCAAAAATCATAACCCTTAGTTTATAGATTTTTTAGCGAAAAATTTCATGACGATAAAAAACTGGTTTTTAACAGCAAGACTAGCGTTTTTAGTTTTAATTATGGTTTTACTCACAAATTCTCTTGGTCGTACTCAACCTATTACCCAACTCTATGTGTTTGGAGATAGTCTATCGGATGCAGGAATGGTATTTCAGTCAACAGGAGGAATGTATCCGCCTAGTTCAACATATTTTCAGGGACGTTACTCAAATGGTCGTGTTTGGATTGAGTATCTAGCCGATCGCCTGCATTTAAACAGCAAGCAAACCAACAATTTTGCCTATGGGGGCGCAACTACTGGCAATTTGAGCAGTAGTTATGTACCTAGCTTGCTCACGCAAGTCCAATCATTTACCCAGACACATCAAAAGGCAAACCAGAATGCTTTATATGTAGTGTGGGCAGGGGCAAATGATTATTTGCAAGGGGTAAATAATTCTACATATCCAGTGGAGAATGTGACAACAGCGATCGCATCTTTGACTAATGTTGGTGCAAAAAAAATACTGGTGGGGAACTTACCAGACTTAGGCAAACTACCCGCAACCAGTACAAACAATAATGCTGTGCAACTTAGTGCTTTAACTCAAACCCACAACCAAAGCTTGCGGCGCTCGCTTAAAGTACTAACTCAACAGCATTCTGATTTGGAGATTGTTACACTAGATGCCCATAAACTTTATCAAGAGGCAATTAATCATCCCTCTGCTTTTGGTTTGAGCAATGTTACGAGTGCTTGTCTGGCAAGTTCTCAAGCTGCTTGCAGCAACCCAGATAAATTTTTATTTTGGGATGGCATTCATCCCACAACTACCGCCCACCAAATCATTGCAGATACAGCCTTTGCTGCACTTACAGAAGCAGGAATTATTCAACGTCCCGAAATTAGCCATCAAGGTTAGTTGGTGAAAAACCCTAGGCCCTGGCTTTCCACATTCCATGAAAGCTATGGGGAACGACACTAGGCAATGCTAGTTGACAAACTGGTTCTGCATCTAAGCGATCGCTATCAAAGATCCAAACTTCGCTACTATGACAATTGCCATCATAAACAACAGTTAGCACCCAACTTTGCTGATGATTTAAGGCATCTTGAACAGTTAGAGATTCACAAGGATAACGATTTTCGCCTAGGTTTGCTTCCGTGAGCGTTTGACTTTGATGATCAAAGCGGGCGATCGTGTTTAATAATTCTTGGCTAATGTCTGTTCCTTCACGGAATAAACACATATAGGTGTAGCGCGAGATTTGTCCCACATTCTGCGGTGGAACATTAGGAAATTCACCAGTCCTATCTAACAAAGTTTCAATTGTTTTTACTTTGCCAGTTTGGGGTTGTAATACTAACCGCGTCAATGTATTTTTAGCGATGTTGTGAGTTTCTCCGGTGGCAACTTCTTTGAGATATTGGTTGGTTTGAAAGTCGGCATAGCGAGTAAAATCTACAATCACTGCACCATGATCATCGACATAAGCATTGGCAAAATGCCATTGAAACCAAGCCTCAGTTTCTTGGCGACTGACCAAAGATAGATTTTCGCGGTCAATTACCAAAATTTGAGTCCCGAGATCAGGTTGCCACTTGAGCGAATCGCTGTAGCTGCTGGTTCCCATAATTATCGGCAAAATATCTAACCGCACTGCTGGAATAAAAAAGACAAGATACTTTCCTGCTAAAACAAAATCATGAATTAAGGGAATACCTGCTAGTTGAAACTGGGATTTTTGAATAATTCGGCCAGTCCAGTCACTTTTATAAATATTTAGTGTTGCATTTAATCCCAGACTGAGACCAAAGTTAAAAATTTCTTTGGTCTGAGCATCAATTTTTGGGTGAGCAGAATAAAACCATCCTGTCTTTAAACCACCCAAATTATCTAAACCTTGAGTTTCTAATGTTTCTAAATCTAGCGAATGAGGATGGCCACCTTCCCAAAGTGCTAATAGTTTATCGGGTAATGCTAATACCGAAGTATTAGCAGTATTTTTTGTGAGTTTTTGCCATTTCTGCCAAATCAGCCCTGGTGCAGTTGTGCCATAGTTACCATAAAGCAATTTACCTGCTGTAGTTTCTTGTTGATAACCCGCAGTCTGTACGTAGCGATAAATGCCTGTAGCTCCTGCATCATGAAAATTGACCGCGAGAATTGCTCCATCGCCGTCAAACCAATGTCCCATTTGAGTATTACCGCGTTTTAACCGTGCCGGGCCATTACGGTAGAGTGTGCCGCGTAAACCTGCCGGGATTTTGCCAGAGAGAATTGGCAGTGGCGTGAGGGGAAATTCTGTTGCAGGTTGAGATATTGCACCTGCCCAGGCTTTTTTTGCTGGTTTTTTATTCATTGTTTGCATAATAAATTACTATAGCAATCCTGGATGATTTATCAAATATTGGAGTAGCTAAAAAATGACAATTTAACTGATATACATTGAGTCCTTTTTATATAGATGTGATTATTTCTAAAGGTAGTTGCTGTCATAAATGCAGAAAAAGGGATTATTCGCTCAATACGGTTCAGTTAAGAGAATAGTAGGTTGGGTGTAGCGATAGCGTAACCCAACAAAGTATGCGTGAATGTTGGGTTCCGTTCCTCCACCCAACCTACACCAGTCTAAGTTGTTGCCTTAACTGAACTGTATTGATTATTCGCTCGGAATTCCGTTATGGCAGATTTCCAAGAATAATTCCATTACCTTCTTTAGTCCAAAATGATAAAGTTCAAGCTGAATATAAAGATGGTATTCTCCGCTTAAATTTGCCTAAATCGGAAGCGGAAAAACAAAAAGTTGTCAAGGTTAATATCGGTTAATTTACATTTGCACCTAGCCCAAGCAAATGTTTTAGAGAAATGGCATAAAAACTTAAAGTATGGGAATTTCATTATTGCCTATTGCCCGCTCTTGAATTTTATTTTCATGGAAAACTATCACAGATTTTGTTTATTCCTGATGGCAGCGTAAATTTAAATCTCCGGGTAGATAAGCGATCGCATACTCAAATACAACAATAAACTATGTAGTGTTGTTCTTCTGCTCACTCTAGGTAGATGCAATGTGTTATTCCAGTAGTAAAATCTAGAAAAACTAGAAGTCAGCCGATTTGTGCATTACGACAGTTGACCTCTGGGCTATTAACTGTATTTATCTTTGATTCATTAGCGATCGCGTTTACCAAAACAGTATTACAGTTAGACTTTGTAATAGTGGAGCGGACACAGTGAATCATTCAATGCCGCCACACAGTTTTGAGGATGTCTTTGCGGACGGTGGAGAAATGGGATTGCTGATGCGATCTCTTGACTGGTCACAAACGCTCTTAGGGCCAGTATCAACATGGGCGCAAAGTTTAAAAACGGCAATCAGTATTATTTTAAATTCTCGTTACCCAATGTTTATTTGGTGGGGTAAAGAATATGCTAATCTCTACAACGATGCTTACCGTCCAATTCTTGGTGCAAGTAAACATCCGCAATATTTAGGGCAGTCAGCCAAAGATTGCTGGGCTGAAGTCTGGGATGTTGTCGGGCCGTTAGCTGATAGTGTTTTGAATACAGGTCAGCCTACTTGGTCAGATAATCTGCGACTGTTGATGGATCGTTCAGGCTATCTTGAAGAAACCTATTTTACTTTTTCCTACAGTCCGATTCGAGATGAAACAGGCGGTGTAGGTGGAGTTTTTTGTGCAGTCATTGAAACTACCGAAAGAGTAATTGGTGAGCGTCGTCTCCGCACCCTTAGAGAACTCGCCGCCAATACAGCTGCTACTCAAACAGTTACAGCAGCTTACAGTATAGTGGCAGATACCTTAGCCCAAAATTTGACAGATATACCGTTTGCTTTACTTTATCAAATAGAATCAGCAGGCACACAAGCGCGTTTAGTAGGGGGAACTGGGATTACAGCAGGAACTTCTGTAACGCCTGAACAAGTTGATTTGACCCAAGAAAATTCTCCTTGGCAGCTGATAGAAGTTAAGCAAAGCAAGCAAGCTAAGATGATTGAGAGTTTGCTACCAGAAATCGGCATAAATTCGGCATCATCGGCGTTAGTTATTCCTATTGCCCAATCAGGCAAGCCAGAATTAGCCTGTATAGCTGTACTAGGCATCAGTCGGCAACGGGCATTTAATGATGAATACCAGGGATTTTTTGATTTAGTCGTCAGTAATATTACCACAGCGATCGCTAATGCTGAGGCCTATGAAGTAGAACGCCAACGCGCCGAGACATTAGCCGAATTAGATAGAGCAAAAACAATATTTTTTAGCAATATTAGCCATGAGTTTCGTACACCCATCACACTCATGCTAGAGACAAGTGCCACTTATATAGCAGAAGCCTTACGTTGGCTACCAACCGCAGGAAATAGGGCTGGGGGAACAGAAAACAGAGAAAATCAGCCTCACCTCCAGCATCTAGCTTCTGGCTTTTCTTCTGGTCGCATTCTTCTTGTAGACGATAATGCAGATATGCGCGAATATGTGCAGCGTCTGTTAAGTCTACATTATCAAGAAGTGATTGCCGTAGAAGATGGTATTGCCGCTTTGGCTACTATTCGCCACACAATGCCAGATATCGTGATTACAGATATTATGATGCCCAGACTAGATGGTTTTGGCTTGGTAAAAGAGCTAAGGGCAGATCCTCAGACAAAAACTTTGCCAATTATTTTGGTTTCTGCGCGTGCGGAAGAAGAATCTTGTGTGGCTGGTTTGGCAACTGGAGCAGATGATTATTTAATTAAACCCTTTTCGGCGCGTGAACTATTAGCTCGCGTTGACGCTAATCTCAAAATGTCCCAAATTCGGCAAGAAGTTGCCCGTTATGAGCAGAGATTACGCTATGAAGCTGAGGCAGCCCGTAATCAAGTTATTACAATTCTCGAAAGCATTACTGATGCTTTTGCCGCCTTTGACCGAGAATGGCGTTATACCTACGTTAACGAACAAGCTACCCAACTGCTACAAAAAACCCGCGAACAGTTATTGGGTAAACATCTTTGGCAGGAAATATTTCCTGAAGTGAAAGAACAACTGGTTTATCGAGAATTTCACCGTGCTGTTAACGAACAAGTTGCAGTTGTTTTAGAAGAGTTTATTGAAACTTTAGGTAAATGGCTGGAAATCCATGCTTATCCTTCACCTGATGGGCTAGCTGTTTATTTTCGAGATATCACAGCCCGGAAAAACGCAGAATTAGGATTACGGGAGAGTGAAGAAAAGTTTCGGAATATTGTCCAAACAGCCAACGAAGGTGTGTGGTTAATTAATCACCATGCTCAAACACTCTACGTCAACGAGCAAATGTCAACTATGCTTGGCTATTCTGCCAGAGAAATGATTGGTAAGCCGGTATTGGATTTTTGTTTTCCGGAAGATATTACTTTAGTCAATCAAAATATTCAAAAAAATTTGGATGGTAATGTTGACCAATTTGATTTTCGCTTGCGTCGGCGCAATGGTCAAGAATTACTCTTGTTAGCTTGTACCAGCCCAATGCGAGATGGACAAGGAAAGATTATTGGCGCACTGGGAATGTTTACAAATGTTACAGACCGCAAACGGGCTAATTTAGCATTACGTCAAAACGAAGAACGCTATCGTTCTTTAGTTGCGGCAACATCAGCAGTAGTATGGATGACAAATGCTCTAGGTGCTGTTGTCGATTTACAACCATCTTGGGAAGAATATACAGGGCAAACCTGGAATAAGTATGCTGGCTGGGGTTGGTTGCAAATGATCCATCCAGATGATCAAGAGCGTGTAGAATTACGCTGGCAACAAACATTAGCTGAAAAAACACTCTACGAAATAGAAGCACGGTTGTGGCATCATGCCACTGGTGAATATCGTTATATTATTGCGCGTGCAGTTCCGGTGTTAAATGCAGATGGTTCAGTCAGAGAATGGATTGGTACAAATACAGATATACACGAACGCAAACAATTTGAAGAAGAACGCAATAGTTTACTTGCTCGTGAACAAGCAGCCCGCGCCCAAGCAGAAGAAGCTAACCGCGTTAAGGATGAATTTTTAGCTATTTTGTCTCACGAATTACGTTCACCGCTCAACCCTATTTTAGGTTGGTCAAGATTACTGCAAACTCAAAAATTAAGCCCCGATAAAACTGCGGAAGCTTTGGCTACTATTGAACGCAATGCTAAATTGCAAACACAATTAATTGACGATTTATTAGATGTTTCGCGCATCCTAAGCGGAAAACTCAACTTAAATATTACACCAGTTGATTTATCTTTTATTATTGAGTCGGCAATCGAAACAATGCAAACTGCGGCTGTTGCCAAGTCAATTGTGATCAAAACTCAATTAGACTTCGTTGGCAAAGTTGCAGGTGACTCAGCAAGGTTACAGCAGATAGTTTGGAATTTACTTTCTAATGCGATTAAGTTTACCTCAGAGTATGGGCAAGTTTCGATCAAATTACAACAGGTTAGCAAATACGCGCAAATTACTGTGAGTGATACAGGTAAAGGTATCGAGCCAGAGTTTTTACCATTTGTTTTTGATTATTTTCGTCAAGCTGATGCTTCTATTACACGTAAATTTGGCGGCTTGGGATTAGGACTAGCGATCGTGCGACACTTAATAGAATTACATGGTGGTACAGTCACGGCTACCAGTCCAGGTGAAGGACTAGGGGCAACTTTTACCGTCATGTTGCCATTGTTGCCTGACCAATCACAAAATCAGCCAGAGAATCAATCTAGCAACTCGGTATTAGATTTAAGCGGAGTGCGCGTTTTAGTTGTGGAAGATGATACTGACTCGCGCGAATTTTTAGTTTTTGTTCTAGAACAGTATGGTGCAACAGTCATCGCCACAGCCAACGCCGCCGCCGGATTTGAAATATTGCCACAATTTCAGCCAGATGTGTTGATTAGTGATATTGGGATGCCTGTTGAAGATGGCTATAGTTTAATTCGCAGAATTCGCGCTTGGGAAACAACACAAGCAAAAAAAATTCCCGCGATCGCTCTTACTGCTTATGCTAAACATGAAGATAGCCAACAAGCATTAGCCGCAGGCTTTCAAAAACACCTAGCTAAACCTGTTGAGCCTGCGGTGTTAGCAACAGCAGTGGCTAGTATACTATCGGTATCATGGCATTAAGCAATTAGCGACTCTGATTCTGAAAATATAGAAATTGACAAAAAAACAGCCGCCCCCTTACAGAAGCAGCTGTTTTTTATTTATGTGACTACAGAGTATTAGTAATCGAAGTCACCACCACCCATACCAGCGCCAGCAGCAGGAGCAGCATCCTTGGGTTCTGGTTTGTCAACAACGATACATTCGGTTGTCAACACCATACCAGCAATAGAAGCAGCGTTTTGCAGTGCAGAACGGGTTACTTTAGCGGGGTCAACGATACCAGCTGCCAACATATCTACAAATTCGTTGGTAGCAGCGTTGAAACCAACGTTAAATTCTTGTTCTTTAACGCGTTCAGCAATGACAGCGCCATTTTGACCTGCGTTTTCAGCAATTCTCTTCAGAGGTGCGGGTAATGCGCGAGAGACAATTAAAGCACCAGTCAACTCTTCATCTTTGAGATTAGCTTTAGCCCAATCTTCGAGTTGAGGAGCGAGGTGAGCCAGAGTTGTACCACCACCAGGAACAATACCTTCTTCTACCGCCGCTTTGGTAGCGTTGATAGCGTCTTCGAGGCGGAGTTTCTTGTCTTTCATTTCGGTTTCGGTGGCTGCACCAACTTTAACTACAGCTACACCGCCAGCCAATTTAGCCAGACGCTCTTGTAATTTTTCTTTGTCGTAGGAAGATTCGGTTTCTTCCATTTGACGGCGAATTTGTTCGATGCGAGCTTTAACGCCAGCTTCGTTACCTTCAGCAACAATTGTGGTGTTGTCTTTGGTGATGGTGATGCGGCGGGCTTTGCCTAAACCATCGAGCTTGGTGTTTTCTAGCTTCAGACCAGCATCTTCGGTGATGAGTTGACCACCAGTGAGGATAGCGATGTCTTCTAGCATAGCTTTGCGGCGATCGCCAAATCCAGGTGCTTTCACAGCCGCTACGTTTAATACACCACGCAGGCGGTTCACAACCAAGGTTGCTAAAGCTTCTTTTTCAATATCTTCAGCAATAATTACCAAGGGCTTGCCTTGACGTGCAACTTGCTCAAGAACAGGTACTAAATCTTGTACTAAAGCGATTTTCTTATCGGTCAGCAGGATGAAAGGATCATCAAATACTGCTTCCATCCGCTCTGGGTCTGTTGCGAAGTAGGGAGAGATGTAGCCTTTGTCAAAGCGCATCCCTTCGGTGATTTCCAATTCGGTGGTCATGGATTTTCCTTCTTCCAAGGAAATTACACCTTCTTTACCCACCTTATCCATTGCTTGGGCAATCATCTGACCGACTTCATCGTCGTTACCGGCAGAGATAGAACCAACTTGAGCAATAGCTTTGGAATCTTCGACAGGACGAGCGTGTTCAGCAATTTTCTCGACCAAATAGTTAGTAGCTTTATCAATACCACGCTTCAACAGGATGGCGTTAGCGCCAGCTGCTACGTTCCGCAAGCCTTCTTTAACTATCGCATGAGCCAATACGGTTGCGGTTGTGGTTCCATCACCCGCAGCGTCGTTGGTTTTAGAAGCAGCTTGACGAATCAAAGAAACGCCAGTGTTTTCAATATGATCTTCTAATTCGATTTCTTTTGCGATGGTCACACCGTCGTTGACGATTTGTGGTGCGCCAAATTTCTTCTCTAGAACTACGTTACGACCTTTGGGGCCGAGGGTCACAGCTACAGCCTCAGCTAAGATGTCAATGCCTCGTTCTAGGGCGCGACGTGCGTTTTCGTTGTAAATAATGCGCTTTGCCATAGTTGTTAATCTTCCTGTGTCAGTTATTTTTTGTCAGTTGTTTTTTGTCATTTGTCCAAGGACTTGTGACTTTTGACTTGTGACTAGGAAACGATTGCTAGAATGTCTTTTTCAGAGAGCAGCACATACTCTTCAGTTCCGAGTTTCACATCTGTGCCAGCATATTTGGAGTACAGAACTTTGTCTCCAACTTTGACTTCCAACTCTTGACGGCTACCGTCATCGTTACGTTTGCCAGCACCAAGAGCAACAACTTCCCCTACTTGGGGTTTTTCTTTGGCGGTGTCAGGCAAGTACAGACCACCTGCGGTCTTTTCTTCTGATGCGCTTACTTTGACAAAAACGCGATCGCCTAAAGGTTTAACTGTAGATACGCTTAAAGATACAGCTGCCATACAAATTTCTCCAGAGTTAGCACTCTCAACTCCTGAGTGCTAATTTACCGAAGGAAAGCCTACAATGGCAATATTTTGCGATGTACGGGTTTCCGAACTATTGGTCAATTGTCAATAGTCAATGGTCATTAGTAGCTCTTTTCTCCCCCTGCTCCCTGCTCCCTGCCCCCTTGCTTCTTCCCCTCAACCCTCAGTAATCGGAAGTTCACTTAAGTATTAGTACCTAATTAAGTTTAATTTTCTGATTTCCATCCGTAAGTTACGAATATTTTTATATGGTCAACTTTATTTGCAAAGCTTGGAAATTGTTATAGAACAGTAAACAGGGAGCCAAATCATGAGTAACAATACCAAGATTCAAAAACCATCACATCGACAAAGCCATTGAGTATGTAGACAACAACAAAACCTTAAGTAATTGTGTAAAAACTTTAGAAATTGCAAAGAATCAGTGACATATTTTTATGTATGCTGAACACGAAGTTGCTAACTGCCGTTAACAGCAAGTTTTTGAATAATCGTGGGAATACATAAAACCAACGATTTCAAGAACTAAAAGTTGATGAGCGCGACTAAAGTTTCCCAGCCAGTATCTTGAAAATTCAAGACAATTGCTTGCCACTTTGTTGTTCTAGACAGATAATGGTTTTCTTCTCGGATTGTGGTGTCTGGTATCGCCAAGCAAATTTGCAAGTTATTGAGAGGATCATCCAAACATACTTGATCGGCATAATGGTGGTAGAAGAATTTGCATTTTTAACCCATCTTTGCCGGAAATTTCCCTACTTGCTTGTTAACATCTGATAAGGCTTCGCATCCGCAGGATATAGTAAAGCAGTAAGCTGATGAAAGTGCGAGTTGTTATAAAGCTAGGGTCATCGCAAGCCAATACTTACTAGTAAATGGCAGATGATTATTATTTAATCAGTGTTTTTTCACCCGCAACTTTCAAAGCGATATATAATAGCGCATTATAATTACTACTGCTCTACGTATCCTTACCGGACTTTTGCCGATGAGCTAGTGGTCTTAAATAAGGTGACAACCGCTTTTGAGACTTCGAGGAACCAAAGGCAAGTTAAGTGGGAAAAAAGACAACATCTCGATAAATCCACCATTATTAAGGATAACCATTAAAGACCTTGATGGACCGAAGCGCGACAAGTGCCACTGCTATGAAAGAGCCCAGCATGAAAGATCACAAACGCCTTCTACTAATTGATGACGACCCTAACCTCATCTTGCTGGTGAAGGATTACTTGGAATTTAGAGGATATGAAGTCGTCACTGCTGAAAATGGACGCGAAGCTCTAGAAATTCTAGAGCATGATGTTCCAGATATGATCATCTGTGACGTAATGATGCCGGAAATGGACGGTTACACTTTTGTAGAACAAGTCCGGCAAAACGAACGCACTAGTTGGATACCGGTTCTGTTTTTGTCGGCGAAAGGACAAAGTGCAGACCGAGTGAAAGGTTTAAATAAAGGTGCTGATGTTTATATGGTCAAGCCTTTTGAACCAGAAGAACTCGTAGCACAAGTAGAATCTTCGCTCAAACAAACTATTCGTTGGAAGGAACACCAAGCCAAAGGCGGGGAAAATGGTTCTCGCATTCAAGTTCCTTTTGATGTGCAGTTAACTCCAACTGAACTCAAAGTAGTGCAGTTCGTAGCTAGAGGTTTAGCGAACCGAGAAATTGCTGAAGAATTAAATGTTAGTCAGCGTACCGTTGAAAGCCATGTGTCCAATATGTTGGGCAAAACCAATCTCCATAACCGCACTGAATTAGCGCGGTGGGCGATTGAAAATCAAATGGCTTAAAAGGCTTTCAGCATTCAGCCGTCAGCTTTTTACTGTTGAACTGACCGCTGATAGCTGATAGCTGCTTAATAGATTACTGCTTAGGAGATTATTGGGGAAAAATTCTCCTAAGAGTTTGTAAGTAGATAAAGTGCTTCCCGTTGGCAAAGCTGCTTTTCGCTAGTTCAACAAAAAAGCAGCTAAATCTTTTCCAAATATGCCAATCTCAGGAGTATTGCACCCCATCGAAAAATCAAGTCATCCCGGGATACATCTAATTCAGCAATTATTACTGGCTAATAATTATTGAATATTTGGGACAAATGACATGATTGCATCTACCCTCCTTGGGGGTAATCTCATTTTAGATTTTGAATTTTAGATTTTGGATTGGGATCTGTTTGGGATGAGTGCTAAGACATAATCAGAGCGCAACAATGGTGAATCCTGCAATAAATCCACTGCATCACTCTAGCCAAAGATTAAAAGCGATCGCTCTAACATCATACAGGCGATCGCTTTTAGTTTTAATATGACTGACGTAATGAGAAAAAATCAAGGGTTTATGGAGGGTGTGGGGGTTTAGGGGTGTAGGGGTGTATCCAAGACCTTTACACACTCACGCCCAACCTATAACTTAAGCCACAGGTTCCAACAACTGAATATTCGAGAAAATAAACTCTTGAATATTCAGATGTCCATTGGTTTCGGTGCGAATTTCTCGGCGGTTGAGAATAAAGTATTTGCCTACTTTTTCATATTCATCGGTAAATTCGCTTCTACCACCCTTCTGTTCGCCAGTATTGGGGTCATGGTAAACAGAGTCATAAGTGTGGGATAAGTAACCTTCGCCAGTGTCGTGGCTGCTAAAAGTGTTGATAGTTACGACTACGCCGTGAATGTGACGGTGAACTAAGCTAACTTCGTTATTGCGGACTTTATATTTATCGCCAGTACCTTTACCACCAAGGATGATTTCGACTGCATCGCTTAAGTCGGTGTCACCATAGCTAAAAGTATTTTCGCCGTGGGTTTGTTCAAAACTACGACGAACGCGGTGAATGGCAATTTCCCAAGCTTGACCGTGGATAGCTTTTTTAACGGCTTCGTCTTCTACTCCCAAAACTTCTGCTTTGAGTTCAGCGTTGATGATGACTTTACCTGTAATAACTTTATCGTCATACTTATAGGTAACATCTGCGGTATAGCCGGGGAAATTATTATCCCATGTGTAACGGTTTTCATAAGCAGCCCGGAAAAGTTCCTGAGCAGAGAGTTTGGTAACTGTCATGTGCTTCTCCTAGCGTAGAAGAGTGATAATAGCGTTTTATTCTTGCTGGTATTAGCATAGATGTAATTGTCGAGCAGAGCATAGTCCCCAATCGGGTACACTTATGGCTAATTCTCTTCATGCTGTATTTGGTGCGATCGCTAGTGTCCGTAATGAGCAAGAATTACATCTAGCTCTCAAGGATAAGATTAGTGACCATTTTGGCGTGCAGCATTGGGGTATTTATCTTTTAGATGAAACAACACCAACCGAAATTGATATTCCCGCTATTCCCTCAGTTTGTTTAGAGGGGAACCCTGTCGGACGCTACGTCGTTGAGCGTCACGCTCCCGCCCATGAGCAGTTATTATTATCTCCAGGCGACTGGAAAAATTTTTGCTCTCGTTCTGACCACGAACACGTCATGACAGGGCCGATTGTTTGCGATGGTCAGTTAGTTGGTACTTTACACTTAGCACGCGATCGCGGCAAGCCTGCCTTTGATGGCAACGATTTAGCTGATTTAAGTGCTGTCTGCTTGCATTTGTCTGCTAAACTCGCCACTTTAAGAGCAAAACCCACAACTTCGCCTTTAGTTAGCCGCCTAACACCACGCGAGTTAGAAATCGCGGAATTGGTAGCCCAAGGTTTAACTAACGCCGAAATTGGTGAAAAACTTTGGATTACGCAAAACTCAGTTAAGCAAGCTTTAAAGCGGATGTTTCGCAAGCTAGAAGTATCAGCACGGGCGGAAATGGTGGCGAAATTACAGGATGTTTTAGTCTAAATTAATACTATCCTCGGCGATTGGAAATCGCAGCTACACAGGCAAAACCCACACTTCGACAAGCTCAGTGACCTCCTGCGCGGGTTAAAAACCAAGGATTTTTTTCAGTCCGCGCAGGCGGACTTTGTTTGTGTAGTAGTGAATTCTATTCGCCCCATACTCTAAATACTAATATGACTCGCCCGCCAATTCTTCAACCTGGTGCAAGCTATACCTTTAGCAAATATTTTGAATTACCTTACGCGCCAGCCGATATTCTTGCAGAATTTGATTTTAAATATGAACGCAAGCGGCTGGACTTACCAAGATATGAAGAGAAACTCAATTGTTTAGAATTTTTGAGTCGTTATTTGCAACGTAATTTAACCTACGTCAACCCAATTAGTGAAACAGCAAGACGAGAAGTATTAATCGCACCCACACTACTAGAAATTTGTGCCGAAACTCATGCTCAATTAAATATTGAATATCCTGTTAATGTGAATGAAAAATTAAAAGGAAGCTTTGACTATTACATTAACAGTGATGTGGGAATGTTAGTGGTTGAAGCTAAACAATCTGATTTAGGACGGGGCTTTACTCAATTAGCAGTTGAATTAATTGCCCTTGACCAATGGATAGAATCAGCAACGCCAATTTTATATGGTGCAGTGACGACAGGAGAAGACTGGCGATTTGGAATATTAAACCGTCATGAGAAGATAATTTTGCAAGACTTGAAGCTTTATCGTGTTCCTGAAGAATTGGAGGAATTGTTAAAGGTTTTAGTTGGAATTATTGTTACACCTTTACTGTGACGAAAACAAGAATTTTTAGTCTCGCGCAAAGGCGCAAAGGCGCAAAGAGTTAAAGAAAAGTCACTTGTTTAGTAGGCATAATCTAAGGCAGTTCAGTCTTCTCTGCGTCCTTGGCGTTCTTGGCGGTTCGTTAAAAGATTAGACTTGAACAAACTATACGCGAGCTAAGGTGACAATTTCTAACTGATCCTGATATTTACCCTGTCTTGTTTCGTAACTAATCGCACAGGGTTCTCCTTCTAAAAAGAGTAACTGCACTACCCCTTCATTGGCATATATACGACAGTCAGCACTAGAAGAATTAGAAAATTCTAGGGTTAAATGACCGCGCCACGCCGCTTCCGCAGGAGTTAAGTTTGCAATTATACCACACCGTGCATACGTACTTTTACCTATACAAACTACTGTAATATTATCTGGAACCTCTAGCCGTTCTAAGGCAACACCCAGCCCATAGCTGTGAGCAGGCAAAATAAAGTAACTACCATTGATATCTGTATGCAGTGGTGTTGACTCTAAGTTGTGCGGATTAAAGTTTTTGGGGTCAACCACAGTTCCCGGTATGTGGCGAAAAATCCGAAACTCAGTCGGGGAGAGGCGAATATCGTAGCCATAAGAAGAAAGACCGTAGCTGATAACGGGTTGAGCATCTACAGATGTTTCTTTCTGCACTTTTCGGATTAAGCTTGGCTCAAAGGGTGAAATCATCCCTTGTTGAGCCATTTCGGTAATCCATTTATCGTTCTTAATCACAAGTTCACAGGTAATTCCAACCGAACTACTAGAATATCGTGAACGGAGTATTTTGTTTAGGGGCGATCGCTCCGGCGAATTTCGGTGATTTGGTCGGCGACATCTAACAGGGATTTGGGCATTTCTGGGCCTGTGAGAATGATATCGATGTGGGGCGGACGTTTTGCCAGAAACTCTAAAACATCGGCTTCGGGAATCAAACCAAAGTTGATGGCTAAACTTAACTCATCTAAAACTACCAGCGAATATTTGCCCTCATAGACTACATTTTGTGTATATTGCCATAATTTTTGTAAAGCTTGGTTTTCGGCTTCATCTAGTTGTGGTGTATCGATACAGCGAGGCAAATCACAGCGTATCCAGTCGAGATTCTGTCCTAACTGAATTGGTTTGTCCTGTCCTTGACCGATACCGCCTTTAAGAAACTGTACTACTAATACAGATGTGCCTTGACCAGCAATTCTCAAGGCTTGCGCCATAACAGTGGTGAAAAAGTTACGGTGAGAACTGGTGAAAACTTGCACAAGCCCTTCTACTGGATTTGGTAAGGAAATTGTCGAATTGGCGCTGAAAGATTCTAACTGGGCAACCATAAGGAAAATTTAGAAAATTACAAAAAAATAAATATGTTCTGTTGAGAGTGGTTCAAATCTATTTATATGATTAACCTGATTTTGACAAGGGTGTTCTGAGGAGGGAAATAGGGAGTGGGGAGTAGGGAATGGGTAAGGCTGGAACGAAAAAGTAATCCAAAATCCAAAATTGGTATGAGATATTGACATTTTTGTTTTTTGGATGAAACTAGTCGCAACACGATCGCAAAATTTGGAGCCATGAATGAAGTTAGCCGAGTCTCATCAGAACTCTGAATTTGGAAAAAACAGAGTAGAATGTTGTGAATTTTACCAGATGAGGAGTGAAATCAAGTGAAATTAGTGATTCTGGGAGGTTCAGGATCAGGTAAAAGCACTCAAGCGCAAAGGCTGGGCAGACACTTTGATATACCTCAGATTTCTACGGGTGAAATTTTACGGGAAGCGATCGCTAACTATAGCGAACTTGGTCGCCATACACAACCCTACGTAGCCAGAGGCGAGTTAGTTCCCGATGAAATGATGATTGAATTAATGCGGCTGCGTCTGACCAAGCCAGATGTTGGTTATGGTTGGATATTAGAAGGTTATCCCCGCACAGCTTTTCAATCAGAAGAATTAGATTTTTTATTGGATGCTTTAGGACAGAAACTAGACTGGGCAATTTATTTACAAGTCCCGCAAGCCGTCATGGTTAGCCGTTCCTTGGGGCGTTCTCTTCCAGATGACCAACCAGAAATCGTCCAGCGTCGCGTAGAACTCTTTTACGATCGCACTATCCCCATCCTAGAATATTACGACCGTCGCCGCCGCTTATTAACCATCAACGGCGATTTACCACCCGATATGGTCGAACAGAATATTCTGAATTTGCTGTTAAGTGCTGAGTGCTGTTAGCGGTAGCGGGGCGTTTAGCCCGTGCTGAGTGTCGTACACTGAGCGGAGTCGAAGTGTACGTGTTGAGTCAAAAGATAAAATTTCAGACTTCATACTTCATACTTCACACTTCCCACAGTATTCTAATAGGAAAATCTTGAGGCAAATTCAATGGTATGGCAGCGTCCCGATGGCAGACAACCTTACGAACTCCGTCCTGTAAGCTTTCAGTCTGGCTTTACTCGCTTTGCGCCTGGTTCAGTGTTAGCTAGATGCGGCGATACTCAGGTACTTTGTAATGTCAGCGTGACTGAGGGAGTACCGAGATTTTTAACGGGAAGTGGCAAAGGTTGGTTAACGGCTGAGTACCGAATGTTACCCGCAGCCACTCAGCAACGCCAGGAAAGGGAATTGTTGAAATTGTCGGGAAGGACGCAAGAAATTCAACGGTTAATCGGACGTAGCTTAAGAGCAACTCTAGATTTTGAGACGTTAGGAGAACGTACCATCACTGTAGATGCTGATGTGTTGCAAGCAGATGCAGGAACCAGAACCACAGCCATTACAGGTGGTTTTGTGGCTTTAGCCCAGGCAATTTCGCAATTAATAAAGCGTGGGGTGTTAGAGCGATCGCCTTTATCTGGACAAGTAGCAGCCGTTTCTGTAGGCTTATTAGACGGTGAACCATATCTAGATTTAAACTACCCAGAAGACGTAGCCGCTACAGTCGATTTCAACGTTGTTATGGATAATCGCCTCGGAATTATTGAAGTTCAAGGAACAGCAGAAGAAGGTAGTTTTACTCGCACTCAGTTAAATCAGTTGTTAGATTTTGCCGAAAAAGGTATTCAACAATTATTAATTGCTCAACGTGAGGCTATTCCTGACTGGGAAAAACTTTATGAAGTGTGAAGTATGAAGTGTGAAGTATGAAATTTTGTCTTTTGACTCAAACTCACACTTCGGCTTCTCCTATCGGAGACGCTGCGCGAACGCTCAGTGTAAGACACTCAGCACTCAGCACTGTATGACTCAAAGCTTACATAAACTAGTGACATTCGATGAATTTATCGCTTGGTATCCAGAAAATTCACAGCGATGCTATGAATTTCATGACGGAGTAATTGTTGAAATGCCACCACCAACAGGTGATTATGAAGAAATTATTGGGTTTTTAGTTGGAGAAATTGTTACCGAATATAAACGTTTAAAACTGCCTTTCTTTATTCCCAAAACTGCGTTGATTAAACCATTAGAAAGTGAATCAGCGTATTCACCAGATGTAGTGATATTAAATCAGCCTAATTTGGTGAATGAACCTAGGTGGAAAAAAGAGTCAACTGTAAGTCAAGCTGAATCAATTCCTTTAGTAATTGAGGTTGTGAGTAGCAACTGGAGAGATGATTATTTAAAAAAAGTAGCTGATTATGAGGCGATAGGTATTCTTGAATATTGGATTGTAGATTATGCAGCTTTAGGTGGTAGGCGATTTATTGGCAATCCTAAACAACCGACTATCTCGGTTTATTATTTAGTTGAAGAGGAATACCAAGTTCAGCAATTCCGTAATCATGAGCGCATCATCTCACAGATATTTCCAGAGTTAAATTTGACTGTAGAACAAATTTTTCAAAGTGCGATCGCCTAATTTTGTAGGTTGGGTGAAACGTAGTGAAACCCAACAAATACTATGCAGAAAATAGCAAAATTTTCAACTACAAAAACATCTCAATTCCGATGGTAAAGTTTATGCTGCAATTATTTTAACTGTCAAAATATTTTCTCAATATATTCTAATTTGGTGTTGGGTTACGGCGCAATATACATTTGCCGTGTTGTTGTCAATAATTTATTGTGCGCCTGCACCCAACCTACTCGCCACTCAAAACAGAAGAATATCAGCATCCTGGATTTTGGGCGGCGTTTGTTCCTTCGGGTAATTGGAATGCTTTAAGGGAAAAGTAGTCAGCTTTCAGATCCCTGACTTTTTGAAAAAGTCGGGGATCTCATTCTCCTACACCCTGGTTACTGAGCGCAGTCGAAGTACACCCTTAAACCCTGACACCCCTCTTCCCAGTTAGTACCACTGACTACGGACAAAATAACCTGACAGATGATAACCATAAAATAGGTTAAACTTTGCCCACCTAACTGATGATGTTAGGACTTATGCAGTGAGATGAAAAATCAAAAGTTTGGGCAAGGGTTTAAGGGTGTAGGGGTGCATCTAAAACCTTTACACCCCATACCCTTACACCCCTACACCCCTTGTTCACAGACAATCTTGGTGCATAAGTCTTAGATGTTAAAAGTTTCAAAAGTTCAAAGGAGGGTTTGTAAGAAGTTCGGTATCGTATTGCTGGAAGCCGGCAATGTAATTATCAAGCCATGAATAAACAGGTAGAAGTTCTATCGGATCAGTCTGCGCTGATAGCGCGATCGCTAGAGTTAATTTTATCGAAGTTGGAAACTGCCATTGCTCAACGGGGGCAATTTACGATTGCCTTATCTGGCGGGAGTACACCCAAGCCTTTATATGAAGCGATCGCTACAAAAAATTTGCCTTGGGATAAAATTCACGTCTTTTGGGGTGATGAGCGTTATGTTCCCCCAAATCATCCCGATAGCAATGAATTAATGGCGCGGCGTGCATGGTTAGATCGTGTTGATATACCCGCCGCTAATATTCACGCTATCCCCACTTTAGACGGCGACCCAGCTGTATCGGCTGCCAAGCATGAGCAGGATTTACAAGAATTTTTTCATTCTGCTCCCGGTGAGTTTCCGGCTTTAGATGTAGTATTGCTAGGCATGGGAGATGATGCCCATACTGCATCTTTGTTTCCCCACACCGAAGCCTTAAAAGTGAGCGATCGCTTAGTGACTGTGGGTAATAAAGATGGCAATCCTCGCATCACTTTTACTTACCCTTTTATCAACGCTGCTCGTAGCGTGATTTTTGTAGTCGCTGGTGCTAATAAACGTCCAGCTTTAGCCAAAGTTTTCGCACCCCAAGCCGATGACTTTAGCTACCCATCTCGCTTAATTCGCCCTCAAGGCGAACTTTGGTGGCTACTAGATGCGGCGGCTGGGGCAGAATTGCCAAATTAAAAGTAAAAAGTAAAAAGGCAAAAGAGTTGATAGCAGTTGCTAATCATATGAGGTAGATCATAACTAGCATCTAATCTCTAACTTCCAGCACCTACAACAAGAAACGCTATTCTTTTTACTTTTGCTTTTTTACTTTTAACTTCCTAAAAAGTAGTTGTTAAAATCGAAAGCTAGGTTGCTTCCTTACCAAACTGCCAATTGGTAGAAGCAAAAACATCTACGCATTACCTCTGCTTGCCAGTACATCTTACGCTGATCTTCAACAAAGGCTTAAATCCATGATCGTCTGCCCGAATTGCAATCATCCCAATCCTAACGGCGCTGTCCAGTGTGAAGCGTGCTACACACCTTTACCAGCGACTAGTAACTGCCCTAACTGTGGCGCTACTGTTCAGGCTGATGCGGCTTTTTGCGGTCAATGTGGTTTTAATCTGCACTCTGCTGCTGCCGTACCTGTCCCTGCTGCCACAATTGCTCCTGAGGCGGCTGCACCACTACAAGTGCCACCTTTGGTCACACCAGACCCACTGTTAGACCTATTACAACCAGATGCGCTGGGAATGAACCAACCCCCTGCACCAATACCACCAACAGCTGTGGCTCCCCAACCAGCACCCCCACCAGTAGTAGAAAGTACACCCCCATCTCCACCTGCAACTGTCGCAGCTGTGGCTGCACCCGTAGTTGTAGAAGCAACTATTCCTGCACCACAACCAGAACCAGTTGTGGAAGTAGAACCAGAACCACAACCGGAACCAGAACCAATCCCAGCACCACAACCCGTAGCAACTCCAGTAGCAACTCCAGTTGTTGCTAGAACTCAATTACAGCAAGTGACTGCGCGGTTGGTTCATATTCAAAGCGATCGCGAAATTGAATTACCCCAAAGTCTATCGGTAATTCATATTGGTAAACCCAACGATCGCATCCCCCCCGATATCGATGTTTCTGGATTTAGTAATTCAGAAATTGTCTCTCGCATACACGCAGATATTCGCGTTGAGGGAGATTCTTTTTATGTTGAAGATGTCGGTAGTTCTAATGGCACTTACATTAACAACTTGCCATTATTACCAGGGAACAGACACCGCCTCCGCCCAGGCGATCGCATCAGCCTTGGTAAGGGTGATTTGGTAACTTTTCTCTTTCAACTAACCTAACAAAAAGTCTGAAGTGTGAAGTTTGAAGTCTGAAAATTTCTGAAGTCGGAAAACTAAAAAATCAAGCTCATACGTGACATTTCACACTTCATACTTCATACTTCATACTTCCTATAATTGGGGTAATGACATTCAATCAAGCAATCTATGAAAGAACCAACTAAAGTTTTTGAAACATTGCTTTCAACAGAAGCCCCACCAGAAGTAGAACGTATGGGGTTAACTTGGTTGGTAGCAGCTGCGATCGCTACAACCGTATTATGGCAAATTCCCGGCGGAGATTATATTTTATACCCATTTACCATCTTGGCAACTTGGTTTCACGAAATGGGTCACGGTTTGATGGCGTTGCTATTAGGCGGACAGTTTCAAAAATTAGAAATTTTTAGTAATGCTTCTGGTGTTGCTACTTACCGCATTGCCACATCACTCGGCCCAATAGGCCCTGGTTTAGTGGCGGCGGCTGGGCCAATGGGGCCGCCACTTGCAGGTGCAGCTTTGATTTTGGCTTCCCGCCGTTTTAAAACAGCTTCCCTCAGCCTGAAAATTTTGGGAATATTTCTGCTGTTATCGACATTAATTTGGGTGCGTTCTTGGTTTGGTTTATTGGCTGTGCCTTTATTAGGCTTAATTATTCTTGGTATTGCATTAAAAGCCCCCCATTGGGTACAGGGTTTTGCTATTCAATTTTTAGGTGTACAAGCTTGCGTTAGTACTTATCACCAACTGGATTATTTATTTAGCTATAGTGCTGGTTATTTAGGGCTTTCTGATACAGCCCAGATGCAAAGATATTTACTTTTACCTTACTGGTTTTGGGGTGGCTTGATGGCGATCGCATCTTTGATCATTTTGATTCAAAGTCTGCGCGTGGCCTATCGCCACTAGCCATTTTATCTTTTTTAATTAATGTTTGATGATGGCGATCGCCCAACAAAAGCAGCTATAGCAGTAGCCAAGGTAGTTAAGACTTATGTTAATGCTCAACCCTAGACACCACAAGTCTTTTAACTCTCTCACCTGTCCCCTGCTATATATTTTACATTTACATTTTTCTCTCAGGATCGGCTTTCGGTAATACAGATTTGTCTTCGTCTGCGGTTGGTAAAGGTACATTTAATAGCCGTCTGGCAGATTCCTCCGCCAGTTGTCTGTCTTGCTCATTTTCAAACTGGCTTTCATCCAACAAGTATTTATGTCTGATGGCTTCATCTCGACTAGGACGCGCGCCATTTTTCCATCGGTAATTAAAGTCCATAACAAAATGCCGAGAAACTGCTGTGTTGTTTTATAGTATTTATCCTAGACGTGTAATTGATGGCTGCACTCTATCAAAAGTTGAAAGAAAAATCTAATTTGCTTGTAAAGAATAATCACAATTGACTCCTAAGCTTAACTCTTATAGTAGAGGAGAGTGGCAATTAGAAATGAATATACTGCAATTACCAAGCAATGAATTTATCAGCCTATAGTTTTACAGCAACTATGGGCTTTTTCTTTTTTTATCGAACACAATACCTAAGTCAGTCGCCAGAATTCACTCTGAATTAAAGTGCAAAGCTGCGGATGAATAACCTGATTTAAACCCCCCACTAAATCCTAGCTTTGGTGGTCTTCAATCTGTCAGGGATTCACTTATAGCGACTGATTGATTCTGAATCCTTCTTCAATCATATTAATTCTGGTATATATCCAAAGAAATGGTACTTATTTTACTATTCCTTGAGGCTATTAATAATTAATTCTGATGGTAGATTGGCCGCAATTATTGAACTTGTTAATCTGTAAGTGTCAGAAAAAACATTACCAAAACAACAAAAGAAATGAACATTATTGCTTGGATTATCTTAGGTTTAATTGCTGGTGCTATTGCTAAAGCTATCTACCCCGGGCATCAAGGCGGTGGCATTTTAGGAACAATATTGTTGGGTATTATCGGCGCATTTGTTGGAGGTAGCCTAGGCGTATTCTTCAGTACGGGAAAATTTGCATTAACGGCTACTACTTTTAGCATTCCTGGTATTTTAGTTGCAGTGCTTGGTGCGATTATTGCCGTTTTCTTGTGGAATTTACTAACTCGCCACAGTGCCGTCTAATAGTGTAATTATCTCTAAAATATATTAATCTTCAGGGCGCATTATTAGTTATTTTTGTCCTGAATTTATTTGAAAAAATAGCGTCTGTCTAGTAGAAGGCAGACGCTATTATTATGGCTTTTTAATATTGAATGCGATAAATGCGGTTATTGGCTTCTTCTGTAACTAGGAGGCTGCCATCAGGTAACACTAGTAAACCAACAGGTCGACCCCAAGTAGTGGGAATAGATGGGTTGAGCAAAAATCCTGTGAGAAAATCTTCGTAGTAGCCTTGTGGTCTGCCTTGAGCATTAAAGGGTATAAATACAACTTTATAACCAGTGCCGCGATCGCGGTTCCAAGAACCACGAAAAGCTACAAAAGAACCATTGCGATATCTTTCAGGAAAAGTCTGACCATCGTAAAATTGCACACCTAAAGCCGCAGAATGAGCTTGAAATAATACATCTGGGTTACGGGTACGGGCGACTAAATCGGGGCGTTTACTTTTACCGTTAGCTGTTTGGCGTGGTTCAATGTTCTTTGGTGACAGATAAGCATAAGGCCAACCATAAAATTCCCCTGCACGAATGCGGGTAAAATAATCTGGCACTAAATCATCACCAATTCCATCTCGTTCGTTAATCGTAGCGTACAACTCTTTCGTGACAGGATGAAAATCTAACCCGACGGGATTTCGCAAACCAGAAGCAAAAGTCTGCTGTTGGGAACCGTCTAAGTTCATCACTTGTACTGAAGCCCTGGGTAAGGCTTCTTCGTCCACATTAGAACGAGAACCTACAGAAACATACAACTTCTTCCCATCAGGCGCAGCTACAACATTACGTGTCCAATGCTGGTTATAACCACCACCAGGAAGATTAGCAATTTTTTGCCCAGTACCTGATAGTTGCTGCTGACCTTTTTTGTAAGGAAAGCGTAAAACTGCATCTGTATTGCCTAAAAAGAAATAATTGTCTGCAAAGGTCATCCCAAAAGGAATATTTAACCCATTGGCTGCACTGGCAAATGTTTTTTTAATATCAGCAACTCCATCACCATTACTATCACGTAATAAGCGAATGCGATTTTGTCGAGTTTCCGTTACCAGTACGTCACCACTAGGCGTTAAAGCTAACCAACGGGGTGCATCTAAACCTTCGGCAAAGACATTAACTTTAAATCCTGGGGGGACACGCAGCAGGGGCTTTTCGGGAATTGAAACTACTTCTGGAGGCTTTGATGCGCTTTCGGTGGTGAAAGGTGCAGGTAAATTTTGTAAATTGATGCGAATGGGTTGGGGCGAAAACGTTTCAGTACGGATGAGATTTTTTGACTGTTGAGAATTTTGGACTAACTGGGGTGAAGGTGCGGCTACATCCGTTGTGGCATTTTCTGAAGAGGCACTTGTCTGGTTACAGGCTGCTGTTAGAAATAACAAAGCCAACCAGCAACACCCTGATAATTTCATGACAGTGTGAACTCGTACACAACTTTTTTACTGTAGATGGAAAATTTAATATTTGTCGCCCGTCGCAAGTTCGATTTTGATTTTAATTGGAAGTCCCTAAATATTTTATAGTCGTCGCTGACGATTATTAGTAGGTTGCGGTCTGCGTAAAGGGACTACTTCGGCTTCGCTGCTTTCTCGGGCTACTCTAATTAATAAGGCGGCAGCTACTAGGCTGGCAATCATGGAATTACCGCCATAACTAAACATGGGTAAGGGTAAGCCTGTTGTTGGCAAAGCACCTGTGGCAACGCCGATATGTAATAAAGATTGCCCTACCATGACAATTGTTACACCGATCGCCACTAGTCGATTAATGGAATTTTTAGATTTGAGTGCAACAATTAACCCCAAGGTGGTGAATATCGCTAACATTAGCAGCAGGGCAATACCGCCAGCAAAACCAAATTCTTCAGCAAAGACGGCAAAAATAAAGTCGGTATCTTGGATAGGTAAGAAAAATTGTTTTTGTTGAGAAAAGCCGTAACCAGCACCCCATGTTTGACCAGAACCGACAGCTAACAAACTCTGTACTAACTGGTAGCCATCACCTGTAGCGTCTGCCCAAGGGTCAAGAAACGACATCACGCGTTTACGTTGATACTCTTTGATACTAATACTGAGTAAGGCTAATAATACTCCACCGATCGCTGTTCCGGCTAAATATTTATAAGGTAATCCCGCAGCTAAGGCAATTAACCAAATTGTCATACCGCACAGCGCAGTTGTACTTAGGTTTGGCTGGGCGAGAATGCCTAATAGTACTAAACAAAAAATGCCTATCCAAGTTAAGCGCACTCGCCAAGTTAATTTTTCCCATTGGCCAAATAACCTAGCACTTTGCAATACTAAAAAGGGCTTGATTAATTCTGATGGTTGAATAGGAATGGGGCCAATGGCTATCCATCTGGCGGCATCAAACGCTTTTTTGCCTAACCCTGGGACAAGGGTAACGAAAATTAACAGTAAAAATATTCCTACAAACCAGTGGGACACCCGCAAAATTTTGCGTAATGGCAGATTCACAATAAAGTTAAAGGCAATGAGAGAAGCTAATACCCAAATTAGCTGACGTTTGAAGTAATATAACCCATCACCATGACGTGCGTCGGCAACTGGGTATGATGCTGAATACAGTACAACTAGCCCAAAAAATAACCAAACCAATGTCAACCAGCGCAACAGTCGTGCCTCGACAGCCCAGCTAGTGACAGAATTATCAAAAATTGGAATCAGTCGGCTTAGATTCACGATTTACTACAGGTAAAAATTTTAGAGTTCAGGTATAAACTCATAACTTATAACTTATAACTCAAATGTGATCAATTGCTTGCACTGCACCGTTAATATAATTTGGCAAACAAAAAGTATGTTTTGGTTTTTCTTTGTCTAAAAGTATTTTGACAGTTGCTATTGCTTGTTTGATATTCTGCACTTTGTAAGCTTTTGTTGCTCTTTTGGCTTGGCGGTCATACAATCTTGGCCAGGCAAATGCGATTAAAGGCACACCCAAGGCAGCACATTCGTAAACTGTATTGTATCCTGCACCCCCAAGCACAATATCAGCAGCAGCTATACATTCAATGCCGGGATGGTGACTTAGCCATAAAGCTTCTGGGCAGTTGGCCGGACAATTGGCTGCTAAAATTCTGACTGCACAGTCTGGGAAATTTTGCTGTAAATCTTGGGTAAGTTGGGCAAAGAATGTTAATTCGGAAGCGTTGCCGGCGGCACAAACCAGAATTAGTTGGATATCTGGCTTAACTTTGAGGATATGCGATCGCACAGTTATTCTATCTGGTAATTCTGCCGCATTGCGAATTAACCAAGGTGCTGTGTGTTGCACATTTGCTAAGTCTGCTAGGGGTATATCTTCGCCTTCCCCAGGGACAATCACTGTATTGTAATTCTCGGCAACAAAGGAGCGTAAATTTTTGGCAGTTACATAATCTGGGTTAATATCTCGATGAATTAAAATTCGCCGTATATGCAGCTGCGGTAAGATATCTGCTAATTCACCACCTAATCCTCTAGGGAAAGTGTCAATAATTAGGCGATCGCATTCAGTCTGCAATATAATTTTTCGTACTTGCTGGCTGGTGGTCAAAAAATCATTGTTCTCAGGAATGCTATATATAATGCAGCCCTCATGATTGATGTGTTTTGCATAAGGACTGTTAGTAATAATTTGCACACTTTTGTGGACTGCAGCAATTCTACCCAACGCCAAAGCCCGATTTAAATGTCCCCAACCACCACCCAAGGCATAAATTAGTCATTTGTTATTGGTCATTTGTGCTTCTCCCCTGCACCTTGCTTTTTAACCTCCACTCACGGGCGGAATTAAGACAACTTCATCGCCATTGTGTAGTAAGGTATCAGGCTCGACAAAAATTAAATTGATGCCAAAACGAGTAATTTCGCGCCATTTAGCCAATTCTGGACGTTCTGCAATCAGGCGATCGCATACTGCTTTTACAGTTGTTCCCTCTGGTAATTCTAATACTAATTCTGGCATTCCAAAGGCTTCTTGATAAGCAGCAAATAACTTAACAGTAATTGTAAGTGCCGATTTAGACATACACAAGCTTGACATTTCCGAAGTATTTTCAACCAAGAATTTCTTAAAATCAAGAAAAATTTAATATTAAAATCAGGTTGACAACACATCATTTATGGTGTTGTCGCAGTCTTATTTGATTTGTAGACCAATTGTTGAAGTAGATAATTGGGAGTGCTGATTTGACTGGTTTTCACTCATATAGCAATGGTGTATGAGTATATTTAGCAAAAATCCTATCACCCATTCATTCAGATACAACACTTTTTCACGTAAAGCAATAATCAAGCTCAATTTAATTTAAAATTGTCTTATTCCCAAGTTGACACATCGCGCAGTGTCTCGGGAATTTCGCCCATTTCTAGAGGGAATTCTAATAAAGTTTCTCGATAACCTAAATACCCAGACTCAGCAAACGACAACAGCATTCGCCTCAGAGCAAACCAAACCTCTGATTCGTATTCCCAATCACTATAACGCGCAGCCCGGCCAGCAATTGAACGTAATGCCCAAAAATAAGAATTTCTCACCACGGAGCCACCTTTTTTAAATTCTGGCAAGTCCTCATGATGGAGAAATAACACTTGATTTTCAATTCTGGCTCTCATGTAATTATCTGGTTGGATGCCTGAATTAGGGAATAGGTGACAAGTTATAGCTGCTGTCTTTACTGTTCCCTATCCCCTCTATACCATATTCAGCATTACAAAGAAGAACTTAACCCCAAACGGAAGGTAAACCCAGGGCTATAGATGCGGTTTGCTCGTTCGTATTGTTCATCAAGTAAATTTTCTAAGTAAACGGTGAGTCCTAAATTGCCTGCGATGGGGATACGACTGCTAAAATCTAGATTGACAAATGATGGGACAAAATCTGTAATTTGGTCGCCTGGGTTGTTAAAAAAGGCGCGGCGTGCGCCACTGTTGTATGTCATATACAAGTTAGCTTGCCAACCGGAATTTTGATAACCAACACCAGCTTGCAGTACAGAATAAGGAATCATCCCCAACTGTAAACCTTTTTCTGTGCCTGTTTTGATTTGGGCATCGGTATAAGTGTAGTTAAGAAAAGTTGACCAAGCCGAATTAATTTTGAGTTGTAAAGCGGCTTCTAAACCATTAGTATCGACTAGGCCAATATTGTTCCATCGTCCTGCTACTATGCCCAGTCGGTTATCGATACTACTGCCAAAATAAGTAAACTGGCCTGTCAAATTTTCTGCTAATTTCACATCAATTCCCGCAGTCCAAGAAGAACCAGTTTCGGGTTCTAAATCAGGGTTAGGTTCCCAACCATGAACTGTATCGTAAACATACAATTGATCTAGTCCAGGATTGCGCTGTCCACCTGCCCAACTACCGCGCATGGCAATTGTGGGGGTGAGGGCATAACGTAAGCCCACACTAGGATTCAGATAATTACCAAATTGTCCATCAAAGCTTTGGCGCAGTCCTAAATCTAGCTGAAAATTCTGAGTCAGATTCCAGCTATTAACAGCAAATAAAGCTGTATTTAATACGCTTCTATTTTCAGTTTCATTGTTGGCAATGCGTGTGGGACTGGTACTTAAGACATCGCCGTTTAAGTCGGTGTTTTTTAAATCTAATCCCCAGCGCAATTTATTATTTTCACTTAATTGCCATTCATGGTCTACTCTGGCGGATAACTGTTGAGTGTCTAAAACACCTGTACGATAAAAGTTACCTGTAGGGCCATAGGTGCTGAAATAGTCTTGATTGTAACCGATAGTAGTGGTTAAATTAGAGCGATCGCCACTACCTAAACGAGTTTTCCAAGATAAACCAACATTTAAACCATCATGGTCTAGTCTGTCTCTTTGTAGCGGAAAACCAAAATAAATTAATCCTCGACGGCTACTGAGGGTTTTAATATCTAAATTTAAAGTATTTTGAGAATCTAAATCTAAAGCGATATTCCCAAAGTAGGTGCTGGTTGCGGTATCTGCATTAAATAAATTGCCCTCAGCGTCACGGTTAGCCGCACCTAATGGCACACGATAACGATTATCGACAAAAAATCTTTCAAAGCTGAAATTATATCTCGCATCCCCTACAGAACCATTAAAACTAAATTGTTGATTATTTAAGTTTAAAGAACCAAATTCTATACTCCCATTGAGTTTAGGTTTACCATAACCCTCTTTGGTAATGATATTCACAACTCCACCAAAAGCAGAGGAGCCATATAAAGTAGAAGCAACACCACTTGATAATTCTACTCGTTCAATTGACTCCACTGGAATACTATTTAAATCTGTTGAACCATGATAAGTATTGATATTATTATTAATTGGTCTACCATTAATCAAAAATACCGATTGATTAATGGAAGCACCCCGATAATATGTACCTGTATGAATATCTGCACCATAACCGACATCGTTAATGGCAAAACCAGGCATTCTTTTTAAAATATCAGCTACGCTGGTCGAACCCTGTTTTTGAATTTCTTCTTTTTCGATGATATAAACTGGTGTCGAGCCAGATAATGTATCTTGTTCTCCTACTACTTCAATTGTGATATCCGCATCTTCATTGACAGTGGGTGTTATCTGTTCTTCTGGCTGATTTTCTTGGTTAACTTCCTCATTAGAGTTGATTTCTTGAGTGAGTAATTTAGCATCTGTAGGGGCTAATTCAATTTCTGCTAAATAAGGAATATTTGAAGTTACTGGATTTAAATTCCCAATTTGCTCTTGAATATCAGATTCACCCGCCAAGCCAGGTAAAGATATCAGTATAGTTGGGAAAGCACCAAGCAACCAACAATGATTTTTCACGTCTTTTCTCACACCAAGTAACAACAATCACCAATCGGTATTGTTGCTGTTACGGCAAAAGGTTGTCAAACGACATACTGTCGTACTTCAATTCATTTAATACTTGAGACTTCAGCTTTTTTGACTAGCCTATATTGACTGCAAGTTGAATTTCTTGTTGCATGAGTTTGAGAATACCCTTGGTTTGCTCATAAGCAACTGTTTGGTTTTGATTTGCAAAATACTTTGAGGCTTGATTTAAATCAGCGATCGCTCTTTGATGATATCCTAGATTATACTCAGCTATAGCGCGATTTAAATACGCTTTAGCATTATTTGGCTCTAGCTGAATGACGTGCGAAAAATTACTAATTGCCTCTCGGTCATTTCCTTGCCAAGCGGACACACAACCTAGGTTAAAGTAAGCCCTAGAATCTTGAGTATGGAAACGAATGGCAAATTGAAAGTTTTGCATAGCTGCGGCAACATTATGCAAGTGAAAATGCGCCAAACCTCTATCGTTGTAGATATCTGCAAATGAGAAATTAGGGATTTGAGCAATTTGCGTTAATGCCAGATTAAAATCAGTAATGGCGGCTGTATAATCGCTCAGGGCGTTATGAGCTACACCCCGATTATAGTAGGCGCGAAAATCATTTGGTTTCAGGGCGATCGCTAAATTATCATCTTCAATAGCACTGAAATAATTACCTTGCCTGTAATAAGCTAATCCGCGATTTAGATAAGCTTCGAGATTATTTGGCACAAAATTTATGGCTTGTGTACAATCGGCGATCGCTTGGTGATAATCTAGTACATAGAGGTAAGCCAGACAACGGTTACTGTAAGCAGCAGCAGTTTTTTCTTTTTGTTGAATTGCTCTATTAAATTGGGCGATCGCTGCTGTATAATTACCTTGCTTTAACTCCAGCACACCTAAATTAAAAGCAGTACCACCTGTAGTTTGAGCCAGCACTTGAGGCGATAATAGTAAAAATTGAGTTGCAAAAATTAAAGCCACTGCAACTATTAAACTGCGTAAAAACAGCCAAAAATTCGTCATAACTACCAGCGACAATTTCGGCAAAAAAATTAGAATTTGCGGGACAACTGTCCCGCATTTTATCAGACTATTTACTACTTTACTTCCAAGCTTTGTCTGCTTGTCCTAATACGTAAGCAGCTACATCTTCAATCTGATTAGCTTTTAATTTAGCTTTAAAAGCTGGCATTGCACCTTTACCATTGGTTACTTGAGCAATAATGGCTTCTGGTGAATTCATACCATATTTTGCTAAAGCATCTTTTTGTAAAGTTTTGGCAGGTTGAACTAAGTTTTTACCACCTGCGTGACAAGCAGCACAATTAGCACTAAATACTTTAGCACCACTAGCTATGTCTGCTGCGAATGCTGGGCTGTTGAAGGCAAATGTAAAAATGGCAATGCCTAACAGTATCACTGAAATAATTTTTTTCATCGAGTGTTTCCTCTCAAACCAAAGCTGATGCGTAGCTTATCCTTGATAATTGTCAGTTGACTAAATTCCCTTCGTCAAAAGACAGGCTGTCAAACTTCGCCCAAATAACTGAAAAAAGCTAAGTTTTCCAAATACTCAAAATTATTTGACAGTCTGTAGCAGATACATCCTTTTTGTCTAAAAATAATGTGATTTAGTTGACATAAAAGGGAACTCTAAATTGAGAAGCAGCATACCCTCAATCTCGAATTTTCTTTGACACAATGAAATATCAAAAGCAAAATATTCCCCACGAACGTTGTCAGAATCACTCCATCCAGGAAACGACAGAACTAAATCAAGTCAATCTCGGATGTGAACTAGATTTGACACAAAACTTAAAACAATTAGAAGATAAGTTGTGCTTGCTCCTCCAAAAAAATCCTTTGCCAATAATTGAGTGGAATACAGCCTTTGAGGTGACACAATGGAACCCGGCGGCTGAAAAGTTATTTGGATACAGCAAAAGTGAAGTTATTGGCCGCAATTTTACAGAATTAATTGTGCCAGTCAGCGAAAGGGACGAGGTTCGCCAAATGATGCAGTTGTTAGTGCAACAACCAGTAACAACTAACAAGATTAATCTCCATAAAAATATTACTAAAAATCAAACATTAATTCTTTGTGAATGGTCGCATAATACTATTTTTGATTTAAATGGCCAAGTTGTTAGTATTATTTCCACAATACAAGATGTCACACAAATTCAATCTTATGAAAATAATCTAGGCAATAGCGAAAAAATTTATCAGCAGATATTAGATGCTATTACTGATATGGTACTAGTTAAAGGTGAAAAATCACGGATTATTTGGGCAAATAAAGCCTTCCGTGATTATTACGGTATGAGTATAGAAGAACTGCAAAATATAATTGATGCACCTTTTAATGAACCAGATAACACGCTTCAGTATATTAAAGATGATGCTTATGTATTTGAAACTGGACAGACTTTAGAAATTCCCCGAGAACAAGTAACGCGATATGATGGAGAAGTCCGTTTATTTCATACAATTAAATCTGCTATTTTTAATGAAAAAAGTCAAGTAATAATGACAGTAGGTGTATCTCGAGATGATAGCGATCGCCTACAAACAGAAAAAGAAAAAGCCAAATTATTAGCAATTCTAGAAGCCTCACCAGACTTTATTAGCACTGCTGATTTAGCTGGACAAGTTCTCTACTTTAATAAAGCTGCTAAAAGAATGTTGGGTTTATCAGCAACAGAATCATTTGCAGGCAGACATTTATCTCAAAATCACCCTAATTGGACAAACGAAATTATCTTAAATCAAGGCATACCTACATCAGTGAGATATGGTAATTGGGTCGGAGAAACGGCTCTTTTAGACGCAGATGGACAAGAAATTCCCCTATCTCAATTAATTATTGCTCATAGGTCTGCTGATGGAGAAGTGGAGTATTTTTCCACAATTGCTCGAGATATTAGCGACCTCAAAGCCGCGGATGCAGCCTTAAGGCAAAAAGCCGAAGATTTAGAACAAACCCTCAAAGAATTACAATTCACCCAAGCGCATCTTATTCAAAGTGAAAAAATGTCATCTGTTGGTCAATTGGTTGCGGGTGTAGCCCACGAAATCAATAATCCGACAAGTTTTATTTACAGTAATATTGAACCTGCCAGTGAATATATCCAAAATTTATTGAAGCTAATTCAGCTTTATCAAGAACATTATCCTCAGCCAGTAAAAGTTATTCAAGACCAGATAGCAGCGATTGACTTAGAATTTTTGAGTGTGGATTTACCTAAGTTACTCTCATCTTTAAAAATGGGTGCAGACCGCATTAAAAAAATCGTTCTTTCCTTACGAAATTTTTCTCGTATGGATGAAGCAGAGTATAAAACTGTAGATATTCACTCTGGTATTGATAGTACTTTAACAATTTTAGAACATCGTTTAAAAGCCCAACATAACCGTCCAGCAATTGTAGTTATTAAAGAATACGGCAACCTACCTTTAGTAGAATGCTATGCAGGGCAATTAAATCAGGTTTTTATGAATATTTTGGTGAATGCTTTAGATGCTTTAGAAGAACGAGATCAACAACGTTCTTTAGAAGAAGCACGCCAAATACCAAGTACCATACGAATTCATACTAGTGTCGCTGATACGCAAAACATTGTCATTCGATTTATTGATAACGGCCCAGGTATCCCTGAGCATATTCTCAAGCGTTTATTTGATCCCTTTTTTACAACTAAACCTGTAGGTGTAGGTACAGGTTTAGGTTTATCAATTAGCTATCAAATTGTGGTAGACAAACATCAGGGAAAACTTACTTGTATCTCCACACCAGAACAGGGGACTGAATTTAAAATTGAGATTCCTATATATCTGGCAAGTAGGGAATAGGGCACAGGGAAATAAACTTTGTGAGTTAACTTTTAGCGGCTAACTTTGTGATTTCTGCTTCTGTCACCCGACAAATTCGCCAATCATCTAAGATGGTGGCTCCCATACTGCGGTAAAATGCTTGCGCTGGCTCGTTCCAATCAAGGACGCTCCACTCTAAGCGTCCGCAATTGCGCTCAACAGCAATTTGGGCTAATTTAATCAAAAGTGCTTTACCAATACCTTGACGGCGATACGCTGGTAAAACAAATAAGTCTTCGAGATAAATTCCTGGCTTGGTGAGAAAGGTGGAATAGTTATGAAAAAACAAAGCAAAGCCCACAGCTTGTCCTTGGGATTCTGCTAAAATTGCTTCGATATATTTTGGCGAACCAAATAAATGCTCTTTGAGTGCCGCAGCATTTCCTGTTACGGCATGAGACAATTTTTCGTATTCAGCTAACTCTTTGATTAATTGAAACAGCACCTCGCTATCAGCTGGTTCTGCAAAACGCAAAGTTAAATTAGTCATTAGTCATTAGTCATTAGTCACTAGTCCATAGTCATTAGTCCATAGTTAATGGACTGTAGTCAATAGGCTTTTGACTTTTGACTTTTGACTTTTAAATTAACCAGCCTTTCAAACGTTTGGCGATGTGGGGACGGCGTAATTTTCGCATGGCTTTGCTTTGAATTTGGCGGACTCGTTCGCGCGATAAGTTGAACATATTGCCCACTTCTTCTAAAGTGCAGGGTTCACTGGTTGTGAGTCCGTAACGCAAAGAAATTACATCTTTTTCCCGTGGGGTTAGCACGTCACCCAAGACTTCCCAAATTTCCTGACGCATCATATTTTCATTCATTTTGGCTTCAGGAGAAAGGTTATCTTCGTCTTCTAACAAGTCCATCAATTCTGTGTCTTCTTCTTTACCGACACGGTGGTTGAGGGAGAGTGCTTGACGACGGAGTTGTTGCAGTTGACGTAATTGTGGAACAGTCATGTCTAAGGAAGCGGCCATTTCGGCTTCCGAAGGGTTACGCGCGAGGGTTTGCTTGAGTTCTCTTTGCGCTTTTTTAAGTTTATTAAGTTTTTCAACTATATGAATGGGTAAGCGAATTGTGCGAGCATCATTAGCGATCGCTCTAGTAATTGCTTGTCTAATCCACCAATAGGCGTATGTAGAAAACTTATAGCCTTTATCGGGATCAAACTTTTCTGTGGCGCGATTTAACCCCATCGCCCCTTCTTGAATTAAATCTAGAAAAGGCACTCCGCGATTCAGATATCGCTTGGCAATTGAGACAACTAATCTCAGGTTGGAGCGAATCATTTTGCGTTTCGCTACTCTACCTTGATATAAGCGGCTTTCTAGCTGCTTTTCTGTCATATCTAACTGAGCTGCAACTTGTTGTTTTGTCGGTTGCTGTCCCAGTTCGGCTTGCAACGCGGCCTGAATTTCTCTAAATTCTTCTAAAAATCGGACTCGTCGCGCTAATTCTACTTCTTCATCGGGTTTTAGCAGCGGATAACGTGCCATCTCTTTAAAAAATGCACCTACGGCATCATCATGCTCAGTTTTGTTATATCCTGAAGGTCGAGCGGCTGCCATTTCGTCCCCATCACGTTCTTCTGTCTCCAGATTTTCTATTATTGGGGCTTCTTCTTCTACCAATATGTCTAAATTATCGAGTAGTTGCTCTTCTGTATCGGCAGCGTTCTCCAGTATTTCCATTGTTCCCAATTCAGCAATATTCATAGTTTCCTTTAGGGATGGTTGCTTTGTTTGGTACATAATTTTTTGACAGCTACTCGTTTGCAGCTTGGTAGTTTCCCCTTAGAAACAAATGCACCCTCTCTATAGCAAAGTACAAGTTTCTACTAATTACTTAGCAAAACCAAAATTCTTTTCTAGCTGTCATTTTTTGGGTTCTTGCTAGATAGAACCTTTTACAAATATTGGTTACTGCACCTAAAAAATTATTGTCTCAGGTTCTAACAGATATATTTCTTATTTTTTGATTAATCCCTAAAATCTGTCAAACTCCTTCAACCATGCTTAACCTTAACAAATATAAAAGAAACCAAGTAATTGTCCCTGATCTTAAAAAAATATATATTTTTATAAAATTTTAAGATTTTGGGGTAGGGATGATTGTCGAGATTCAAATCTTGGTTCTGGGCTTATTTGTATTTCATAAAATTTCCTGAACAACACAATTTCAGTAATTTAATATGCTGAAATAAATTATTTGTATAAAAGCATCTCATATACGCAAAGTCTTGAATATCTATCAATAGGCGGAAAAAGGGCTATACCAGATTTAGTAAATAGACAAACAAATTCATAAATAAATAGGGATATAGAGGAATCTGATTTTATGACTGAACATTGTTATGTAGAGCAGAAACAGCAAAAAGAGCAGGCAAAAATGTGTATAGTGTCGTAACAATCAAAGACAACTTCTGTAGTGAGTTTTATTCGGCTTGGGTGGACTTCAAATATTTATTGCACGTATGGCTTAGTTCGATTTGTCTAGTAGGTTACATAAGAGGAAACTTATCAAGTATCATGAGTTGTAAAAGTATTGCGAAATACAAATTTAATTTGTATAGAGAAAAAAGATAAAAGTCAGAGAACGCAGTGAAGGGAGAATAAATTCCTGTCGCTAAAAATCAAAAAATATGTATATTAATGACTTAAATTTACAAAATTTATTAGTGGCGGAGCCTGGAGAAACTTATCAATCCCAAAATAGGGGAAATCGCTATGTAGAAGTGTTGGTAGACTGTCCAGGCGCGACAGGATTATTTACCTACCGATTACCAGCGCAGTTAGAAGTCAAACCAGGGGATATTTTAACTGTGCCATTTGGCGCGCAACAATTAGGAGCGATCGCCATTCGCTTATTAACAACACCAAATATTGATTTAGCTGCCGATAAAATTCGAGAAGTTGAAGATGTGGTGAGCGTGGGGTTCTTTCCTAGTAGTTATTGGGAACTATTAAATCGAATTGCCACATATTACTATACGCCGCTAATTGCAGTGATTAGAGTCGCTTTACCACCAGGATTATTAGGCAAATCGCAACGTCGCATCAGGTTAACTCGCCGCTATCAAGACCACAGCAAGACCCAATTATCTACATTAAATTTATTAAGTCCTGCGGCACAGCAAATTCTTCAAATGTTGCAAAATCAAGCATTGGGAGATTACAGTTTTGCTTACCTGCAACAGAAAGTGAAATTTGTCTATCGAGGAATGCGGGAATTATTGCGTTTAGGTTTGGTGGAAAGTTATTTAGAGCCACCACGACTGACACGCCCGAAACTGCAAAAAGCAGTGACCTTAATTAATAGTAGCGATCGCGATTTAACTTTGCGTCAAAGAGAAATTGTCGAAGTTCTGCGCCGACACGGTGGGGAATTGTGGCACAGCGAACTACTGCAAATTTGTAGTGCTAGTACTTCCATCCTCAAAACCTTGGCACAAAAAGGTTACATAGTGATTGAAGAACGAGAAATTTTACGTTCTGAACAAAGCCCAACCATAAACCAAGACCAAGCCAAAACTTTAAATCCTGCCCAAGCTCACGCCTTAAAAACTATCAATAGCATTCATGGATTTGCTCAAGTCTTATTGCATGGTGTCACAGGTTCCGGCAAAACCGAAGTATATTTACAAGCGATCGCCCCACTACTCAATCAAGGTAAATCAGCCTTAGTTTTAGTCCCCGAAATTGGACTGACACCCCAACTCACCGATAGATTTCGCGCCCGTTTTGGTAACAGAGTCGCCGTTTATCACAGCGCCCTTTCCGAAGGAGAACGTTACGACACCTGGCGACAAATGCTCACAGGCGAACCTCAAGTTGTCATCGGGACGCGCAGTGCCATTTTCGCCCCCTTGCCCAACTTAGGTTTGATTATTTTAGACGAAGAACACGACAGCAGTTTCAAGCAAGATTCGCCCATCCCCACCTACCACGCCCGCACCGTCGCCCAGTGGCGCGCCGAGTTAGAAAATTGTCCTCTGGTGTTAGGTTCAGCGACTCCTTCGTTGGAGAGTTGGGTGAGTTTGAGAGAGCAGGGGGGCAGCCCTTCGACTTCGCTCAGGGCGAGGGGGCAGGAGGTAGAAGAAAGTTCTTCCCTTACACCCCTACACCCTCACACCCTCACACCCTCACACCCCACTCACTACCTTTCCCTACCAGAAAGAATCAACTCCCGCCCTTTACCGCCAGTGGAAGTGGTAGATATGCGACAAGAATTGCAGGAGGGAAATCGGTCAATATTTAGTCGTAGCTTGCAAGCGGCTTTAGGACAATTACAAGCAAAAGGGCAACAGGGAATTTTATTTATTCACCGCCGGGGACATAGTACCTTTGTGTCTTGTCGCAGTTGTGGCTATGTATTGGAGTGTCCGAATTGTGATGTGTCGCTAGCCTATCACCATACAGAAGAAGGTGCGCCGCAATTATTACGCTGTCATTACTGTAATTATGGGCGATCGCATCCCCAATTCTGCCCTGATTGCAGTTCGCCTTACTTAAAATTCTTTGGTAGCGGTACGCAACGCGTCACCCAAGAATTAGCCAAACAGTTTCCCCAATTGCGCTGCATCCGCTTTGATAGCGATACCACCCGCAACAAAGGCGCGCACCGCACTCTACTAACTCGGTTTGCTAACGGCGAAGCACATTTATTAGTCGGGACGCAAATGCTCACCAAAGGTTTAGACTTACCCCAAGTCACACTAGTGGGTGTTGTCTCTGCTGATGGACTGCTGCATTTATCAGACTACCGCGCTAGCGAACGGGCATTTCAAACTTTAACCCAAGTTGCCGGACGCGCTGGCAGAGGCGATGATGCTGGCAGAGTAATTGTCCAAACTTATACCCCAGAACATCCTGTAATTGAAGCAGTCCGTACCCACGATTATCAATCTTTTTGCCAAACGGAATTAGAACAACGCCAAGCCCTTGATTATCCTCCCTACGGCAGATTGATTTTATTGCGCCTGAGTAGTCTTGACCCCATCCAAGTACAAAATACAGCCCAAATCATCGCTACTCATTTAAGTAGCAATGAAGGATGGGAAATCCTCGGCCCTGCGCCAGCAGGGGTGATGCGGGTAGCGAACCGTTACCGTTGGCAAATTTTATTGAAATTTCATCCTGAAGACTTACCTCAATTACCCCATTGGGAGGATATTAGAGCGTTATGTTGTGATAACGTTAGCTTGACGATAGATGTCGATCCTGTGAATATATTATGAAATTGCGGTTGTGGTGAGTTGAATTATGGTTAAAAAAGTAGCGATCGTTGGTGCTGGCCCTAGCGGAGTTCTACTAGCTCACTACTTATTACGCCGTCAAGAAAATTATCAAATCGATATTTTTGATTTTCGTAGCGATCCCCGCACAGTGGCATTTTCTAAGTCTCGAACTTTTCCTATTGTACTGTCTCACAGAGGCATGAAGGCTTTGAGACAAATTGAGGGAATGGAGGAAGCTGTTAAAAGCATCAGCTTAGAAATGACTGGCAGTGTGATACACCAAAATAATGGTAAAACGCGAATATTGAACAGAAAATATACTCAGTGGAGCGTCAACCGTACCAGCTTGGTAATTACTTTATTAGAACAGTTGAGCAAAAAAAGCGATCGCCAGCAACTCAATCTTCACTTCAACCATCAATGTACGCAGGTAGATTTAGCCGCCAAGCAAGTAAAATTCCAAAAATTAGATGCAGATGCGGAAATTACTGTTGATTATGACTTATTAATTGGTGCTGATGGCGCACGTTCAGTGGTGAGAGCAAGTTTGAGCAAAACAGATAACTTTCAGTGCGCAGAAAATTATTTCATCAATGATTATAAATCTATTTTTATTCCACCTGTAGAGCCAAAATTAGAACTCAACTGGCCAAAAGATAAAGTCCACGCTTGGCGGCTAGATGACGGAACAAATATTTTATTGGTATATCAAACTGATAACAGTATTAATGGTGTTGTCATTTTCCCTCATCACAATCAAATTATTCCCCAGCTAGCGACACAGCCAGCAGTATCAAACTACTTTCAGCAATATTTTCCCGAAATTGCTCAGATACTACCACCATCAGCAGCCGAAGATTTTGCCAATCGTGCTGTATCTAGAGTATTAACAGTTTGCTGTAATCGCTATCATCAAGGCAATAGCGTTCTCTTAATTGGAGATGCGGCTCATGCTGTATCCCCTGCCCTTGGTCAAGGTTGTAATTCAGCGTTAGAAGATGTAACTATTTTTAATCAAATTTTGGATGATTATGATGATAATTTAGCCGTCGCTGTCGAACAATTTACTCGGCAACGCCAAGCTGATGGAATGGCTGTATTAGAATTAAGCAATTATGGCTTACCTTCCTCGAAAAAGCTATTTTTTGAGTTTTTATTAAGAAATATTTTGAGTCAATATTTGCATCCCATCTTACCTAAAGTTTTCTTACCTTCTTTATTTGAAATACTTGCTGAAGGTAAACATTCTTATTCAGAAATTTTAAATTTATATCAAAATTGGATAGCTAAAGTTAAGAAATCCGATCAAAAAGTTTTATCACAATAAATTAAACTGACAATTCGTCATTAGTAAGTGTTCTAAATTGCAAATATAAAAGTGTCAATTTATACTTTTTGTTGCGAGATGTATATTAAACAACTAATAAATTAGTGCAATTACATAAATAACTTCCATCTACCAATTATATAAGTAACTAACATTAAAATTTAAATACTCTTGACAGAAACTTTAAAAAGTAACTAAAAAATTGTAGTGAATGTACAGAGTATATCTAGATAGATGTATTGAGACTCACTCAATTATTGCCAAATATCTCACTCTATATATCTAAAATAATTAGCTTTCGAGTATAAGTTAAATTGAGCGCGAAATAAATGGGACAAGGTTTTTTACAAATCTGCTTGACGCTGTGTCTTGTCATAGCGATCGCTCCAATCTTCGGAAGATACATAGCGCGTGTGTTCATGGGAGCGAGAACGCTGCTCGATCCCCTGATGAACCCGATAGAACGTAGCATTTACTTACTAGCGGGTGTGAATCGAAAAGACGATATGACAGGCTGGCAGTATATCCGGGCGATACTGTACAGCAATCTGGTCATGGGTATTTTAGTTTATGGGCTGATATATTACCAAAGATTACTGCCCTGGAATCCCAACGGCTTTGCTGCACCGCGTTGGGATATCTTACTACACACTGTGATTTCTTTCGTGACTAACACCGACCAGCAGCACTACACCCCAGAGACAACCCTGAGTTACTTTAGCCAAGCAGCAGCTTTAGGGTTTTTGATGTTTACCTCGGCAGGTACGGGGTTAGCGGTGGGGATCGCGTTTATTCGTGGGTTGACGAGCAAAAAACTAGGCAACTTCTACGTTGACCTCACCCGTGCAATTACGAGGATATTACTACCAATTTCGGTGCTTGGGGCGACCGCTCTCGTTTTATTAGGTGTACCGCAAACCCTAGCTCAAACCTTGGTAGTAGAAACCTTAGAAGGAAGCACACAATACCTGGCCAGAGGCCCGGTAGCTTCCTTTGAGATGATCAAAATGCTGGGTGAGAACGGTGGTGGCTTCTTTGCGGCCAACTCTGCCCATCCCTTTGAAAATCCTAATGGCGCGACTAACTTAATCGAACTCATCGCCATGATTTCTATTCCCTCAGCGATGATATTTACCTATGGGATGTTTGCCAAAAATATCAAACAAGCGTGGCTGTTGTTTTGGATGGTGTTTACCGCTTTTGTGATTTTGGTGTGGGTAGCAGTTAGTGGCGAAGTAGAAGGTAACACATTAATCAATGGCACTGTTGGATTACAAGGGGCAAATTTAGAAGGGAAAGAAATTAGATTTGGGGCAATAGAAACAGCATTGTGGGCTGTCACAACCACTGCCACAATGACTGGTGCAGTTAATGGAATGCTCGATTCCATGATGCCCCAAGGATTATTTGCGGCATTATTTAACTTATTTGTGCAGATTATTTGGGGAGGTCAGGGAACAGGCACAGCTTACCTATTTGTTTATCTAATTTTGACAGTCTTCTTAACTGGGCTAATGGTGGGGCGTACCCCAGAATTTTTAGGACGAAAAATCGAAAAGCGAGAAATCGTGATGGCGAGTGTCGTGCTGTTGGTTCATCCCATTGTGATTTTAATTCCCAGTGCGATCGCCTTAGCTTATCCCTTCTCCCTCTCAGGAATTACTAATCCAGGCTTCCACGGCATTTCCCAAGTCGTGTATGAGTATGCCTCAGCAGGTGCAAATAACGGCTCCGGCTTAGAAAAACTCACCGATAATACCCTGTGGTGGAATTTAAGCACTGGTTTGAGTATGTTGGCAGGACGCTACATCCCGATAATGGCCATTTTGTTATTGGCTAATAGTATGTCTCGCAAACCCATCACACCAGAAACCCCCGGCACTCTCAAAACCGATTCACTACTATTTACTACAGTCACTGCTGGCATAGTGCTAATTTTGGGCGTATTAACATTTTTCCCCGTTTTAGCCCTAGGCCCCATCGCCGAAGGATTTAAACTAGCATCGGGCAGTTAATAGAGTGCTGAGTTGAAAGTGCTGAGTGCTGAGTAGAAGAATTTTCTTCTACCTCCTGCCTCCTCGCCCTGAGCGAAGTCGAAGGGCTGCCTCCTGCCCCCTGCCCCCCTTGCACCACTTAAATATATGACTCCAGTGGCACCTACCCCAAAATCAAAAACACCGAAAGCGCGTCCGAGCGATCGCCGTCAGGCACGGAAAAAAGCCAAAATCAAGACTAAGGGAATTTATCTGCGAGCTGTGATGGATGCTTTTATCAAGCTAAATCCGATAACAGCCATCAAAAATCCAGTCATGTTTTTGGTGTGGATTGGCACTTTTGTGACCCTTGCTGTGACGATTGAGCCGAATTTATTCGGCCCTACTCAACAGAAAAATCCCCAATTATTCAACGGTATACTCACAGGGATTTTGTTTTTTACTGTTTGGTTTGCTAACTTTGCCGAAGCCGTAGCCGAAGGACGCGGTAAAGCGCAAGCCGATGCTTTGCGGGCAACTAAATCAGAAACAAACGCCAAAAAACTCGCCCCCGATGGCTCGATTAGCGAAGTTCCTTCTAGCAGTCTCAAACAAGGCGACAACATATATATAGTTGCAGGCGATATCATCCCCACAGATGGGGAAGTAATTATGGGTGTCGCTTCGGTGGATGAATCAGCAATTACTGGAGAATCTGCACCAGTTCTGAAAGAATCAGGTTCAGACGTAGCGAGTTCCGTCACTGGTGGAACCCGCATCATCTCTGACGAGTTAATCATTCGCGTCACAGCTGAACCCGGTCAAGGCTTTATTGATCGGATGATTGCTTTAGTTGAAGGTGCAGAACGCAGCAAAACACCAAACGAAATTGCCCTCACAGTTTTACTCGCAGTCTTAAGTTTAGTATTTCTGTTTGTTGTGGCGACGTTACCAGCATTTGCTTACTACGTTCAAACTCCGATTAGCATTCCTATTTTGATTGCCTTATTAGTGGCATTGATCCCAACCACAATTGGTGGCTTACTCAGTGCGATTGGGATTGCCGGGATGGATCGAGTCGCCCAATATAATGTGATTGCCACTTCTGGACGTGCGGTGGAAGCTTGTGGTGATGTCAACACCCTAGTGCTAGATAAGACAGGTACAATAACTTTGGGCAACCGCCTCGCAGAAGAGTTTATCCCGATTAATGGTCACTCTATGCCAGAAGTTGCTTATATTGCCCTGCTGGCTAGTGTATTTGATGATACACCAGAAGGTAAATCGATTGTGCGATTAGCACAACAACTCGGTGCTAGGCTTGATTTTGACTACAACCAAGCCGAAGCTGTAGAGTTTTCTGCCAGAACTCGGATGAGTGGCACGAATTTACCAAATGGGAGAGAAGTCCGTAAAGGCGCAGTCGGAGCCATTAAAGGATTTGTCCGTTCTCGTAACGGTGGAGACAGTCGGGAACTAGATTTAGCTTACGAGCGAGTATCTCAACAGGGCGGTACACCTCTAGCACTTTGTCTCGATAACGAAATCTATGGCGTAATTTATCTCAAAGATATTGTCAAACCAGGTATTCGGGAGCGATTTGAACAACTGCGGCGGATGGGAGTCCATACCGTTATGCTGACGGGAGACAACCAGATTACAGCATCTGTAATTGCTCAAGAAGCTGGGGTGGACGACTTCATCGCCGAAGCGACACCAGAGGACAAAATCAACGTCATTCAAAAAGAACAAGCCGAAGGTAAATTAGTCGCTATGACAGGCGACGGTACTAATGATGCACCAGCCTTGGCACAAGCTAATGTTGGTGTCGCTATGAATACAGGGACGCAAGCAGCAAAAGAAGCCGCCAACATGGTTGATTTAGATTCCGATCCCACCAAGCTTATTGATATTGTCAGTATTGGTAAGCAATTATTAATTACGCGCGGAGCATTAACAACTTTTTCGATCGCTAATGATATTGCCAAGTATTTTGCCATTATTCCCGTAATTTTTGCGGCCGCTAATCTGCAAAGTCTCAATATTATGAATTTGACTAGCACTAATTCGGCTGTACTGTCGGCGTTGATTTACAATGCTCTGATTATTCCAGCTTTAATTCCCCTCGCTTTAAAAGGCGTGAAATTTAGACCATTGACAGCTAATCAACTGCTACAACGCAATATTTTGATTTATGGCTTGGGTGGGGTGATTGCACCATTTATCGCCATTAAATTGATAGATATGCTGATTACGGCAGTTGGGCTGGCATAATCAGGCAAAAGAATAAAAATTTTAATTTTTACCCTACGGTTAGGGTGAATAAAACTAGAAATATGAATAAACAGATGAATGTCAAAGATAAGTATGTGCCGATGGATTTGGTGCAAGCGATCGCCTATATTTGGTCACAATGGCGAAAGCAGAAATTACCGCTCGTAATTTTTACTGTTATGTGTCTCAATTTAGCCCTGACTCAAGTTGTTTATGCAGTTGATAACATTCAGCCAATTCGATTTACTTGGGCTTATGGCGTTTTAGGCGCAGTAGTTATAGGTATGATTTTTTACTTATTTGTTGTGATTTTTCAGCCAGAACGCTTCTAAAGAATTTAGTAGTTATCATGAACTATCTAAATCAGTAAAATAAGTTTTTACTCAGCACTCCCTACTTTTTAATGTTTATGGTGATTATTCGAGAAACTTTCAGAGCAATTCGGATGACTCTGATCCTGTGGTTAATCACAGCACTTATTTATCCTTTAGCCATCTTAGTAATTGGTCAAGGTTTATTTCCTTTTCCAGCCAATGGTAGTGTCATGTTAAATATAGATGATAAACCGATTGGCTCTGCTTTGATTGGGCAAATATTCACAGCTGACCGCTATTTTCAAGGTCGTCCAAGTACAGTCAGATATAGCCAAGGTAGAAAAGCTAAACCTACAGGAATATCTGGTGCTAGTAATCTGGCTCCGAGTAATCCAGAGTTACTTAACCGCGTTATTGAACAGGTGAATCAATCTCAAGAACAAAGTAGTCAACTGAGTGAAGATTTAATTTATACTTCTGGTTCAGGTTTAGATCCACATATTTCTTTAAAAGCCGCAAGACAGCAATTATCCAGGGTCGCCAATGCGCGCGGTATTAATGAAGATGACATTATACCTTTACTTAACAAGTATACTGACGGTAGATTTTTATGGATTTTTGGCGAGCCAGGAGTCAATATTTTGCGGTTAAATTATGCCCTTGACTTACAAGATATTAATCGTAAGCTCAATAAATAAAATGAAGCAAAAAGTAGATTTTTCACGTAACTATTCTGAGTAATAAACATCTGACAAATGGGTTGAGAATCCTACTTTTGCTTATGAGTTAGGCACTCACCCACCCCAAATTAATTTACAGAATTTTCTATCTATATCTAGGCGTAACTTTCGATTATTACTAGCTTTCAAAAAATCTTTTATGGACTCTTATCTCCTGTGACAAAATCACCTCTTACCCAACCTCTAACAGTAATATAAGATGTTGGATCATCTTTGCTTATACTGGTGACATCAACTTTGAGCCAGCAATAGTTATCTCTAACAACTTGCTGATAAATAATTACAGGATTTCCAGAAGATGCCACATGAACAACGGCAGATTCGGTACTGGGATTTTCTCGGATTCTGATTGAAGCCGGAGAGTTGCTCGAATGAATTTCTGGGTCATATATTATGTAAAATTCCAGTGGCCCTTTTTTAAGCTCTCGATTATCAACACAGCCTTGATGATTAACTTGAGTAGCTGATGCAGTAGTTTGTCTAGTTTGAGATTCAGCAGTTTTAGTCCCAAACTTGAAGCTAGTTAATATATCATTAAATATATGATTGATAACTGGGCTATTGTCTTCATTTAACGTATCGATCGCAATGCCTAACTGTTTATCAGATGACAAAAATACGGCTGTAATCAAGCCCTTTCTGCTAGCTTCGTAAATAAATGCAGGTTGGCCAGCTATTTTGGTTTTTTTGAGCAAGCGCGCAAAATTGTCGGAAATCAACCCAGATTTGGTAAACTCAGGAATAGTTTGATACTTACCATTTGTCGGAACAATTGATATTCCCGCAGTCGAATCAATATCTCCACCAATGGAATTGTGGTTTAGACATTCTAAATATTCATATTCAGCAGGACTAAAAACCTCAATATATTGACCCTGATTTTGCTTGGTAGTATTGGTAGTGCGATAGTTTCTGGGAATTTTGAAAACTACACCGAACTTATCGAGCTTAATTTCGCGGAGTGTGGAGGATGGCGGAATCTGTTTAGTGATGTCTTCACAAGAACTTTGAGCGACAACAGGAGCAATCATCTGGTAACGCCCATCGTAGGCGATCGCAAAAACTGGCAAGATAGTAACACTCGTAAATAACAAAATTAATTTCTGCAGGTACTTTACTTGTTGCATTCATTTCCTTATGGGTTTTAATAAACATAAAAAATGATCCAGCTTTTTGCTATATAAGAGCAAATATTGTTGGTTCAAGATTAAACTAAATACGACATATCATTTATTATTAAATGTGATCTAAAAAACCTTTGTTCACAAAAAATACTTTGTTACAAACTTAAGAATTAATACTAATCCTTCATCACCTAACTTATGTTAGATAATACTAATTCTGATGCAGCTACCAATGCCTCCATTTATCCAGCACGCCGAGGAAAACATAAAATATTCATCGGGATGGCTCCCGGTGTAGGTAAAACTTACCGGATGCTAGAAGAAGCAAAACGGCTAAAACAAGAAGGATTTGATGTTGTCATTGGCTTATTAGAAACTCACGGACGCAAAGAAACCGCAGAAAAGTCATCAGGATTAGAACTCCTACCTCGTAAAGAGATTTCCCGAGAGGGATTAACCCTCACCGAAATGGACACAGAGGCAATTCTCCAGAGATTACCCCAATTAGTATTAGTGGATGAACTCGCCCATACTAATGTCCCTGGTTCCTTAAGAGAAAAACGCTATCAAGATGTGGAGGTAATTTTAGCTGCGGGAATTGATGTTTACTCGACAATGAATGTGCAACATTTAGAAAGTCTCAACGATGTTGTAGCGAGAATTACGGGTGTGGTGGTTAGAGAAAGAGTCCCTGACCGCATTTTAGATGAAGCAGATGAAGTTGTAGTAGTAGATGTAACACCCGAAACTTTACAAGAAAGATTATTAGAAGGAAAAATCTACGCTCAAGCAAAAATCCAGCAGGCTTTAGAGAACTTTTTTCAGCGTCGGAATTTGATTGCTTTGCGAGAATTGGCGTTAAGAGAATTAGCAGACAATATTGAAGAAAATGCGATCGCTTCAATTCCCAATGGTCAATTCTGCAACATCCATGAGCGAGTTTTGGTCTGTGTTTCTACTTATCCTAACTCTGTACAATTACTGCGTCGTGGAGCCAGACTAGCCAATTATATGAATGCACCTTTGTATGTTGTGTTTGTCGCTGATCCTGAGCGTTTCTTAACAAAAGAAGAAAGTTTACACATTCATAATTGTGAAAAATTATGTCAAGAATTTGAAGGTAATTTTATTCGCGTAACTAGTAGTAATATAGCCACAGCGATCGCCGAAGTTGCCGAGAAATACCGCATTACCCAAATTGTCATCGGCGAAAGTCAGCGCTCTCGTTGGCAAATCCTGTTCAAGGGTTCATTAACTCAAAAGTTAGTCCGCTTACTCAAAAATATTGATATTCATATCATTGCCAGTGACCAAAACCATAGAGATTCAAGTCAAATGAGTTTAAAAACAGGCAAAAGGCAATAGGAAACAACGAACATATAAAGAAATATTTTTATATACCCTTGTATAAGCATTTCCTAATATATAACAGTCCGTGTAAGAGTTAAAAAATCTCATACCCATTCCTACTGATGATTCCATATCTCCATAAATGATTGCAGAATTAAATAGGATACTCTAACGTTTAAAAAAATCTTCCATTTATCTATGTTTTCCGTGGTTAAATAATTGCTCAACCACGCAGACAATTTCTGTTTTCGTCAGCAGTCATTCATCAAGACTCCAAGACTAAAAATAAAATTATGGACTAATTAATTATGACTCTTGTTATTGGTTTGATTAGTGGTACATCTGTAGATGGTATTGATGCAGCCTTAGTTGAGATTTCAGGCACAGATTTAGACCTCGAAGTCAAGTTATTAGCCGGACAAACCTTTGCCTATCCCACTGAACTCAGAGAGAAAATATTGGCGGTTTGTGCTGGAGAAGCCATCTCAATGGCAGAATTAGCCCAATTAGATGATGCGATCGCTATTAGTTTTGCTCAAGCTGCTCAAAATATTCAAACTGGTAATCAACCAGCTATTTTAATTGGCTCTCATGGGCAAACAGTTTACCATCGACCACCTAAAAAAGCAGGAGAGAATACTTTAGGTTATACCTTGCAACTTGGGCGTGGTGCTTTGATTGCTCATCTCACCAAAATTACTACAGTCAGTAATTTTCGAGTAGCTGATATTGCTATTGGTGGTCATGGCGCGCCTCTTGTCCCCCGAGTAGATGCTTATTTGCTGAGTCACCCAGAAGAAGGACGCTGCATTCAAAATCTAGGAGGGATAGGTAATGTAGCTTATATACCACCCCGCCGCGATCGCTGGTTAGAAAAAATGCGCGGCTGGGATACTGGCCCAGCCAATAGCTTATTAGATTTAGCAGTAGCACATTTAACGAATGGCGAGAAAACTTACGATGAAAATGGTAAATGGGCAGCCACCGGAAACCCCTGTCAACCATTAGTAGAACAATGGTTAGAACAAGAATATTTTCATCTTCCACCACCTAAATCCACAGGCCGGGAATTATTTGGTGTAGATTATCTGCATCAATGTTTAAAAGATGCCGAACCATACCAACTCAGCCCTGCTGACTTGTTGGCAACACTTACAGAACTCACAGCAGCTTCTATTGTTCACAGTTATCAAACTTTCTTGCCGCAAATGCCACAACGAGTATTTTTGTGCGGTGGCGGTAGTCGAAATCTTTATCTCAAACACAGATTACAAACACTATTAAGTACAATCCCCGTTTTAACTACCGATGAAGTCGGCTTAAATGCAGATTTCAAAGAAGCGATCGCATTTGCCGTGTTAGCCTACTGGCGACAGTTAAATATTCCCGGAAACCTCCCATCAGCTACAGGCGCGCCTTATGAAGTCTTACTAGGAGAAATTCACCAGCCGATGAAATCGTAAAAGTACTGGTTGAGGCAGAGAATAGGGAATAGGGAGTAGATTTGTTGGTCAGCTGATGTGCATTCAAGTTGCAGAATTTGAATTGTTGGTAAAAACTTCAAACCCTCTCCCCCGCCCCCTTGCCGGGACACGATATTATTTCGGGAAACAAGCACCTGACATTTTTGGGTTTCAAATATATCGTTGAGTTTTAGCGTGACTCGATTAAACAAGGAACTGATCAGGTGGCTCACACTTTTTTAATGGAACCAGGACGCTGGACATTTCAAGGCAGTTGGCTAGAAAGGAATGGAATGCCAATCAGTGTTAAAGGTATGACCTTAGTTGCTTGGAATCGAGATAACTGGTTCACAATGGCAACCAAGCTAATTTTTCCGGGAAGCGATCGCTCAGAAATCTCCTTACAATACAAAGGGCGTTTGCACGAAGGAGAACGCCAGTATACTTTTTTACTACAACATAATATTTTAGGTCAAATTGAAGGCGAAGGGTGGATTGGACTAGATACCATAGTGCAAAGGTATTGGGTACTCAGCGATCGGCAACGTCGTAGTGGCTTTGAAACATTGCATCGTCTATCAAATGATACTTACTATTTAAGTAGTGGCATCATGGTTGGGCATTCCTTAACTAGCACAATGGAAGCCAGCCTAGAGCGTCAGCCACTTAAATAGTCCTGAGTTGCCAAACTTGGTTAACTGCCAAAGAACTTCCAGAAAAGATGTTATTAACAATCAACTCTCAAGATATTTCTCTGTGCTACCCCTCATGATGGGATATCTTTGGAGTTGGAAGTCCTGAAGAAATGCAGGGTAAAAGGGTGTAAGAGTATAGGGTGCAAAAAGTTTTGACATCATTCAAATAATAGAAAATCTATAGAAATCATCGATTCATAGATATTTATTCCCCCAAAGTTGGGCAAACTAATACTACATCAAAATCAAAGTGACGGAATGGTAGAAAAAATCAGCATAAATCTACCTGCTCCTTCAGTTTGAATTGGCATCTTCTATCAGGTGCATAAACCACCCAGGTGACAGACAGCGGATCAAATATAAAATTCTCGAAACAATTCCTAGACAGAGCTTCAGTTGATTAATGTGAACTGTAGCAAATTAAGTCAAAGTCTAGGTAGAGAAAAGATGTCAGTTTAAACAAACTTTTATTTACCACACACTTACACGCTACTTTTGGAGTCGAATTTTTATATGTCAGACCCCAACATTGGTCGTTTACTCGGCAGCCGCTATCAACTTCAGGAATTAATTGGAACTGGAGCTATGGGTCGAGTTTATCGTGCTAAAGATATTTTGTTGGGAGGTGTACCTGTTGCTGTCAAGTTTCTGGCACTCTCGATTCAAAATGAAAAGATGCGGTTACAAGAACGCTTTGAAAGAGAAGCCAAAACCTGCGCTTTATTAGGACAGAAAAGTATTCATATTGTGCGCGTCATGGATTATGGCTTAGACGAAAATAAGACTCCGTTCTATGTCATGGAATATTTACAAGGACAGAGCCTCAGTCAAATTATTCGTCAAAATAATCTGACTTTGCCCAGATTCTTGAGTATGGCGCGGCAAATCAGTCTGGGATTACAGTGCGCCCATGATGGCATCCCAGTTGACGGCACTATTTACCCTATCATTCACCGAGATATTAAGCCTAGTAATATGCTAGTGATTCAAGACCCCAGTTTTGGCGAACTAGTAAAAGTTCTAGACTTTGGAATTGCAAAATTACTCCAAGCAAATAGCGACCAAACAAAATTTTATTTGGGAACTTTAGCCTACTCCTCCCCAGAACAAATGGAGGGTAAAGAATTAGACAATCGCTCAGATATTTATAGTCTGGGAGTAATGATGTTTGAAATGCTCACAGGCAAAATGCCATTAGTTGCACCTACTCATTCCTTTGGTGCATGGTATAAAACACATCATTCTCAAGAGCCACGTTCTTTTGCTGCTGTTAATCCTGGGTTAGAAATTCCCCAAGAAGTCCAAAATTTAGTGATGAGTTGTCTTGCTAAGTCGCCAAAAGATCGCCCGCAAAAAGTAAGTGAAATTTTAGCAGTCTTAGAATCTATAGAAAAAAATTATCACTTACGCCCAACTAAAACTGACCAACCTGCACCTACACCAAAATCAACACCAGAAGCAACACCAACACCTGCATCCACACCAGTTCGGGCCTTAACAATTCCTGTTGAGCCAAAAATATCTGAGCCACAGATAAAAGCTGATGTGCAGATATTACCTTCCCATGATGAAATTCTTCGTTCTGCTCGTTGGCCAGAGAATAAGCCCATTGCTGATATTGTTTTTCCCCAGACTATTCATATTAATGAGGAAGTTTTACCAGCTTTGTGGGTGATGCTACCACAGCAAGAAATTATCAAACGCTATGCCTGTAACCGTTACAATCAATTTCTTTTTTTACCAACACCCCACCCGATGCTGCTATGGATAACTGTTATTTATAACCGTAAACATGGTGTTAAATGGTTGCCTCATTACCTTGATCTGAAAACTAACTTAGGGCAAGAAATCATTCGTTTACTTGCGAAAACTGGTTACTATCGCTTGTTATTTTTCGCCCGAGAATCGCCAAGTCGTTGTTCTCATATATTGCTTTGTAGTATTGCTGCGGCGCAGCGCCAAAACTTAATTAAGTGGGCAGAAGAAGGTAAGATTTTAGCCTCATCGGCTGATCCCCAGCTTAGTAAAAATGTACTAAAAAGGGAATATGAAAAAATTAAACCCCAAATTATTTCTAAATTAGAATTAATCGCTACAGATTCCCCTTTTGACTTTTCGGCCTAGGATCTCTCTGTCAGAGCAATGTAAACTTTTATGACGAAAAATCTATATTCGGTTGTAAGCCTTGCGTTATAGCAAATATAATAAATAGCGATGGTAATGACCAGTTATAAGTAATTGGATCTACGCAAACCTTTCTCTGTGTCCAATACAATTAGTGAATTAGCTTACTTGAATAGCCATATTTTATTTAAATTGGCTAATTTTAGGTGCTAATCTATCCCCTACAATACAGCTTGGTTTTAACAAATATATGCAGCCTAAAATCAAGTTTTATGTTGCATAAACTTAAGTGACAAACAGTCAGTATAAATCGAATCTAAAGTTGACGCCCCAGCATCCCCAGCTCTTTTCCTGCTTGGAACGGAGCAAGAGAAGGAGGTCGCCCACTGCGACACAAAACAACTCTATGCCAAAGTGGAACCTGAATCTAAGCCCCATTGGTGTTTGAGTAACTCTTGGTAGGTTGCCTCACGCACCACCATTTGCTCATATAGCTTGACCAAAAAATCTTTTGCTTGGTCATGGCTCATGTTTTGAACTTGGGTGGCAAAGGAACGGATGCTGAACTGTTGCTCTAGGGATAATTCGATGGGTTGGTTCATAGTAAACTCCGAAAACAACGCGTAAAAGTGATTAAGCGGAACATATATCCCAAGAAGTATGGGATGGGATATCTGTCTACATTTGTTCCTACGTATTACGAAAGATAACAATTGTTTGACAGTTTTGACCACACTCCAAAGGATAAATTTTTCTGTCGGTAATGTCTTGTGCGTAAACCTAGTGATATACAACCCAAGTCTACCAAGACATGCAGCTAGAAATTTCACAAATAGTGAAACTATATAGCTAGCTTTGCCCTTACTTTATAATCAGCATTTCTATGTGAGAGTTGCTGATGACGGCAAGGGCAAATAAGGGCTATTAAATCTGAATTATATGCGCTATACCGTAATAGGTGCAAGATGTCAATTCAACAATTTATATAAACATTGGCTCCAATGGCTAATTTGGAGATTAAAAGTATTTGTATCAAGTTGTCAATCATAAAAATGCTCAGGCTGAACAAATTGCTGAGTATATTTACTAAAATAAAGTCCACAATCCAACAATTTGGGATTTTAGATGATTTTTTTGCGAAGTAAATCTTGGTCAAAATTACTTTTGACCAATGGCTATTGACTATTGAGCATCTAGTTCACTCTTCTAGTTCAACGATGACAACTGTGATGTTATCGTGTCCACCTTGCTCTTTAGCAGCTTCTATCAAGGATATAGAAGCTTTTTCGAGTATGGGAGTGCTGTTGAGGTAGTGGGCGATTTTATGATCTACCAGTTCTTCTGTAAGACCGTCACTGCATAACAACAAGCGATCGCCTTTTTTGATATCTAATGGCTGTATATCAACTTGATGCAGGTCTTCTCGACCCAAACACCGAGATAAAACATGACGAAAAGGATGAATTCGCGCTTCATCTGCGGTAATATCGCCAATTTTGATAGCTCTGGCTACCCAAGTGTGATCTTCGGTGATTTGTTCTAATTGGGAGCTGCGGAAGCGGTATAAACGGGAATCACCAACATGGGCGCACCAAGGCCCATCTTGATGACGAAAAATGACTACTACAACTGTAGTACCCATGTCAGCGCGTTCAGGATGACTTTGCTGATCTTTTAAAATCGCTTCATTTGCTTGCCACAAAGCTTGTTCTAGTAATTTATCGGCTGATTCTGGCGAATCCCAATGAGCAACTAAATGCGCTTGAATTTCTCTAGTAGCAATTTGGCTGGCTTCTTCACCTCCTGCATGACCACCCATCCCATCAGCGACTATGAAAAATCGTCCTTCGGGATCGACATAGTAAGCATCTTGGTTACTAGAACGAATAAGTCCCGGATCGCTAAAACCCGTGAATTTTAATTTCATAATTTTTTATGGCAATCATTAATACATACGTTCATAACGGTCGAGGCGCAGAAGCAAGCGGATCAGAATTACTGAGACTGCGGCTGCAATCAAACCTGCAAGACTCGCCAGCCATACATAATGATTCACTAATAAAATAGTGGCTGACAGAGTAAATCCACTGATTATCAAGGCGTAACTGATTGCTAGTTGAATATTGCCCTGTCTGCGTAGCAGGCGTTCTGATTCGATGGAACGTACCCGCACACGCATATCACCACGTTCTAATTTTTCCAGAGTGTCTTCTAGTCTACGTGGTAGTGCAAACGCGGTCGTACTGACTTGAACTGCTTGACGACTTAATTCATTTAAAAAGCTATTACTATCAGCGCCATTCATATTTGTCATAAGTTGCATTGCGTAAGGTTGAGCAACTTCCATGAAATTAAATTCTGGATCTAAGCCTTTACCTACACCTTCAAGGGTGGAAAAAGCTCGCATCACAAAAGTGAAAGTTGCAGGAAATCTAAATGGCTGATTATAAGCTATTTCGTATAGATCATCACTAATTGCGGCCACTGATTGGGCTTCAAATGGCTTATCCATAAAGTTGTCCAACATATATTGGACAGAACGACGGACTGGCCCCATATCATCGACTGGTGCGATCGCTCCTAAATTTATCAGTGATTCTACTACGCGATCGCCATCTTTTTGAGCAATGCCAAACAAGGTTTCCATCAAACCTTCGCGGATATTTGACTTAATTCGCCCCATCATCCCGAAGTCGTAGAATATCAACGACCCATCGGGACTGACCGCAATATTACCAGGATGAGGATCGGCATGAAAAAAGCCATTATTGAGCAGCTGATGTAAATACGCTTGGGCCCCTTGACGCGCGATTAACTTGCGATCTAAACCCGCAGCTTCTAAAGCTTCATATTGACTAATTTTAATTCCCGGCAAATATTCTAAAGTCAGAACTCGTGGCGAAGTGTAACGCCAATAAATTCTCGGCACTTTTACCCAGTTATAAGCGCGAAAGTTGCGGCGAAATGTATCCGCGTTGCGCCCTTCACTGAGATAATCAATTTCTTCCCAAAGAATGCGACAGCACTCTTCGTAAATACCCATCCAATCTCGCCCTTTCCCCCACTTAGGATGGTTTTGAAAGTAGCGCGCAATTCCTTTGAGAATTTGTAAATCGATTTCAAATAACTTTTTCAGTCCAGGACGCTGTACTTTGACTACCACAGCTTCTCCACTGTGCAGCACAGCTTTATGAACTTGACCTAAACTTGCAGCGGCTAGAGGAATTGGTTCAAAACTTTGGAAAAGTTCAGGAATTTTCTTTCCCAGTTCTTGTTGGATAATCGTTTCTACTTGCTCGTAGCTAAATGCTGGTACTTTATCTTGCAGCTTGGCCAACTCTTCGACATATTCACCAGGGAATATATCAGCACGAGTCGAAAATAATTGCCCAACTTTAATAAAGGTAGGCCCCAAATCTAGCAGTGTATTGCGAATCCACACTGCTTGAGCTTTGCGCCTTGCAGCTTGTTTTGCTTCCGTTACGCCACCGGGATAACTCCAAGATTTGTTATAACGCCATAATTTGAACATTAGGGTCAACACAAAACCCCAAATGTCCACAAAACGGCGTTTGCTAGAGTAGTTTTCACGATTCCAACGGTATGCTTTGTCTGAATAACTTTGTTCCATATTTTTTGCGTACCGTTGGTTGTTCACCGAATCAACTGGAAGATAAGACACTCTGATTCCTAAAACTGTGTTTGATAAAGGTGTCAATTGACGCTTGACTATTGACCATTGACTAAACAGAACTGCTGCGATAACGCTGCAACTCATTCCGCAATAGGGCAATTTCGGCTCGTAGTTCATCAATATTGGCTTGCAAATCCACTGGCTCTTGTCCAACTGTGGTTGTTTGACCAACATTCGCCGCTTCTGCTGCCCGATTTGCCCGTTCTATAACTTCTTGGGTAAACTGACGCAGTTGTTCTCTGGCTTCGGCATCAAATTTACCTATCTCACTTAAAGCATCGGTCAAGGCGACCTCTACGCGCTCGTTGATGACTTCAGCTACAGCTCTGCCTACAAAAAAGGCTTGTAAAAGGGGGTTACTCATAAATTTTTGTTACGCTCATCCGCAAGAGAATTATAACTTGCTCGTATGCTTCACGGCTTCCATCTAGTAGAGAGTTTGGAGCCAAGTTAATAACTACTTTATATAGCTATAAAGGCTTAGAGTTATATAACTAATTATAAATTATTTTTAAGCAAATCTCAAATACAGGAATCCGGTTTGATTTGTGAATCTAGTTGTGTAGTTAGGGAGTAGGCAATGGGGAATGGGGAGGAGGAAAGAAGATTGTTCTGGATGTACTGTTTTTCATAAATCAAATATGAGTTCTCTAGTTAGTTGAATCAATTTGAGATGACTTTAATAATTGTTTACATATTGCAGTTAAATCATTAAATTTCAATCATTAAATTATCAACTTAAATTTTGCAAAATTTGAACTTTGTTCAAAAACAAACATTAAGTTTTTTATGACATAGGCATAAAGAGATTATAGTAGCAGATACCAGGAATACTTTATTGAGTACACCGGAAATTTATGGTGCGTTAAACAAGTAATTAACGCATCACAATTAGCCATGCTAATAAACAATTGAATTACAGTTAAGGTGTATTTCCAAGGTGAGCATACAAGATTAACATCCACGCTGATATTTGCAGCTTATATTTACAAATTTACTTTATAAGTCACTGGGGAAACGTTGAAATATTTATTAAGAATAATGAGAGTTTTCAACTTTCATTATCTATCTCAAGGTGCTATTTCTAAATCGGCTATAAGTTGCGTTGCTCTTAGTTTAGCCCTTAGTAGCTGTACGCCAGAAAAAAGAGCTATGCTCAGAGCGACTGCGGAAAGTTTTCGCAATCAAGCTGTCGAAGCTATCACTGCATATAGGGAAATTAATCAACTAGAACTGAGAAATACAACGGTTGATGACCCTAATACTACTATTGCGGAGTTACTCAATAATCCAATTATCGAGGATAGTTTTAATGAGGGTGTCATAGATTTTAAGCAGTTGGATCAGATTATTTTAGGGGAGCAAAGTCAACCATCCGCGCTTGACACAGCTTTGAATAATTTACAAGCAGAATATGATAAGGCTGTAGAGGTATTTACCAACCTAGAAGCCATTGATTATGAAAGTAGCAAGATAGTAGCACAAACGGCTCAACCAGCCAGATGTTTAACAGTTAAGATGTTGCTTTTAGCGCAATTATTACAAGAGAATCCACCAAAACCAAAAAATCCGGAAAGAGCCGAGATTGGACTGGAGTTAATTAAGCTGCGTCAAAATTATCGTCAAGCAAATCTATCAGAAAGAGAAAAGCAAGAAATTGAAAATCAAGTTGGTCGATTAGTTAATAAATGGCGCAATTTGGATGTAGAAGAAAAAGAAATGATAGAAGGTGCGATCGCTAAATTTTTAGTAGCAGCAGATAAAGGACAAAGGCTTTCAAAACTGATTGATGAATACCCTCATCTTAGCTTTGATGTAATTTCGGCTAGAATTACTCAAATTTTGAGTTTAACTACAAATATTACTGGCAATAACTATAGTTATTTGACAGTAAAAATTCATAATATCGAACGGGAAATTCAATCTGATCTTACTCTCAATAGTTATTTAACAGATGTTGTTAATGGGCAGTTCAAGCCAGATAAATCACAACTTAAATGCCAAAATTAACCAGGGATTTATATGAACAACGATTCCGGAAATTTATTACCAGTCATAGATAATAAAACTATAGATAAACTCATCACAATTCTAGAGCAGCTAAAAGCAGCACCTAGTGATAGCATTGATTTAGCAAAGCTACAACAAACAGAAGATAAATTAGAAGACATCTTATTAACGCTGCAATTTGAATTGAAGCTAGCCAAAGATAAAAGTAATTGGGATTTAGTCAATAAATTAAGACCAGCCGTTCAAGAATGTAAATATACCATAGATAGTATTAGAGCAGCGATTATCAATAAAATTGTGATTGGTGTAAATTCCGAAAATATACAGGAGATGGAAAAAATATTAGATAATATAAATCAAGCCCGCCAAACCCAGTTAGAAATTAATGCTGTAATTGGCTTATTTGGCTTTTTGCGTAGGTTGTTATCGGGAAGGATATTGCTTTGAAAAATATAGTTTAATTTGATTAATAACAATCGGCTTCATATTTTCCATTTGCACTTATAATTGGTACAGATGAAGGGCTAATCCCACGTACAAAAATGTCCACACAGGTATCAATATATTGCTCGCAGCTATAGCTATTGTGCTTGAGTTTGGCATTGCGGCATAACATCCCTGCCAGCAGCATTCCTAAGAACATATCAACTGCTGGGGCGGGATCAATGTCAGTTCTGACAGTACCGCATTTTTGGCAAGATTTGAGGTAAGCAACTAATTTTTCGTTGAGGGGTTGGGCGGCTTCTTGAATAACTTGCTTGGCTGCTTCCGGATGACGTTTAGCTTCACCGATAAAGGTGCGAATTAAGTCTTCTTGGAGTTCTAACATTGTGTTGTACATTTGGGCATAACCCCTCAAATCAATATACAAGTTTTGCGTCCAAGTTTCGGGGTGTCCTAAGGCTTCTATTTGAAGTGCTAAAGCATTTTCAATCACTGCTTTGAGGAGTTGTTCTTTGCTACTAAAGTGACGAAATAAAGTGACTTCATTCACCCCGGCAACACGCGCGATTTCACGGGTAGTTGCACCTTGAACACCTAAACTAGCAAATACTTGTGAGGCGGCTTCTATTAAACGTGTACGAGTTAGATTTGCTGAACGGATATTTTTAGTCATTTGGTTTGCAAGTGCTTGCTTGCATTATATTTGGTACGTGAAAAAGGTTTTGTTAACTAAATACAAATAATAAGCAACTTAAGGCAATATTTAGCAAAAAACTTTAAAGTTACGACAGAGTAGCAGCTAATAAAGTTTCACTTCTTACTGCCACTCTATCCGCCTACTTGCGGGTGTAGCGATGTTTAACTCCGATAGGAAAATATTCGCGATCGCCTGTTGCCTTTAAACTAACTTGGGGTGTTTGATATTCTGGGGGAACATAATTAGCAAATTCACTGTTGAGGCGTAATAGTTGCTGGAGAATTGAGGCGGTGATGGCTTGGCGTTTGTCTTCACTACTTTCAACTTCTGGTGCTAGTTCCACCACAACTGATAAAAATCGATTCTTGTCAGCATCTTCCTGAACTTGCAAGACAAATTTACCTGTCACCCATTCTTGAATTACTGGTTGTTCTAAACCTACGCTGATATTTTCTGGATAAATATTTGCCCCAAAGTAAGAAACTGTAAAGTTAGAGCGTCCAAAAATGTAGACGAAAGGTAGGGGGTGAATTCCTCGGGGGGAGTGGAGGTGTTCTAGGGGGTTAAAGTTCCATTTTGCTAAAAATTCCAGCATGGCATCGTAGGTAATAATGCCGCCTGTGTCGAGGATGTCGTAACGTATTAGAGGGATACCGTTATTGCCTGAGAATAACAATGAGCCGTCTTGAGCTTCAAAAAAGCGGCTAGTTGGGTCATATTGTACGAGTGTAGGTAGTCGAGATTCCCCAAATAAAGCTTTAGCTGCATCAGGATTTTTGGCTAAAAAACGGCGAATGCAAATACTTAAAGGCGTTTCGTTACCTAAAACGCCTGCATCCGCAGTTCCATAAAGGGAGGCGAAATCATAGCTAGGATTTTGGGAACCAACTCTCTCACCAACTAAACTACGCCACTCTTCACTAAATACTTCACCAGCCATGACTAGCTTAATCTGATATCTCTGCCATTCCACACCACGACTTAAGCCAGTATCAATCACATCTTTGAGAAATGGTGGGTATCCTAACAAAACAACTTGCTGAAAATTTGGCCCTAGTTCTTGCACTACGCGCAATATTTCTTCTTTGTTGTTTCCTGGTGTAATGACAGTGATGGGATAACCTTTACTGGCGAGATAGCGACAGCAATTTGTGGTGAACATTCCGCCTACCCAAGTTCCTAAGGTGAAACAAATCACGGCGAGGGTGTGCTTGGTGTCGGCGGAGAAACTATCATGAAAAATTTGCTCAAAGCGTGCAGCAATTTGCAATTCATCGGTGAAAAAGCGCGGCCAAAATGTGGGTTTACCTGTAGAACCGGAAGAAGCGGCTATCATATCGCAGGTTGCTAATTCACCGTGGCGACACAAGTCTGGTAGGGGATATCGCTGTATATAATTTTCTTTGGCGATCGCAGGTAATTTCTCAAAGTCTGCTAAAGTTTGAATGGTCTGAGGATCTATACCTCGTTCTGCTAAAAAAGCTTTGTATGCTGGGACGTTAGCAGCTACATCATGAAATAAACTTAAGACTGTTGATGAACTATCAGCCTGGCAATTTCTTTGTAGTAGGGTTTCTATAGAAGTAGAGATAAAATCTGCAAATGCTTTGATGCTGCGTTGCTGTTGTAAGTTATCGTTCATAAATTTATCTGATTAACTACTCAAACAAGAACATAGCTTGCTTTTGCTGGTTAATCTTTGACAAGATTGATTATTTAATTTTTTATACCTTAGATGTAATTTGTAAAGTTTTTTAACGCAGAGGCAGGCTGAGGTAAACGCAAAGGTACGCTGAGTCTTTATTCGCTATTTACTGATGGCTGTGGTGTAGAAGAGTAAATTTTATTAATAGTAGGCTCTATTCCATAACTCGGCTTTGGTTAGCACATAATTGTAGGTAGCACTTCCGTAAATAGAACTGCACCTGTTGTAGTAATTTATAAAAACCTTCGTTTATCCTTCAGCACCATGCAGGTATATTGCACTAAACAACACGCCAATCTTGAGAGTAATCGGTTTTGTACCTCTTGTGGTGAACCATTACCGCTTGCGGTTGGACAGGTTGTAGACAAACGCTACCATATTATCCGTCAGCTAGGACAAGGGGGTTTTGGGCGTACTTACTTAGCACAAGATCAGCATAAAGCTAATCAAGTATGTGTGCTGAAGGAATTTGCACCCCAAGTGCAAGAACAACAGGATTTACAAAAAGCCAAGGAGTTATTTGAACGGGAAGCCAGTGTGTTAAAACAACTTATGCATTCCCAAATTCCTCGGTTTCACGCTTCTTTGCAGGTGAAGATAGGTAGTAAAGATTTTTTCTTTTTAGTGCAGGATTATATAGAAGGTGAGAATTATTACAATTTATTAGAACAGAGGCAAAATCAAGGGCAGACTTTTACTGAGGCAGAAGTCATTACGCTACTGCAAAATATTTTACCTGTGTTGTCTTATATCCATGCCAAAGATGTGGTTCACAGGGATATTTCGCCGGATAATTTGATTTTACGCAGTTCTGATAATTTGCCTGTGCTGATTGATTTTGGCGGTGTGAAGCAATTACCAGCGTCTCAAGGTTTTTGGTTTACGAAGTTAGCCGTTAATAATACTTTGTTGGGTAAAAAAGGCTACGCACCAGAAGAGCAAATCCGCCAAGGCAAGGTATTTATTAATAGTGATTTGTATTCTTTGGCGGTGTCAGCGCTCGTATTATTGACAGGTAAGGAACCGCAGAAATTATACGACAGTTATCAAGGGCTTTGGTATTGGGGTAAGGAAATCAAAGTCAGCCCTAAACTAGAATCTGTATTAAAAAAGATGCTGGCTTATAAACCAAGCGATCGCTATCAAACAGCCGAGCAAGTCTTGAAAGATTTACCATCAACCTCGGCAATACAACCAGTTAATCCACATATTACCAAACTGAAGACTCAGATAGTTGCCCCAGGCAGAAAACGTACCAACACGATTGTGAGTAGAATCCAGAATAAGACGCAAGCAGTAACCAGCACTTTACCTGTTTGGTTACGCCCTTTTGCTGTTAGTCTGGGCGGTACAGCAATAGTAGTTTTAAGCGTTGCTGGTACTTGGGCTGCGGTAAATGCGGTTGTGCGGGGTATAACTTCAATCACTATCCCGTCGATTTCCCTGCCGCAAGTGCCATCTCTACCAAATCCTCTCGGTCAGCCTGTGAGCGACAAAGGCGGCAAAGGGAAAAATGTTTTAGCTCGTCGTCAAGAGTTAGAAATACCAGAAGTATTTTTTACGCGGATGGTAGATAGTTTATTTTATAGTCAAAGACCAGACTTGCAGGGGAAAACCCTCACATCGAAATCAGAAGATGCGCCTTTACGAAATGAATGGTTTAATATTGCTGATGACTTGTTAGATAAACTAGAAGCGGCTGATTTGAGTAGCGCAGCACGCCGTAAACTAGGAAGCTACACTCAACAAGATTACGAAAGATGGAGACAGCAAGCGAGAACGGGAAAATTGGGTAAGTATACAATCAGTCAGCTAAACAAAGACACAAATCAAAAATTTGATGAGTTGTTTCCCGGAAAGCAACGTGAGAAACAGAATCAACAGACTTACGGTCAAATTTGGTATGCGATCGCTGCTGATAAAGTAAGTAAAATACAATCGGATAATTAGTTAAGGTGCAAGGGTGATGAGTGAGAATGTCAGGGGTATCAGGGTACAGGGTGTAAGGGTACAGGGGAAGAATATCTTACTCAGCACTATTGACTATTGACCAATGACTAAAATTTATTGTTCTCGAGGTCATGAAAATCCCCCAGGTAGTCGGTTTTGTCTCCAGTGTGGCGAGAATTTGCTAGACTTACCTGTAATTTATGGTATCCAACCTGGTTTAACTTTAGGCGATCGCTATGTAATTGTGCGTCAAATCGGTCAAGGTGGGTTTGGACGTACTTATTTAGTGGAAGATATTAACCGCTTCCGCGAATTTTGTGTTTTAAAAGAATTTTCTCCCCAGGTTCAAACTGCTTACGTTTTACAAAAAGCCGAAGAACTGTTTCAGCGAGAAGCTGAAGTTTTGTATAAATTGCAGCACCCGCAAATTCCCCGCTTTCGGGAATTATTTCGGATGAATCTGCAAGGGAAGGAATATCTTTTTTTAGTGCAGGATTATGTAGAGGGACAAACTTATAATTCTTTATTAAATGCTCGCAAACAGCAGGGTTTAAGGTTTACAGAAACAGAAGTCCGCCAACTGTTGCAGCAAATTTTGCCAGTTTTAGAATATATTCACTCGATGGGTGTGATTCATCGAGATATTTCCCCAGATAATTTAATTTTACGCACTGCCGACCAACTGCCAGTATTGATTGATTTTGGTGGTGTCAAACAAGTAGTTGCTACGGTTGCTTCTCAATATTACCAACCAGGAGTCGCCCAAACTCCCGCCCCCACGCTACTCGGAAAAATTGGTTTTGCACCCCCAGAACAAATGCAAAGTGGTGCGGTATCGCCACATAGTGATTTATATGCGTTGGCGGTAACAATATTGGTGCTGTTAACCAGCAAACAACCACAAGACCTGCTAGATAATTACACTCTCTCCTGGAAATGGCAGCAGGAAGTTAGCCTGAGTCCGATTTTGGGACAAGTATTAAATAAGATGTTAGCTCCTCGACCGAGCGATCGCTACCAATCAGCTAGCCAAGTTTTACACGCACTTAATCCCGCGCCTGTTTACTATCCGCCTACCCAAGCACCGATGGAACAACCGCCTGCAACATCGGCGACATTTGCGGTTGCCCCTTCTCCTCATACACCACCTGCACCCCAGACTCCGATTTCGCCATCGCCTGTACCCCCACAACAAACGGGTGGGTTGACACCAGCCAAAACTTTGTTCGCCGCTTTAGCCGTTGTTGGCGTTGTCGGTATAACTGTGTGGGGACTGACGAGAAATAATCATGGTGGCGGAAATATTGCTGTTACGCCTACCCCAAGTGTTACCCAACCCGTTGATGCTTCATCGCAATATTCGCCAGAAGAAAAGCAACGTAAAGCTAGATTAAGCGATCGCCGTCAACAATTAGGCATTAGTCAAAGTTTTTATATAGACTTAGTAAATCAGATTTTTTGGCAGAGAAATCCTAGTTTGCAGGGACGTACCCTTAGCGATGGTAAAGAAGATGAAAGTTTACGCGCTGCATGGGATAAAACCGCTGACGAACTATTGGATAAGCTGTCAGTTTTGAGTGCTAATGCACGTCAGCAACTAGGAAATTATACTGCATCTGATCGCGATCGCTGGAAAGTTCAAGTTAACCAAGTGAACGTAGGTAGTCGCGCTTTGTATGATTTAGGTGATGCAGCTTTTTACAATGTATTTCCCCAACAGCGCGGTAAAGAATTTTTAGATCAACCCATTGGGCAGGTGTGGTATGGGTTTGTCAGCGATAAAGTTACTGCTATCCTCGCAGGAAGTGTATTTCAAAAAATTGTTTTTGATGCAGGGGCAACAAATAAAACCGTTAGCGGTACACTCAAACCTGGCGGTGGCAAAGTTTTAATTGCGGAACTCGCCCAAGGGCAAACATTGGAATTGAATCTCAAAGCCAATTCTCAAGTTTTGTTATCGGTTTATTCTCCCTCTGGCAAAGTCAGATTTTTGGAAGATTCAACCAAGCGCACTTTGTCAACTGAATTACCAGAAAATGGATTTTATGAATTTGCGATCGCTTCTACTGCATCATCATCAGTAGAGTATCAACTTAGTATCACCGCCACCAGCCCCGCCCCTATTGAAACACCTACACCCACACCCACACCTACAGAAACATCCAGCCCATCGCCAACACCCACTCCAACGGAGACAAATACACCTTCGCCTACGCCAACTTCAATAGAAACAACACCATAATTCAATACGTTTCAGTTAAGGCAACAACTTAGACTGGTGTAGGTTGGGTGGAGGAACGGAACCCAACATTCACGCATACTTTGTTGGGTTACGCTATCGCTACACCCAACCTACTATTCTCTTAACTATATTTGTCGAGAAAATTGCTATTAGCAACCCTTACTTTTGTTGTTGTCTGCGTAGTTGTTCTTGTTGCCATCTATAGTTTTCTAACTGTTGTCTTTGTTGCAGCCTATATTCTTCTCTTTGTTGCTGCTGTTGTAGCTGCATTTCATCTTGTCGCAATCTAAATTGTTGCCACATTTGTTGAGATTGGCTATTGCCATTTAAGCCATTCTGTCTTTGTGATTCTGTTTGGTTTTGTCTTAATTGTTGTTGTATTTGTCTGAGTTGTTGTTGCTGCTGAAGCAAATTTGGCGAAGTTACACTTTGGGCATAAACAGGCGCATTAGTCAGCAAGCCAACAATAAATATAATAAATGGTAGCTTTGCTTTCATGATTAATTAATGAATGATTGCTTTTTAATTACTCGAAATAAAAAATCAAGCCTTGTTTTCTCAATTCATGAGTAATCTTTGTTAGCAAAGAAAGGCTAAAGTCCACTACCTATATTATATAAATTTTCTAATTTAGTTGCGATCGCCGCACTAATGCCACGCAGAGATACAGAAACAATCAAGATTTTGAGAATTTAATCCTTCTTGTTAATTTACTGCTGTCTTTTCCGGTTCTGTTGCCAATTTCTGCCCAATTTTTGGTTCTGTCCCTGCGAAGATTCGTTCAATATTACTCCGGTGACGCACTATCACATACAATCCACCAAAAATACCAAACAAAATATAGGGCAATGGTTGATGAAAAACTACCATGAAAATTGTGACAGCAACTGCCCCAGTAATCGAACTCAACGATACAATGCGGGAAATAGCTATAACCACAGCAAACACGCCCAAGGTAGCTAAACCGACTTGCCAACTTATCGCCAATAATATTCCTAAGCTGGTTGCCACAGATTTACCGCCAGTAAAACCCAGAAAAATAGATTTACTATGCCCCAATATGGCAGCTAACCCGACTAAAGTTACCAACCAAGGCTGCCAAAATTTTATATCTACAGTTGGGGGGATGACATTTTGGCTAGCCGCAAAGTTAAATAAGCCATAAACAAGAGCGATCGCTAATACTCCTTTTAAGCAGTCAATTCCTAAAACGATAGCTCCTGGCCCTTTACCCAAAGTTCTTAGTACATTAGTTGCCCCAGTTGAACCGGAACCGACTTCTCGAATATCAATACCTTTTAACTGCTTGACAGCAATGTAGCCAGTGGGAAAGGAACCCAACAAGTAAGCTACTACCAAAACTGCCCCACACAAACTTAACCAGATAGCCATAAACAACTCAAAACAGTCCAGTGTCCATAGTCAATAGTCTAAGATATCGCAGGTTACAGGTTATATCGTGTCCTGTTAAAGACTTATCATTAAGGCCGCAGGGGAGTAGGGGTGCAAGGGTGTGGGGGAAAAGAAAGCATCGAACCACACTTGGAAGCCCTGTCTTCACACTCAGCCACACCCTGTTCTTGACCATTGACTAATCACTAAAAATCATCATCATAATTTCGCATAGCTTTGGGGTCAGGCGCAAAAGCCAACCACAAAGGAAATTGCAACAGTCCTAAACTGATTTGCTCTTCAGAGTCATCAATGATAATTAAGGGTAGTTGATTAGCCTTAACTAAACGGTCAGCTTTTTGGGCTAAAGCGTCTGATGCTTCAAATAATACTACACCTCGGTCTGGGCCAAAATCGGGACGACCGATGCCTAAACAGTCTTGTAAACCGCGCCGCCATTCACCTAGACGTTCTGGGGTATTAGCTAAAACAAGAGTACGGACGCGATCGCCATACAATTTATGTAGTATGGAAATCACCGCAGAAGCAATCAAAGTATTTTGCAAGCGGCTACCCATTGTCCGTAAAGCACCCCGTCCCCCTTGACCAAAAAACCAATTCGAGACGCGTTCTGCATGGACTGGTTCAAAGGTGCGGCGTAGTTGCCAAGCGGGGCCGTAATAATCTGGTTTATTCCGATATTGGTCAATTAAACGGCGAATTTGCTTGGTTGTCTCTTGAAATTGCTGCTGGGCAAATTGTGGTGTAGTTAATTCTGGTTCTGTGGGTTTAGCTTCTTTAGCCGTTGGTTTTTCGCGTTCTCTTACCTCTGGAACTAATTGCAACTGCTCGGCGGCGGCGGCTAAATCTTGTAGGCTCCCGGTGAGATAATCTTTAAAACCTTGTACGCGAATGGCCAAGTCCTGTGACGCTCCCGCAAAGGTGGTTTTCATTTCATTACGGATGCGTTCTTGGCGGCGTTCTAGCTGTTCTATAGAAATTTGCAGTGCTTGTTTGCGTTGTTCAAGTTGCGCTAACGTTTCTTGGACGATGCGCCCTAGTGCAGTTTGCGTATCACTCAATTGAGTTTGCAGAGTGTTGTAAGTTTCTTGCAACTTGGCAATTTCTGTGATGAGTTCAGCTTTCTGGTGTTGCAGCTGCACCAATGTTTGCTCTACTGCATCTATTGATTCTGGTTGTATATCTGAACCCACTTCATCTTTATCAGTTGCGATAGCCACAAACTCAGGCGTTGACTCTGCAATTGGTTCATTTAAAGCCTCAGCTGATAAAGTGGGCGTTTCTGTTTCCAGAACTGACTCTAAAGATGAGTTTTCTGGTTCTTCTGTATTCGGATCTTCTGGTTGTATTTGTGCCAACCACTCATCTATTGGTTCTGGAGTTTGAGATGCCTCAGGATTCATAAACTATAATTTAATTCCTATGATGCGAATAAATATTGGTCATTTGTCCTTTGTCTAAAACGACTCTTAAATCCGGGGACAGCGTTCTTCCAAACAAGCTTTTAGGGTGTTGGGGTCAAATAAAATGGGTAAAAAGTGAATACTGTTGATTTCTTTAAAATAAAACAGTACAGGAAAACCATTCCAGAATATACGCCAGTTTTGCCATTCTCGGTAAGGAAAACGCCGAATTAACTTTTCACCTCTGTAAATGTCTAAGTCTGTAGTGGTAAATTGCAGACGCAGCGTTACAGTTTGAAACAAAAGAAACAAGCCAAAAAATGCGATCGCTCCTGCTACCCAAGGTTGCACAATCAGGAGGGGTATCGCTGCAATTACCAGTACTAAAGGGATATTGTAACTAGGTTTAAGTTCCACCGTGGCTGCGGAGTTAGGCGCAAATGAACTGGTCACTGTTTCTAATCCTGTTTCTTTTTTAGACATCTTTCCTATTTTAGGATTAGGCGGTTGAGTTAGGGAGTGGGGCGTGGGGAATAGGGAGTAGGGTGAGAAATTAACGAATAAATATTATTTTGATTGCGTTACACAAATATTGTAAATTTCTAGCTCTAACCCCTAGCCTCTTTAAAATCCATGTACAAATGCACTACCCGCACCTTGGAACATTAACCAAGACAAAAAGAAGTTGCTAATAAATATCAGCAGCAACGCCGTCACCACAGCTGTTGTAGTTGATTGTCCCACACCTTTAGCTCCGCCTGTGGTGGTTAAGCCCCAACTGCAACCAACAACAGCAACTAACATTCCAAAGCAAGCTGCTTTAATCAAGGCACTACAAATATCCCAAGTATCCAGCAAGCTGCGGGCAGATTCTAAAAATACATTATCTGCAATGCCATATATATTAATGGCAATAATCAATCCACCAAACATCCCGGTGATTAACGACAGCAGCGTTAAAATCGGCAGCATTAAGCAACAAGCAATCATCCGTGGAATGACTAAATAATCGATGGGGTCGGTTTTTAACATCAACATAGCATCGATTTGTTCTGTCACCCGCATAGTCCCGATTTCTGCGGCAAAGGCGGAACCAACGCGTCCAGCTAATACGACAGCTGTAAGTACGGGGGAAAGTTCCCTGGTTAAGGCTACCGCCAGCACGCCCCCAACCAGATTTCCTGCGCCAAAGTTAATAAACTCTCGCGCAACTTGAATAGTAAATACCGCCCCAACAAAAATAGCTGTTAACAGGGCGATAAACAAAGAGTCTGGCCCTACTGCGGCCATTTGTTCTAATGTGTTCCGCCAATGAATTCTGCCTCGCAACAGGTGTACTATCAGCTGTCCACCTAAAAAAATCGCGGCTAACAATCGCTGACCCCATGCTGCTAAACTTGATTTGGATGTTGTACCTTGACTCAATGTTTTGTAGCTAACTCGATAATTGCCTTAAGAATAGCGAAAGTCATCGGTGATTAGTCAAGAGTCAATGAGTTAATCATTTTTTGATTGTTGAAAACTGGTCTAAATCAGGTTCAGGTTAACTTAGTTTAAACTTGCTCTCATAAAATCACACTTTGCTCATAGTGGCTTTAATTTGTGCTATTTATGAAAGATATACTCAAAGCTTCATCTAGTAAGGATTTGAATAATTGCCAAGTTTGCACGGAGATAATGCAGCTTGTGTAGTTAATGTCTGTTTTTTTAATGAAAACTTAAGATTTTTGACATATTCACTTTTAAGGGGCGATCGCTCGTATTGTAGAAAATGAATAATAGCTGTTTGGCTATTTTGCGATTCCTTCCTGGAGGTTGTCTTCCATGAATCTTTTGACCAATCTGCTTCGTTCCCTACTAGTGACGATTATTTTTAGCTTTGTCGCTCCGATGTTGTTTATTGGCGGTACTTTGCTGATATTGTCTTGTCTGGGCTACTTTCCTGGTTTACAAGTAGTCACCGAAGCAAGTGCCAAGGGTATATTACATTTTCTTGCCATTTTTGGTAGTGGAACTCCTTTACGCGGGTTGTTAATTATCAGCTTAACTTGGAGCTTTGTCGGAGCTTTGTTTGATACTTATGCTTATTATAGATGTCAAATTTTACGCATAGATTCTTAAGTAAAGAATCAGCGATCGCTAAGTGATTATCAACAGTAAATCAGCCAAAACTCTTGTAGATAAGATAATATGGCAGCTAGACATTTAAATTATTAGCTCGATGCTCGTAAAATAATATAGTTAAATTTAATACATATATTTGAAAATTCAAAATCATGAGTTGCTCAAAATTAGCAACTAAACTGTTAGAGCATGTATATAAATGAGATGATAAATTTTTAGGTAGCGAGCATTTAGCAAAGCCTAACATCAAGCCGTCTTTTGATTGTCTACTATAAAATGCTGAATAGCAGAATGTCCATTTATTTGACCTCTGGGCATTTTATAGTGAGATTATATAAGAGGTTTGTTGACTGCACATGGTTTGGCCGTTTAAGTCTAAGTTTCGTAAACAAATTGCTCGGATTGAAATTACGGGTGCGATCGCTAGTGGCACACGCAAGCGAGTTTTAGAATCATTAAAAACCGTAGAAGAGAAGAAATTTCCTGCCTTACTTTTACGTATTGATAGCCCTGGTGGTACAGTTGGAGACTCCCAAGAAATTTACAGCGCACTCAAGCGGTTGCGCGAAAAAATCAAAATTGTCGCCAGTTTTGGTAATATTTCCGCTTCAGGTGGTGTCTACATTGGTATGGGAGCCGAACATATCGTCGCTAACCCGGGAACAATCACCGGGAGCATTGGTGTAATTTTGCGCGGTAATAACTTGGAACGCTTGCTAGAAAAAATTGGTGTTTCCTTCAAAGTAATCAAATCTGGGCCGTACAAAGATATTTTGGCATTTGATCGGGAATTAACAGAACCAGAACAACATATCTTGCAAGAATTGATTGACACCAGCTATCAACAGTTTGTGCAAACAGTTGCCGATGCTCGGTCTTTAACAGTAGACACTGTGAGAAGCTTTGCTGATGGCAGGATTTTTACCGGGCAGCAAGCTTTAGAATTGGGAATTGTAGACCGCCTGGGAACAGAAGAAGAAGCACGTCGCTGGACAGCAGAACTGGTTGGTCTTGACCCCGAAAAAACCCAATGCTTCACCTTAGAAGAACCGAAACCATTTTTAAGTCGCTTTCTCCCCGGGAGTCGTCAGGTTTCCTCAAAATTGGGTGCTGGTGCTGACTGGCTGGAATTTGAAATGTCTACTAGTGGTCTGCCATTGTGGTTATATAGACCATAAATTTTAATAGTCATTGGTCATCAGCCAATGACTATTGACTGTTAAGTGTTAACTGAATCAAGGAGGATTTTTGGCGTGGAGTGGCAAATGCGAGCGATTCGTGGAGCAACAACGGTTGCAGAAAACACGATTGAAGCCATGCGAGAAGCGGTAACAGAACTGCTAGATGAATTAGAGCAACGAAATCACATTCAACCAGAGGATATGATTAGCGTGACTTTTTCCGTCACACGCGATTTAGATGCGATTTTTCCGGCGGCGATCGCTAGAAAACGTCCTGGTTGGGATAACGTCGCTATGTTGGATGTACAACAAATGCACGTCGAAGGCAGTTTACAACGCTGCATCCGCTTTTTAATTCACGCTTATTTGCCTACTTCTGCACCAATTCAACACATTTATTTGCGTCACGCCTCAAATTTGCGTCCAGACTGGAGTTTACCCCAGACTTTACAAAAATCACAGTCAGTTATTGAGTCAACAGTTTAGATTGCTCCAGCAGCTTATTTTTGACTTTGTTGAAAACTAATTTCCTGAGAGTTTACAGGGACAAAACCAGCCTGTGCGATCGCCTGTTGTCCTTGGTCAGTTAGCAACAGTTTGGCATAGGCTTCTCCGGCTTGCTGTTCTCGTCCTTGATTTTGCTTAACAATTACATACAACGCAGAAATCAGAGGGTAACTGCCATTTTGGATAACTTTGATATTGAGGCGATTTCTTTGTTGTGGACACTGATTGGACGGCGTTACTGGTTCGCTATAAAGAGAAACCAGTTTTTGAGAAGTCAAACCCAAGGGTAGTAACTTGGCATTACACTGATAGACTACTCCTCTGGCAGAAGCATAATATAAACTGCCAGGAGTTGTTTTGATGCGTCTTAGTGCTTCGGTTGTGGAATAAACATACTGGACGCGTGAACTCAAACTTTGCTTGTCAGCAGATTTATCAGGAAACAATAATGTATCTGCATTTTCCGGCGATTGAGACAAAGGAACAATCGGCAGATTTGGCCCACCTACTTGTTGCCAATTAGTAATTTGTCCCAGGTAAATTTGCTGCAATTGGTTCACAGTTAAACCAGAAACTGGAAGTTCGGGATTAACTACTACCCCTACTGCATCAAGACCTACTTGACGTTGTGCAAGTTTTAACCCTTGTTTTTGCGCCTGGGTTTGTTCTGCGGAACTCAGAGGCCGGGAAGATTCTGTAAAGTCTAATTTTCCTTCCAGCAACATTTTAATGCCTGTACCAGAACCAGGACTTCCCACGGCGGGATTTACGTAAACTAATTGAAATTCTGGGCGAATATGTTGGATTTGTGAATTGACGAGTTGTCGAATCGGCGCCCAAGCTGTACTTCCCCCATAATTGAAAGTATCCATCGGTACGTTAGGTACGCCGGCAAAGCTTGAGCCAGTGCGGTTAGTTCCCGGAAACTGCTGAGAAGCAGACACCGCATAATCATGATCGTAAGTACGCGGCCTTAACCAGAACCACAGACCGCCAATAACTACCAGCGTCATCACTTTTCCAATGATCAAGCCTCTGATCATTTGAATCGCGTCTGTGCTGAGTGAAGCAGATTTTCTGCTAGTTTTGCTCATTTAAATTTAAATTTATATAAAGTATTTTCTAATAAAAACTATATATTAAATCTATATGTGAATGCACTTAAGTAAGATTACCGAAACTAACCGTTAGGTTCATCATATGATGTTAACTAAGCTACTAGGAGAACGTTACCAGGTTGTGCAAGTTTTGAGCCAAGGAATGTTTTGTAAAACTTACATAGCCAGAGATACATTGCTGCCTGATCACCCTACTTGTGTGGTCAAACATTTTTTACCTAGTAGTGAAATATTGATTTCAGAAAATATCCGTCAAAGACTATTTAAGCGAGAAATAGCTGCTTTAGAAAAATTGGGTGATTATGATTTAGTTCCCCATCTTTTGGCTTATTTTGAGGATGAACGAGAATTTTATTTAGTCCAAAAATTTATTGCCGGACACACCTTAAGTGCAGAACTTCATCCTGGTTATCGCTGGGGTGAAAGTAAAGTGATTCAACTGTTACAAGAGGTTTTAGAAATTCTTAAATTTATCCATACTCAAGGGTTAATCCATCGAGATGTCAAGCCCAGCAATATTATCAGGAGACAACAAGATCAGCGTTTGGTTTTGATTGATTTTGGTGCAGTTAAGCCAATTTTGACGCAATTAATTAAAGACCCAAAAAATTCTTTATCTGTTGAACATTCTACAATTGCGATCGGAACCCCAGGCTATATGCCTAGCGAACAACAGCGAGGTAGACCACAACCAAGCAGCGATATTTATGCCTTAGGGATGATTGCTATTCAAGCACTTACAGGTAAACATCCTACACAATTATTAGAAGATAATCAAACAGGAGAAGTTGTTTGGGAACATTTAGCTGAAATTAATCTGGAGTTAGCTGTAGTAATTAACAAAATGGTTAGTTACAACTTTCAAGACAGATACAAATCAGCAACCGAAGTCTTAGAAGCAATACAACCATTTTTGCATTTAAAAACTGCCATCAAAGATACAGATTCTACTCTGATTTCACCATTAAATCCTCAAGAGGCTTTATTTCCAGATCAGACTCATCCAATTGTTCCATTTTCCCACGCTCAGACAAATAAGCTGGATATTTCTGAAGTTACTAAAAAATATCCTATGATTATAGGGTTAGTAATTGGAGTAGTTTCGGGATTGATTCTGTTGCTAGTAAGTTACTGGTCTATACAGTTAATCATTTTTCCAGAAAATAAAATTCAAAATTCTCTACCGAGAAAATCAGGCATTACTTATGAGCTTTGAGAAATTTGAATGCTGATAAATCGGAATCTCTATAAAAAATTTTGTACCTGCTTGTGGCTGAGACTCAAACCAAAGCTTGCCGTGATGTTTTTCGTTAATAATTTGATAGCTAATTGATAATCCTAAGCCTGTACCTTTACCAACAGGTTTAGTTGTAAAGAAAGGATCAAATAATTTTGATTTGTTTTTTTCGGGAATACCAATACCATTATCAGCTATGGTAATCATGATAGAATTATTTGATTTTATCTGCGTTTGAATCAAGATAGTTTTAGGCTGATTTCTTATCTCTGGGTTTCTAGCTTTGTAGCTATTTTCTTCTAAGCTATCAATAGCATTGATTAATAAATTCATAAATACTTGGTTGAGTTGCCCAGCATAGCATTCAACTAATGGTAACTGTGCATATTCTTTAATAACTTCAATCTCTTTTCTAGTGGAATTAGCTTTAATTCGATGTTGCAAAATCATTAAGGTGTTATCTATACCTTCGTGAATATTCACAGCTTTAAATTCTGCTTCATCTAATCGGGAAAAGTTACGCAGCGATTTGACAATTTCCCGAATCCTCGTCGTACCAATCTCCATTGAATAGATAACTTTGTTCAAGTCTTCGTACAGAAATTCTATTTCAATTTCATCAACTTCTGCTTGTAACGCTTTAGGTGGATTGGGATAATGTTGTTGATAGGATTGAATTAATCTTACTAAGTCTTGAGTATATCCTCTGACATGATTGAGGTTTCCATAAATAAAACTGACTGGATTGTTAATTTCGTGGGCTACACCTGCTACCATTTGTCCCAAAGCTGACATTTTTTCCGTTTGTACTATTTGAGATTGAGTACGATGTAACTCTTCTAGGGTGTGTTGCAGACGTTGATTATTTTCTCTTAATTCTTGAGTGCGTTCGGCGACTTGATTTTCTAAGGTTTGACTGTAGGCTTCTAACTGTTGGTTGGCTTGTTGCTGTTTGGCTAATAGGTGATTAATGGCGTAAATTAGTTGATTAAACGAGGTAGCTAAAACACCAACTTCATCCTCGCAAGTTATGGCTACTTGCTGATCAAAATCAGAATTGAGGATTGAAGTTTGTACTACATTTGTCAGATTTTGAAGCGGTTGAGCGATCGCTCGACTGGTGTAAAATGCCAACAAAGCGGCAATCATCACAGATAATAGCAGGCTGGTAATAATAATTTGCGATCGCAGTTTTTGTGCAGATTTGATGATGCTAGCTGCTTCAGCATACTCGCTAGCAGCACGGTCAACCATCTGCGTCAAGTCATCAGAGAATCGATTAATTTGAAATACTTCTGGACTATTACTAAAGCTAATGAGTTTCTGTTTTGCTGTCTCAATATATTCTGGCTGGACATTGTTTAAATTAAGGGAATTCAGCAATTCTTCAACTTTGAGTAAATATGCTTCTGGAACCCCTTGGTAAGTCTGCATAAAATTTTCGACTTTAGCAATTTCCTCATCCGAATCATACTTGGGGTCTGGTTTTCCTTCCGCAACTTGCAAAGCTAACCAGGCTTTTTTAAATTCAACAATAGATGTTTTGAGTTCAAAATATTCTTGCTGTAAAAGTTTGGGATTACCTAGTAAAGCAACTAGTTGTTGTCTTTTGTTGCGTGTTGTGAGTTCAGCAATTTTTAGGTTGTTGACTAGCCTAATCTCCTGAAGCGCGTCTTCTTGCGATTCAATTGCGACTTGATTGTAATAATCTCCCAGCTGCAAACCTCCACAGGTTCCCAAAACTGCCACACTTAAAGCAATTCCATATCCGCAAGCAATTTTTTGTCCTACCTTTAAACGGTGCGGCCACGAAAGAATTTTTGAGTAAGAAAGTGTTTTCCAATCAGACTTTCGGACTGATGAGCTTGAGTTGAGAGCAGCCATATCTAAGAGTTTTAGGATAGTAGGTTATCCGCACTTTAAGCTAATATGATGACAAGTTTGACTTAAAGTGATTAAGCCTATTATTCCCAGTAGCTATTTATAATTACTCAAGATTCATCAGTATTATTATGTGATTTTAATCACTCAATATTTATCATGATTGTGCTTGAGATTGCTGGTATGTATGAGTTTATCAGTCTAATATTAGCAGGTACTTATACCACTTTGAACTTTATAAGATTTAAGTCAGAATTCAGCACTCAGGAGTCAGAATAGTTCTGGATGCTTCTACTCTTCTGATTCCTGAATCGCGCCTTGATTTATTCTTTGGAGTGATGAAAGCGAATGCCTAAAAAAATGTCATAAACAAATTCCCAAAAATCTTTTTTTTGTAATAATCCTGATGTTTGGTAACAACCTTTTTCATCCAAAAGCGGTTTCATTTTATAGTATGCAGGCTGATAGTTATACCAAGGAATCGAAGGCCATAAATGATGCACTAAATGATAGTTCTGCCCCATAATCAAGATGTTTAAAAATGGGTTGGGGTAGACACGGGCATTTTTCCAGCGATCGCGTTCTACAAATGGGCGATGTGGCAGATAATCAAAAAATAGTCCTAGTGCTATGCCAACTATGAATGCTGGGATAAACCAAAAATTCAGGATGTAACCTAAAAAGTGATACTGAATTGAGATATAAAAAATACTCACGACAATCAAGCGGCTAATAAACCACTCCCATAGCTCATACTTGCGCCAAAGTTGCCGTTTAAAGAAAAACACTTCATGGTACAAAAAGCGTACAGCAATCAACCACAAAGGCCCACCCGTCGAAACATAATGGTCTGGGTCATCTTTAGGGTGATTGACATGAGCGTGATGCTGTAAATGTACCCGCGTAAATACAGGAAAAGCAAAAGCTAACATCAACGCACTACCATGACCTAAAATGGCATTGATGACGCGGTTACGATGCGCCGATTGATGGCAAGCATCGTGAATCACTGTTCCTGAACAATGTAAGGCTAAAGTGTTAGTACAGAAACACAACCAGTGTGGCCATGCCCACAACCAGTAGCCAAAATTCGATAACACTAGCATTGTCACTGCTGCTAAAAATAGCAGCATTGTGGGGCTAAAATTACCGGCAGGCTCTAAAAACTCCTTGGGCGGGACTTTTAATGTTTTTTGTTCTGCCTCCAACGCCAGCATTCTTAACTCCTCGTTTACCAAACATTACGAATATACGATAAATATTAGTGAACAATAAAGTTTTACAAAGTTTTGTATAGCAATATTTATCTGCATATTTTGATAAATGACGTTATCATTCCAGACGAAACCCAAGTATTTGCTGATGCAGTAGGGTGTGTCACTCAAATCCCCAGTAGTGGATATCAATAAATCAACCCTGGGAAAGAGGACACCAAGATTAGTGTACGATAGCTATTCTGTCCTCTAGTTCCTATGGAAAATCAGAGGGAAAAATAAGTAATCATTTGTCTAATTCCACTCTTTATCTGCCCCTCGCTAACTGCTTAAATTGATTGATGTGGCAGTAACGGAATACAGCATCTCCCTTAACTTACTATGACTGCTTAATAAGCTCCCTAAACTCAGCCCCTATGCAATTAAGAGATTCTTTACGTCGGACAAAAATTGTCGCTACAATTGGCCCCGCCACCAGCAGCCCAGAAATGCTCAAGGCGATTATCGAAGCAGGCGCAACCACACTGCGGCTTAACTTTTCTCACGGTACTCATGCCGACCATCAGCGTAATATTCGCTTAATTCGGCAAACTGCTTTTGAACTAAATCAGCCAGTGGCAATTTTGCAAGACCTCCAAGGGCCAAAAATTCGCTTGGGGCGGTTTGAAAATGGATCTATAGTTTTAGCAAAAGGCGATCGCTTTATCCTCACCAATCGTCAAGTAGTCGGTACGCAAGAAATTAGCTGCGTCACCTACGAATATTTGGCAGAAGAAGTCCCAGCCGGAGCCAAAATTCTCCTTGATGATGGGCGAGTAGAAATGGTAGTGGAAGAAACTAAGCGCGACAAAGGCGACTTATATTGCCGTGTCACCGTCGGCGGTAAACTGTCTAATAACAAAGGCGTAAACTTTCCGGGGGTTTACTTGTCTATTAAAGCCATGACCGACAAAGACCGCGAGGACTTGATGTTCGGTCTAGATCAAGGTGTAGACTGGGTGGCACTTTCCTTTGTCCGCAACCCCCAAGATTTAATCGAAATCAAAGAATTAATTTCCAGTACAGGTAAACAAGTCCCAGTTATCGCCAAAATCGAAAAACACGAAGCCATTGAACAAATGGAAGCAGTTTTGGCTTTGTGCGATGGCGTAATGGTTGCCAGAGGTGACTTAGGCGTAGAACTACCAGCCGAAGATGTCCCCATACTACAAAAACGGTTAATTGCCACAGCCAACCGCTTAGGCATTCCCATCATCACTGCTACCCAGATGTTAGATAGCATGGTGAGCAACCCCCGCCCCACCCGCGCCGAAGTCTCAGACGTAGCTAACGCGATTTTGGATGGTACGGATGCAGTCATGCTGTCTAACGAAACTGCTGTAGGAAGCTACCCAGTTGAAGCCGTAGCGACAATGGCGAGAATTGCCGAACGCATTGAACAAGAAGAGCGCAACTCAGCCACACGGCAAATCAGAGATAGCCGCCGTTCCATTCCCAACGCCATCAGCCAAGCCGTCGGTCAAATTGCCGAAAACTTGGGTGCAGCCGCAATTATGACCTTAACCCAAACAGGGGCTACAGCGCGCAACGTTTCTAAATTCCGTCCCCACACACCAATTTTGGCAGTCACACCCCATGTCAACGTCGCACGACAGTTACAACTTGTCTGGGGCGTGAAACCACTACTAGTTCTGGGTTTACCCTCTACAGGTCAGACCTTCCAAGCTGCAATTAACGTCGCCCAAGAACATAAATTTCTCTTTGAAGGCGATTTAGTTGTGATGACTGCGGGGACACTGCAAGGGGTTTCTGGTTCCACCGATTTAATTAAAGTGGAAGTAGTCACAGCCATCCTCGGTCACGGAATTGGACTAGGACAAGGTTCTGTGAGTGGTCGCGCGCGAGTTGCTCAAACAGGTATGGATGTGAGTAACTTTAACCCTGGCGACATTTTAGTTGCACCCCGCACTGGGGCTGATTTTGTCGATGCTATTCGCAAAGCTTCCGGCATTATCACCGAAGAAGAAAGCCTCACTAGCCATGCCGCAGTGATTGGCTTGCGTCTAGGTGTACCTGTGATTGTGGGTGTGAAGAAAGCAACACAAGTCATTCGTGATGGTGCGATTCTCACCCTAGATGTGCAACGGGGTTTAATTTATTCTGGCGCAGTAGGGACACCTTAAAAAGGCAAAAGAATTTGCTGATTTGTTAAATAACTACTCTATTTGAGTTTCAAAGTTAACTCGTTCGTAAATCTGGCGATGGGGAATTTGGCAGTTAGCAGCAACTAAAGTTAAAATGCCATCTTCATCGTCAGTTTCTTTAAATAGCCAATTGCCATCAGGCGTTTTACTAAACTGCTCAATGTGAATTTGATATTGGTCAATCAAAATATATTCTTGAAATTCGGCAATGGAGCGATAATAAGTAAATTTATCACCTCTATCTCTGCTACTAGTAGACTTAGAAAGCACTTCAAAAATAATGCAGGGATTTAATACTGTGTCTTTTCTTCCTTCTTGGAAGATAGGTTCATCTTTGATAATTAAAATATTAGGATATGTGTATTCTCGGTAACGAGGAATCCAAAGCCGCAAGTCGCTCAAAAAAACTTCATAAGGCTGTGTTTGTAAGGCTAGTTCGAGTAATCTGCTAAGGTTGCGGATAATGCGATTATGATTAATTGAGCCTCCAGCCATTGGTATAATTTCTCCATCACTATATTCACTGCGGTACTCAGCAGTCTCTTCATGTGCCAAGTATTCCTCAATGGAGTATTGACGGGGGGGAGTCTGCACAACCATAGGATTTATTTAGCTAGGTAACATTAGCCTCATTATAAATAGTGCAATAAAAATGTAGCGATCGCTCGTTTTGTTTTACTGCAACAGATAGAGAGATGGGGAGCGATCGCTATTATATTGATGGTAACGGCGGAACCTCAAAATCATTAAATGAGCCAACATTGTAAGATGAAGCGTTTAAAGCTCTTACTAATTTGGCAGGCATCAAGAGTCAGTAAAGTGGCATTAACTTGCTGTGAAAGTGCAACATAACAAGCATCATAAGCGGAGATATTGTAGTTTATGGCAATATTCACCGCATCCGCCATCAAATCAGCCGTCGAGACAACACGCAAGGGAAAGCTTTTGAGCGTAGTTAAATCAGATGGTACATCTGCAACAGCATAAAGTCTAGCGCGGACATATTTCCAGATGATGTTGCCACACTCAATATAAAACAAGTCTGGGACAAAAATTGCCGTTTGGGGATTAGCAAGGTGAGCAAACAGTTGATCAACTTTTGGCATTAGTGGATCATCCGGTAGAAATTGCTTAATCCCTACACTGGCATCTACAACGCACCTAATAGGAGTAGTCATCTGTCGCGGTCTTCTCGAAGTAATGCTGTACTATCAGGCCATTCTGCATCAGTACGACGACTTTCACGGCGCAGGCGGATTTCTTCTAAAAGTTTTGGTACATTTTTGTATCTTTCGTCTTCTGCTGGCTGTGTTTTTGTCTGCAAAGCTTTCTGCAAGATGGTAATAACTTGAGCATCAACTGAGCTATTTTGAGCTTTAGCTAACTCTTGCAATTGTGCGTATAACTCATCAGGTATATTCAGGTCATGAAGGGTAGCCATTGCTTGACCTCCCAAAAGAATTTATTGGTAATCGTAGCACGATGGAGTTTGGGAGGGGTGAGGGTGCGATCGCACTGAAAAATCAAAGGCGATCGCTTTACTATCTTCACTACTTTTTCTGTGATTTTTCTGTTAGAGATTTTATTGGTGTTTTTAGTAAAAACCAATCGAGATAAAGTACAAGAATCTGCATTTTCAGAAAGTTGTTGGCACTTTTGATGTTTGCATCACTCAGTAGCCATTTACAAAACTTTTCTAGCAGTATTCCAGCAACTACTTCAATAGACTTATTAATAACCAAAGGGATTAGTGTTTCTAGCATTGCGATTTCCTCAGCAGCTTGACTGAGTTCAATGTCACAATTTTCTTTTGTAGCTAATTATTTGACCTATCTTGACTTAGCCTGACTTACACTGAGTTAACTCCACATTTTGATAAAAACTTTGGCTACACTGGCTTATAAGTAATTGTGAGAGTAGTAAATGTCTATACCAGAGGACTTTCTTAAGCAACTGGAGCAATACAGTGAATTGTCGCATCGAGAGAAAGAAGTTTTTCTGGAAATATTCGGTCGCAGTAAAAGTCGAGTCCAGGTCACTCAAGAATTAAATATTTCTGAAAGTAACCTCAGCACTTGCCTTACAGGTATTTACAAAAAATTTAGTATCACTGGACATGGCCCTGTTAAAGAAAGCCGCTTACGTGAGCATCTGAGCAAGAAATACTCACAGCAACGACCTTCTGGTCATTTAATTACAGATGATATATATGATTCTATTGATGCCTTAGTGCAAGAAATCCGCAAACAAGTCAAACCCTACATAAAAGAGAAGTATGGAACCATGAGGGTATTAGATATGCCTAAACCGATTAAGCTAACAGGAAAACAAGGTATTTACACAAATGTCAATATTCTGGAGAAAATAACAGGACGAAGACGACTTAAGATTGCGGAACTAATGCAAAGCTGTGATCATGATAACTTTGAGCGGCTTGGACTTAGCCACGTAAAACAGAAGCAGGTATCGGGATTAGAGGCTGTGCAGCGTTATAGTAAGCTAATGGTTTTAGGCAAACCAGGAGCAGGAAAAACTACTTTTTTAAAATATCTGGCAATGCAGTGTATTGAGGGAAATTTTCAAACAAACAGAGTTCCCCTGTTTATCACTCTAAAAGACTTTGCAGAAGTACCTAAAAAACTAGATATTTTGGAATTTATCGCTGAACAATTGTCAAGCTGTGGGGTAACTCATGCCAGTGTAACAGTAGAAAAACTGTTGAAACAGGGTAAGGCATTAGTATTGCTGGATGGGTTGGATGAAGTACGAGAGGAAGACACCAAGCGTGTTTTACGACAAATTAGGGAATTTTCTGACCTGTTTCACACCAATCAGTTTGTACTTACCTGCCGTATTGCTGCCAAAGAATATACATTTGAAAGTTTCACAGAAGTGGAAATGGCAGATTTTGACAAAAAACAAATAGCCGTTTTTGCTCAAAACTGGTTCCAATTAACCGACCCAGTTAAAAGTAAAAGATTTATTCAAAAACTGACGGAGAATCAACCAATTCAAGAACTAGCTAGTAGTCCTTTACTGCTGACATTACTGTGTTTGGTGTTTAGCGATAGTGGAGATTTCCCAGCAAACCGTTCTGAACTTTATAAAGAAGGATTAGATGTATTGTTGAAAAAATGGGATGCCAAACGCAACATAGAAAGGCATCAAGTATATAAAAATTTATCTTTGCATCGCAAGGAAGACTTATTGAGCCAAATTGCTTTGATCGCTTTTGAGCAGAAGGATTATTTCTTTAAGCAAAAAACAGTTGAAGTATATATTGCTGAGTTCATTCGTAACTTACGTGATGCTGACACCGACATAGAAGCTCTCAGGCTAGACAGCGAGGCTGTTTTGAAATCTATTGAAGCGCAACACGGGCTTTTAATAGAACGGGCGAATGGAATTTATTCATTTTCTCATCTAACTTTTCAGGAGTATTTTACTGCCAGAGAAATAGTTGCTAATTTTGCTTGGGAAAGTTTAGTGAAGCATATCACAGATAAACGCTGGCGTGAGGTATTTTTACTAACAACGGAGATGATGCGGAGAGCAGATGAATTAATAATTTTGATGAAGCAGAAAATTGACGAAATATATATAGAAAATGAACAATTACACTTATGTATAGAATTTATTGACCAAAAATCAAAGTTAATAGGAAATCAATATAAACCTGTAGCTGTCAGAGCATTTTATTTTGGATTATTTCATCTATTTACTGGACGAATTAGTTTTGGAGTGAGTTCTGAGGCTATATCTTTTGTTCAATCTACTGACTTACATATAGTCATAGCTCTTGCTTATAGTCAAGAACGAAAACCGATTCTTATTCCTGATCTCAATCTTGAACTTGCCAACATTCTTGGTTTTTCAATTTTTAATGAAGTCAATAAATGCACATTTGATTACTTGCTTGCTTATGCTTATGCTCTGAGTTTTACTTGCCAAGATAGGGATAAAAGTGCTTTTAACTTAGTTATGTTTTTGGACTTGTATCGTGGTATTTCTCTTATTATTAAGTATGCTCAACAATTTGACATTGAACTACAGCGAACACTTATAACTCTAAAGCAACAGCTACCAGAACCGAACCAATATCAAACAAGCTTTTTGCAGTGGTGGAAAGTAAATAGTCAGGATTGGGCAACGAATATTAGGAATGTCATACTTGAATATTTTGGTTTTGATCATGATTGGAAGCCTAAAGAAGAAAAACTTAAAATGGTAGAACAATATTATTATATAAATAAATTACTAATAGATTGTTTGAACAGTGATTGCTATACTAGTCAAAAACTCAGACAAGAAATTGAAAATACTCTGCTGTTACCATTTAATATTTAAAAAATATATAAGCTGAAAAAATATAAATAAAAATAAAGATTAATACAATAAATTTAGAAAAATGTTTGACTTTATTAATTACTACCTGTGAAAAAAGATATTTGCGATCACACTTTTGCTTTTTCAGTTCTTATAGTTAAATTGGGCCAGTTTTTAGATGACAAATCAGAAGTAGCAAAAACCCTTGCTCAACAGTTGTTAAAGTCAGGAACATCGATTGGAGCGAATCTTGGAGAAGCTCAAGCTGCCCAAAGAAAAGCATATTTTATCAGCAAGCTCATGATTACACTACCTAACCTCTTTCTCCTCAATTTTTAATTCCTCAAACGGAGAGGGGGAGATTCGAACTCCCGGAGGTTTTAGCCTCATCCGATTTCAAGTCGGACGCAATCGACCACTCTGCCACCTCTCCAAATTAACTGTCTAGCTTTGCTACCTTACTTTTTTGAGTGAGCAAAAAAGCTGACAGATAATACTATATCTTACATCTGAGCAGGTTGCACTAGTGAAGTCGATCGCTTGTACAAAATTTCTTCAGCAGCGACCTGAAAATCACTACCTACCCAAACTAAGGAAGCCTGTGTCACTTCACCTGCTTCTAGGCAAACAATTGAGAAATTCCGCAGCTTTTCGCCTTCTTTCTCGACAATTCGGGGAACGCTGGCAGCATTTAAGTAAATTATTCCCTCTGGGCTTCTAAAGATGGGTTTTCGGGTTTCTTTTTTGGTGTGCCGCAGTGTGTGGTGCATATGCCCAAATGTCACTAAAGCAATATTTTTACCAGTTGTGATGGCTTGCGAAATCGCTTCGGCAAAATCAGGGTCGCCAAAGTCGCCGCCGATAGGATCCCAATCTTTACCGCAGGGGTCTTCGGGCCTATTGCCTAATCCACTCGGCCCGTTATGACCGAGAAAGATAATCGTGTCGCAGGCTGCACTTTTAACTGATGCAAATATTCGCTCTGCTGATTCTTCCAGAGTTGTCACACCATAACGGTCTTTGCAGATGTCGGCAAATCTCCATTCATGACCGCCCCAGCTAAAAGGACGACCACCAACTACTGTTAAATTCCACTCGGGAAAATCCAGCTTGCTGTAACCAATATGGGCTTTACCTAATAAGTCGAGTTGTTCTTGTACCCAGTCTTCTTTAGTGCGATCGTAGGGACATTTTTTCCGTCCCCATTCTGTGGCTGTATACCAAGCATCGTGGTTGCCCATGACTGCTGCTTTGGGAATTTCCAGAGAAGCGATCGCTCTTACCACTTCCACTGATTCATTACCAAAATCGCCGACAAACAGCACTAAGTCAACACCTAAATGCTTGAGTGCGATGCCATCTTCCACTTCCCATTGGTCGTGAACATCTCCAACCACAGCAATTTTGAGAGTTTTCTGATTAATTTTTTGACTGGTCATGCCGCTTTCCTTGCCCTATATCTCCAGCATAGAAGAGGTCATGGGGAGTAGAGATAAAGGAACCCACAAAAAATAACTTTTAATCTATCACTAATATCAAATTACCATAAACCCCTCTTCTGTTTTTGGTAAAAACTACTATAATTAAATCCACTGGACAAAACAATTGCAACCCAAAGCAACCCTTAACTGTGTTTACAACTGCATTTGCCAAAACAAACCAAACCCAACCGGGTGGGCTACCACTAGATTTATTTGCTGCTATTGAGAATCTCAAAAAAGAACTCAACGCGGTCATCTTAGCGCATTATTATCAAGAGCCAGATATTCAAGATATTGCAGACTTTATTGGAGATTCATTACAACTAGCTAGAGCAGCAGCACAGACGAATGCAGATGTAATTGTGTTTGCTGGTGTTCATTTTATGGCAGAGACAGCCAAGATACTTAACCCTGATAAATTGGTACTTTTACCAGATTTAAATGCTGGTTGTTCTTTAGCAGATAGCTGTCCACCAAAGGAATTTGCTGCTTTTAAAGCTGCTCATCCTGATCATTTGGTAGTTTCATATATTAATTGCTCTGCCGAAATTAAGGCTATGAGTGATATTATCTGCACCAGTTCTAATGCGGTAAAAATTGTACAGCAAATACCAAAAGACCAGCCAATTATTTTTGCTCCAGACCGCAACTTAGGGCGTTATGTCATGGAACAAACTGGGCGGGATTTGGTATTATGGCAAGGTAGCTGCGTTGTGCATGAAACCTTTTCCGAGAAGAAAATTGTACAGTTAAAAATAGCACATCCCGAAGCAGAGGCGATCGCGCATCCAGAATGCGAAAGTAGTGTATTGCGCCACGCTAGTTATATTGGTTCTACAGCCGCTTTACTTAAATATTGTCAAACTAGTCCATCGCAGGAATTTATCGTGGCAACAGAGCCTGGTATTATTCACCAAATGCAAAAACTTGCTCCAGCAAAACACTTTATTCCTGCACCACCGACGACGAATAATTGCAATTGTAATGAGTGTCCGTTTATGCGTCTCAATACTTTAGAAAAACTGTATTTAGCGATGAAAAACCGCACTCCTGAAATTACGATGTCTGAAGATATTCGTGTTGCAGCTTTGCGCCCAATGCAACGAATGTTAGAGATGAGTCTTTAATTATTATTGTAAATACTGTAGAGATGCGATCGCATCTCTACAGATTAGTAATATATTCATCTTTAAATTTCCCTGTGTTGAAAAACTCAAACTTGTGCTTGCTGCTGTCCTTTGCCGTTTTACATGCTGTTAATTAAGATTTCGTTTTACTTTTCTCTGCCTCTTTCTGTGCTGTTTCGCTATATTCTCTGTACAATTTTGTCCGAATTTGCGCTTCTTTATAACGAGTATGAGTACTGGGTACTGCACCCATTAAATCAGATGCTCGTTGCCACTTAGCCGCTAAATCTAACCACTGAATTGAAGTTGTAGCGGTTTTACCGTCGATAGTTGCTTGGTTAGCAATTCTAACAGCAGAACCAAACGGATCAGCTTCTTCTGCAGGATCAACAGTATCATTTTTAGTAGGGCTGACTGCTGATTTAGTTGCCTTAGTCTTGGTTGTAGTAACAGGCTGCGAAGGTTCTACTTGGATGAAGATTTTTAGCTTATCTCCTAACTGAGAATATACAACCCAACCTAACAGCAACAATAAGCCTAAACTTATTGCTACGGGCATTTTGGATTTAGGTGCATATTTATGCTGATTTTTGTTAGCTAAAACTGAAGTCCGAGAAGATTGACCTTTCCGTAAACTAGATTGTGCTAGTTCAGTTGTAGCTTCTGTGAACTCTTCAATAATTTGCTTGAAGGTGTGTGGTTTCGTTAAGGTAATTTCCTGTGACCACAATACTTGATTTTCGCCGTTGTAAATATCTTTGAGCCACAGTAACTGTGCTTCTCGAACAATTCGACTATTAATATTGACTCGGCGAATGTTGCGTGGTGCAATAGATTCCAGAATTTGCTGGATTTTTTCTACTACAGTTGATTGCTCAAGTTGCTCTAGCTGAGATGCTTCACACAAAAGTTGCAACACTCCGTCGGCGAAAATAGCTCTGGTTCTCACACCAGAATCAGCTAGCTTTTCATTTAATAATTGAATAATCGCTGCAACGCTACCTTGGTGAGCTTGCCAAGCAATATCGTTTATCCGGTCTACCATTTCTAGCATTTGAGTTTTCGTGATAGCTGTTTTAACCCTGATTTATTAACGGACTGTTATATTTAGGCTGCTGTTCGGCCGAACTTTAGCTTGTCTTTGATTTTATGAGTAAAAATATGAGTTGCCAAATAAAATCTTGAAAATTCAGCTTCTCTGTGTAATTCCCCAAAATACTCTATCAGTATCAGTCAGCGTCAATTATAAAGGTAACTGATTGATGAAGCATCATAAACATTACTTTCGTAGTATAAAGTTCTGTACGTCTAAATAGTATCAGGATTAATACCGAGCGTTCTTAACTTCTTTTTAAAATTTTTATATGCGACTATATTTATCTGACTTGTTGTTCAACTTTTTACCTTGCTAGTCTTTCCTAGCAGCGTTTATAAATAAATTGGCACATAGTTGCTATTTGTTTATGAGATAGATGCTGCAAAGATAGGATGGATTTAAGTAGGCCTAACTCTTATTAAGTGCGTAAATTTTAAACGTTATATTTATAACTTAATAGTACCGTATTCAATAGTGGTGCGAAGGTGCGATCGGCTGAAAAAGTATAGAGTGGGAGAGGTATTAGTAGCAATATTAGCGATAATTTTTGAAAAAAAAGGTGGGAAGTACCCACCTCAATCTTTCATTTAAACATTCACTTAATTACTCCCATTCGATGGTTCCAGGTGGCTTGGATGTGATGTCGTAAACTACACGATTCACGCCTTTGACTTCATTTACGATGCGGTTAGAAATTACTTCCAACACATCATAAGGGAGACGCGCCCAATCTGCGGTCATACCATCTTCACTAGTAACAATCCGCAGGACAATGGGGTAGGCATAGGTACGCTTATCACCCATCACACCTACACTACGAATTGGTAACAATACAGCAAAGGCTTGCCAAACTTCGTTATATAAACCACGTTGATTAATTTCTTGGCGCACAATTAAATCGGCATCACGCAAAATATTCAATCTTTCGGCGGTGATTTCACCAATAATGCGAATTGCTAAACCAGGGCCGGGGAAGGGTTGGCGTTGGACAATTTCTTCGGGTAAACCAATAGAACGGCCAACTTTGCGGACTTCATCTTTAAATAGTTTCCGCAGAGGTTCAACTAATTTAAATCGCAAATCTTTGGGTAAACCGCCGACGTTGTGATGGCTTTTAATTTTGACTGCTACCCGTTCACCTGTTTGGGGGTCAACGTTGGTATCGGCAGATTCGATGACATCTGGATAGAGTGTGCCTTGGGCTAAATAATCAAAGGGGCCGAGGCGTTTTGATGCTTCTTCAAAGGTGCTAATAAATTCATGCCCGATGCGACGGCGTTTTTCTTCAGGATCTGTCACACCTGCAATGGTATCTAAAAAGCGATCGCGCGCATTCACATATTCTACAGGGATATGAAACTGCTCTTGGAACAATTTCACCAACCTTTCTGGCTCATATTTCCGCATAAAGCCTTGGTCGATAAATACACAAGTCAGTTGATCACCGATCGCTTTATGTAGTAAAAAAGCTAGGGTAGAAGAATCTACACCGCCAGATAATGCCAAAAGTACCCGTTTATCGCCTACTTTAGCGCGAATTTCTCTGATTGCTTCTTCGACAAAGGCAGCAGTCGTCCAAGTGGGTTCGCATTCGCAGATATGATAAACAAAGTTGCGAATTAAGGCTAAACCACCAATGGAATGTACAACTTCGGGGTGGAACTGCACACCATAAAGTTTCTTTTCGTGGTCAGCAACAGCCGCACAGGGGGTATTTTCTGTATGTGCCAAAATTTCAAAACCTGGTGGCATTGTCACCACAGAGTCGCCGTGACTCATCCACATGGTTGTGCCATCTTCGACGTTGGTTAATAAGTCGGTAGGATCATCTATATATAATGAGGCTTTACCATATTCACCGCGATCTGCTTTGGCGACTTCTCCACCAAGTTGGTTTACCATCAACTGCATCCCATAGCAGACACCTAAAATGGGGATGCCTAAATGCCAAATTTCCGGGTCACAGTGGGGAGCTTTTTCACTGTAAACTGAACTCGGGCCACCAGAAAGAATAATGCCTTTGGGGTTCAGTTGCCGCAATTGTTCGGCGGTGGTGCGATAAGACAGAACTTCAGAATATACTTGAGTTTCGCGGATACGTCTGGCTATCAGTTCGGAATACTGAGAGCCAAAGTCTAGAATAATAATCATTTGACGTTCAAGCTGCCTCAAGTCTTCCACTGGTTGAGGTGCTTGTTCGGTTAGTAGAGTCACCGCTGTATTCATGATGGGGGAGTTGAAATTAAGTAGTAGATAGTTGCACAGTGGTCTGACAAAAATACCATCTATTCATCTTAAAAGGCTAGTAAATGGTAAAAAATCCCCTACAAACACGCTTGATAACGGGTTTGCTTTGCCTTTCAATCTCAGATGGTATTAGAAGGAATAACTTAACCTAGAGTGGTTACTGAAAAAGTTACTTATTTGGATTATTAATGATTATTCATAATAAATTAACATAATTTTTCGATCAGCAAACAAGCAGTTTTGCTTTTTACGATAATTTTGCGATCGCGCTCAAAGAGAATTGAGCCGCACACTGGTACTGCTGTATCTCGGTTATTATGGCTTTTCATGTATTCTTGAGAACGCGTATCGATAGTTTCAGCGATCGCACTATAAACTTGATTCACCCAATCACTACCACTACCAGCATCTAATTCTTTTAAATATTTCAGTGCAGCTTCCGCAGTTTCACTATTAAATATTACTTGTATATCTGATGACTTCATCCCTAGCAAAGCGCAGTGGGCTGCTAAAATTTCTCGTCGCCCATCGGCTAAATGATGATGAGTGTGAAATATTCCCCCAGCTAGTTTTAGCAACTTGCCGTGATAGCCAAACAATAAGATTTCTTTAACACCCAAAGCATTCGCTTCGACTAACATCGGCCCCAACCAGTTAGCAGTTTTTACTAGTTGTTCAGGATTAATACCGAGTTTTCGCGCTAAATCTAAGCCGTTTTCACCAATGCAAAATACCAAGCTGCTAAAACTACTGGCTTTTTGTTGTAATTCGACGCGAAAAGAGCTTAACTGATCGGGTGAACTTAAAGGTTGAGAAATTCCGGTTGTACCTAACAAAGAAAGTCCTTCGACTACACCAAAAGCAGCATTAGAAGTGCGAACCGCCAGCGATCGCCCGAAAGGTAAAATAATCGTTACGGTGATTTTTTCACCTGTTGCTAGCAGCCGCCGCAAATTTTCTTGTAATAACCTTTGGGCATAACTATAAATTGCTGGTTGTTCTCCTGTATGGAGAATTTTACCGATCCCTTCCCCACCTTTAATTGTCACCGTTTCTTCACCTTCACCACCCCATTCGACCATTGCCCAAATCGGTGTATCGCGGGTAAGGTCAAGATTATCACCAGGGTCACTCCGGGTAATTGCCAAAGCCAGATTTTCCGCTAGACCAGATACCTGTTCAATTGGTATTTCTACGATTTGTGGCGGTGTAATTAAATCCACCGCCACAACTTTTAACGGCTGACGCTGGCGTAACCAATGTAACGCCGCCACAGCCGCCGCACAAGCAAACACAGGTAAAGTGTATCCAGCCTTACTCATTCATCAACAACATAATATTTCACACTTCACACTTCATACTTCATACTTCACACTTCACACTTCATACTTCACACTTCACACTTCACACTTCACACTTCATACTTCACACTCCCACCTCTGCTAATAAAGCTTGCATTGCTTCCCAAGAGATGCCTTTTTCAATATAGCGGGGTGCTTCAGGATTATAAGGGCTGGCAATGCGATCGATACTGATAATTGTGGCAGCATCTAGTAACACAGGTACATCTGGATCGAAGGCAGTGGGGCGCATCAAAGAACTAGAAAAACCTTTGAAGACGGCAATTTTATCTTGTTCATCAGCTATTTCCACCGCGATGAGTAAGACTTCTTGGGGACGTTTGATGGTGTATTGTTCTAGCCGCTTGCCAATGGAATTATTCATCAAATTGGATGCAATGATAGCTAATTACTGTGGTGTAGCCGAGCGTCCTTGTTTGCCCAGCTTAAATAAAACAAAATAGCTTAAGTAAAGCACATAAATCACTAGACAGACGATTCCCAGAAAACCCAGAAATCCAGGCTTGCTGTTGTGATGGAAATAATCTTTGAAGAGTAAGGGGGCTTCAAACCAGACTCGACAATAGGGACTTTTAATGGCTGTTGCTGAAAAAGCGCAACCGATAAAGGGGATAAAAGCGATCGCACCTAAAAGACAATAAACTGATACAGCCCAACGCCAAGAGGTAAAAATTAACTTTAACGGGCCGCTAGGTTGATACTCAATTTCATCATTGAGATCGACCCAGAACCATAAAGAAATGGGAATCAGAATATTTGCTATCAATCCCGAAATAAAGCTGACTGGATATTCCGCAATCATTAAATAAATTGTAATGACCAAAAGGCTGGCAATTCGCCAGTAAATCATTAACAGGCGTTGAATTCCTTCTGCCTTCTGCACAAATGCCCAAATTAACAAAATTAAAGGAATAACTAACGTAAATAATACCCCCAGTCGGTAATCAGTCCAAATATAGGGGCGGAACCAAACTTCTTGCATTGTTTTTGCCAGACGATAAATAAAAAGTTTGCATGAAGATGCAGATATTTACTATAACGGATACTTCAGCAAAGACTTTTGGTGGAAATAGGTAATTCTGATGCTGGCACTAAACGCTGACTGGAATTTACCCATCTCTCTAAATATGATGCAAAAAAACAAGCAACTTGTATATCTTTTACTTTCATGAGCTTGTACAAACTTACGGCTGATATAGGGTAAGTTGTGCCACACACCCCAAAAAGCATTAAGGTACAAGGTCTTAATTCGTAAATAGATTTTGGTTGCTTGCCTCTGGGATGAATGGAAAATTGACCCAATTTAAGGTTTATTCATCATAAACACGGCACTCAGCCGCTTCTGGATTATCATCGCAGTACTGTTCCAAAGAATTTTTTGGCTTAGTTTGACGCTGGTGAGAGGCTTCAGCTTGCAGCTCTTCAACTGCATCCCAAGCAGCTGCACACTCAGCAGAATTGCTACCGGAGATATCGCAGACAGCACGAGCTTGTTCTACTTCTGCTTGAATTTGTTCTTGGATATCAACTTTTGCTTTGGTTTCGCTCATAGCTTTTGCTTTGCTTTGTTGTGTGTTGTTAATACTAGTATAGAAAAGTTCAAAAATTGCTAGTTTTTGTACTATCACTCATCATTTTACATAATTAGCACAACTACTTAGTCTGACAGTTGGATGATTGTGAACTCAGGCAAACCAGAATATTTATCGGGTATGTTTGTCTATACTTTTAAGATTTTATAGAGTCCTTACTGTGAAAGTACATCTATCAACTATATTTATTCCATGCAGTAGGAATTGATGAATAACTGTCTTAAAAGACAGCTATGCGGGAGGCAAAGGGGAAGAAAAACTTTTCATCCTCAGTTATAAAATATACTTATGAAAGGCTGGCACATCTTTGTCTCGTCAAAACCTTGAGCTAAAAGCACGACGAAAAGGAAAGAGCTAAAAACTCATGGCAGATCAAATGCAGTGGGCAAATGCCCTATCAACCCGTCCTTCGTTGGAAGCAGCTGTAAAAGAGGTGGTACAAAGGGCTGTGTCTTCGTTAACAGCACCTGCGGATTTAGGGCTGGTATTTATTTCATCTGCTTTTGCTAGTGAGTATTCACGGCTTTTACCTTTACTGGCAGAGCAACTGGCACTACCTGTGATTGTTGGTTGTAGTGGCGGCGGCGTAATTGGGACTACAACTAAAGGACAAACTGAAGAAATAGAAGCGGAAGCTGCTTTAAGTCTGACTTTGGCACATCTGCCAGGAGTGAATATTCAAGTTTTTCATGTATTGTCAGAAGAATTGCCCGATTTAGATAGTTCGCCCGATGCTTGGATTAATTTAATCGGCGTAGAACCATCTCAAAAGCCACAATTTATTTTATTGTCGAGTTCTTTTTCTTCCGGGATCAATGAACTGTTGCAAGGCTTAGATTTTGCTTATCCTGGTTCAGTGATTCTGGGAGGACAGGCAAGTGCGGGTGGGATGGGTAGTCGCATTGCACTGTTTTGTAACGATCGCCTCTATCGAGAAGGCACTGTGGGTTTAGCTTTGACTGGTAATATTGTCTTAGAAACAATTGTGGCCCAAGGTTGCCGACCCATTGGTAAACCAATGCAAGTCACCAAAGCCGAACGCAACATTATTTTAGAATTAGACGAACAAGTGCCACTGGTGCTGCTGCGGGATTTAATTAATAGTCTGAGCGAGAAAGAACGGAGTTTGGCCCAACATTCTTTGTTTGTTGGGGTAGCGATGGACGAGTTTAAACTATCCTTGCTGCAAGGAGATTTTTTAATTCGTAATATTCTAGGTGTAGATCCCACTGGAGGTGCGATCGCGATCGGCGATCTCGTTCGTCCTGGCCAACGTCTACAATTTCACATCCGTGATGCGGAAGCTTCCGCAGAAGATTTAGAATTTCTGCTAGAACGATATCAAAACCAGCAAAACACCACATCTTCGGCTATTGCTGCTTTAATGTTTTCTTGTGTTGGTCGTGGCGAAGGACTTTACGGCAAACCCAACTTTGATTCTGCATTATTTCAACGTTATTTCCAAAATTTACCCGTCAGTGGCTTTTTCTGTAGTGGTGAAATTGGCCCTGTAGGTGGTAGAACCTTCCTCCACGGTTATACCTCAGTCTTTGGCATTTGCCGTCAAAATCAGTTTTGAGTCAATGGTCATGGGTCTATGCTTATTAGTTTACACTTTAGGGCAAAGGGCGCTGCGCCAAGCTTTGGAGAGTGCAAAACAAACTATCAATAATCAGTTAGGTAAGCCCACTGCTACACCCACTTTACGTTGGGTCTTTCAATGTTTTATGTCGATTCATCTGTTAACGATCGCCGGCATTCAACAAATTGCTAATCTTACCGATGAACGACGTTGGATTCTCCAATTTCTCGGTGCTCCTTGCCGAAAATATTATTTGCTTACCTGATAGACCTGCAGAATGTAGGTTTTAACCCACCGTTGTTGGGGGCTATCTTACTTTCCCAGCGACTACAGCTATAAAAATGATCATCTAGGCATTTTGCCTAGCAAACATTACTACTCACAAGGCTCATTTTGACTCCACCTTTAGGTCCTAATAGAAAACCTCTACGCGCTGGATTAACTGGGGCTTTTTCTGCTAATTTCAATCGATAATTTAAAAGAATAGTCGCTAAAATTAATTTCATTTCAAACAAAGCAAATACTTGCCCTAGACATTGGCGAGAACCACCTCCAAAAGGCCAAAATTCATAAGGTGAGTATTTCCGATTGATAAACCTTTGAGGTTGAAATTCATGTGGTTGAGGATATAAATCTTCTCGACGATGAGTTAAATAAATGCAAGGTGTCACATACGTTCCCGCAGCAACTTGATATCCTCTTAAATTGACGGAGCGTAAAGTAATTCTCGGGAAAGTGAAAAGAACTACAGGGTAAATTCTCAAGGTTTCTTGGCAAACTGCTGTTAGGTAAGGTAGTTGACTAATTTTGAGTGGGTCAGGATTATCTAAACCTTGTAACTCATACAAAAGTTTCTCATAAACTTCCGGTTGTTGGTGAATCCAATACAAAGCCCAAGCAATAGCAGTCGCCGTAGTTTCGTGACCAGCATTCAGCAACGTTAATAAGTTATCTCTTAATTCAGCATCACTCATGCCTTCTCCATTTTCATATTCTGCTTTCATTAGCAAACTCAGAATATCGAAACGCGAGGTTTGCATTTGTTGACGACGCTCTAATATTTCTGCCATTAAGTTGTCATCAATTTGTTTTCTTAAACGCAGAAATTTTCCCCAAGGACTCCAAGCACCTAAATCTTTTTGTAGAGATGGAAGCAATAAAACGCTGGCACTGAGTGGTGAACTAGTCAAAGAAAGCCAAGTATTCATGAGATTTTTCACTTTTTCCAGCCTGAATCCCTCATTTATCCCAAAGACTACTTTTAAAATAATCTTCATGGTAATGTTTTCACTTAAATGACGAGCAATGAAAACTTCATCTGGTTGGATATTTTGGATGACTTGTTGGGTTATTTCACAAATTTGTTGACCATAATTGAGCATCTGTTCTCCATGAAAGGGTGGCATGATTAGCTTGCGTTGACGTTGATGCCGTTCGCCATCTTGTACAATTAATGAGTTTTCTCCCAGCTGAGGTTTGAAGATTTCATTAGCCGCACCTGGAGCATCAAGTATTTTATTAACAGGATTAAATAACTCTTGAAGATCCTGGGGGTGACTAACAACTAAAGTTTCTAGATTGCCAAAAGAATTAGTCAAGAAAATATCTCCATAATCTTTGGCGCAACGATCTAAAAATTCTAATGGTTTGAGGATTGATTCAATTTGTTGGATAAATTTAGGAGTTGTCAGTTTCTCAATTTGTTTAATTGTCATATCTTGAAAACCCTGTAACTTATTTTGGATAAATTTGATTATTGTGATTTCTATCTTGAGATAAAGTTGCTACAGCAATTGCAGATAGGTTGTGAACAAAAAATTATGATAAATTACCCATGATCAAACCACCAAGGGTCTTTTTGAGAATTAGTTTTCATCAAAAAAGCTTTCTTCCGCAAAAATCGTTTGAGGGCGGCTGCACCCATCCGCGAACCACCTAAACCGGAGAATTTAAAAGCATTTTTCTCGCCTTCGTGCATGATGGCAGTCAAGGCGGCATCATTAATACTAATAGCACCTGCATCTAAATATTGAGCTACTGCTAAAGCGGCGGTTTCTGTTTCTGCAAACACCGCTGCACTTAGTCCATAAATTGAATCGTTTGCTAAATTGATAGCTGCTTCAACGTTGGTAAAGGGCATGACTGGCATGATAGGGCCAAAAGTCTCTTCCTGCATGACTTTCATGGAATGATTGACTTCTGTTAGCACAGTAGGACGACACCACCAACCGCCCCCTATTTCTTCGACTTTGCCGCCGCAGTGAATAACTGCACCTTTTTCCACAGCATCTGCAATATGTTCATTAATAATTGCTGCTTGTCTTTCGGCAATGATTGGGCCAATTTCGCCACTTTCTAAGCTGGGATAGGCTAGTTGTAGGCTATGGGCTTTGGTAACTAATTGATGATAAAACTTTTCAAATATAGATTCGGCAACGTAAATTCGCTCAATTGATAAACATGACTGTCCGGTATTGACGACAGAACCCCACAAAATTGCTGAGGTTGCTAAATCTAGATTGGCTGATTCTAAAACGATCGCCGGATCTTTGCCACCCAATTCTAAAAAAGCTGGAATAAATCTTTTGGCTGCGGCTTCGGCCACTTTGCGCCCCGTGGCGACACTGCCAGTAAAACAAATTAAATCGACATTTTCGATTAAAGCCGCACCTGTTTCGCCTGCGCCTTCGATAAAACTTAAGACATCACGCAAGGAGGGAACAGAATTAATCGTAGCTATCAATGGGGCGATGAAGCGGGGAGCAATTTCACTCGGTTTGACAACTACGGCACAACCCGCAATCAAGGCCGGGATTGTATCAATTGTTGATAGTAATAAAGGAAAATTCCACGGACTAATTACCCCGACTAAAGGGTAAGGCGTTGAGGTTTGTTGTAGGGCGATGAAAGGTATAGAGGTATTTTTAGCTACATCTTGTAACAAATCTGGTGCTAATCCACACCAGCGATCGATGCTAGAAACAAAGGAATCGATTTCGAGAATTGATATAGATAATCTACCAGTGTCATTGACTAAAGCTTCTTTGAGTTTGTCGCGCTCTGATAATACCGCTTGCTTCCATTCTTGTAGGGCGGCAATTCTACCTTCTACCCCTAACTTTTGCCAACGCACTTGCGCTCTGCGCGCCCGGTTGCATTGCTGTGCCAACAGTTTCGGCGGTGGTGGAATAATTACGTAATCATATTTCCCTGTACGTGGGTTACGAACTTCGATGGCTTTTGTCATTGGTCAAGAACAGAGGGTAGGGTGTTGGGTGTAGTGAATACGGCATTGCTTGGGGCTTGAACCCTCTTGATGCATACGGGGCTTCCCAGGGTGCTTCGATGCTCTATATCCCCCACACCCACTCAGCCACACTCCGCCCCAACAGGGCTTGGTCATTTTTTAAATAACAGGAGGGCGCAGAAAATTGAGACTTCATACTTCATACTTCACACTTCATACTTCACACTTCATACTTCATACTTCATACTTCACACTTCATACTTCACACTTCATACTTCACACTTCATACTTCATACTTCACACTTCATACTTCAAATAACTCCTAACTCACTTAGACGTTCTATGGTCTTTTGCTGTGTTTGGATAAAATGTTGGCGTTGCACTTCTCCCTCAAGCATAGTATTTGCTGGGTAGAATTGTGCCTGACTGTAGCTTTGGGCGTATAGTTCAAATCGCTGACGAGAGAGTATATTATTTAACCCAGGGCGACGGCGATCGCGTCTTAAGGCGGTTAAATCTATCTCAGCAAAAGCAGCCATACTTTCGCCTGCACCTGTCTGGGCTAAAATTATACCGCGATAGTCAACAATTTTAGAACCACCATCAACCGAAGCAATGGGAATCGAACTATTCGCTAGACCAGCTGTATTAGAAGAAACAACGTAAGCCATATTTTCTACCGCCCGAGAAATTTTGGCTGCATCTTTAGGTGTCAAACTGTTGTTATAAACTTCTGAGGTGGAGTGCAGAAAAATCTCTGCGCCTCGCATTGCTAAACACCGGGCTACTTCGGGGTATAAAATTTCTTCGGAGGCTAAGGCGGCTAAATTGCCAATGGCGGTTTTGGCAACTGGGAAGACACCTTCTAAACCGTAGCAATCTAAGTATTTATCCCAAACATCCCCAGGCGTGGGTGCAAATAATGAATTTAACCGCCGATACCGCAAGATAACTTCGCCAGCAGGGTCAATGACAAAACAGGTTTGAAAATACAACCCTGGAAAATTAGGGTCGAGTTCGTAAGCGTTACCAGCTAAAAATATTTTGTGTTTTTGGGCAATTTTCCCAAGGGCTGTGTATTCTGCACCGTTCATTTCTATACAAGCTTTATTTGCCCACACAGCTAAAGGTTCCCCCATTGGAAAGCCAGTGAGAAAATATTCCGGCAAGACAATTAACCGACAATCAGAGCCAATAAAAGCGATACTGGCAGCAATTTGCTGGGCTAAACGGGTAATAGCCTTTTCTATTAAAGAACGAGTTTCTTGACGATCGCTTGCTTGGTTAACTGCATGACAAGTCACTTGCAATGCTAAAGCACGAAATGATTCAATGGGGGCAGTATGATTCACCATGCTGGTTGCTGTATGAAAATTTTCTCACTATTCAGTTTATCTGCGATCGCCACCCCAAAGCGCAACCACTAATTTATTAGTCAATTCTTCCCCAAACATCTGGGCGGCGTTTTCGTTTCCCGGATCACGTTCGGCAATTGTCCGACGCAGAAACAAATCGCGTTGAGATAAATCAGCGCGTTCAGATTCCGGTACAGTTTCGGCGGCATCTACCCAAGTTAGCCAACGGTCGATCATGGAATGAGCAATACTGCTAACAACGGTTAAAGTTTCATCCCCAATCCCACAGGTAAAACACAAACAAACAGGTGAGAAAACCTGACGAATATAAGTGCTTCTGCTGTTATACGCTTGAAAGCGGATATCTTTTTGGAGATGTAAATAAGTATTGTTTACAGGTTCGTAGTAGCGATCGAGATATTCTAAATCTGTGGATAAATCTGTGCGCGGAATGTAATCAATATAAAAAAGTAGCTCTCCAAAAGTACCAAACTCAAAAGCCAGATGGGGAACGCGAATCTGTGAGCCTAACCAGATAACCAAGCGCACATAGTTAAAATCAGATTGGGGTTTGTGTGACCATTGATGTACTAACCAGTCAATTTCCGAACCAGTATAAGCATTAAAAGAGCCTTGAATTTCTCCTTTTTGGTCAGAGTAATTACTTAAATTAGCAGTAGCAGAATCTAAATGGAGGTCAAAACGCGCGTTGAGTTTTTGGCGAAGTTCGTTGGTAATACCCCACAATCGCTCAAATACAGCTATATCTGATTGCGGCTCACTCATGGTTTAACCTCCATTGAATCTCAGCGTTATAGATATTTGTCTGAACTTAGCCAGATGAAAACTAATTAATTAGTCTAGACTGAATTTATGACGCAGCATTCCCAGTAAAAGAATGTCACAAAAGGGCGATCGCCAAAAAATACTGCTCATCGGCGTTACAGGTGGCACAGGTGGCAACATCATCAAAGGATTTCTGGAACAAAATGTCACTAATCTGCGCGCCATCACCAGAAAAATCGACCTCAACCGTCCATCGCAAGCCTTGCTGAATCAGGCCGGAATTGAACTGGTAGAAGCCAACCTCGATGATGCCGATTCTCTCATTACTGCCTTTACAGATGTTTCGGCAGTTTATTGTCATGCAACTGCGCCAGATGCAGCTAAACCTACGCCCTTAGAAATTGCCAGGGCTAAACGAGTTGCCCACGCCGCTAAACAAGCGAATATTCAGCATTTTGTTTATAACTCCGCAGGTGGGGCTGACAGAAATTCGGGAGTGATTCGGATTGAACAAAAGTATCAGGTAGAGCAAATATTCAAACAAGCAGGTTTACCAACTACTATGTTGCGAGCTTGCTTATTCATGGAAGAATTGTGGAAGAAATACACTCGACCTGCTATCCTCAAAGGCACTTTCGCCTTTGCGATTCAACCTGATAGACCGATGCATCTAATCACTACTAAAGATATGGGTCGGATTGCTGCCTATGTGATTAAACATCCATCCCAGTATATCGGTAAAGAAATTGAGTTAGCAGGTGATGTCTTAACTCCCACACAAATGGCAGCGGCATTTTCTCAGGCGCAAGGAAAGCCAGTTGTTTATCAACAAACGCCGCCGTGGATTTTCTTACTATTCTTTCAAAGAGATTTGTATTGTTTAATTCAGTGGTATCGTCACAAAGGTTATCAAGCAGATGTCGCCCATCTACGCCAAGAATTTCCCGGACTTTTGACGACATTTAGTGAATTTTTAGCGGAAACAGACTGGGCAAATCCCCAATTGAGTTACGAAAATCTTTAATTTGCCAAGGAATAATATCGTTTCACTTTAAAAGTGAAACGATATAAGTCTGACTACCAAGAAGTTTCAACGTAGTGGGGCGGTGGGTGTTTTCATCAAGAGAACTTCTTGAGTATCCATCACTGTGCGGACGTTGTAGTTTTTCACCAGTTCACGGTAAACATTCATGGTTTCGTCGTGAACTCTGACAGCACTGAATCGGTCTAAATTTTGTTTGGCGCGGTTTTTCCAATATTGGAGTTTTACAGGGTTGCTGAGTAATTGGGCTAAGGTGAGAGCTAGAGTTTGGCTATCTTTAGGTGGAACTAAAATACCTGCTTGGCGATGATCTAGTGTTTCTGGAATACCATCTACATCACTGGCAATGATGGCGCAACCCGCTTCGCGTGCTTCTGTGAGAACTAAACCGAAAGATTCGCAGTGGGAAGCAAGGACAAAAATATCGGTGGCTAACATGTAGCGTTGTGGTTCTGGCTGGAACCCTTCAAAATGAATCCGCTGACTGAATGGTGTATTTTGGGCAATTTCTTCAAATATTGCACGTTCTGGCCCATCACCAACTAAATATAAGTGGGCTGCGGGATAATCTGAGGCAATTTTGTTAAAAGCGGCAATTAATTCTGTAATACCTTTGCGGGTATACATCCCCGCAACTGTAGTAATTGCTGGACGATGCAGAGGTAAAGGTTGATAATCTTGAATACTAGGATGGCGAGGGCTACTTAATGTGCCGTTGGCAACTAGGCGCAATTTAGTTTTAGGTATGCCACGGCGCACCATTGAATCAGATACAGCTTGACTTACAGCTATCACTCGATCTGCCAATCCCATCAAGACGGCACTGCGCTGAAATTCGTTATGTACTGTCGAGACTAAATTATACTTATAGCTTTTGCGTAAAACTCCGGCTAACACAACTCCAGTCATCATGTGTGCATGAACAATATCTGGCTGAAATTGTTGGATAATTTCTCTTAAACGCCAAGCTGCTTTGAGCAAATTTAACGGTTGTTTGGACTGATTTAATTGAAAGTGTTTGGCGTTATGACTGGCTAAGAGTGTTTCAAATTCTCCTCCAGCCGAAGCCACAGCCACATCATGACCATCTTGTGATTGTAAACAAGCTAAGTCTACAGCTACGTTGACAATGCCATTACCGATTTTTTGGAGATGATTAGTAATATGTAATATTTTCATAGTAAATTTTCTCAATATTGTTTATGTCTAAATTATGGCGATCGCTGGAATTTCAGCTATTCTTAGTTGAGGTTATCTGTTTTAAAGAAGATTTCATAGTTATTTAAAAATTGTTGGACAAATCCCCGCGGTAGGGAATTTATTTGAGATGGATAAGCTGCGATCGCCTGTTTTTTTCTCTCTTGAACTGAAGAAATCGAAACCCAATAAGCTGAGGCTATATCTTGCAGTTTTAACAGGATAAATAAAGGCGCTCGCCAAAATAGCCAGACAGGATATTGAATGAGTTCAGGAGTTATTTTTGCTTCTTTAATTGCGGCTTTTAGCAATTCATAAGATGCTTCATGATCTCTATGGCAATCTTTTCTATGAGGTATGTATATTTCTGCTGGTTGATACTGGCTTAAAAGTGCAGATATTTGAGAAACTGTTGTTTGTCTTTCGGAATTTGCTAAATTTAATAATTTGCCATCTGGTTTGCCTAAAAAGTGGATTTTTGATGTTTCTAAACCCAATATATTTAAGGCTTTGATTGCTTCTTGTTGCCGCATTTGCACAATTTTATTTTTGGCTTGTTCGTCTACATGATGATTACCTTGTCCATCAGTCAAAAATACTACTGCAACCGAAACACCTTGTTCGCATTTGTGAGCAATCATCCCACCACAACCAAATGTTTCATCATCTTGATGGGGAGAAAATACCATTGCTGATTTTTGATTAAATGCTAACTGTTTGTTTTCTCGAAACAAAATCCAATTTACTATTAAGCTAGAGTGAATATATTGCATCTTTTCTAGCCATACACTAGGTATTAATTTTTGTATCTGTTGTAAATAGCTTTTAATAGCCATAAGTCTTTTATTTGTTAAAGCGCATCATAATAGCAATAAATAGTGCAGAAATTATCCAACACTCCACTGCTATATTCTGTTTACTTTTTGATTGTGGAGTTTCCAGATTTTTTATTTAAAGAAAGAATAAATATTTTATCTTGTGAAAGTAAAAAGATATAGAAAAATTTGTAAATTCTCTCTAACTAATTATTGACAGAGCAAAAACTACAAATATAAGAGGATGTTTGAAAAGTATTGGGCGAATAGAATTCGCTACTACACAAGCAAAGTCCACCTGCGTGGACTAACACAAAATCATCTAAGGTAATCTATTATTATTAGTGATTGAGCTTATAGCGATTCCCAGTTAAGTGAGGTACAGGTAATATTTTGAAACGCAGAGGCTCGCAGAGTTAAGCGCAGAGGTACGCAGAAATTTGTACTTCAGCAGACTAGGAAACGCTATATACTCACAATTACTAGCTTGAAAATAGTTAAAAAATAAATCTAAATAAAACCTAAACTCTTCTATGGTTTAGCATCAAATATCACAAAAAAAGCCGGAGGAATTAATTTCTCCGGCTAAGAAATCAAATTGAATTGCTATATTTGAAAACTTAACTTTTCAAGCGATACATAATGACTTTACCTTTCCAATCTTCTTCAACAAATACTACATATTCACCATTAGAACGCTGAAAAGCACGGATACCGTGAGGGATATCAATCCAACCACTTTCACCTGCAACTTCAGGGCCGGGTTTGAGTGTTTTCACCATCTCTCCAGTCTTGGCATGATAAACGTAAACTTCTGCGGTTTTGACGGTGACAGCAAATACATAGTCTCCGGCTACACTCATCGCGGCGGTGGCGACTTCACGCTTACCTGTGGTGTCGTAAGGAATTACAGTCCGCCAAGTGGGTGTAAAATTGCCTTGACTCCAGTGATCAAAACGGGCGATTTCTGAACCAACTACTTTAGTATCATCACCGATCGCTGGATGATCTTTGGTAAAGCCAGACAAATACATCGTATCAGTTTCGGGAAAGTATTCAATTCGCCGTAAGTCGGTAAAGATGCTGGGAGTTTTTTGCTTTTTCATGGAAGCATAGGTGTAGATGGGATTTCCATGTGCATCTAGTCCTTGTAGCGGATAGTGGCGAATACCATCTTCAGTTCGCAAGGTTTTCCAAACATCACCTTTGCTATCTACCCACCATCCCCCGATGTACGGATAGTCCTCATTTCTATCATATTCATCTTTGTCAAACAGACCGTTACCGTTGCGATCGCGCCAAATCCAATCTCCTTTTTCTGGTTGATGTGCAGGCCATTTTTCTTTCAGCGATTGTTCATTGGTACTAGCAAACATCCCCGCCGGAATAGCAACTTTACCATCTTTGGCTGGGTTGAAGCGATAAATTTGGATAAAACTGCTGTACATATCTGTGAGGAACAAAAACGGCTGACCTTTGATGCGGCGGACAAAGGTAGCGTCAGGAGAGGTATGCAAGCGCGGATCTTGGGGATATTTGAACGGATTTAGGGTGTAAGCTTTGTAAGTCCATTGCTTACCACTAGGCTGGTTATAGTCAATTAAAAAGCGTTCTTGTTTGGTAAACACTTCTAAGCCATCAGTTTGCGGGTCAGCATCGGCGTTATCTACAAATAACAATCCGTGTAATTGCCAAAGTATTTTTCCTGAAGATGAAAGTTTGCGTAAGTCTGTGCCTGATTTGTTAAAACCGTTGTTATTGACATAGATATTACCAGCTGCGTCTGCACCCACTCCAGTCAGACCATAGAGTTTTAATGGTTGCACTTCACCGGGAACCCCGGCATAAATTCCGCCTTTAGTGCCGAATGTGCCAACCTGCACAGGCTGATTTTTGATGTTATAAATCAGTATTTGTTGGTTGCGTCCATTATCAGCTATTAATAGCCTGTTTTGATGATCAATAGCGATCGCCGAAGGTTGAGCAACATTGGTAATTTTTGCGGATAAGGGCTTACCTGTGGGAGAATAAGCTTGAATCTGTTTTTGGTTTTGGATCACCCAAAGATTGCCTTTTTGATCAATAGCGATCGCGCCTGGTTTGTCTACGCTAAAACTGCGTAGTTCTTGCATTGTTTCGCTATTAAAGACCCGAATCTGATTTTTAGCTGCATCACTTACGTATAACTCATTGGCTTTGGTAGCTAATCCAGTAACTTCGCTTTGATTACCGATAATTAGCATACTTTTATCCCAACCCCGACCACCTGTAAAAGGTGCTGGCTTGCCTAATAAAGTGTAGCGTCTGACAGTGTACCAAGTTGTATTTTCGGGTGGATAATCTTGGTCTGTTTTGCCAATTGCACCTTGAGATAAAGCAATGTAAATATATTTATTATTAGCGGTTACAGCTTTCCCACCAAGGCGACTCCAACCGTGAGTATCTTCAACAATTCCAACTACATTGCCATCTTTATATATACTTGCTTCTCTACCACCTTCATCCCAATGGCTATTAGTGTAGACTGTACCATTGGGACTCACATACATAGCTTCAATGTTATTTTGTACCCACTTTTCACCACCGCCAAAAGTGTTACCTAACCAAGAAGTTTTATATGTGGTAGCAGCCACACTAGTAACATTTAAATCACTACTGATATCAATAGAAATCGCTATGGATGCAACAGCTACACCAAAAAATAAAAAATAAAATGGTCTTAACTTTCTTTTAGCAATAAATCTACTTATTTTGCTAATATATTGCCTAATTTCTCGATAAATTTGGCTCAATAAGAAATAAAATTTTTGCATAACGTTGCCTTGATTGACGATGCCAAAATAATTTTTATTGCTGCTGCGATCGCAAAAAAATCTAAAAATCTACTGCTGATAAGTGAATTTATGAACAATAAATTAAATCAAATAGTCAATCATGATTAACCCTGGTGTATCGCATTTAAATGCTTGACTATTGTATTTGCACCTTTGTTTAATATCAATTTTGCTCTTAGCAAAGCATATTATATAAATAGCTGAATCTTGATATTGTAAAATTCAGGTTTACTAAAAATTTATCTAAGCCATACAATTAGTTTAAACAAAATTCAACTTGTTAAAATATTTACTGACAATTTTTGCTAAATAGTAAATTCATATACAAATTTAATTGAGAATTCAAGATAAAAACTAGTCTATTCTCTTTTAAAAGTTATTCGTGATGTTTGGTGAATCTGTAGAGACGTTGCAATGCAACGTCTCTACTTTATTGAAGTATGGGCTAAAATTCTCCTGCCTTCTGCCTTTTCCTGACGATAAATATTCACGAAGACCTACTTAGATAAAATCTCCATGCAGTATGAAGCGAAGAATGCTGATTATCTGAAAAACCACAGGATATAAGTATTAGCTGCTTTAAAAATTTAGCACGCTCATACATTGTAGGAGGTAACTAAGTGTCAGAAAAAACACAAAATTGTAGCTCTACAGCTGCATCTATCCTCACGCTTGGCTTAGGCTGGTTTCCGCACACACCTGGAGGTTTAGAAAGGTATATTTATGAACTAACCCATGAATTAGCCGCGTGTCAAGACAATATAGAATTATGTGGAGTTGGTTTACCAGAATCTCCTGTTGATTCACCAATTAAGTTAACTAATTTAGCTTCTCCTGATAGTCCAATATGGCAGAGATTTTGGTCAATTCGGCGGAATTTTCAAAAAACCAGAGTTACAAAACCCGATGCGATCAATTTGCATTTTGCATTATATAGCTTTCCGATTATGGATATTTTGCCAAAAAATATCCCCATTACTTTTAACTTTCATGGCCCTTGGGCTTCCGAAAGTCAACAAGAAATGGTTAATCATCAACTCAGTATTATTTTAAAGCGTTGGTTAATCGAAAAAAGTACTTATAATCGCTGCGATCGCTTTGTTGTTCTCAGCAAAGCATTTGGTAATATTCTACATCAACAATATCAAATACCTTGGGAAAAAATTCACGTTATCCCTGGTGGCGTAAATATTCATCGTTTTCAGCCAAATTTATCACCGCAAGCAGCGCGTCAACAATTAGGCTGGCCAGATAATCGGCATATTTTATTTACTTCCCGACGCTTAGTTTATCGTATGGGTATCGATAAATTATTGCAAGCTCTAGCATTAATTAAACCAAAAGTTCCTGATGTTTGGTTAGCAATTGCTGGTCGTGGTCATATGCAGAATTTGTTACAGCAGCAGGTAAAAGAATTAGGTTTAGAAGATTCGGTGAAATTTTTAGGTTTTTTACCTGATGAACAATTACCGATAGCTTATCAAGCGGCTGATTTAACTGTTATGCCTAGTCAATCTTTTGAAGGGTTTGGATTAGCTGTTTTAGAATCTTTAGCTTGTGGCACACCTGTTTTATGCACACCTATTGGGGGAATGCCAGAAATTTTAACATCATTTTCGCCAGACTTAATTACTGCTACTCCCGACACTGCCGCTATTGCTGAAAAATTAGCAAATATCTTATTAGGAGAATTAGCAATTCCTTCTCGCCAAGATTGCCGTCAGTATGCTGTGAATTACTATGACTGGCATTTTATTGCCAAAAAAGTGCGGGATGTGATATTAGCTTAAAACTGAAAATTGAACTAACTCAAATATTTTATGAAAATTCTATTTTTAGACCAAAGTGGTAAACCAGGTGGGGCAGAATTATGTTTAATAGATATTGCTAAACCTTATGGCGATCGCGCTTTAGTTGGGTTATTTGCTGATGGCACTTTTAAAACTTTACTCCAGCAGCATTCTATTCCTGTGGAGGTGTTAACAACCCAAGCTATTCAAGTGCGGAAGCAAAGTAAATTATTGCCAGCCTTAGCTAGTCTAATTCTACTTATCCCTTTATTAATTAAGGTTGTTAAATTAGCCCAAAAATACGATTTAATTTATGCTAATACCCAAAAAGCATTAGTGGTGGGCGCCTTAGCAAGTTTTTTAGCACGTCGCCCTTTAGTTTATCATTTACATGATATCCTTTCTCCAGCACACTTTAGTCAAATTAATTTACGTGTTGCTATTACCTTAGCCAATCTTTTTGCATCTTTAGTTATTGCTAATTCTCAGGCTAGTCAACAAGCCTTTGTGCAAGCTGGGGGAAAATCAGAATTAACTGCTATTATTTATAACGGTTTTGACTCGAAAAACTATCAAGTTAGTGATGCTGAAGTTCAAAAAATTCAAGCAGAGTTAGAATTAACAGGCAAATTTGTTGTCGGACACTTTAGCCGCTTATCACCGTGGAAAGGACAGCATATTTTAATTGCGGCCTTAGCAAAATGTCCACCACAAGTAACAGCGATTTTAGTTGGTGATGCTTTATTTGGTGAACAAGATTATGTTAAAGAATTACACCAACAAGTGATAGATTTAGGGCTAGAACATCGCGTAAAATTTTTAGGCTTTCGTTCGGATATTCCCCAATTAATGGCTGCTTGTAACTTAATTACTCATACTTCCACTGCACCAGAACCTTTTGGGAGAGTGATTGTAGAAGCTATGTTATGTGGCACACCAATCATAGCTGCCAAAGCTGGCGGTGCTAGAGAATTAGTGGAACATGGTGTAAATGGCTTTTTAGTCACCCCAGAAAACCCTCGGGAATTGGCACAAGTAATTAATACTTGTCTGCAAGAAAAAGAAATAATGACAACCATTGCTAATCATGCTCAGAGTCTAGCTAGCAAAAATTTTGATGTGGCAATAATTAATCAACAAATTGCTCAATTACTACAGAAAGTACACAATAAGATGGCCTATTGATGATGAATTAGCGATAAACAATCCCCATTTGAGTGTTTATACGCTATAAATAAAAGTAATGGGGATCAAAAACACACGAAACACTCTGCGAAAATCACTGTCCGTATTCCGCTACAGTGGACGGGCGATTAACTTGGTGTGGACTACTAGTCGCACTTTAACATTGGTTCTGGCGGCGTTAACTCTGGTCGCAGGACTTTTACCAGCAGCGATCGCTTACATTGGTAAGCTGATTGTAGATGCAGTTGTCTCTGCTGCTCAAGGTCACTTAGTAACAGGTTATCATCCTTTAGTGTACGTGGGGTTAGAGGCGATCGCAGTTGCTTTATTAGCGGCTAGTCAGCGCGGTTTACTTGTTTGTCAAGCTTTACTGCGGGCTTTACTAGGTCAAAGAGTTAATATCCTCATCCTCGAAAAAGCACTGACACTAGAACTACGTCAATTTGAAGACTCAGAATTTTACGATAAGTTAACCAACGCTAGGCGCGAAGCTTCTGTGCGTCCCCTTTCTTTAGTGAATCGGATTTTTGGCTTACTACAAAATGCCCTTTCTTTGATAACTTACGGTGTTTTGCTGATTAAGTTCTCATTTTGGGCAGTGATAGTTTTGATTTTAGCAGCTATGCCTGCATTCATCGCTGAAACCCGCTTTGCAGGCGAAGCCTTTCGGATTTTTAGCTGGCGTGCGCCAGAAACCCGTCAACAGCACTACATTGAAAATCTCTTAGCGCGAGAAGACTTTGCAACAGAAATCAAACTCTACCAATTAGGCGAGATGCTGTTAGAGCGTTATCGCAATATATTCACACAACTCTACAGCGAAGACAAAGACTTAACTTTGCGGCGGGGAATGTGGGGTTATTTGTTAAGTTTGGTCAGTACTGTTGCTTTTTACATCGCTTACGCTTGGATTGTTTTAGAAGCAGTAGCAAGTAAAATTTCTCTTGGCGATATGACAATGTATCTCACCGTCTTTCGTCAAGGACAGTCTACTTTTGCCAATGCTCTCACTTCTATTGGTGGGATGTATGAAGACAATTTGTATTTATCCAACCTGTATGATTTTCTCGAAGAGAAAGTTACTAAACCTTGGGGTGAGGCTACTAAAGGTTTATTTCCTCAAGATGGTATCCGGTTTGAAAATGTCTCTTTTACTTATCCTGGTAGTTCTAAACCTGCTTTAAAAAATATTTCTCTGCATCTCAAACCTGGGGAAAAACTCGCAATTGTTGGTGAAAATGGTTCTGGTAAAACTACTTTAATTAAACTACTCACCCGACTCTACACCCCAGACTCCGGCAGAATTTTATTAGATGGTTTGGACTTGCAAGAATGGGATGTGGATGTATTACAAAAACGCATTGGCGTAATTTTTCAGAACTTTGTTCGCTATCAATTTACCGTCGGTGAAAACATTGGTATAGGAGATGTCAACAATTTAGAAGACAAACATCTCTGGCAAATTGCTGCCCAAAAAGGTTTAGCGCAAACTTTTATTGAAAAATTACCCCACAGCTTTCAAACACAATTAGGGCGATGGTTCAAAGGTGGACAAGAACTGTCTGGGGGACAGTGGCAAAAAATCGCCCTGGCTCGTGCTTTTATGCGTACTCAAGCCGATATTTTAGTCTTAGATGAACCCACATCTGCTATTGACGCGCAAGCTGAATTTGAGATTTTCAATCATTTTCGTACCCTGACGCAAAATCAGATGGTGTTTTTAATTTCTCACCGTTTTTCTACTGTCAGAATGGCTGACAAAATTTTGGTAATTGAAAATGGGGAAATCATAGAACAGGGAACTCATCAACAATTGCTAGAAACTGGCGGACTATATGCGAGGTTATTTTTCTTACAAGCTGCGGGTTATCAATAGTTAGAAGAGGGAATGCTGATAGGTGTGGGTGTTGAGGTTCTGCACTAAAAATATTATTTTTCTCTACTATTTAATTTTCTTAATTTTTTTGAGAGTTATAACTCATTTATTTGTAAACCTGATGAGTTAGTTTTTAATTGTCAATAACTGGGTATTTTTAGCGATCGCCTACAACGAAAATTTATTAGGCATAAATCTCTACTAAATCCTGAAATAATTATCAAGCCTGAGTCTCTAGCTTTGACATTCAGAGTTAGTTAACTGAGCAGTTTAGTCAATATTACCTTGAAGGGTATTTATTTGTAACTTGAATTAATTTAATTATTTTTACAATTGTTCAAATTAAACTACAACTAATATCAAATTTTTGTTACATATTCATTAAGAATAGTTACAAATCTCTTAGACAAGGAAATATTAATTATGCCAGTGTCACTTGAGAATCATCAACCACATCAGGTTGTAATTATTGGTGGTGGCTTTGGTGGACTTTATGCAGCAAAGGCACTAAAAAATGCAAATGTAAATGTTACGCTCATCGACAAACGTAACTTTCATTTATTTCAGCCACTCTTATATCAAGTAGCAACAGGGGCATTATCACCTGCGGATATTTCCTCACCATTAAGATCCGTACTCAGCAAAAGCAAAAATACAAAAGTGTTACTGGGACAAGTAAATGATATCGATCCAGAAACACAACAAGTTAAGCTGGAAGATAAAGTAGTAAAATATGACACATTAATTGTTGCCACAGGTGCAAAGCATTCCTATTTTGGTAAAGATAACTGGGAAGAATTAGCCCCTGGTTTAAAAACTGTAGAAGATGCGATAGAAATGCGTCGGCGGATTTTTGGCGCATTTGAAGCCGCAGAAAAAGAAATTGACCCAGAAAAACGCCGTGCTTTGTTGACTTTTGTGATTGTGGGTGGTGGCCCGACAGGAGTAGAATTAGCAGGAGCGATCGCAGAATTAGCTTATAAAACTCTCAAAGAAGATTTCCGCAATATCAGCACCACAGAAGCCAGAATTGTACTATTGCAAGGGGCTGATCGTATCCTCCCATCTTTTTCACCCGATCTATCGCAATCAGCCGCAGAATCTTTAGCAAAATTGGGCGTAGTTATCCATACCAAAACCCGCGTCACAAATATTGAAAATGACATCGTTACCTTGAAGCAAGGCGATGAATTTAAAGAAATTGCCGCAAAAACTGTATTGTGGGCTGCAGGTGTTCAAGGTTCGACAATGGGTAAAGTGTTAGCCCAACGCACAGGTGTCGAGTGCGATCGCTCTGGAAGAGTTATTGTAGAACCAGACTTAAGCATTAAGGGATACAATAATATCTTCGTTGTGGGAGACTTAGCTAACTTCTCTCACCAAAATAATCAAGCCCTCCCTGGTGTTGCACCCGTCGCCATCCAAGAAGGTGAATACGTTGCCGCCCTCGTGAAAAAACGCCTGCGCGGTCAAACTATGCCAGCCTTTAAATATTCTGATCATGGTAGTCTCGCCATGATTGGACAAAATTCAGCCGTTGTTGATTTAGGCTTAATCAACATGGATGGCTTCTTTGCATGGATATTCTGGCTATTTATTCACATCTACTTCTTGATTGAGTTTGATAGCAAAGTATTAGTCATGATGCAGTGGGCGTGGAACTATATGACCCGCAAACGTGGTTCTCGATTAATGACTGGTGAAGGAGCTTTAGCCTTCGCTCAAGGTGAATATCCCAATAGTAAAACTGATTACATCACCATCAACAATAGAGAGCCAATCAACGTTTAGTCTTGCCATTAAGTAGGTCGGCGTAAATAATCAATGTTGGGATAAGGCAGGGGGCAGGGGGCAGGGAGCAGGGGGAGAAAGAGTTTGAGCATTATTTACTTTTCTTCACACAGGTTGGTTTTATTGCACCGACTTACTTATCTGCAATGCACTAAAACCCTTTTATGCGTAAATCCTATATTTATCGATATTCCTTTTTTGATTTTGATTAGTCTTCTATATTTTCGTTCCACCCGTGCAGATTGGCGACACTTTTACTCTCCAATTCCAGTAGGGTTGGCGGCGCGGTTGAGATTAAAACACTGGGATAAACTGCTGTACCCCACATCGGATGAACTAATACACAGCATTTGTTTTTTCTGACGGGATAGCCGAGTAAAGCTTTCACCACGGCTGTATCATTGTGAGGTATAGCTCCAGGACGAGACAGTAAAGGATAACCAGTGCGTGGATCGATGAGGTCTGTAAGATAGCCGCGATCGCGTAAATTAAAAGCTAAGTCACAACCAAATCGCATAAACTTTTCTCGCAACCGTTGTTTCTCATTTTCTATTTCTGGCGTACTTTTGACTAATTCATATTGCGAGCGCTGCAAAACAATCACAACCCAGAAAAAAGGTTGTTCTTTCCAATCTGGTAATATCTGTTCGCAGTTGGCACAGATATATTGGCTGGGTAGATGAATTGAAATTTGTACTGCTTGTCCCATATCGCCAACTAAATTTATGGGACTGCTTTGTTTTGAAAAAGAAAGCCTGGGATAGTTCACTGCATTGATTCAGTTTTTTCCAAGTTGTTAATTTGTTCCTTGGGATCGATGATAACTCTTAAAACTTTATAAAAATCATCAATTTTCTATAATTAGTAAGATTTATTTGCAGTTTATTTTAACTAACTGTAAATTTTTAATCGAATTTTTATCATTTATTAACCTCAATTGATTTACTCATCTGTTGAGGCTTCAATCTCAATCTAGAAAAACAAGCAAGCTCATCCAACCTCCGCTAGACATAACTCGCCTCTGGTGGTATTGTGGCGATCGCGTCAAGCAAAAATCTGGATAGTTACAACTCTTCTTTGTTATTTAACTCCTGCAAGTCTGAACAAGGATTCATCAACACTAGACAAAATCAGCATTCAATAGGTGTGACGACAAATACCAATCATGAAATTCCTTGGAGAAGTTGCCCCAACAAAGTCAGGACAACTTCTGGTACACCCCTTGCACAATACAAACAATATCAGTATTCACAACACTTTGGATGCCAATTTGGCAAAAATCTACAATTACAGTCAGTCTAGACATTGAATGATGCAATATTTCTTCACTGTACTAACTAATTAGTGTATAAAACGAATATCAGCCTGGTAATTTCAAAATAAATTAGCTATGAACTTCTAGATTAGTTACTGAACATACTTGTGTATCAAGGTGGCAGTCACCTCAAATGCAGAAATGAATAACTATAATTAATCTAGGAGTCTGTTGAAGGACTAACAATAAATATTTCCCGAATTACTCTTTTTTAGAGTAGTTAAAAAATCTAGTCAGCAGGCTATAGGTATTAACATTCACTTCATTATATTCAGCTTATATACCTAAACTCAATGAGGCTAATCATGGAAAGCCAAACACAAGCAAATCTCAATCTTCGTGATGAACTTGAAGCAGCGAGAAAGCTTTTAAAGTATAACCAAAAAGGTGGAATGGTTGCTTTAGATAATATTTACCGCCAAGGTGTAGTGCCAAATCCACTTTTGCATGGTCGTTACTGGGGTGAGTTTTTGACTGCTAACTTTAACCCAGTTGTAGATAGTTGGCTAGATATTGTCACTAAATTTTGGTTGCCTTGGCAAGGCAAAGTTTTTGATGCGAATACTAATACAGGAGATAATATTTTTACTAACGATGGGTTATTGCTAGGAAAAATAATTTGGCCTTTTTACGAGAGATATATACCAGATACACGAGGGCGATCGCTAGCATTTAGTTTTCACTCTTCTATTAGTCAATCTCTCTTAGAGCCAGACATTGAGGTTTTGAGTTTAAACTTTAATTTACCAGAAAATCCCCGATTTCTGATTCGTGATTTGGTAGATCAATTAGTGCAGATTGATGAAAATTTATATCTAGGCAAGGCTATTTTAAAACATCCAAATGGTGGATGGTTTTGTGCAGCATATTTTACCCTGAAATCTGGATTAGTGGCTGATAATTATAGCGATTCCCAGTTAAGTGAGGTACAGGTAATATTTTGAAACGCAGAGGGTCGCAGAGTTAAGCGCAGAGGTACGCAGAAATTTGTACTTCAGCAGACTAGGAAACGCTATAATTGAATTAATCACAATATCCCCGACTTTTTCCTAAAGCGGGGATATTAATCTAAGTACAAGACACAAATAAACTTAAATTAATCAATACCTCTTTCCTCATACCTGAAAATAACTGAGTAAAAATACTAGCTATTATTTCATCCAAGGGTCGTAAAATAAGTTTAATTGGGATTGCCTCATACCAATTACATGATTAATGTTTACAAATTAGGTTTATACCATTCCCTATATTCAGCTAAATAAATACATCGAGTGCAATCTTCTTGGGGGTTGACAGCGCATTGCAAATAAACTGATCGCGCATTAAATAAACAGTCAAATTCTTCCAATAAATTTTGGTGTTTCTGGCTGGGAGATTCTTCTCTAGATATTACGCGAGGTGATGCGATCGCTGATAGCATTCCGAGCAAAAACCAAATACTGCTACAAAAAGCTAATAACATAAAGTCTAAAGCACGATGCATATTCAATCCCTAGCTTAAATCTTAACTGCTCATGATTTTAGCGAGATTGCGATATTCATTTCATCCGTCATTAGTCATTAATATTTGGTAAAGATAAATTATGAATATCTCATAAAAAGGGATAATTCTACATAAAATGTAAGTATCTAAAGTTATCAAAACAGAATATAAGAGTCAGGCACTGGAATTCTATTTTGATAAAATTGCTATAGCATATATAAACGAGTTATAAACCTCTGGAATACTAATTTTCTAACTGAATAAGTAGTTGATAGATTAGACAGAATTGCTATAATCAGATACCGATTGCAAAACTACGATTGTAGTCTGATAAACAGAAAGTAGTATACTTAACTCGGTTTTGGATTACATAACCAAAAAATTTTTAAATCACAAAATTTTGGTATTGTTCTGATGTTAAGCCCTGTAGTTACAGTTAGTATCTTCCAAAAACAACCAAATCCTCAAGCATATTCCGCTGGACAAGTCATCTTTGAAGAAGGAGATTCTGGTGAATTTATGTTTGGTATTGTTGAGGGAGAAGTAGATATATCAATTAATAATAAAATTGTAGAAACAATCACAGCTGGTGATATTTTTGGGACTGGAGTGCTAGTAGGAATTAAAAATCGCACATATACTGCGATCGCTAAAACAGACTGCAAACTTGCTTACCTAGATGAAAGAAGGTTTCTCTTCGCCGTTCAAGAAACACCTATGTTTGCACTGAATGTGATCAAAAATTATTCAGAGCGATTATCCCGTTTGCAACACATGGTTTAATTTATTCAAGGGTGTAGGGAAAATCTAGAAAAATTAAATATGAGTTTTGGCTCATTTTGTCAATCTTAAAATAAAAGAGGCACTGCATTGCAGCACCTCTGTTATTTTTATCTCTTAGTCATTTCTAGTTAGAGTTTAGGTTCCACTAGTCCAAGAGTTGATGTATTCAATTTGATCTGCTGTTAAGCTATCGATATGAATACCAATAGCTTGCAACTTCAACCGCGCAATTTCTTGATCTACTTCAGTAGGAATAGAGTGCAAACCAGGTTCCAAATTACCTTTATTCTTCACCAAGTATTCACAAGCCAATGCTTGGTTTGCAAAGCTCATATCCATTACCGCGCTAGGATGTCCTTCGGCGGCGGCGAGGTTAACTAAGCGTCCTTCACCTAAAACAATTACAGATTTACCACTCTTGAGTTGATATTGTTCGGTAAAGGGGCGAACTAGCTTGATTTCTTGAGCTTGGCTAGCTAAATATTTCAAGTCAAGTTCAATATCAAAGTGACCGGAGTTACAAACAATTGCACCGTCTTTCATGACATCAAAATGTTCGCCACGAATAACGTGCTTGTTACCAGTCACAGTAATAAACAAATCACCTTGAGGTGCAGCTTCAGCCATTGGTAATACGCGGAAGCCATCCATCACTGCTTCAATTGCTTTGATGGGGTCAATTTCGGTGACAATGACGTTAGCACCTAAACCACGGGCGCGGAGTGCTGTACCTTTACCGCACCAGCCATAACCAGCAACAACAATAGTTTTGCCAGCTAAGAGAATATTTGTCGCCCGGATAATCCCATCTAGAGTTGATTGTCCAGTACCGTAGCGATTGTCAAAGAAATGCTTTGTGTCTGCATCGTTAACGTTGACTGCGGGGAATGTGAGAACGCCATCTTTGAACATAGCGCGTAAGCGCACAATTCCCGTTGTGGTTTCTTCTGTAGTACCGATTAAATCAGCAATTTGATGTTGACGTTGCTGAACTAAAGTAGCAACTACATCACTACCATCGTCAATGATGATGTTAGGACGGTGGTCTAAAGCAATTTGAACGTGGCGGTTATAAGTTTCGTTATCTTCGCCTTTGATAGCAAAGACAGGTATTTCATGATCGACAACGAGACTAGCTGCTACGTCATCTTGAGTTGATAAGGGGTTACTTGCAATTAAAACTGCATCTGCACCGCCAGCTTTAAGTGCAATGGCCAGATGTGCTGTTTCTGTTGTGACGTGGGCGCAAGCCACCAGGCGCAACCCTGCAAAAGGCTTTTCTTGGGCAAAGCGATCCCGTATTTGCCGCAAAACCGGCATTTCTCGTCCAGCCCATTCAATGCGCTGTCTTCCCAAGGGAGCGAGGGCGAGGTCTTTAACCTCGTGCTTTAATCGGGGAGAAGTTGCGGTCATAAGTTCCTCAAAACGTAAAAAAATGCGCGTAAATTTTTATTACGCACTTTACTAGTTTATTCTAAGACTAGGAGTTTTTGGCTGTTGTTGCTAATTAGCTAGCCACCACCCCTTGGAAATAGCTTGACGGTTGATGAGCATAATGTCAACATATCCAGCTTTTTTCATAGTGGGTGATAAATTTAGGCTGAGACACTCAGATTTTGTCATCAGGCTGGGTTTATGGGTATAAAAGTGGAAAATTGGTAGATACATCCACCACTGCATCTTGAAAATCTTGATTTTTCTTTTTTATGGCTAAATACAGTCAGATAATAACTTTTAAAATTTTTTGCATAAATATGCATAAAGTTAGTGAAATTACTAAATGAACTGACATATTTTTACTCTGATGAGATGAATTAATTAGGCGATCGCAAAACTAACCAAATTCATAACCAACGCTGCCGAAAATACTGACTCTGGCTGAGTTCACAGATTCAGAGGATATTTGGAAAAATAACCTATAAAATTAAAAGTGGTGCTGGAGTATGAATATCAAGCTCAAGAATTAAATCTTTAGCTGTGTGCAGAAAATCCCAAAATAAACTTATTCGGCTAACACTTAAGACAGTCTCTAGTTGTTCCCTTGGTAATGCTGTGTTTCTGGAAAAGCCATTGTCAAAATAATTGCATCCTTTACCTGAAGTTATAATGAAATACGAGGTAGTAGAGCAAATCTTCAATAAATATTCCACTTTACGTAAATTTGAACACTTAGAAATAGATCGTAATTTTTGCCTTTTAGATAAATCTCAACAGGCACATTGCCTGGCATTTCTACCTGAAGAGGTAAAAGTAGGTAGAGATATTCGCGTGGGTTTTCCTGAATTAGCTGGCTTAGAAGATGTTTTGCAATCTATTTTGCAAGGTCAACAAGAGACCTTTGAATTAACAGAGATTAAACGCGATTTTGAGCATCAAAACACAATTTATATCAATATTTATATTACTAGGGAAATTAGCGAAAATATTGATGATGCCAAATTGATTATTTTCCTGGAAGACGTAACCCATATCATCACCAATAATCAAAATATATCCAAACTAACAAATGCAGCTAGTATTCTCTCCATGACATTAGTTGCATATAAAAATTATATGGATACGGTTATCCATTCAATGGCAGATGCTTTATTGGTAACTAGTAATTCTGGAAAAATTAAAAGAGTAAATCCAGCCGCTCAAAAATTATTTAACTTTACAGAAGCAGAATTAATTAATCAACCAATATCTTTAATATTTGATGACAATTTTTTGTTACTGAGAATTCTTAATCACTACAGTAAAATCAATCGTGATTTACAAAACTTTGAAGTAGTCTGTCGCAAGAAAACTGGTGAAAAAGTTTTAATAGCCTTTTCTTGCGCTGTGATGCAGAAAAAAAATGAAATTTTAGAAGACATTATTTACATTGGTCGAGATATTACTGGTCGTCAAAGTCGGGAACAAAGGATTAATGCCCAATATGCAATTACGCGCATTCTCTCAGAATCACAAAATATTAAACAGGCAATGCCACAAATATTGCAAGCTATCTGTCAAAGTTTAGAGTGGGATGTAGGTGAGTTATGGACAACTAACCAATATATCAGTACCCATGCGCCAGAAGATAATGAAAATGCTGTATTAAGGTGTGTAGAAATTTATTCTAGCCGACTCGTATCTGTGCGTGAATTTAAAGCAGTGACATGGCAAACTACATATCAATCTGGTATAGGATTACCTGGGCAGATTTGGAGTAAAAATTCTCCCTTATGGATTCAAAATCTATCGGATTATGAAGACTCACAGCGTCAGTCAACTGCTAGAGTTGCTGGGTTACGTTCGGCATTTGGATTTCCAATTTTAGATGACAATAAAATATTAGGAGTGATGACATTTTTTAGCCGAGATTTGCAGCCAAAAGATACAGATTTATTGCAAATGATGGGTTCAGTTGGTAATCAAATCTCGCAATTTATGAAACGGAAACAAGCCGAAGAGGATTTGCTAGAAAGTGAATATCGATATCGGGATATATGCGAAAATGCGAATGATTTAATTCAATCTGTTAATCCTTATGGTAAGTTTTTATATGTTAATAAAGCATGGTGTAAAACTCTCGGTTATACTGATAATGAAGTTGCCAAACTAAATATTTTTGATATTATTCATCCTGATTTTAAAGAACACTGTCGGCAAATGTTTTATCGTTTAATGTCAGGAGAACAATTAGAAAACGTGCAAACGGCTTTTATTGGCAAAAATGGTCAAACAGTGTTTTTAGAAGGTAATGTTAACTGTAAATTTGTTCATGGTAAGCCAGTAGCCACTCGCGGGATTTTTCGCAACATTACTCAAAAAGTAGAAATAGAAGCAGCCTTGCAGCATCAGCAAGAGAAAACAGAAAAACTATGGCAAACAAAAATACCAGCATTTGTAACTGACACTTTACAACCAGAAATAGCTAGCGCAGCAGCTGATGAAATTAATATCACTGTTTTATGTGCAGATATCGTCGGCTTAAATGAAATTGTGACTTTAAGCAGTGCGATGCAAATGGTGAATTTACTCAGTCCGATTTTTGCTGCTTTTGACCGTCTTTGCACTCAGTATGGTTTAGAAAAAGTCCAAACGATTAATGAAGCTTATGTAGTGATTGGTGGATTACCGAAAAAACGCCAAGATCATACCCAAGCAATAGCGCGAATGGCCTTGGATATGCAAGCTGCGATCGCTAAATTTAATCAAGAAAATCAACAAAATCTCAAACTCTGCATCGGTATCCACACGGGAACTATCACAGCCGCAGCCAATGGTTTAATGGATACTATTAATATTGCCAGATCCGTAGAAGGACAAAGTTTAGCTGATACTATCCAAGTAACCTCCTCTGCTTACGCCCAAATCCGCGATGAATTTGTGCTAGAAAAACAGGATGAAATTGTCATTTCCAATCAGCAAAAAATTACAACTTACCTTTTACAAGGAAAAAGTAAAAAGTAAAAAGGCAAAAGTTTTGAAATTTTGACTTTTACCTTTTGACTTTTACCTTTTTATTTACTGATGATTCGGAATCAATCTACCACAAGGATAAGTTGCTACACCTTGCGCTGCTTCTTCGGCTACAGCAGCAGGTACTTGAGAGGATGATTGCGTTTTAGCGGCTAAGTAATCTTTTTGCAGTTTGCTGAAGATTGCTTCTCGCTGATCGTACAACCGTTTTAACGGACGAGGCGAACATTGATTTAATGTATATGCTGTGACTAATGGTAAAGCAATTGTGCTATCGGTATAACAAACAATGGTGCTGGGTAATTCTTCTGGGTCAATCTTACCCCAGCTAACCGCTTCTGATGGAGTCGCCCCCGACAAACCACCAGTATCAGGACGTGCATCTGTAAACTGGACAAAGAAATCATGTCCGCGTTCTTCTAAACCTAGTACTTCATGAATTTGTGGTTGAGTTTGCAGTAAGAAATTCTTGGGACTACCACCACCAAGAATCACCGCCGCGCTTTTACCATTTTCCTCTCTAGCATTGTAGGCGATCGCAGCTGTCTCGTTCACATCAATTGCTGGGTCTAAGATTAATTGCGAACCTTCTAACGCCAACGCCGCAACGTTCATCCCAATGGAACTATCCCCAGGTGAAGATGTGTAAATTGGTACGCCACACTCATAAGCTGTAGCCAGCAAGCAAGAATGCTGCACACCCAATTGTTTTTCCACTTCCCGGACATACTTACCTAAAAGATAGTGAAATTCTGCTGTTCCCATCCGCTTTTGAAAAGGTTCGGCTTGCAAAATTTTGCGAATGAACGCATCGGTTTCTAATAATACATCGTAGCCAAATACAATGTCATAAATGCGGATAGTGCCTTCTTCACGCAGTTTGACATCATCCACAAAGGGATTACCAGCGAATAATTCAAAGCCTAAGCCATAATGCATATCATGGTATAAATTCGCCCCAGTGCTAATCATCCAGTCGATAAAACCATTGCGAATTAAGGGAGCTAGTGCTGAAACCCCAAATCCGGCTGGTGTCATCGCCCCAGAAAGACTAACTCCCACCGTCACGCCATCTTGAAATACATCTTTACTTAATAGTTGGCAAACTTCCCGCAAACGCGCTGAGTTGTAGGCTGTGAAGTAATTATTGATTAAGTCAACTACCCCAATATCAGATGATATGGGTGTAGGTGCGATTTTTTGACCACGCTGTTTTGACATTTTGCACTCCCGAACAGTAACGCGCCGCATCTAATGTTATAGCAACAACCAAGGCCGTGAGGAAATTACAAGACTTTTTAATTTCTCAGCAGTTCCGGTATAGCCGTTATTTCTTAGACACAGCCGCACTATTCAATAAATACCAACGCCACGGTAAATCTACACCTTTAGTTAAACCGATACGGGTAGTTTGCATTAAACTCAGCTGTCCCGCTTCTAACTGTTGTTGGAATTCTGGAGGGCGATGTTCTAACCATAAAGGTTGACCAAACTGTAAATCTGTGGCATTTAATGTCAAGTCAATTTTCAAAGCACGGCAAAGTTTACCAGGCCCAGCCGCAATTCGATGAGGTTTTAAAGTATCTTTCAGTTCAACCCAAGTAGGTATTTTATCTAACTCAAGGGCGCGCACAAGTACAGCACTGGCAACTCCATCTCGGTCTGTTACCACATTAAAACAATGATAAATACCATAAATTAAATAGACATAAGCTTTACCCGCCGCACCAAACATTACCTGATTGCGCTTAGTTTTTCCACGATAAGCGTGCATTGCTGGATCTTCAGGGGTGTATGCTTCTGTTTCTACTATCATTCCTCGCACAATACTGCCATCGGGCATGAGTCTGACTAGAGTACAGCCAATCAGTTCCGGTGCTATGGTAGTTGCGGGACGAGTTAGCCAAATACTATCAATACAAGCATTCACTCTGAATTTTGATTTGGATATATTACCAGACTAGCAGCAGTTTATGTATGAATACTTTGCTTAATCGGAATTTCAATCTGAAATTCTGTGCCATACCCTACGTGGGATTCACATTTAAATGTCCCACCGTGCTTTTCTACGACAATTTGATAACTAATAGATAACCCCAAGCCTGTACCCTTGCCTACTGGTTTAGTAGTAAAAAATGGATCGAATACGCGATTTTTGACAGCTTCAGGTATACCTAAGCCATTATCTTTGATGGAAATGACTACGCTGGGCATATTTTCTTTCATCTTGCTGCTGGCTGTCTGAATAGTAATTTGATGTTGATGGGTATTGGCGATGGAGTTTTGGTGATACTCAAACGCATCGATCGCATTACTCAACACATTCATAAATACTTGATTTAGCTGCCCTGCAAAGCACTCTACCAACGGTAAGTTACCATACTGTTTGACTACTTCAATATTCAAACTGTCAGATTTTGATTTCAAGCGGTGCTGTAAAATCAACAGTGTACTATCAATGCCTTCATGAATATCTACTACCTTCATTTCAGCTTCATCCAGGCGGGAGAAATTACGCAAGGACATGACAATTTGACGAATGCGTTCGACACCAATGTGCATAGAAGATAAAGTTTTTGGCATATCTTCAGTCAGGAATTCTAAATCTATGGTTTCGGCGCGATCGCAAATTTCTGGATGAGGCCGGGGATAATGCTGCTGATACAGATGCAGCATACTTACCAAATCATCAGTATATTCCCGAATATGAGCAAGATTTCCATAAATAAAATTTACCGGATTGTTAATTTCATGAGCTACACCCGCGACTAACTGACCCAATGAAGACATTTTTTCAGTTTGGATGAGTTGAGTTTGGGTTGTTTGTAATTCATGTAAGGCTTCTGACAATTGCTGTGCTTGCTGTTGCGTTCTCGTGAGTAAATCAGCTTGCTCTAGTGCTACAGAAAGCTGTGCTGCTACTTGAGTGGCAAACTGAATTTCTACAACTTCCCATTCCCGAGGTTGAGCGCACTGATGAATACACAACAAACCCCAAAGTTCATTCCCTTTGACTAGAGGTACAACTAAATTAGCTTGAACTTGCAGTCTCTCCAACATTTTCAAATAACAAAGATTGAGTCCCGAATGATGAATATCTGTAATCACATGGACTCTTCCTTGGCGATGAAAGGCAACATATTTTTGCTTAAAGCAGGTATCTCTAATTTTTAAAGACATACCAGAAATAAACCCTGGCAAAATATCCTCTGAAACTATTTCCCCATCATCTAATTCAGCCTCAGAATCAAAACGGTAAACTACAACTCTATCGGCATTTAAGGTGCGGCGCACCTCACGCGCCGTAGCAGCAAAAATAGTATCTAAATCTAAAGATTCTCTGAGTTTGCTGACGACTTCAAACAATATCTGCCGTTGTTCGGCGGCTTTGCGTAAATCTGCCGCCTGCTGCTGAGTTTGCATAAGTAACTCAGCTTGTTGGAGTGCGATTCCCAGTTGGGCCGCAATTTGACTGAGGAAGTTGACTTCTGAAGATTTCCATTCGCGGGGGCCGGAATGTTGATAGGTACAAAGTATCCCCCAAAGTTTCTGCCCAACAAATATCGGTGCTAAAACAAAAGCATGAATTTGGTAATATTCCAAATTTTCGATATGACACTGGGTAAACCCCATTTTATAAATATCATCTACCGCAAATGTTTCATTGTGGCGGTAACGGCCTCCCTCGGTTTGTTGGAGATAAGTGTCATTCCAAATTGTATTGACCGCAATTTTGGATTCATTTGTCCAGTTGGGGCTAGTTGCTTCAAAGTCGCCGACAAATTCACCACCCCACTCAGGCGTAAAGCGATAAACAGAAACGCGATCTGCTTTGAGTAACTGACACACTTCTTTGGTGGTGATTTGAAATATCGTATCAGTATTTAAAGACTCACGAATTTTGGCAATGACACCAAATACCGCTTGTTGTTGTTCATAAGTGCGTTGCAAATCAACTGTGCGTCTTTTGACTTGATGTTCTAAATTCAGATTAAAAGCTTGTACTTGTTGATAGAGTTCTTGTTGTTGAATAGCTGAGGCAAAGTGTTGAGCAATTTCTCTGGCGAATTGAATTTCGGTTTCTTGCCATTGCTGGGGTTGTGCTTTTTTGAATTCTCGCCAGACATCAAACGACATCCGGGGAAATAATTGACGGCGATCGCTATCAATTTTACCAGCCCAGAGAGTTTCGGTATCGATTTCATCTCGGAAAATGCTTAAGTAACCCACCAATTGTTGACGATACTGGAGTGGGATCATTAAGATACTGCGAATTTTAGTTGGTTGAAAAGCTAGTTGCAAAGCTCGCAAATTGGGAGTTTGATAAATGTCGGCGATCGCCCAAACGTCATAGTTACCTGATTTATAATGCTCTTGCCAGACGTTATACTGCTCCATTAATGGATAGATCGTATCTTCGGGAATTTCCGGTTGTTTTCCGCAGGTATAAACCTTAATGCAGTTACTACCTGGAATTAAACATTCGGCTAGGCTTTTCACACCACCATTTGACTGTTGAAAAGCTTCATTTCTCAGGCAGAGTCTACCTCCAGAACCTTGAAAAGCGGCGACAGTTTCTTCTAAGGCAGGTTGCAGAACAATGGTAGGTAGGGAATGCAGTAAGCTCGCAATGCGATTAATTAAACTTTCTCGTTCCGCTTTAGCATGGGTTTGCGCTAGCAGATTGCTGTGGGCGATGGCGATCGATAATTGATCTACTACCATTTGTATGACTTCTAACTCTGCTTCGGCAAGAGAAATTGCTGCCGAATGATGAGATACCAGCAATCCCCACAGTTGATCGCCATCAAAAATCGGTGTTACCATACAAGACTTTACGCCCATTGCCGTTAAATATTCCGCATGGCAAGGATCTACAGGGCGATAACGGATATTCTCGGGATGAATTTCTCCGGTTGCCAACATTGTCACTGAACTATGACCAATCTGTTGCGTCTCCACATCCACAATTGAACGCACCTTACATCGAACAAACAGTTCTCGCGCGTGTGGTGGAATATCATCAGCCGGAAAATTTAGCCCCAATAGCGAAGGTAAACGATGTTCGTAAATTGACTCACCAACAACTTCGCCACTACCATCAGTATGAAACTGATAAATCATCACTCGGTCAGTTCCCAGGAAATTCCGTACTTCTGCCGTGGTTGTGGAGAGAATTTCTTTTATATCTAATGTTTGTCGAATCCGGTTAATAATGCGCCGTAAGACAACTTCTTGATTTTGTTTTGTCCACAAGTTTGTATCAGTTATTGAAGACATTGCTGTTAAATTTAATAAATTTCAGAAAAATAAATAGTGAGTCATAAATCTGAAATTATTGTGAATTTTTTTCAATCTTTTTGTCCACAGTAAAACCACGGTCAAAATACAGTAAATACTCTTATGTTTCTGTTACATATATTTATATTATTTATTTTCTTCATAGGTTCCCAAACAATTGACTTTTTTCAATCAAGTTTCGTGTAAAGCAAAGTTTAATTAATTAGTTATTATCGATAGTAATAAAAAAGTAGAGATATAAACTTTTATATCTCTACCTGGAAACTTTAGGATTTATTGAAACGTGATTAAAAACGCAAAACTAAACTCTGGCACTATCAACAAAACGAATTCTCAAATAATCATCTTCCATCTTAGCTCCACCAGGTTGGAGTGCTGCTAATGCTTGTGGCAGCACGAGATTGCGGCGATGATTGCCAATAGTAATGTTTAATTCATCACCTGTTTTACTCAGTTGAATTTGATTTTTGGGAATCCCCGGTAAATACAGTTCTAAACTGTATTGATTGTCCTCTTGTACAACTCTGAGTGTTGTTTCTTTGTAGTAAACTTGGCTGGGGTCTTCATCTTGATAAAGAATGTCTTTGAGACGTTCTAAAGCTGCTAACCCACACATTTCCTCGGAGAAAAGAGGTACTTCTTTAACTGGTAAGGGATGAAAATTTTCATGAATTTCTTGTCGATATTGCTCTTGATTTTGTTTCCAAATTTGGAAGAAGGGATCTTCTACTTCTGGAGGAATGATGCGATTAGCAACGACTAAATCAGTGGCAACATTATATAAACTTAAATAGGCATGAGCGCGTAGCGATTCTTTGATCACCATTTTTTCGGGATTCGTCACCAGACGCACAGAAGTTTGGGTATTGTCTGTTAAGACTTTTTCCAAAGCTTCTATTTGTTCATAAAACTCGTAAGGTGCATCCATAACCTCTTTATCGGGCAAAGAAAAACCAGCAATTGGTTTAAAAATGGGTTCAACTAAAGGACGCAAGGCTACAGAGATGCTTTGAAACGGTTTGTAAAAGCGGCGCATATACCAACCGCCAACTTCCGGTAAACTCAAAAGGCGTAAAGCTGTGCCAGTTGGGGCTGAATCAATAATTAATACATCAAAATCCCCTTCATCGTAGTGGCGTTTCATTCTCACCAAGCTAAAAATTTCATCCATGCCTGGTAAAATTGCCAATTCTTCCGCTTGTACTCCTTCTAAACCCCGAGCCTGCAAAACTTGAGTAATGTATCGTTTGACAGCACCCCAGTTGCCTTCGAGTTCTTGCAGGGCATCAAGTTCTGCACCCCATAAGTTAGGGCGAATTTGCCGGGGTGCGTGTTCTAGTTCCAGATCGAAACTGTCAGCTAACGAGTGTGCCGGATCTGTACTCAAAACTAGTGTGCGATAGCCTAGTTCTGCACAACGCAGCCCCGTAGCGGCAGCAACGGAGGTTTTTCCTACACCGCCTTTGCCAGTCATCAAAATTACGCGCATGAATAAATCTGACCTGCCTGAGAAGTTTTTACATTTATTTACATTATCGACCTTTTAAACAATTAAAGGGAACAGAGGAGAAGTATGAAGTATGAAGTGTGAAGTGTGAAGTGTGAAGTGTGAAGTGTGAAGTGTGAAATTTTTTCTTTTTGCTTTTTCCTTGCATTGAGCAAAAAACAGGGTTAGTGGTGTTTTGTGTGGGGTGTGGGGGAAGAGAAAGCTATATTTTTGTACACCTTACCCTTGAAAAGCCCGCCTTTGAGGGCGATAGCATTGGTCGGGGTTTCAAACCTGAGGAAAATTAGAGGTTGATCAAAGCCAATTTTGCAATGACTCAAACTGAGCAAATTCTGATTCTAACTGCCATTGAATCCGCGCGCGATCGCTTTGCCGTAAAAAAGCACTACACTCAGCAGAAATAGATGTTTTACCAGGGGTATCGCTGGCACAAGCTCCAACCATTGTCTTAAATTCCGGCGACTTCCAAAGACTATTTCCCGGAGCGAAACTATATTCTAAGCTATTGCGAGCCAGTCGCTTGAGGTCTTGATATCCTAGCCCATATCTGGTTGCTGCTAACAGATACTCATTACTCAAATCAATGCGAGAAATACCTTCATCATCGGAAGCAAGGGTCATTGGGACTCCAGCCTTCCAATACTCCCTAAAAGGATGATTATCTCCCTTGACATTCAAAATCACCTCATTACTAGTCAGGCAAATTTCAACCAACACACCGCGTTGTTGCATTTGCTTCATCAACTCAAAAGGACGCTCTTCAAAAAGAATATCTACCCCATGTCCAATGCGAGATGCCTGTGCTACTTCTACAGCTTGCCGAATATGAAAACGTAAATGCTCAGTTGGCACTAACCCCAAAGTTAACTCTCCGGCATGAAGTGAAACCTTAACATTGGGATATTGACGTTTGAGAAATTGTAGCATCTGCATTTGTAGGGTGTAGTCGCGTAGTGCGATCGGATTATCTTCTGGGGCAACAAGATTGATCCCAACTACCTGCTTAGACGATGAAGCCAATGCAAAAGCATAAGCTAACTGAGCAAATACTTCAACAGGTGATTTTGTTCTTGTGGTTTGCTGCAAATAGCGCACCGTGACTGTACATCCAGGCTGTGCTGATGGAGTGCCGCAACCGAGTGTTTTCGTAACTTCACTCTCCAACTGCGCAATTTGCTGGCTACCGATTGTTACTAGCTTTGTTAATCCTCGTGCGAGCAATAGCTCGTGCATTTTTTGTAAATCTTGATTCCAGCCCACTTCACGCCCTAGCTGTCGCACTTCACTGCCCTGAACAGTCAGCATTAACTCTAGATAGGTAATATGCTGCGAAGCTGCCCGATTTGCTACTGACGCGACCATATCATCCCGACGGGTGGCAGAATCGGATATTGTCCCAAATCCCGCAAACGCTTCAAAAAATTGGTCGTGTCCCGATTTTCCGGCAAATTGGAGGTTACGAGTAGACCAACGATTTATGAGGGAATCATAAACAGATGTTCGGTTGAACAATTCTGAGGCGGGAAAATAGCTACTGTCCTGACTGCAAGCCTTGGGTTCAACTAAAGTTCCCGCTTGTGGATTCACACAATACCCATCAGTTGCAGCCCACTCTAAATAATGTTCTGCATACACAGCCCCACTGAGATGACTGTGAATATCTCCGCCCTTCGGCATTCGCTGTACAAATGCCCGTAAAGCGGCTGGCTGCGAGTAATGGGCTTTAAACCAACTAGCAGCTTGAGCTTCACTATCAATTGAGGACTGCCGCGAAGTAGCTGGAACTTGAGCTGCTACACTGAAGATAAAGCAGCTAGAACTTGTTAATACGCCTAGAAATAAAGATAAAGCTGCCTGTCTACGCATAATGATTTTTATATTGTTGCCATCTTTGCCAAAAATCCAACCGATATCTGCGGTAGCACTAGGGTAGCTATAACAGAACAAATTTTATCCATATGCTTGGATAAATACTGATAAATGTAATTTCATAATTTTTAATTTATGTAATGTATCCTTATAAATTGACAAAGATAGTAGTCATTGAGAGTTTCATGTTTACACTGCTGAAAACAACCAACTATCAAGCTGTGTAATTTACATAAGCTATAACTTAGGGTAGATGTCTGTCAACTATTTTGATAGGTAAGTACACTGAACTTAATCAATATAGTTAGGACTTACGCAAAATATCTCTCAAACTCTCATTTCTCCGTGAACTCTGCGCCTCTGTGGTTCGATTTTCCGTAGCTTGTGCGTAAGTCCTGATAGTTTCAATCTACAGCATCTGATTGTTTCCCAGGAAACCGCAGCATCATCGAGGGCTAAAAAATATCCCAAGATTGCTATATAGCTGAAAAAATAACAAAACTTGACGCAACTTAATCGATTGCTAGACTCCCTTGCCGGAGTTATGTCATAAGTTAAAAAAGGCTGTTAAATGCAAATTAACTTATGACTGCTGCTGTACAAAATTCTCCTAACTTGGCTGTCAACTTGGTAAATGGCATTTTGGCAATCAAGCCTTTAGCGAACCTCGCCAAGCACCAAGCCCGCCAAATGATGATTAAACGTGCTGAAAGAATTGGCGTACCTTGGACAAAAGAAGTAGAGAAATTACAAGCTCGTGATTGGTCTACAGATTTAACGCAAATTCAAAATCCTCAAGTTTCCTACCCAGATTACTATTTCCATGAATTCCACGCCTACGAAGACGGAAATCTTGGTTGGAAACCAGCTTTTGAGTTAGAAGTTGCAGCTCGTACTGTTCATGCAGGAATTTGGCAGGATACTGGAGCGAAAGGAGATGCTCAACTGCGCCAAAGTTATCATGAAATACTCAAAGCACAACTGCCCAATTCGCCCCAAGATATTTTAGACTTAGCCTGTGGTGTAGGTTTAAGTACTTTTTCTTTACAGGAAGTTTATCCCCAAGCCAAAATCACAGGCTTAGATTTATCTCCTTATTTCTTAGCTGTTGCTAATTACCGCGCCCAACAGCGACAAGCAAATATAGATTGGGTTCATGCGGCGGCTGAATCGACAGGGCTACCAGATGCCTCATTTGATTTAGTTTCCATATTTTTGCTTTGCCATGAGTTACCCCAAGTTCCCACCCGCCAGATTTTTGCTGAAGCGCGGCGGCTGTTGCGTCCTGATGGTCATTTGGCAATCATGGATATGAATCCTCAATCTGAAATTTACAAAAAAATGCCGCCCTACATTTTGACGTTGCTCAAAAGTACCGAACCATATTTAGATGAGTATTTCAGCTTGGATATTGGGCAAGCACTTGTAGAAGCTGGTTTTCACACACCTACTATCACTAGCAATAGCCCCCGTCACCGGACTGTAATTGCACAGGTGCGTGAGTAATTTAGCTTTACTGCTGTGGGCAGTAATTCCACCACTGCTGTTTTTAGGCTATTACTATCGCCGGGTTGCATTTGCTCCTTTTTACTTACGTTTGCTATGGTTCTTTGTTTTTGGGGCAATATCTGGTGTTATTGCCCTTAATTTAGAATTGGGTTTTGAAACGCTTGTTCACTCGTTTGTAGGTTGGCAACATCAGCGATCGCTTGTTGGTGTAACCTTAAGACAACTGGTAGAAATCGGCCCAATTGAAGAAGGCTGTAAGTTAGCTGCTGTAGTTCTTCCCACAATCTATTTGCAACGTAAATATCAATTACGCCCCAGCACCGTTTTTTTATTTACTATTGCAGTTGCTTTAGGCTTCACCGCCGAAGAAAACTGGATTTACTTTTACCGTGGTACAGCCTCATTTATTGACCGTACTATTGGCACGCCAGTCCACGCTATGTTTTCTGCACCTTGGGGTTACGCCCTGGGGTTTTATTTCTCTAAAAATAGGAACATCCCTACTCCCCGCCCAATTTCAATTGCCAAAACTTTCCTAAATGCTATTGTTTGTCACGCTTTGGTAAATGTTCTCTCGATTGCTTGGCGATATCCAGAACCCCTAAAACTGTTGAGTTATAGTTTATTTCCTTTTTTGTTATGGATGTTTTGGCGGCTGGAACAATTACTGCGTAAAGTGCAAGGTCAACCCCCAATTAATTTAATTTCGGCGCGTACACCGCAACATCGTTATTGGCAAACAGGGCTAGTAATCTTTGCTCTGATGTTGGGAGGAAATTCTATTTTCGGCTGGTTTTTGTTAGCGAGAGTTGTTAGCCCTTTACGTGTATCGCAGCTTTTATATCCAAATGTTTTGCAATTTATTGCCAGTCGCTTTTTACTAAATTTGATGTTTGCCCTTGTAGCGTGGGGAATTTATTTGTATTTAATTAATTTGCCTTATCGTTAGCGATCGCACAACCGCAATCAATCAACTAGCCTTCAATAAAACTTAATTTTTAACAAAAGCGGAATTTAATTTACCTATGCTACATTAAACTACAAGGTAATAATACATCTGCTTTACTATGGTTCGGGTTCTTTATGCCCGACTGGTGCGCCAACCACTGGATTGCGCGTATACCGTAGAGTAAGAGGTCATTACCCGATAGTTTGATTAGCTCAGTGGGAGAGCAATTGACTAACAATCAATTGGGCGTAGGTTCGATTCCTATATCAAACACCCGAAAGTTAGCTCACTGGTAGAGCGATCGACTTATAATCGATAGGTTGCAGGTTCGAGTCCTGTACTTTTAACCACCCTGTCCGGGTATAAGGACAAAATTTGCGGAATAGAGCAGTTGGTTAGCTCGTTGGGCTTCTAACCCGAAGATCAGTGGTTCAAATCCACTTTCTGCCACCAAAAACCCTGTCCGGGTCAAAAGACACTATCCTGTCACGATAGCCAGTTTAACTTTAATCAAAACTCTGCATTGTAGGTTAACTATTAACATTACTTTGTGATGTTGGTAGTAACAGTAAAGTAGCCTGTGCAAATGTTTTCTTCTCAACTTGAGTATGTCCTTCGTTTACCTCCAGTTGGCAAGCTGAACGGCATATTTGAGGGTTGTTGTCTTTTTTGAGATTACCTTTGGGTAGTTTAAAGAAAGTAGCAACACTCTTAATCCAGTTTTGGAGATATATTTGCCCGCAACTGAACTGTCAATACCTACATTTGCAGAGTTTTAAAATATAATGTAGTATATGTAATATATAACTACAGAGGCAGCATTAACCGTAATACATAAAGCTATATACGCAAAGTTGGCTGGAAAATAACCCAGGTAAACTTTCTAGGCGCAACTTATCAATGTTGTTATCAAATCTTCTACGTCAGCGACAAATGCCTAAGTTATCTATGCAAATTACTATCTGGAAAACTTTTTATATCAAACCTAACGAAATTGGCATATTATATCACCGCAGTGATTTTAAGAAAATTTTGCAGCCTGGCACTTACAGATATTTTGGTAAGCATTGGCAAGTTAAAACCTATGACCTCAACCAACCAGAAGCTAAGATTGAAAACTTAGAATTATTGCTGCGAAATCACAGTGCAGAATTACAGGAATATCTTGTAGTAGTAAGAACTACATTCAATCAAGCGGCTTTAGTACGCTGTGGTCAAAATTGGGTGAGTATTACCCCAAATCAACTTCGCGCTTTTTGGCGGGGTTTTATTGAAGTAGAAACTCATCTTTTTAACTTAAACGAAAGCTTGACATTACCCGCCCAGTTCGTGCAACAACTACGGGGAATTGCTTTGAATGGAATTAAAAAATTCCTCATTTCCGAGTATGAAATTGGTTTGCTGTATGTGCAGAATAACTTTGTACAACCGCTAGAATCAGGCGAGTATGCTTTTTGGGCGGTTGATAGAGATGTGACTGTTCGCACTCTCAGCCAAATTATCCCTAATCCAGATTTTCCTTTAGAAGATGTATTGATTGAAAGACATCCTGAGTTTGTCGCGGCTTATTGCGAGATAGTGCAATTACAAAATCAGCAAGTTGCGATCGCTCGATATCAAGGTAAAGTAATAGCTATCCTCAAGCCATGCAGTCGCAAATTATTTTGGCGAGGTGTGGAAGTCGAAGTGATTGACATCAACACTGATGCAACATTGCCATTTGGTTTAATTGCTGAGTTAGTTTCAGGTTTACCAGAAACTCTGGCTTTAAGCCGCAGTTTTTTGCATATCTGCGAAGTTCCAGCACAACACCAGGGATTACTCTACATCAATCAAGAGTTCCAAACCCAACTGCAACCAGGGAAGCACGTTTGGTGGATATTCGGACGTTCCTTGCAAACAGAAGTCTTTGATTTACGTCAGCAAACTTTAGAAGTATCTGGTCAAGATATCCTATCTAAGGATAAAGTACCGTTACGCTTAAATTTAACGGCTGGTTTCCGTATTCTTGATCCTCTCAGGGCTAAAAATGGTTTATCCGATATTGTTAGCTACTTATACAAGGAGCTACAATTTGCCTTACGTGGTGCAGTCGGGGAACGCAGCCTAGATGCGTTATTAGAAGATAAAGGTGCGATTGATAGGAGTATTTTTGAATACATTCGTCAAAAAACCGCCGACTACGGAATTGAAATAGATTCCGTCGGTGTGAAAGATATTATTCTTCCTGGCGAAATTAAAACCATCTTGAGCAAGGTAGTAGAAGCGGAAAAAGCAGCCCAAGCCAATGTAGTACGTCGTCGTGAAGAAACTGCTGCAACTCGCAGTATGTTAAATACGGCCAAAGTTATGGAAGATAACCCCGTCGCATTGCGTTTGAAAGAATTGGAAGTGCTAGAGCGAATTGCGGAGAAGATTGAAAAAATTCAAGTTAATGGTAGCTTAGATAGCATTTTGACGGAGTTGATTAGCATTAATCGCCAATAAAAGTAGAGACGCGAAATTTCGCTTTCGCGTCTCTACTATTTACAGGATGTTTTAAAAGTTTTGGGCGAATGGCGAATATAATTCGCTACTACACAAACAAAGTCCGCACTTCGACAAGCTCAGTGACCACCTGCGCGGACTCATGAAAAATCAAGGGTTTTGAACCCACGAAGGTGGGTTTTGTCTGTGTAGCCAAGCCATTGCGTTGGGCGGGTTCCCCGACTCCCTCAATGGCGCGCGATTTCTAATCGCCAAGGAAAGTAATAAATTAGACTTTTAAAACAACCTCTTATATCCGTACTAAAACTGGCTGTTGTTGGATTGTATTAGTAGTATTTTCTTCTGCATCAGTGCAGTAGATTTCGCAGGAATTATTGGGGCTTTCGATGAGTTTGACTTTGTAAAGCTTGGCTCCTAGATTTTGGATGGGCGATCGCAGTAAATTACTAATATACAGCGCAATATTTTCCGCAGTCGGTACAACCTCGGCAAAATAAGGCACATCCTTATTTAAAAAGGTGTGATCAAATGGTTCCACCACATAATCTTCTATCACTTGCTGCAACGCACCTAAATCAACAATCATTCCAGTGCGCTGATCAATTTCACCTTTCACAGTCACTTCTAAATGATAGTTGTGTCCGTGACCGTTAGTCCGCGCACATTTACCGTAAATCTCAGTATTATCTTCTAAGCTGAGATCAGGATGTGCCAGCCGATGAGCCGCGCTAAAGTGAGTACTGATACTGAGATAAGCTTCCATTGAGTTTCCCATATAATCTGCCCAAAGTTCAGGATGTTCAAATAACTGTACGCGGACTACAGGCAAGTGGGGTGCTAACCGCCGCCAGATAACCCGTGCAATATTTTCCGTGGTGGGTAGAGTGTCTTGAAATTCTGCCCAGACATCATTGAGATAAGAAAAATCTAGCTGGTTGGTAACTTCGCGTTTAATTACCTGTTTGACATCAGACAAATTCAGCACCATACCATATTCATCTAATTCTCCAGCCAGAGAAATAAATAAAACATAGTTGTGTCCGTGTCCGGGAAATTTTGAGCCAGCACCAAATTTCTCAAAATTCTCAGCTTCACTCAGTTCGGGTAGCCAATAGCGATGACTAGCCGAAAATTGAGCGCGGCGATTGACGATACATTGCATGAGTACACTGGGAAAAAATTTTAAACTTTCTTAATCTTTCACTTTATTCAGGATAAACTACTTTCTTCCTCTGTGGCGATGGGAGTAATATTTGTATCCATCAAATAAATAAATATCGGACTAGAAATTTTCAATATGACTGATTTTCTCGAAAATATCGGGCTGCGATCGCATATTTTCTGCTACAGCCAAAGGTAAAAACCCAGCAGAAGAAATTTGGCTCCCCTGTGTTCCGCCTGATGAGAAACTTCCATGCAAATTCTCATCTGTATTGCTTAACTGAATCTTGCGCTTCGTAATGTAATCTTGTAGCTATACGAAACATTTCTTGCCCAGTGTGCAAATAGCGATCGTCATAGCTAAGGGGAAAGTAGGCAAATTCTTCTATGCCATCTGCTACTTGATTGAGGCTGTAGTAGAGATGGGCCGCAGTTCTCGCTAAACTAGGAGGATTGGGCAGGGAGCGAAAAATGACTTGAGCTTGTTTAATTTCGTCTCGACAAGTATCTAAATATTCTTGAAATTCTTCTAATAATTGATCATCAAAGGGATCGGCTGCTAGTTCTTCTATTTGTTCTTCTAAAGAATCAAGAACCTCGCTTAAAATGCGGTTGACTGGTTGATAGATTAAGCGTAGCCACTCTTCAACTTGTTCATCAGCATTTTTGCCCGATTTTCGAGTGGCTTGATAATGTTTTTGCGCGGATGCAGCACGTTGTTGACGATTTTGAGATTCTTCTTGGAGTTTTTGATCGTAATCTAGGCGACTTTGACTATCACCTAAGACTTCATAAGCCGCGTTAATGCGGATAATTTCATTTTTATCTGCTGTTTCTTGATTACTATCAGGATGAAATAATTTAACCAAGCGGCGATAAGCTTGCTTAATCTCCGCTTGGCTGGCATCACGATTAATTTTGAGAGTTTCGTAGTGGTTATCAGTATGCTTGGAGTTAACCATTAGTCTAATTGATTGTGAGCTAGACGCTGGTGGGTATCTTGGTTTCCAAGTCTTGGAACAATGGTGTACTCAAATACCTTTCTCCAAAACTGGGCTGAATCATTACAATCAAGCGTCCTTCGTTTTCTGGGCGCTGGGCAACGCGAATAGCAGCACATAAAGCTGCACCACTGGAAATACCAGACAATAGTCCTTCTTCTCTGGCTAACCGCCGACTATATGCGATCGCATCATCATCACTGACGGTAATCACTTCATCAATGAACTTCATTTTCAGCACTTGAGGAATAAAGCCTGCGCCAATGCCTTGAATTTTATGCGCTCCTGCTTTTCCCCCAGATAATACTGGGCTATTAGCAGGCTCAACAGCGATCGCTTTAAAGCTCGGTTTGCGTGCTTTAATTACTTCTGCTACACCAGAGATCGTACCACCTGTCCCTACACCTGCGACAATCATATCTACTTGACCGTCGGTATCTTCCCAGATTTCCTCGGCTGTAGTTTCTCGATGAATTTTGGCATTCGCTGGATTGCGAAATTGCTGCAACATATAAGAGTAGGGCGTACTATTGACTATCTCCTGGGCGCGGCGAATTGCGCCTCCCATTCCTTCAATTCCGGGAGTGAGTTCTAGTTCTGCCCCATAAGCTCGCAGCATTGCTCGACGTTCACCACTCATAGTATCGGGCATTGTCAAAACTAATCGATAACCCTTGGCGGCGGCTACCATTGCTAAGGCAATTCCGGTATTACCAGAAGTTGGTTCTACTAATACTGTCTTTCCTGGAGAAATTAACCCTTCTGCTTCTGCCGCCGCAATCATACTAATGCCAATTCGGTCTTTGACTGATGCCGACGGGTTCATACTCTCTAGTTTCACCACTATTTGTGCTACACACCCCTCTTGCTGAGGAATGCGATTTAGCTGCACTAAAGGTGTGCGACCTACAAGTTCTGTGATGTTCCGAGCAATATGCATAATATTCCTTTGTTATGAGTCCAGATTCCATAATCAAAAGCCAATAGTCTATGGTCAAACGTGACAAATCACAAATGACCATTGACAAATGACCATTGACCACACACTAGATGTAGTACATAATATCCAACTGCTTTCGAGCATCTCGTTTTTCACAAAGATCCTGAAGCGAGTAGTTTTGTAAAACAGAATTTGCAGCTTGACGTGCTTCTTGCCAAACTTCATCCACAACAGCACTGTCTATACTTTTGAGACTGGCACTCTCTTCGCACACTTTCACATCTAAGCCTTCCAAGCATTCCAAAACTTCATATATTGTAATTTTCCAAGGTTCCCGCGAGAGCAAATAGCCACCTTTAGAACCACGTTGGCTTTTGATAATTCCTCCACGTCGCAAAGTCGCTAACAACTGTTCTAGATAGCGGTCGGGGATGTTTTGTTGGGCGGCGATTTGGCGAATTTGCATTGGTTCGCCGTTGTCATAATGAGTTGCCATTTCGATTAACGCAAGGATTGCGTACTCTGATTTACACGATAGTTCCACAGGCGGTAATTAAAGATAAATGCTAAAGGATTTTCGGCACAGTTAGGTAGTCTGAAGGATAAAATTTGATGTTTATTACCTTTATACTTCACCCTAAACTTTAGGAACGCCAAGGGCGAACTTACCTTCTTTTAGTATACTCCGGTTAATTACTGGGGTTTTAGTCTTTCTGCTATTTATAGACAAAAAACCCCGCTTCTTGGCGGGGTTTAATTCAATTGAAAGTTATGTAAAGTCTTTCAACCTTTTAGAATGTGAAGGTGGTGCGGAGAGTACCGATAATTGCGTCATCGCTATTACCCTGACCAGGAGAAGTTAACCAGATTACGCCAGGAGTAATGGAAATGTTATCAGATACACGGTATTTGTAGAAACCTTCAACTTGGTATGGCACGTCTCCACCGTTTCTACCAGCAAAGCCTGGACGGTTGAGAGCATAAGGTACTGCACCAGCGAAAATACCCAACACGTTACCTTGTTTACCAAAGTCAGGTAAAGCTACACCAGCACCATAAGACCAAGCTTCGTAATCATTACCAGCACCTGCTGGGGTAACGTCGTGGTAAGATACGAAACCGCTAATGGACAACTTGTCACTTGGTCTGAAGGCAGCAGATAAACCAAAAGAATTACTAGAAGTTGGGGTAGTGAGTCTGTTAGCTGCTTCAGTACCGACTAAAGCAACGTTAGCACCATTGAAACCACCTGCATCAAATAAGGAACTGCCTGCACCATTGTAGCCATGAACGTAGGTTGCAGCTAACGCTATGCGATCGCCAATCCCAAAGTTCAATTGTCCTAAAGCAGCATAGTTGCCATTGAACAGACCTGAACTACCAGTTGGGGTGTTAGCTTCTGATGCCAAGTAACCTACAGTGATAGAGCTTGGTTTTAAGATGCCGCCGCCTTGACCAAAAGGTATATTCAAAGCTATACCGGAACCGCCACCAATCCGATAAATTGGGTTTTCTGACGAGAAGGTAGATAACGCGCCATTACCACCGTCAGTTTTGTCAAAGAAGTAAGGATTGTTAACAGCAGCGTACTGGCTGTGTTGACCACCAGCAGCAGACAAGTAAACTTGAGCCGGGCCAATGGGGGCTTCGTAGGTTAGTCTGTCTATTTTGACACTGTTGCCAGTAGAGCCACCATTAGCTTGGAAAGTTTGTAAACCTTCTCCGCTAAAAGCATTGTTGATCTGACCGCCAACATTATCTTGAATGTTGAAAGGTGTGGTGTTGCTAGCAGCTAGACGGGTAGTCAATACGTCTCTACCTGTGAAGCTGGTTTGTAAACCTAAACGTACTCTGTCTTGGAAGACGGTGTTGTTAGCACTACCTGTGTTATCACCAAAGGCATCAGTGACCGCGAAAACTGCTTCACCGACTAACTTGGTGGTAGTAGAAAATTGGTTAGCTTCCAATTCAGCTGTGCGTGCTTCTAAAGCATCAACGCGACCACGCAAGGTTGCTAGTTCAGCGGAGAATTCTTCTTGTAAGCGCTGTAAGGTTGCTAAATCTTGCTTAGTTACTAAGTCAGCAGTTGCTGTAGCAATTAATTCATTGACGCGATCCAAACAAGCGTTTAAACCAGCCGCAAATTCGTAACGTGTCAGAGCGCGGTTTCCACGAAAAGTACCATTGGGATAACCTGCAATACAACCATATCGTTCAACCAAGGATTGTAATGCTTGGAATGCCCAGTCTGTTGGTTGTACGTCCGAAAATTGGGAAACCGATGTTACTTGCGACTGAGTGCTGCTGGATTTGCCTTCGTTGCTGTAACGATTAACTTGGTCTAAAACTTGAGCGTCATTGCTAGCTGGAGTTGCTTGTGCCAAAACATCTGGTTGTGCAACTTCTACAGCAACGGATTTTTCAGTTGTTGAAACTTCAGTGGTTGCGTTGGGAGCTGCCATCGCTGCTGTTGAAACTAGTAGCGTTGCTCCTAATACTGCCGGGCTAACCACGAGTGATTTCCACAAGAGATTAGACATTTTTTCTTTTCTCCTCACACCTTGTATAGAGAATTGTTTTCGTAGCACTTACTCTCAAACATACGACATTTTGTTGAAATGTTTTAATGAGGTATAGTGCGACTAATACAATTTTAGTTTTCGCAAAGCTAATATCTAATTAACTTGGTGTTAAAAATTGATGTAATTAACTTATGCAAAAAACATAGCTTCATAGCTTATTATTATAAAGCATTAACACCAGATGACAAGCTATGTGCGATCGCCTCCTAAACTGTCACAACACAGCCACAGTCTTCTGCCAGTAAGAGTAGGGTTAAAAGTATTTATAGTCACCTATTTAGCAAAATAGACTGAATATGGCGTTAACTTTTAAACGATTTGAGAAATGACTGTTGCTAAGTCAAAGTCTTTTTGGGTTAAACCACCAGCATCATGAGTTGTCAGTATGACTTTGACTTTGTTATAAGAAATTTCTATATCTGGATGATGCCCAGCCGATTCAGCCGGTTCTACTAATTTATTCACAAATTCGATTGCTGTCACAAAATCTGGGAACGTTAAAGTTGTCTGCAACTGGCTATTTTCCACAATCCACCCTGATAGATGATTTGCCAGCTGTTGAATTTCTGGTTCAGTCAGTAATTGTGCCATACCACAAAACCCTCATGGAGATTTTTGAGTAATTTCCAGTATCTGAATTTCTACCAATCAAGCTAGATTTTCTAGCTCACCAAGTTCGCCTATTTTTCCTTGGCATTTTGATGCTCAAGGTAACTTTCCTAAAAATTCTGCATAAAAAACTATCCGCTCCGATTTAGATCAGTTGACCTAATATCAGAGCGGTCTAGCGGGTCTTCAGGTTGCAACCAGACTGCCGGAAGGAACTCCCAGCTTTGCCTAGCTACTTGAGCTAACTTAGTTTCTCAGTGTAACTAAGGCTAACTTTTAGAGTACAGCCCCGGCGCACAGCCGGCTAACTGCAACCTGATGACCCATGCATTTACTACTTTCAATCATGGGCATCACCTCCTTGTTGCCTAAGCGGTCTTAGTTTCAAAAAGGCAGAGTAATTACTCTGGGCTTTAACCTTCAACCAATATAACACATGAATTTCTAGAAGTTAAATCAAAATAAAAAATCCCCCGCTCAAAAGCGGAGGACTCTGAATTTATTGATTCACTAAATTACAGAGCGTTACCACGAGGCAGTACTTCTTCAGGGAAGATAAATTGTTCGTGGGGCTGGTCTTGAGGAGCCATCCAAGCGCGGATACCCTCGTTCAGCAAAATGTTTTTGGTATAGAAAGTTTCAAATTCTGGGTCTTCCGCCGC